>NZ_JBLFJV010000013.1:250113-263176 GCF_047444975.1 Streptomyces sp. CWNU-52B | reverse complement strand
CCGACCGCAAACACCTCACCGACGTCCTGCGCCAGGCCGCCGCCCACCCCGGCACCGCCCTCGTCGAGATCTACCAGAACTGCAACATCTTCAACGACGGCGCCTTCGAAGCCATCAAGGACAAACAACAGGCCCAGGAAGCCGTGATCCGCCTGGAACACGGACAGCCCATCCGCTTCGGCACCCCCCACACCGAGGGCGGCCCCGGCTCGAAAGGCGTCGTACGCGACCCCGCCACCGGAGACCTGCGCGTCGTCACCGTCACCCCGGAGAACGAACCACTGATCCTCGTCCACGACGCACACGCCACCTCCCCCACCACCGCGTTCGCCCTCTCCCGCCTCGCCGACCCCGACACCCTCCACCACACCCCCATCGGCGTCCTGCGCTCCGTCGACCGCCCCGTCTACGACACCCAGATGGCCGACCAGCTCGACACGGCCGTCGAACAGCACGGCAAGGGCGACCTGGCAACCCTCCTCACCGGCGGCGACACCTGGAGCCGATGACTTCCCTCCCCTCTCCGTCCCCCTCCGTCCCTCTTCATCAAGGAGTCCGTGTGAGCGCGCCCGAACATGCCGAGTGGCTGAGCACGACGATCATCGGCGGAGTCGCCCTGACCTTGCTGACCGGCACCCTCTTCGCCTTCGGTGCCCGCCGCATCCGGCAGCCCGCGGTCATCGGTGAGATCACCGCCGGCATCTGCGTGGGGCCGAGTCTTCTGGGCCTGCTGCCCGGTGACCTGCCCGAGCGCCTCTTCCCCGTCGAGGCGCGGGCGCATCTGAACACGGCGGCCCAGGTCGGACTGATCCTCTACATGTTCGTGATCGGCTGGGAGTTCGACGCGGCCACCCTCAAGGGGCGCCGGCGCTCGACCGGGATCATCTGGATCTGCTCGATCGCCTTCCCGCTCGGCCTGGGCATAGGCCTTGCCGCCCTCATCCATGACGCCTACGGGACGGTGAACGGCAAGCAGGTGGGGATGCTCCAGTTCGTCCTCTACCTCGGTGTGGCCATGTCGATCACGGCCTTCCCGGTGCTCGCGCGGATCGTCACCGACCAGCGGTTGCAGTTCACCATGCCCGGCGCGCTCTCCCTCGCCCTGGCCGCCGCCGACGACGTCCTGGCGTGGTGCATGCTCGCCCTCGTCGTGGCGCTCGCGACGGCCTCGGGAACAGCCGGCTTCCTCACCGTGGTCGGCTGGTCCATCGTCTACGTGGCCGGAATGCTGTGGATCGTACGGCCGTGTCTGGCCCGGCTGGTCACTCGAATGTCCGCCTCCGCGCGCTCCTACACCGTGGCGCTGGCCGCGTTCGGTGCCTTCGGTTCGGCCTGGCTCACCTCGCAGATCGGTATCCACGCCATCTTCGGAGCCTTCTTCTTCGGCCTGATCATGCCTCGTGACAAGCAACTCCTGCAGACGGCCTTCGCACCGCTCCAGAACACCGGCAGGCTGCTGCTGCCCCTCTTCTTCGTGGTGACCGGACTGTCGGTCGACCTCACGACGATCACCGGCGGCGGCGCCCTGGTGCTCCTGGCGGTCGTGGCGGTGGCCTGTCTCGGCAAACTCGGCGGGGTGGCGATCCCGGCCCGGCTGACGGGGATGGGCTGGCGGGACGCCACGACGCTCGGCCTGTTGATGAACACGCGCGGTCTGACCGAACTGGTGATCCTCAACGTCGGTCTGCACCTCGGCCTGCTGAGTGTCGAGCTCTTCAGCGCGATGGTCGTGATGGCTCTGGTCACGACCGCCATGGCGGCCCCGCTGCTGTCACTTCTCCTGGGGCACCCGAAGGGGCACGACGAGGACGGCCTCCTGCCGTCGCATGCCCGTGCGCCGCATCCGGACCACACGCTGATCACCACTCCCAAGTAACCGGAAAGGCAGGCACGCACCATGGACTTCGCGTGGACCGCGGACCAACGGGACGTCTACGACCGCACTCTGGCCTCCGTACGTGAGGTGTTCTCCTCCGGTGCCGAGACGTCCGGCCCGTACACCCGGACGGACTGGACGCAGCTGGGCAAGCTCGGTCTGCTGGGCCTGTCCGTCCCCGCCGAACTGGGCGGCGGCGGTCTGGGCGCGCTGGACACCGCACGTCAGGTGGAGGCACTCGGGCGCGGATGCGACCGTACCGGCCTGGTCTTCGGGGCCTGTGCGCATCTCTTCGCGTGCGCGATGCCGATCGTCGACTTCGGTACGCCCGCGCTGCGCTCGCGCGTGCTGCCCGGGATGTGCTCGGGTGAGCTGATCGCCGCGAACGCCATGACGGAGGACGAGTCGGGGTCGGACGTCTCGCGGCTGGCGACCACCGCCGAGCGCACCGACGGCGGCTGGATCCTGAGCGGCGAGAAGAGCTTCGTGAGCAACGGTCCCGTCGCGGACGTGTTCGTGACCTACGCGACCACGGATCCCAAGGCCGGCCATCTGGGGGTCACCGGCTTCGTGGTGGACCGTGCGGCCCCGGGGCTGTGGGCCGGCGAGCCGTTCGAGAAGATGGGCATGTCCCAGTGCCCGGCCGGCCGGATCCGCTTCGAGGACTGCTTCGTCCCCGACGACCAGGTGCTGGGCGCCCCCGGCCAGGGCGGCTGGATCTTCCAGCACTCGATGGGCTGGGAACGGGCCTGTCTCTTCGCCGGCTTCCTCGGGCTCGCCGACCGGCTGATCGACCGGGCCGTGGCACACGCCGGGCAACGGCGTCAGTCCGGACGCCGCATCGCGCGTTTCCAGGCGGTGTCACACCGGATCGCGGACATGAAGCTGCGCACGGAGAGCGCCCGGCTGCTCCTGTACCGCGCCTGCTGGGAGATGGACCGCGGCGGTCCGGCAGACCTGTGGGCCGCCCTGTCCAAACTCGCCGTCTCCGAAGGCGTACTGACCACCGCGCTCGACGCCGTACGGCTCTTCGGCGGCCGCGGCTATCTGCGCGGCGAGGGCATCGAGGCCGCGCTGCGCGACTCGGTGTCCTCCGTCATCTTCTCCGGCACATCGGACATCCAGCGCGACATCATCTCGAGGGAGCTGGGACTATGAGCACCACGATCAGCCTGCACCGACTTCTGTACGACTCCGCCCGGCTTCGTCCCGACGCGATGGCCGTGCACGGCGACGAGGGAGCCGTCGACTACCGGACCCTCGACCGGCTCACGGACCGCGCCGCTACGGCGCTGCTGCTGCGCGGGGTGCGTCCGGGGGACCGCGTGCTGGTGTGGAGTCACAAGTGCGTGCACGCCATCGCGGTCATGCAGGCCGCGCTGCGCATCGGTGCCCTGTACGTTCCGGTCACCGGCTCGAATCCGCCGACGCGCCTGTCGCGGATCGCGTCGAGCTGCGAGCCGGCACTGGTGGTCGCCGACCGGAGCGGGGTGGAACGGGCCCGCGCGGCGGGGTGGGACGCGGCCCCGCTGGCCGGGTTCGAGGATCTGCTGGCGCAGGCGTCTGCCGGAGCGCCCCCGGAGCCGTACGAGAACGGCCCGGACGACCCGGCGTACATCCTCTACACCTCGGGTTCCACCGGAGAGCCGAAGGGCGTGTGCATCAGTCACCGCAACGCCCTGGCCTTCGTGGACTGGGCCGTGCGGGAGCTTCGGCTCACACCCGGGGACCGGTTGTCGAACCACGCGCCGTTCAACTTCGACCTGTCCGTCTTCGATCTGTACGGAGCCTTCAAGGTCGGCGCCTCCGTGCACCTGGTACCGGAACAACTGGCTTACGCACCCTTCCAGTTGGCCCAGTTCATCCGCGAGCGGAAGATCAGCGTCTGGTACTCGGTGCCGTCGACGCTCAGCCTGATGATCCGTGAGGGGGAGCTGCTGGACGGCAGCGCTCCCACCGCGCTGCGGGCCTGCGTCTTCGCCGGCGAGCCGTTCGCCATCCATCACGTCCAGGCGCTGAGCAAGGCCTGGCCCCGGGTGCGGCTGCTCAACTGGTACGGGCCGACCGAGACCAACGTCTGCACGTCGTACGAGGTCACGGAGGCCGATCTGGACCGCGAGTCGCCGCTGCCGATCGGCCGGGCCTGCTCGGGTGACACCGTTGTCCTGGACGCCCCGCCCGGCGGGGAGGGCGAGGTGGTCGTGACCGGACCGACGGTGATGCTCGGCTACTGGGGGCGCGAGCCGCACCGCGGCCCCTACCGGACCGGCGACATCGCCCGGCTCGGGCCGGACGGGAACCTGGAGTACATCGGCCGTCGCGACCACATGGTGAAGATACGCGGCAACCGGATCGAGCTGGGCGAGATCGAGGCGGCCGTCGGCACCCTGGAATCCGTCGCCGAGGTGACGGTACTGGTGATCGGCGAGGGCCTCGCGTCCCGGCTGCACGCGGTCGTCGTCCCCTCCCCGGGACAACGGCCTTCCCTGCTCGCCGTCAAGCACCGCTGCGCGGAGAGGCTGCCCACCTATATGAACATCGACGTGTTGCACCTCACGGAGGACCTGCCCAGGACCTCCAACGGCAAGCTCGACCGGCCCGCCCTGACGAAGGCCGTGGAAGCGGGTGACCTGTGATGCGGAGCCCGGCGACCGCGATGACCGCGTCCACGACGTCCCCGTCCGTCGACACCGAGCTGTTCCGCACGGTCATGGCATCCCTGGCCAGCGGTGTCTCGGTGGTGGCCACGTACGACGAGGAGGACCAACCGCGGGGGCTGACCTGCTCGGCGGTGTGCAGTGTGTCGCTGGAGCCGCCGCTGCTGCTGGCGAGCGTCAGCAACCGCAGCGGGACACTGCGGGCCGTCCTGGAGCGCGGCCTGTTCTCGGTGAGCATCCTGAGCGCGCAGGGCCAGACCGTGTCGCAGTTGTTCGCGTCCCCCGCGGCCGACAAGTTCGAGCGGGTCCGCTGGACGGCGGGCCCGGTCACCGGCATCCCCCTGATGCCGGCCACGATCGGGCACGCCGAGTGCGCGGTGCACGACGCGGTGGAGGCCGGCGACCACACGCTGCTCATCGGCCGGGTGGTGGGCGGTGGCTCGGCCCAGGAACACCTGCCCCTGACGTACTGGCGCGGCGGGTACGCCCGGCTGCTGCCCGACGCCGTCTGACCGACCGGCCTCACTCGGCCCGTCGCCGGCCCCCGCCCCGGGGCCGACGGCGGGCCCTCCGCGTGGGCTTCGGCACCTCCTGAGCATCTCGCTGCCGGGCCGCACGGCGAAGTGCCGCCGCCCTGCGCGGGCGGCGGCACCATGCGGACGGTGCGGCTAGCGGGCCGAAGCTGAGGTCACCGAGGTGACGTTGTCCCTGGTCAGCAGGCGGCGGAAGTCCGGTGGCGCGGAGGTCTTGACCCACCACAGCATCCGCAGCCGCTTCGGCATCGTGAAGTGGTACACGCGGGCCCCGGGGTCGCCGAACGCGTAGAGCGGCGGGACACAGGGCTCGCGACGCAGAGCGGCGAAGACGCGGTCCGCGGCCAGGTGCGGGGCCAGTTCGCCGGCCGCCACCCGCTCGATGGTCCGCAGCGTGCGGTCGATGACGGACCGCAGACCGGCCGGGACGTGGAACCAGATGCCGCCGAGGTCGAACCGCTCGACGGGAGCCCAGTCCCGCCCGCCCTGAGCCGCACAGTCCAGCCGGGCCCGTTTGAGCGAGAGGTCGGCGAGGATCTGCCACAGGAGCCAGACCCGGGCGAAGGCGTTCCAGAGCCGGAAGTCCCCGCAGGCGACCCGGGCGGCGTGCAGCAACCGGTCGTTGAAGGCGCCGAGTTCGTCCTGGAAGGCGGCGACCCGTTTGAACGCGGCCGGGGAGAAGTCGTCGCGCCGCACCGCCGGGACGAGGACGGAGGCGAGCGCGTGCACCATCTCCGCGGCCATGGTGACGTCCCGGGACAGGAACAGGTCGTTGCGCGCCGCGGACCGCTCCAGCGCGAACCACCGCTCGCCGTGGGTGCGGGAGGCGGTGCGCTGGCACAGCGGTGCGCTCGTCCAGGGACGCACCGCGGTCGCGGACCCGAATTGCCGTTCCAGGTCGGGGAAATGGGCCACCACGGCCCGGAACGCCTCCTCGGGGTCGGCCGGGAGCCCTTCCCACCGGCCGGGGTCGAGGCTGAGGGTGACTCCGGTGGCCGGGTTCGCGCCGGCCGGGTGGTTGTCGTACCGGACGAGCTGGATCCAGCCGCCGTCGAAGAGATGGTGCACGGTCCCCTGCGACCAGGGCGTGACACGGGGGTAGTCGGCGCTGCCGTGGAGCTCCTCGAACGGTGTCACGCCCGTCATGTGCGTGGTGAGCACGCGGGAGCGCAGTGCCAGCCGCGGTTCGGGGTCGTCGCCGCCGTTCCTCGCCACCAGCGGGGAGTCAGGTCCGCCGACGTCGACGAGGTAGCGCGCTCGCCGGCCACGGCCGTCGCTGGTGGTGATCCGCGCCTCGTCGGCCTCCGTCCACGCGTCGGTCACGTGGATCTCCGGCGGCAGTACGTGGGCGCCGTAACGGTGTGCCAGGCGGACGGTGTACGTGTCGACGCTGCGCCGTTCCAGGTGCCATTCCGCGTGTTCGCCCGGCACGTTGAACTGCATGCTCTCGGTGGGATCCTGAGGCAGGCCCGCACGGTGATAGAGGAAACCGAGGCTCCGCTTGATCCCACTGGACCGCCTGATGTCGGCCGGCAGATCGCTGAAGAGGCCGAACGCCGCGATCTCCGGCACGTCGAAGCGGTGGGCGAGGAGCAGGAAGACCTCGGCGGTGTAGGGCACGGTCGTCTCGCCGGACGCCTCGGTCCGGTCACCGGCGGCCGGGACGATCAGCACGCGCAGGCCCTGCCGGGCCAGTACGGCGCCCAGCAGTCCGGCGGTCATGGTCGCCCCCAGGATCGCGACGTCGTACTTCTCCTCGGGATCCGGTGCCGTGCGGTGGACGTCCACCGCTTCGGCGGGGTCAGGGGATTTCATCGGCCGCTCCTCCCGGGCATGTCCGCCATACCGATCGAACCGCGACGGAAATTAGCCGCCCTCCCTTGAGACGGACTCGAACGATCTCCTTTCGGCCGCGGCCCGGCATTCACGGAGGAGCGGACACCCGAGTGCCGGCAGCGGGACTCGACCAGTCATCGAGGAGTGCGGGACACCATGCCCCGGGACGCATGCCAACCGCCTGTGAACGGAGAAACGGGATATGGCCGACGACGGAGCAAGTCGTTCACTCTATGACGTCGCAGTCATCGGATCCGGAGTGGCCGGTTCGATTCTTTCCGCGTGCCTCGCGCGGAACGGCGCGAAGGTGGTGCTGATCGACGCGAGCACTCACCCGAAATTCACCATCGGGGAGTCCACCATTCCCTTCACCTCGATGATGATGCGCCTCGTCGCCGAACGGTACGGCGTTCCCGAGATCAAGCATCTGGCGACCTTCGAAGGCGTGTACGCCAACGTCACCACCCAGTGCGGAGTCAAGCGGAACTTCGGTTTTCTGTACCACCACGAGGGTGAGCGGCAGAACCCCGCCGACCGCACGCACTTCCAGATCCCCAAGATCCTGAACACGGAGAACCACTACTTCCGCCAGGACGTCGACTCGTGGATGCTGACCGTCGCCGTGAAGTACGGCACGCGTGTCCTGCAGCAGCAGCCGGTCGTCGACGTGGACTTCGACGACGACGGTGCGACGCTGCAGCTGGCGACGGGTGGCGGTGTACGGGCGAAGTTCGTCGTGGACGCCGGCGGGCACCGGTCGGTGCTGGCGAAGAAGTTCGCCCTGCGCGAGGAGCCGACCCGGTTCCGGCACCACTCACGGACCCTGTTCAACCACTTCGTCGGCGTCCGGCCCTTCGACGACGTGGGGCTGCCCGACTCCGGCTTCCCGAGCCGGTGGCACGAGGGAACCCTGCATCACCTCTTCCGCGGCGGCTGGATGTGGGTCATCCCCTTCGACAACCACCCCCGGGCCACCAACCCGCTGTGCAGCATCGGCATCCAGCTCGACCCGCGGCTGCACCCGGAACCCGACTGCTCGCCCGAGGAGGAGTTCCAGCGCTTCCTGGTGAAGTATCCCGACATCGCCGCCCAGTTCGAAGGCGCCCGTCCGGTGCGCAGCTGGGTGCGCACCGGACGGCTGCAGTACTCGCCGAGGCAGACGGTCGGCCACCGCTGGTGCCTTACCTCGCACGCCGCCGGATTCATCGACCCGCTGTTCTCGCGGGGCATGTCGAACACGATGGAGACCGTTCACGCGCTGACGCACCGCCTGCTGGACGCGATCCGCGACGACGACTTCTCCGTGGAGCGCTTCGCCCACATGCAGGAGCTGGAACAGGGTCTGCTGGACTTCAACGACGACCTGTGCGCCAACGCCTACGTCTCGTTCGGGGATCCGCACCTCTGGAACGCCTGGTTCAGGATCTGGGCCCTCGGCCAGATCATCGCCACCTTCGAGGTCAACCGGTTGTACGCGCGCTATCTGGCGACCCGGGACACAGCCGTGCTGGAGCCGCTGGAGCACGCCTGGTGGCGGGGCAAGACGATTCCCGAGGAGTCGCCCTACGCCCCGGTCCTGGAACTGCTGCGGGAGGTCAGCGAAATCTGTCACGCCGTCGAGCGGAACGAACTCAATGCCGAAGTGGCGGCGAAGACGATCAACGAACGGATTCGCACGGCTGATTTCGTGCCCCCGGAATTCGGGCTCGAAGAACCCGAGCGGCACTGCCTCGACGTGCCCGTCAGTCGTATTCGCCACGTATTGAAGTGGGCGAAGAAGGACGCGCCGGAGGAAATCGGCAGGCTGACGTACGAAGGGCTGACCCTGTTCATGAAGAAGCGCTTCGCGAAAGGCGAGTTCGAGATCGCGGAGGAGTTCAAGCATTTCCTCTCAGGACGGCCCCTGCTCGGCCGCCGTCTGCGCGTGCCCGCGCCGGACAAGTACTGAGCCGGTACCGAGCCGGCGATGAACCGCCACCGAGCCGGAAACCCACCACTTCGGAGCGTAGACGTGACCACCGACAATCCAGAGAAGGACCTCCACGACGTCGCCATCCTGGGGTCCGGTTTCGCCGGCTCCATGCTGGGCGCCATTCTGGCCCGCCAGGGCGCGAAGGTCCTTCTGCTCGACAGCAAGTCCCATCCCAAGTTCGCCATCGGCGAGTCCACCATCCCCAACATGCTGGTGACGCTGCGGACCATGGCGGAGCGGTACGACGTGCCGGAGCTGATGGCCGTGTCCACCTTCACCGGCTGCCAGAAGGTCATCTCCGCCGCGCACGGCCAGAAGATCCACTTCGGCTTCCTCAAGCACGACGAGGGCCAAGCGCAGGACCCGCAGCAGGTCACGATGTTCAACTTCCCGAAGCTGCTGCTGCATCCGGCGGCGCACATGCTGCGCCAGGACACGGACGCGTACCTGCACAACGTCGCCATCAAGTACGGCTGCACCACGCGGACCGGGTTCACCGCCGAGGACGTCGACTTCGACGGCTCCGGGGTGACCATCAGTTCCAGTCAGGGCGAACAGTTCCGGGCCCGGTACGTCGTGGACGCCAGCGGCTACCGCTCACCGCTCGCCCAGAAGTTCCAACTGCGCGAAAATCCCTGCCGGTTCAAGCACCACTCGCGGTCGATGTGGAACCACATGCTGAACGTGCCGCGGACCGACGACGTGCTGCGGCGCCCCAAGGCCGACACTCCCCCGGTCCCCTGGTACGACGGGACCGTCCACCACACCTTCGACCGCGGCTGGTTCTGGATCATCGCCTTCGACAACCACGCCAGCTCCCGCAATCCCCTGTGCAGCGTCGGTCTCACCCTGGACCCCAGGACGTACCCCAAGCCGGCCGGCGCGACCGTCGAGGAGGACTTCTGGCACCACGTCCAGCGCTTCCCCGATGTCGCACGGCAGCTAGAGGGCGCCAAGCCGGTACGGGAGTGGGTCTCCACCGAGCGCCTGCAGTACTCCTCCAGCCGCACCGTCGGTGACCGCTGGGTGCTGCTCGCCCATGCCGCGGCCTTCATCGACCCGCTGTTCTCCCGCGGTCTGCACAACACCTGCGAGGCCGTGAACGTCCTGGCCTGGCGCATTCTGCGGGCTGTGCAGGACGACGACTTCTCGGCCGAGCGGTTCGCCGGCGTCGACCGGCGCCAGCAGGCCCTGTTCGACGGCAACGACAAACTGGTCAACGCCGCCTACCAGTCGTTCTCCCACCACGAGCTGTGGTCGGCCGTGTTCCGGATCTGGGCCTGGGGATCGAACGCCGGGACCTTCCGTTCCCTGGAGGCGTTCCGCAACTGGCGCAAGGACGGCGACGACGCCCACCTCCTGGACCTGGAGAACTGCGAGAACCCGGGCCTGCACTGGTCCGACCACGAGGGCTACGGCGAGCTGTTCGACGCCATGGTCGACCAGTGCCAGGCCTACGCGGACGGCCGGACCTCCGGGCACGAGGCGGCCGACGTGCTCTACGACCGTCTGGAGCGGGCCGCGTTCGTACCCCGGCACTGGGGGTGGACCGAACGGGAGCTGCGCTTCATCAATCCGACCCCCAAGCGCGTCGCCAAGACCATGTGGTGGGCCGCCCGCCAGGCGCCCCCGGACGTACGGCGGCTGATGCTCGGCTTTCTGCGGGAAAGCAGCCGGGAGATGGTCAGGGGGCGGCGGGTTCTGTGAGGTCCGAACGTTCGTCACCGCACCCCGGCTCCGGAAGGGAAGCCATCACATGATCTCTCACAACTGCCTGAACATCACGGGCAGGATCTTGCAGGAGCTGCGCCGGGACTACCGCACGCTGTTCCTCTTCACCATCTCCCCGGCCTTCGTCATGGTGCTGTGCGCCGGCCTGATGGGCGGGTACCCGGAGTCGTTCAACCGGACCGGTCTCCTGGTCGCCGGGCTCTTCCCCACGGCCCCGGCCTTCCTGTTCGCCGCGTTCGCCATGCAGCGCGAGCGCTACCGAGGTTCGCTGGAGTTCCTGCTGTCGGCGCCCGTGACCCGGCTCGACGTGCTGATCGGCTACGTCCTGGCCTTCTCCGTGCCCGCCCTGGCGCAGATCACCCTCACCCTGTCGGTGAGCTACGGCCTGCTCGGGCTGGACACCGCCGGGCCGATCTGGGCGGTCGCCGTGATGGCCCTGCTCAGTTGTGTGCTCGGGGTGGTGCTGGGCCTGTTCGTGGTCAACCTGGCGCACGACGAGCTGCAGTTGACGAAGGTCCTGCCCGCTATCGCGCTGCCGCATCTGATGGTGGCCGGGCTGTTCCGCCCGTACGACGACATGACCGGGTGGATGCAGGTCCTGGCCACGATCGCGCCGTGGCACTACGCGATCGCCGCCATCGAGGGCCTGCAGACCCACTCCTCCCTCACCTCGGCCACGATCGTGAACGCGTCCGTGACGGTCGCGCTCATCGTCCTGCTCTCGGCCCTGTGTGTACCGACCCTGCTCCGGCGGCGGACCGCCTAGGAAGGAACCGACCGTGCTCTCCGTGCAGATCACGCGGGCCATCACGCTCCGCGTTCTCCGTGAGGTGTTCCGGGACGCCCGCTCCCGCGCCTTCCTGATCGTCGCGCCGGCCCTGCTGATGTTCTTCGTGCGCCATCTCTTCGACTCGGCCGAGAAGTTCAGCCCCACCGGAGCCATGATGGTCGGGATCTTCCCGGCCATGTCCATGTACATGGTGGGCAGCACGCTCATCGTGCGCGAGCGCAACAGGGGGACCCTGGAGGCGGTGCTCGCCACCCCCACCGGCCGCCGGGAGTTCGTCGCGGGATACCTCTGCGCCTCGGTGGTCATCTGCCTCGCCCAGGCGGGGTCCACGATCACCGTCGGCTATCTGGTGGACGGCCTGGACACGGCGACCCCCTGGTGGATGGTCGCGCTCGTGGTGCCCGTGTGTGCCCTGTTCGGCATGAGCCTCGGACTGGTGTGCAGCGCGCTGTGCCAGAACGAGGGACAGGCCTCGCAGCTGGTCCCGGGGCTGATGGTGCCCCAGCTCCTGATCTGCGGGGTGTTCTGGCCCGTGGACCGGATGGAGTCCTGGGTGCAGAACCTCGAACGCTGGATGCCGTTCTCCACCATCACGCGCTCCATGACGGCCGCCCGGGAGCACTCCTTCGGCGGCATCGAACTGCTCGTCAACGGTCTCGGGATGGTGGGCCTCACCGCCGCCGCGCTGCTGGGCACCGCGGCGATCATCCGCCGGCGCACCGCGTGAACCGGTCCACCCGCCCGCACCCCCTGTCCTGTGAATGGAGAACGGACATGAACACACCTGTCGTCGAGATACGTGACCTCGTGGTCCACCGCGGTGGGAAACTCGTCCTGGACCGGCTCAACCTCACGGTCGCGTCCGGCACCGTGACCGGTCTGCTCGGGCCGAGCGGCAGTGGAAAGACCACGCTGCTGCGCTGTGTCGTCGGCCTTCAGAAGATCAAGAGCGGTCTGGTCACGGTGATGGGGAGCCCCGCGGGTACCGCTTCCCTGCGCCGGGACATCGCCTATGTGACCCAGTCCCCCAGCACCTACGGGGACCTGACCGTGCTGGAGAACGTACGGCACTTCGCCGCCCTGTACGGAAAGCGGGGTGCCGCCGTCGACGCGGCGATCGAGCAGGCCGGGCTGAGCGCCTACGCCGGTCAGCGGGTCCACACCCTGTCCGGCGGGCAGCGCACCCGCACCGGGTTGGCCTGCGCGCTGGTCGCCCAGCCGCGGCTGCTGGTGCTGGACGAGCCGACGGTCGGTCAGGACCCGGTGCTCCGGCGGTCGTTGTGGGACCACTTCCGCACGCTGGCCCGGTCGACCGGGGTGACGATCCTCGTCTCGAGCCACGTCATGGACGAAGCGGCCCGCTGCGACCGCATCGTGCTGGTCCGCGAGGGCAGGATCATCGCCGACGACACCCCCGACACCATCCGTACCATCACCGGCACCGAGGACCTCGACGAGGCTTTCCTGCGCCTGGTCGACGGGACGCGGACGACGGTCAGGCCGACGGCGCCCTCCGCGCTCTGATCCCTGGCCCGCTCCCTGCCCCGCACGTCCGCCGCCGGCATCCGCACCTGGGTGCCGGCGGCGGACGTGCGGGGTGGTCGTGCGGGGTGAGGAACGCGGCTTCGTCGTCGGGGACGGACCCGTCGCGCGGCCCCGACGCGCGCA
>NZ_JBLFJV010000013.1:62388-250098 GCF_047444975.1 Streptomyces sp. CWNU-52B | reverse complement strand
GAACCGTCCGTGCCGACGGACGCGGCACGGATCAGACGGCCGACGGATTCCGGTCCGCGCCGCGCGAGGCGGGCAAGTACCCCGTCCGGGTCATCCAGTCGAAGTACAGGGACAGCAGGGCCTCGTCGAGCGGCGGGCAGCCGATGCCCGTCCCGGCGAGCATCTCCTCGGTGCCGGCGGCGTCGTAGTCGATGGCTTCCTCACCGCCGACCACGAACTCCTCGACGACCGTCATCACGGGGTGCAGTTCGTTGTCGTGGACCGCGTAGGAGTCCTGGAGCGCCCGCCACCACTCCTCCACCGGCACGGTGGCGAACTCCCAGCCGTGCCCGGCCATCGCCGCCAGCAACTCCGCGAAGGTCGCCTTGCGCCGATTGACCAGGTGGTAGGTGCGGCCGAAGTCGTGCGTCCCGCGGGAGATCCGCACCAGCGCGGAGGTGACGTAGTCGACCGGGGTCATCTCGATCTCCAGGTCGAGATCGGGGGCGAGCCCCAACTGCACACACCCCTTGATCACCCGTGTCGTGAAGTGGGTGGTCAGGCATGCCCCGGTACGCGAGTCGCCCAGCACTCGGCCCGGCCGGTACACGTCGACCGGGATGCCGCGCTCCTGCGCCTGGCGGACCAGGAGTTCGGCCGCCCACTTGGTCTGGACGTAGCCCGTCACCAGCTTGCCCGCACCCATGATGTCGTCGTTCTCCCCGACGACGGTCCGACCGTCGGAGGGGATGCCCCAGATCCCGTACGTCGACACGTACGACACCGGTGTCTGCTCCGGCCCGCGGCAGGCCAGCCGCAGGACCTCCTGAGTGCCGCCGACGTTGGCCGGACTCAACTGGTCGTAGGTGTAGGAGAAGTTGACCCAGGCCCCGTTGTGGTAGATCGCGTCCAGGGTGCCGGCGAGGCGGTCGAACTCCGCCTCGTCGAGACCGAGCAGCGGTTCCGCCAGGTCACCCGGCACGACCGTGATCCGCTCCTGCTCGTCCGCCCGCCACGGCAGGTACTTCTCGCTGTTCTGCCGGATCCGCCGCAGCCCCTCCTCCGGAGTGTCGCAGCGCACCAGACAGTGCACGGCGGCACCGGTGGTGGCCAGCAGTTCGTCGAGGAGGTAGGCGCCGAGGAAGCCGGTGGCTCCGGTGAGCAGGACGTGCCCCGGGTCCTGATGACGGTCGCCGGCGCGGCCGGCCGGCACGATGACCGGATCGAGTTCGGTGTGCGCCGCGATCATCGCCGGTCGCGTCATGTCCGCCGCGTCCGCGGAGGACTCCTGGCCGCCCGCACCACCGCCCAGCTCGCCGTCGAGCAGCCGGACCCAGTCCTCCAGCGTGGTCCGCTCGAAGAACTGACCCGGGCGCACCCCGACCCCCAGGTCGGCCTTGCAGCGCTTGACGACCTCCATGACCATCAGGGAGTCCAGGCCGTGGGACATCACGTCCGCCTCGGGCGACATCGCCTCCGGCGGCAGCGCCAGCACCTGGCCGAGCACCCCCTGCACATAGGCGGTCAGCAGCGCCGTACGCCCCGCCGCGTCGGCCCCGGCGAGCTCCTCCACCACTGCCGCCGGTGTGCCGCCGCCGGTGTCCTCGGCGATCTCGACGGTACGCAGCACGGGCCGGTCGGCGCGGGCCTCCATCACCGTCTTGTACATCGACCAGTCGGCCGCGCACACGACGGCCTGCGGTGCCTTCCCGGCGAGCAGGGCGTCCAGGAGCCTGAGGCACTGCGGCGCGGACAGGGTGCGCAGCCCGGTGGAAGTGAGGAATTCGAGCACGTCCGTGCCGAAGAGGTCGGAGGCCAGTTCCCACGGGCCCCAGCTGACGGTCAGCGCGGTCAGGCCCTGGGCGCGCCGGTGTTCGGCCAGCGCGTCGAGGAAGGAGTTGGCGGCGGCGTAGCTGGTGAGGTGCTGCGATCCCCAGGTCGCGGCGATCGAGGAGAACCCGAGGAAGAAGTCGAGTTTCAGGCCCTCGGTCAGTTGGTGGAGCAGCCAGCCGCCCACCACCTTGGGGCGCCACACCGCGTCGTAGTCACGCGGATCGGCCACCGGGATGTCCTTGAGGTACTGCGGTACGGAGGTGCCGGCCGCGTGCACCACCCCGCGCAGGGGCATGATTCCGGCCGCCAGCCCCTGCATCGTCGGCAGCATGTCCTCGACGCTGCACACGTCGGCCGCGACGACGTCGACCAGCACCCCTGTCGCCTCCAGTTCGCCGACGAAGTCCACGCGTGCGCGGACGGCGGGTTCGAGGCCGGGGTCGTTCCACTCGGTGCGGGGCGGCAGCGGTGTACGTCCGAGCAGGACCACTTTGCCCGCGCCGTACTGGGCGAGCCGGTGGGCCACCGACCGGCCGATGCCGCCGAACGCACCGGTGATCAGGTAGGTGCCGCCGCGGTCGATACGCGGCCTGCGGCGCAGTTGCCTCGCGGTGTGCGGGAATCCGACGAGCCGGGCGACCCGGCGTCCCCCGGTGCGCAGCGCCTGCTGGTCCTCGGCGGCCGTGTCGGCAAGGGCCGCGGTCAGCGCCGCCGCCTCCGCGTCGGCGTCCGTCGCATCGGGGTCCAGGTCGACGGCTCCCGCCCAGTGCTCGTGGTGTTCCAGGGCGACGACGCGGCCGAGCCCCCACAGTGTCCCGGCGAACGGCGAGGTGACTCCTTGCTCCGGCACCGCGGCCACGGCACCCCGGGTGACGAGACTCAACCCGGTGCGGGTGCACGCGGGCCGGGTCAGCAGTGCCTGCACCAGTGCGACGGCGGCCAGTTCGGTGCGGTCCCGGAAATCGGTCAGTGCCTCGGGTTCCGCGTTGTCCGGCCCGGGAGCGTCCAGGCCGGTCAGCAGGACGACCCGGTGGGGTGTCACGTCCTCGGGGAGAGCGGCCAGCCAGCCGTCCAGGTCCGCCGAGCCGTCCTCGGTCTCCTGCACGCGGCAGTGGGCGCCGCGTGCACCCAGCGCTCCGGCCAGACGTGGTGCGACACCGGTCCGGTCGGCGACGAGCAGCCATCCCTCACCGGACAGGTCCGGGTCCGCCGACGGGGCCGTCGGCTGCCATTCGATGCGGCTCAGCAACTCGTCCGGGTGGCGCCAGGGTGCGGCGGCGGGCGCGGCCGACGTCTCGGTGACCACCCGGAGTTCACGGATGCCGCCGAGGTACCCGCCGTCCGCGCCGAAGAGGTCGACGGTGCCGCTGACCGTGTCGGCGTCGTGGCGGCCGTCGGCGACGGCACGGACGTACCGCACGCGTTCCAGCAGTTGGGCGGAGGCCTCGGTCACGCTGCACGCGTAGCCGGCCTCCCCGAGACCGGCGTCCCAGGAGAGCGCCGCGACAGCCGCGTCCATCACCTGCACGGCGTGATCGGTGGTGTCGCCGTCGCGCGGGGAGAGCGCCACGAGGACACCGGCGCCGCCGCGGTGCGCCGAGGTGACCGCGCCGACCAGGGCCGAGGACAGCGAGGAGGTCGCGTAGCTGAGTTCGTCGCCGTATCCGGGATGGGGAAGCGCCGGGGCCTCGGACGTCCTGCCCAGCTGCCCGGTGCCCGTCCGGCGCCGCAGCAGCGCCCGCGAGTGCGAGGTCCAGGGCGCACCGGCTGCCTCCTCGGCCGGGGACTGGCTGAGGATTTCCACGATCGCGTGGTCGTCCGCGCCCGCGGTGACGGTGATCTGCAGGATCCGTCCGTCGTGGTTCATGGGGATGCGGCGCAGCACGTCGAGCTTCTCGACGCAGGCCCACGCCCCGCCGAGCGCGTCCGCGGCCGCCGTCAGGATCACACGGGCCATCGACCCGACGGGCAGGAAGCAGAAGCCGTCCGACCCCGTGCGCGCGTAGCGTTCCCAGTCGGTGTCGTCCAGTGGGAGCTCGTAGGTCGGTACGGCGCTGCGCAGCCGCCTGCCGATCCCCGGCAGCTCACTGCCGGTCCGGGCGGGCGGGGTCTGCCGCCGGGGCTCGTACCAGTAGCGCTCACCTCGCCACGGCGTGACGGGCAGGGGCACGCGCCGGGGAGCGTGTCCGGTGCCCTCCGAGCGCACGGCCGCCCAGTCGACAGTGTCACCGCGCAGATGCAGCAGGCCGAGCGCGCGCCGGACCGCGGTGCGGTCGTCGGGTGCCCCGGCCCGCGGCCGGTACAGGGAGGGCAGCCACAGACAGTGCCCGTCCAGGCCGGCGCGTTCTCCGATGCCGCTGAGCACCGGGGCGGGACCGATCTCCAGGAAGGTGCGTACGCCGCTGCCGTGCAGGGACTTGAGTCCGTCGTGGAAGCGGACGGTACCGGCGGCGTGGCGTACCCAGTGGTCGGGGTCCGCGTCCTCCTCGGTCCAGGGACGACCGGTGTGGTCGGAGATCAGGGGCAGGGTGGGCGCGTGGTGGGTGAGCGACCGGGCGACCGCGCGGAAGTCGTCCATCATCGGCGCGAGCAACGGGGAGTGGAAGGCGTGCGACACGGTCAGTGGTGTGCTGCGCGCTCCCCCGCGACGCAGCTGTGCGGTCACGGCGTCGACGTCGCCCGCGGCACCCGAGACGACCACCTCCGAGGGGCCGTTGACCACGGCGAGCGACACCGTGCCGGCGCGGTCCGCGAGCGCGGCGCGGGCGGTGGCCTCGTCGCAGTCGACGGCGGCCATGGCACCGCCGGGCGGCAGTGCGGCCATGAGCGCGGCGCGGGCCGCCACGAGGCGCACGGCGTCGGGCAGGTCGAGGACTCCGGCGACGCAGGCCGCGACGATCCCTCCGATGCTGTGGCCGAGGAGCCCGCCGGGTGTGAGCCCCCAGGACTGCCACATCCGGGCGAGGGCGTACTCGACGGCGAACAGGGCCGGCTGGGTGTAGCGGGTGTCGTCGACCGGCGAGCTCTGTCCGTCCCCGGGCCAGACGACGGCGGCCAGCGGCCGGTCCGTGTGCTGGTCGAAGAGGGCGGCGGCCTCGTCGAAGGGGGCGCGGAAGGCGGGTTCGTCCGCCAGGCCCCTGGCCATGCCCGTGTACTGGGCGCCCTGCCCGGTGAACAGCCAGGCCGTCCTGCGGTGCTTGTGGGCCGGCAGGACCGTGGTCGCGGCCGGGGCCGGCCGCTCGCCGCTCGCGAACGCGTCGAGGGTGTCGGCGAGGTCGGCGGCGCCGTAGCCGGTGACGGCGAGTCCGTGGCGTTGCCGGGACCGGCCCGTCTGAGTGGTCCAGCACGCGTCGAGGAGCGGGACGCCGGGGGCGGCGCGCAGATGGCGGGCGTAGCGGCCGGCCAGTTCGGCGAGGGCTTCACCGGAGTGCGCGGACAGGGTCAGCACTCCGGGCCCGTAGTCGGGCTCGCTGTCGGACGTCGCCGGCGCGGCGCTGAGCACGCAGTGCGCGTTGGTTCCGCTCGCGCCGAAGCCGCTGACCCCACCGGTCCGGGGCCGGCCGTCGACGGCGTCCCAGGAGCCACCGTCCCGGGTGACCTCGATGTTCAGCAGGTTCCAGTCGACGTGGGGATTGGGTTCGTCGAAGTGCAGGTGCGGCGGGATCCGGCCGTGTTGCAGCGCGAGGACGACCTTCAGTACGCCCGCGATGCCGGCCGCCGACTCCAGATGGCCGATGTTCGTCTTGATCGATCCCACCCGCAGGGGTGTGTCCTCGGGCCTGTGTCGTCCGATCACGGCCTGCAGGGCGCGTAGTTCGATGGGGTCGCCGAGCGCCGTTCCGGTGCCGTGGGCCTCCACGTAGTCCATGTCGCCGGGGTCGATGCCCGCCTGTTCCAGAGCGGCCCGCACGACCTGCTGCTGGGCCGCGGGATTGGGCACGGTGAGCCCGCTGCTGCGGCCGTCGTGGTTGACGGCCGAGCCGCGCACCAGCGCGAGCACGGTGTCGCCGTCGCGCTGCGCCTCGGAGAGTCGTTTGAGGACCACGATCCCGGCGCCCTCGCCGCGTACGTATCCGTCGGCGCTCGCGTCGAACGTCTTGCAGCGACCGTCCGGCGACAGCGCGCCGAACTTGCTCATCAGCACGAAGCCGTACGGGGCGAGCATCAGGTTCACGCCGCCCGCCAGTGCCATGTCGCACTCTCCGGTGCGCAGCGCCTGGCAGGCTTCGTGCAGTGCCACCAGGGAGGACGAGCAGGTCGTGTCGATCACCTTGCTGGGCCCCTGGAGGCCGAGGGTGTACGAGAGTCGGCCGGCGACGAAGCTGGGCTCACCCACGAGCTGGTAGGCGTCCACGTCCCGGATGTCGCCCTCGCTCTGCCGCAGCCGTACGTAGTCGGTGGTGGACACTCCGAGGTAGACGCCGGTGGCGCTGCCGGACAGCCGGTCGGGCGCGTATCCGGCCCGTTCCAGTGCCTCCCAGCCGACCTCCAGCACGAGCCGCTGCTGGGGGTCCATGCCGAGGGCCTCGCGCGGGGAGATGCCGAACACGGCCGGCTCGAAGAGGTCGACGCGCTCGTCGAGAAAGCCGCCACGGACGGTGTACGCCTTGCCCGGCTGCTCCGGGTCGGGGTCGAGCAGGGCGTGCGCGTCGCCGCGGTCGGCGGGAAAGTCCCGGATGGTGTCGGTGCCGTCGCACAGCATCCGCCACAGCTCCTCCGGGCTGTCCGCCCCGCCCGGCAGGCGGCAGCCGAGCCCGATGACGGCTATCGGCTCGTCGAGCCGCCCGGCACGGTTCTTCGCGAGCCGGTCCTGGAGTTTCTCGATGGTCCGGACGGCCTCCACGAGGCGTGCGCGGTAGTCCGGGGTCGTCATGATCGGTCTCCCTCGGTGAACAGGGCTTCGGAGGACGCCAGGGCGTCGTCGAGACGGCTCAGCAGGGATGCGTCGTCGAGGTCCTCGGGGTCTGCGGGGTCCTCGGGCCGGGCGGCCTCCTGCGACGGCTCGGTGAGGACCTCGTCGAGGACGAAGTGGGCGAAGGACAGGACGTCGGGGCATTCGAACAGGACGGTGCCGGGCAGGTCGACGCCCAGCGTCTCCTCGGTCCGCCGCTTGAACTCCTGGGAAAGGACCGAGTCCATGCCCAGGTCGAAGAAGCCCTGGTCGGGTGCGATGTCGGCATCCTCGCCGAGCACCTTGGCGGCGAGATCGAGGAGCACGTCGACGAGTTGGGCCTCCCGGCGGTCCGGCGGCGTGGCCGACAGTCGCGCCGCGAGGCCGCCGGTGGGCCCGGGTTCGGGCGCCGTCAGCCGGGCCGCCGGTTCGACGGTGTGGGCCCCGTCCACCCAGTACGGCTTGCGCTGCCAGGGGTACGTGGGCAGTGGTACGGGCCGGTGCGGGCCCGGCACCAGGCGGTCCCAGTCGACGGGCACGCCGTGCGCGTGCAGGGCGGCGGCCGTCTCCAGCAACTGCACCGGGCCCGCGTACGCCTTCTCGACTCCGCTGGCCTGCCGCACGAGCGGGGCGGTGAGCAGCAGCGGAGTCTCCGCTCCGGGCTCGGCCGCCGCGTGCAGGGCGGCGTCCAGCATGCGAATGGCGCGGCTGCCGGTGCCGACGTCGAGCAGCACGTCGACGCCTGCCTCGGCGACCTCCCCGGCCAGTTCGGCCCAGCCGGCCGCGGCCGAGTGGCGTGGCAGCTCAGGGCCCACTGCGGGCCGGGGGACGGGTTCTTCGGCCACGAGCAGCCGCGCGGCCCGCGCGAGGGTGAGGTCGCCCGCGACCACGCCGGCCGCGTACTCACCGAGGTCCCAGGCGGCGATCGCGCCGGGTGTCACGCCGAGCGCCCGCCACAGGGCGGTCATCGCCAGGTGCCCGGCGAACACCTCGCCCGGATCCGGGGTGCCTTCGCGCGCCGGCCCGGTGTCCCCCCGCTCGGCTCTCACCGCGGCGCGCGCCTCGGTGAGAGCCGCCCGGTAGGCGGCCGTGCCCTTCGCGTCGCCGGCCAGCAGTTCCCCGGCCGGAGTCGGATCGGCGGGCGTCCTGCCGTAGACGAACATCACCCGCGCCTGCGGCCGGGCGCGCACCGGGCGGGCCCGGTCCAGTGCCCGCACGAGTTCGTCGCGGGTGCCTCCGACAGCCGTGAGCCGGTGGTCGAGGTGAGCCCGGCGGGCACCCGACGTCCAGCACAGGTCGGCGAGTTCACGGTCGTCGGCATCGAGGACCCGTCGGCGCAGCCGGTCCGCGGCGGCGGTCAGGGCCTCGGGGGTCGCGGCGGACACGGTGAGGACGTACGGCCTGGTCGTCGCGGGAGCGGGAGCCGGAACGGGAGCGGGCTCCGGCCGGGGCGCCTCCTCCACCAGGACGTGGGCGTTGGTCCCGGTGAAGCCGAACGCGCTGACCCCCGCGACACGGGGCCGCTCACCGCGCGGCCAGGGCACCGGCCGGCCGGTCACCTCGATCGGCAGCCGCTCCCAGTCGACCTGGCGGGTCGGCGTGTCCAGGTGCAGCTGACCCGGGATGCGGTCCCGGCCCAGCGCCAGCACCGTCTTGATCAGACCGGTGACCCCGGCGGCGGCCTCCAGGTGTCCGACGTTGGTCTTCACCGAGCCGACCAGGAGCGGCCGGTCCGCGGGCCGGCCGCCGCCCAGCGCTCCGGCCAGCGCGCGGAGTTCGACGGCGTCGCCGAGCCGGGTCCCGGTGCCGTGCGCCTCCACGTACGACACGTCTCCCGGGGCGATCCCGGCCTGCTCCAGGGCCGTGCGGATGACCTCTTCCTGCGCCGCCCCGCTGGGCACCGTGAATCCGCCGCTGGCTCCGTCCTGGTTGACGGCGCTGCCGCGGAGGACCGCGTAGACGCGGTCGCCGTCGCGCACCGCCTCGGAGAGGCGCTTGAGGACGACCACGCCCGCGCCCTCACCCCGGCCGTAGCCGTCGGCGGAGTCGTCGAACGTCTTGCACCGGCCGTCAGGGGCGAGGGCTCCCGCCGCGCCCATCGACAGGAAGACCGTCGGGGTCGCCATGACGTTCACGCCCCCCGCCAGCGCGACCCGGCTCTCCCCCGCGCGCAGGCTCTGGCAGGCCAGGTGCACGGCGGTGAGGGAGGACGAGCAGGCGGTGTCGACGGCGATACTCGGGCCGCGCGTTCCCAGGAAGTACGACAGCCTTCCCGCTGTGGCGCTGAAGGCGTTGCCGGTGCCGTAGTAGAGGTCGACGTCCGTCCGACGGCGGGTCACCAGCTGCTGGTAGTCGGTGGTGTTGAGCCCGACGAACACCCCGGTGGGGGTGCCGCTCAGCCGGTCCGCGGGAAGTCCCGCGTCCTCCAGTGCCTCCCAGGCGACTTCCAGGAACAGCCGCTGCTGCGGGTCCATGGTCCGTGCCTCGCGGGGCGCGATCCGGAAGAAGGCGTTGTCGAACCCGTCGACCTCGTCGAGGAAGGCCCCGCGCCGGGGCCCGTCGTCCGCCGAGTCGGTGTCCCAGCGTGCCGTGGGCACCTCACCGGTCGTGTCGGTCCCCGCCTCCAGCAACCGCCAGAAGCCGTCGGGCCCGGTCACGCCGCCGGGCAGTCGGCAGCCGATGCCGATGACGGCGACGGGCTCGATGCCCGTGGCCGGCACGGTGCCGTTCGGGCTGTTCCGGCTGTTCCGCTCGGCGGGCTTCGAGGCGTCCGGGTCGGCCGCCCCGGACCTGACGGCGTCGGCGGCGGAGGCGGGTGGGACCGCCGAGCCTGCGGGCTCCTGCGGCAACAGGGGCAGCACGTGGTCGGTGAAGGCGTCGAGAGTGCCGCAGGCCAGTGCGTCCGCGCCGTCCACCGGGACGTTCAGGGTCCGGGCGACACGGCCGGCGAACTCCACCACGGAGAGTGAGTCGACACCCAGCTCGAACAGGCCGCGGTCGCGCGGGAGCCGCTTGTGCGGACCGTGACCGAGGACCCCGGCCAGCGTGTCGTGCAGGACGGAGGCCACCTGTTCGCGGTCGCGGACGGCCGGCCGCGGTGCGGGCAAGGGGTCCGGGACCGGTTCCGGAACCGTCCGCGGCACCCGCTGCGGCTCGGTGGCCGAAGGGTCCACAGGGGAGGGGAGGCCGCCGGCCAAGGACCGGGTGCCGCCCGCGAAGTCGGCGATCACCTCACCGCTCGCGTCGACCAGCCGGACCTCCGCCCGCACACCGTCCAGGTCCGACGCGCCACCCTGTTGGCCGCGCGCCACACCCTCCAGCCAGTGCCGCTCGTCCGCCCAGCGGTGGGGCGGCAGGGTCACCGGCGCTACCGGCGTACCACCGTGCACCGCCGCCCAGTCGACGAGCACACCGGCCTCGTGGAGTCGGGCCCGGGAGCGTGCGAGCGCGCCGGGGCCGTCCTGGCCCCGGCACAAGGACGACACGACCGGACCCGTGCGGCCGCGGTGGGACAGGGCGCTCCGGAGGGGGCGGGCCAGGACGGGGTGGGCCCCCAGTTCGACGAACGCCGTGTCGGCCTCGGCCAGCAGGGCGTCGACGACCGGCCACAGCCGCACCGGCTCGCGAACGTTGGCGCTCCAGTAGGCCGCGTCGAGCGGCCCGGGGCTGCCCGGCACGGCGGTCGACAGGAAGGGGATCGTGGGCTCCGCCGGGACCAGGTCCCGCATGAGGTCCGCGAGTTCGTCGGCGTACGGCTGCATCAGCGGGGAGTGGAAGGCGTGGTCGACCGGGAGTTCCACCACGTTCGCCCCGGTGCCTGCGAGTTCCCGCACCGCCTCGTGCAGGGGGCCCACCGGCCCGGCGACGACCACCGATTCCGGCCCGTTCTCGGTGGCCACGCACACCTGGGGATGGCGGGCCGCGAGCCATGCCCGCACCTGCTCGGCACCGCGCTCGACATGGGCCATGCGGCCGGTGCCCGCGGCCCGGTGCATCAGGCGTCCGCGGTGCGTCACCAGCCGTACCGCGTCGGCGAGCGGCAGTGCGCCGCTGATGTGCGCGGCGGCGACCTCGCCCATGCTGTGGCCGACGACCGCGTCGGGGCGTACGCCCCACGACTGCCAGAGTCGGGCCAGGGCGACCTGGACGGCGAACAGGACGGGCTGCGCGATGTCGGTGGCCCGCACCCGCGCCGGGTCGGGGTCGCGCAGGACGTCGTGCAGCGACCAGCCGGCGTCCGCTCGCAGCAGTTCCGCACAGGCGTCCAAGGTCTCCCGGACCACCGGTTCGTTCCGCGCCAGGTCCAGTCCCATGAGCGGCCACTGGGAGCCCTGGCCGGAGAAGACGTGGACGACACGCGGCGGCGGGTCCGCGGCCCGGACCCCCTCGGCGGCGTCGAGCGCGGCCGCGAGTCCGGCGGCGTCGTCGCCGACCGCGGCGACACGGTGGCGCAGATGGGTGCGGCGAAGGGCGGACGCCGCCGCGAGCGGACCGACGGGCCCGGCCGGCCCGGAGAGCCTGGCACGGTAGTCGGCGGCCAGCAGGCGCAGCCCGTCGGCGGTGGACGCGGAGACGAGCACGGTGTAGGGCGGGCCGCCCGGGTCGGGCACCGGTTGCGGAACGCCGGTCAGTACCACGTGCGCGTTCGTGCCGGACAGTCCGAAGGCGCTGACGCCCGCGGTCGGCGCCGCGCCCGCGCCGGGGAGCGGGACGGTGTCGACCGGTACCCGCGTCCCGGAGGCCGCCCAGTCGATCATCGGTGCCGGCCGGTCGTGGTGGATCTGGCCGGGTACCGTGCGGTGTCGCAGCACGAGCAGCGTCTTGAGCAGTCCGGCGATCCCGGCCGCGGAGTCCATGTGGCCGAAGTGCGCCTTGTGGGAACCCACGAGCAGCGGCTGTCCGGCGGGCCGGGTACGTCCGAACACCTCGGCCAGCGCGGCGATCTCCAGCGGGTCCCCCAGCGGAGTGCCCGTGCCGTGCGCCTCCACGTACGCGAGTTCGCCGGGCCCGACCCCGGCGGACTCCAGCGCACGGCGCAGCAGGTCCTGCTGGGCCAGGGTGTTCGGTGCCGTGAGGCCGGCGCTGCGGCCGTCCTGGTTGACGGCGCTGCCGCGGATCAGGCCGTGGACGCGGTCGTGGTCGCGCACGGCGTCGGCGTACCGCTTCAGCACGACGATCCCGCACCCCTCGCCCCGTACGATCCCGTCGGCGGCGGCGTCGAACGGCCGGCATCGGCCGGTGGGCGACAGCGCCCGCACCTTGCTCATGAAGACCGTGAGTTCGGGGGCGACGATCACATTGACACCGCCGGCCAGGGCGGTGTCCACCTCGCCGGCGCGCAGCGCCTGGCAGGCGAGGTGGACGGCGACGAGCGAGGACGAGCAGGCGGTGTTGACGGCCATCGCGGGCCCGTGCAGGCCGAAGGTGTACGCGATCCGCCCCGCGGCGAAGCTGAACTCCTTGCCGGTGGCGTAGTACGGGTCGACGGCGCCGATGCCGGAGGTCCGGGAGTGCAGCAGCAGGTAGTCGGAGGCGAGGATGCCCACATGGACGCCGGTCCGGCTGCCGTGCCAGTCCTCGCGCGGCACTCCGGCGTCCTCCATGGCCTCCGAGCACACCTCGAGGAGCAGCCGCTGCTGCGGGTCCATGCCGCGCGCCTCACGGGGGGAGATGCCGAAGAACTCGGCGTCGAACCGGTCGATGTCGGCGAGGAAGCCGCCCTCGCGGGAGTAGGTGGTGCCGGGTGTGCGCCGGTCCACGTGGTGAAAGGCGTCGCCCCACCGGTCGGCCGGCACCGGGGTGATGACGTCCACTCCGTCGATCAGCACCCGCCACAGCCCGTCCAGGTCGCGCACGCCGCCGGGAAAGCGGCATCCGACCCCGACGACGGCGATGTCGTCGGGGCGAGGCTCGTACTGCCGGTTCTCAGCCATCGACCGCCACCTCCCTCTGCGCCCTGCGCCGGACCCGGGACGGTGTGCTGCGCCTCGTCGCACGGGCCCGCCGCACCCGGCCCGGCCGGTTCCTCCGCTCCGCGGCGGCCTGCGGACCGTCCGCCGCGCCGTCGCTGCCGCGGGCGTCGCGACTCCCCCCGCCGGACGCCGTTCCCCGGTGCGGTGTCGTCCGTTCCGCTGTCCGCTCCACCATCCGGTCGTGCGCCGTCCCGGAGGTGGTCCCCCCTGCAGGTCCGCTCACCGTGGCACCCCCTTCTCCCTCGCGTACGGGCTCGCGTACGGGCGAGTAGGACGGTAGGCAGGCGCGCTCAAGAGGACCTTGAGAGGCGGATGGAGCGGGCCGCGGAGCGTCGCCGGCGAGGAGGCCGGGCAGCCGCCGGTGCCGCACGGTGTGCGCCGGAGGAGACCCGTCCCGCCTCGGGCGCCTGTCGACGTCGGCTCTAGCGGCTCCTGCTGCGATGCCGCCGGTGATCCCGCCCACGGGATCCGCGCGACCACGGAAGGAAGCACCGCGGTGAACTCCGACCCCGCCCTCACCCTCTTCTGTCTGCCGCACGCGGGCGGCAGCGCACATCCGTACGCCCGGCTCGCGACCGGCCTCCCCGGACACGTCTGCGTCGTCCCTCTGGAACTCCCCGGTCACGGCACCCGGGTCCGTGAACCCCTGCTGCGCGACCTCACCGCGCTCACCGCGGAAACGCTGCGGCTCGTCGGTGACCGCAGGCACCGGCCCTACGCCCTGCTCGGTCACAGCTTCGGCGCCCTCCTGGGATACGAGGCCGCCCGTGCCCTGGACCGCCTCGGCACCCCGCCGGCCCTGCTGCTGGTGTCCGGCCGCAACGGTCCCACCGAGCCGCTCTCCCACCGCCCCTTCCACCACCTGCCCGACGACGGTTTCGTCCGCGGTCTGACACGGATCGGCGGCATGCCCGAGACGCTGCTCGCCGAGCCGGAACTGCTGCGCTTCTACCTTCCGGCGATCCGGGCCGACCTGCGGGTCCTGGAGTCCTACACGCACGCCCCCGGACCCCGGCTCGACGTACCTCTCGCCGCCTTCGCCGGCCGGACGGACCTGCTGACCCAGCCGGCCGCCATGGCCTCCTGGGCACAGGTCACCGACGGGGTCTTCGACCTCACGGTCGTGCCCGGCGGCCACTTCTTCCTCCAGGAGCCGGAGTTCAGGGCGGCGCTGGCGAGCCGGCTCGCCCGATCGGCCGAGGGGCGGCGGGAGTCGCCCGCCCTTCTCGCACCAGCCCGAGCGGGAGCCGAGTGAGTCTCCACCGACGGCCTCCAGCATCACCGACTGCGTGGCTCTCACCACGTCGTACCCCGACACCCAGGAGGACCAGTGGCGGCGCTGTCCCACGAAGAGATCCGTCGCAGGATCAGCGAGTACATCGAGCAGCAGTTCCTCGGCGAGAGCGAGGTGTCGGAGCTCACCGACGACACCCCGCTGCTGGAGTGGAGCGTCCTGACCTCCATGAACACGTCGTTGCTGCTCTCCTTCATCAGGACCGGGCTCGGGGTGGTGGTGCCCCCGACCCACATCACCGGCCGCAACTTCGCCACCGTCACGGCCATCACCGACATGGTCCACGGACTGACCCGGCAGCCCGCCGTCTGAACCGACCGAGAGGGAGAGAGCATCGTGGACGCAGAATTCGACGTCGCAGTCATCGGCGGTGGCCCGGCAGGCTCGACCATGGCCTCCTATCTCGCCAAGGCGGGGCTGTCCGTCGCCGTGTTCGAGGCGGAGAACTTTCCGCGCGAGCACGTCGGCGAGTCCCTGGTCCCGGCCACCACCCCGGTGCTGCTGGAGATCGGGGTCATGGAGAAGATCGAGGCGGCCGGCTTCCCACTCAAGTTCGGCGCCGCCTGGACCTCCGCCGAGGAGCGGGACATCAACCACATGGGATTCCGCGGTCTGACCCATGACTTCCGGGCGGCCGAGATCCTGTTCAGCGAGCGCGACCAGGACGGCGTGGACCGCGACCACACCTTCCACGTCGACCGCGGCACGTTCGACCACATCCTCCTCAAGCACGCCGAGGAGCTGGGCGCGAAGGTCTACCAGGGCGTCCGGGTCGGCAAGGTGGACTTCGACGGTGAGATACCCGTCGTGGAGGTGAGGATTGGAGGGCGACAGGCCCACATCCCCGTGCGGATGGTCGTGGACTCCAGCGGCCGGCAGACCCGGCTCGGCAACCAGTTGAAGGTCAAGGTCCCCGACCCCGTCTTCAACCAGTACGCCGTGCACACCTGGTTCGACCATCTCGACCGCAAGGCGCTGGCCGTCAACAAGGACCAGGCGGACTACATCTTCATCCACTTCCTCCCGCTCACGGACACCTGGGTCTGGCAGATCCCGATCACCGAGACCATCACCTCGATCGGTGTCGTCAGCCAGAAGTCCCGCTTCCAGGAGTACGGCGGCGACCGCGAGAAGTTCTTCTGGGACACCGTCGCCTCCCGCCCCGAGCTGCTGGACGTGCTGAAGAACGCCGACCAGATCAGGTCTCTGAAGACCGAGGGCGACTACAGCTACGGCATGAAGCAGATAGCGGGCGACAACTTCGTCCTCGTCGGCGACGCGGCCCGCTTCGTCGACCCGATCTTCTCCTCCGGCGTCAGCGTCGCACTCAACAGCGCCCGGCTCGCGGCCTCGGACATCATCGCCGCCGCGGCCGCGGGGGACTTCAAGCACGAGCGCTTCACCGGGTACGAGAACAAACTCCGCAAGGCGGTGGGGTACTGGTACCAGTTCATCGGGATCTACTACCGCCTGAACATCCTCTTCACCGCCTTCGTACAGGACGACCGGTACCGCCTCGACGTGCTCAAGATGCTCCAGGGCGACGTGTACGAGGACGAGGAACCGCGGGCTCTCGCCGCGATGCGGGAGATCGTCGAGGCGGTGGAGAACGACCCGACCCACCTCTGGCACCCGTACCTGGGCAGCCTCAAGTCACCCTCGGCCGCGCCCAGTTTCTGACGGACTCCCTGCGCGTCCCCCGTCAGGGAGAGCGCCCGGAACCGGAGCGCACCGCGCCGGGTGCGTCCCGCCCGATCCCGGGTGGGACGCACCCGGCGCACCTCTCGTCCGGCGCGGGTCGGAATCCGAGGTCCACGGCTCCACCGGGACCCTCCTCGCCCAGCGCGACGCCCACCACGTACTCGGAATCCAGCGCCCACGACGCGAAACTCCACTCCTCTCCCCCGGCCGGTGAACCGTCCGGCCGCCGCAGCCCGATCGCCGCGTCGTCGCACGCGAGGCCGAACTCGGTGAAGCGGAACCGCAGGCCTTGGCCGATCGCCTTGGTGTACGCCTCCTTCAGGGTCCACAGTCGCACCAGCGCGCTGTTGCGCGACTCTGCGGGAAGGGCCTCCAGCAGCGACCGTTCATGAGGCGTGCAGACCTCCGACTCCAGACCCGTGCCCGCCAGTGGGCGGGCGACGCGTTCCACGTCCACCCCCAGCAGCCCCCTGCTCGTGACGCCTGCCACCATCAGCTCCGCTGTGTGGCTGAGGCTGATGTCCAGCTGTTCGCAACCGCGCAGATACGGGCGGCCTTCCGGCTTGTACGCCAGCTCCACCGCGTCGGGAGCCTCCGACAGGGCTCGGGCCGCCGTGTGCCTCAGCATCAGACGCGAGGCGAGGAAGGCCGCTCGGACCCGGGGGTGGGCGATACGTTCGTAGCGCTTCCAGTCGCGGCCGAGCAGGGGCCGCAGCGCATGTGCGCCGGTCTCCTCGGGCAGCCAGTCGGCGACCCTGCCGTGCACGAGGACCGTGCCCCGCGCGGCCAGCACCTCCAGCGCCTCCTCCCAGGGACCGCCGGGGCCGGACACCGGCAGGAGCCCGGCGGCCGGGACCGCCACGGGGAGCGAACCGCTGTCCGCGCCCGTGGGGTACGGCCCCTGGTTCGTCTCCTTCATCTCCTTCATCTCCCTGTCCTTGCGGGCAGGTCCGCCTCCGGGCCGGGCCCTACGGGCGTCGCGTGCAGGTCGTAGGAGATCCGCTGTTCGTGACGGTCGAGTACGGCGTCGAGGAGACGGCGCTCCAGGTCTTCGGGAGGGTCCGGCACGGCCGACCCCAGGTACCGGCCCAGGCGGTGCAGCGCCCCGGTGATCCAGACCGGGTCGGCGAGGAGGGTGTCGCGCCGGGTGAGGTGGTACTCGCGCCAGACGCCGAGACCGGCCGCCGCCGCGCACACCAGGGCATAGCGATCGGCCAGGGCCAGCAGGAGCGGCGTCGAAGGGACCGCGCCCGGGTCCAGGGCGGTGAACCGGTCCTTCAGGTCGCGCAGTTCACCGACGAAGGCGGCGACGAGATCCCCCTGCGGACCGTCGGCTCCGGCACCGGAGAGCAGGACCGGGACCAGTGGATCGGCTCCGCTCATGGGCGCCACCGCCGCGAGGCGCGCGGGCGGCAGGTCCAGCCAGGGGCGCAGCAGCGCCGCGGGCGGCCGCCGGCTGTCCCGGAACCAGGACTCGCGTGCCAGACGGGGCAGTTGGGCGCTCAGCAGCGCCAGGGCGCCGGTGTTCCCGGCATTCGCGCGAGTGAGCAGGGAGAGGTCGCGGAGCGTCCGCCCGAACGTGCCGTAGGGGCCCCGACGGTCGAAGTGCGCCGCGCCCAGCACCGCGGTCAGGGCGTACGCGGTGTCGCGCAGCAGTCTGGGCACGAGGTGGGCGGCGGCGGTCGCGCAGGCGCTCACCCGGTCGGGCAGCAGGTGGAGACCGCGCGCTGCCGCCGTGGTGAGGCAGTCGCTGATCAGCAGGTTCAGCAGGGCTCCGGTCAACGCCTCGCGGACGTGGGGGTCGCGCAACGGGGCCCAGGAGCCCGCGCCGGGGTGCTCCACCGCGAACCGGGTGGCCGTGCGCAGCAAGGTGTCGGTGGCCGCGATGAGCATGTTCTGCGGCATGACCCGGGTGACGACCGAGGAGCGAGCGGCCGTCGCCCCACCGTGGTCCGGCGCGCCCACGAGCGTCTCGGCCGGCACCGGGCAGTCGGCGAACGACAGGTCCGAGAACTCGCACCCTTCGAGTCCGGCGACGGCCCGGGTGCCGAGCACGCGCAGGGCTCCGGCGGGCAGCGTCTCCCGGTCGACGAGGGCCACTTCGTGCCGTCCCTCGGCGGTGGCGGCGACGACCGTGAGCGCACGGGCCCGCGCGAAGTTGCAGACGCCCCGCCCGACTCCGGCGAGCCGCCGCCCGTTGCCGTCCCGACGGAGCGCCGGTCCGTCGGGCGGGAGATCCGCGGTGGGCGCGGGCCCCGCCACGGCGAACCGCTCACCGCCCAGCAGCAGTCCGGCCGCCCACGCGCGTTGCGCCGCGGTGCCGGCCAGCCACACCGGGGTCGCGGCGACGTGGCCGGTCAGGCCGTGGCCGAGGGCCAGGCCGAGGTTCCGACGGCAGAGCGGGCGGACGAGCCGGCCGAGGACGTCCATCCGCTCCAGCCGCCCGCCCAGCTCCCGCGGCACGAACTCCGCGGCGAATCGGCAGTCGTCGAGAAGCGCTTCGCCGGCAGGGAGAAGATCCCCTCCGGCCGCACCTGGCCCGAACGCGTCCAGCGGGGCCAGGGCTGTCTCCGCTTCCGCGACACGGCCCCGGACCCACTCCTCGGCGCTTCCCTCGGCCGCCTGCACCAGATGTCACTCCCCACGGTTCACCCACGCCGTCCCGGCGGCGCACACGCGAAACGGCGTGAGTCGTGCTCCGAGCGGGTCAGTACCGGCCCGGCGACCGCCGTCCGAAGACCGGTTGCGGCTGTTCCAGCCCCAGATCCGAGGACGAGTCGAGCAACGCGCCGTGCAGGGACTGGAGTTCGAAGCTGGGGTCCAGTCCGAGTTCCGTGGCGAGCACGTCACGCAGCCGCTGGTACACCTGGAGCGCCGTGGCGCGGCGCCCGGCCCGGTACAGGGCCAGCATCAGCTGGCGGTGGATGCCCTCGTGCAGCGGGAACTGAGCCGCGAGCCCGAACAGTTCGCCGATGATCTCGTGATGGCGCCCCATGAGGAGGTCCGCCTCGATGCGCTGGCACAGTATGCCGATCCGGGACTCCTCAAGGCGGGTGACCTCGACGTCCAGGACCCGTCCGCACTCCACGTCGGCGAGCGCGGGCCCACGCCAGATGGCGAGCGCCTTGCGGAACAGGTCCGCCGCCGACTCGTGGTCGCCCCTTTCGAGCGCCCGGTGTCCGCCGCCGGAGAACCGCTCGTACTCGCGCACGTCCACGGCGCCGCCCTGGGTGTCCAGCAGATAGCCGCCGGGCTGGGTGACCAGCACGCTCTTCGCTCCGTGCGGCAGATCGGGCGACGGCCCTCCGACCGCCGCGGTGATGAGATTGCGAAGTTGGAGAATGTACGTCTGCAGCGTCGTCGACACGCTCGGCGGCGGCGACTCGCCCCATACCTCTTCGATGAGTACCCCGACGGACACCGGCCGGTCGGGGTTGAGCGCCAGAACGGCGAGCACCTTGCGCGGTTTGACCGCGGAAGGCACTACTTGTTTGTCGGACTGAGTCACCCTGCATGTGCCGAGTACATTGATATCCATCGGCATTCTGTTGTCCCCCAAGGTCGTTACATGGTGTTACGCCGGACTCAATTCGTGCTCAAGTCACACTCAAGTGCGGGACCGTGGTGGTACAGAGGGCGGATTCCACCGTCCTCCAACACCCTCCGAATGGCGGACCGCTGAAGCTTCCCGCTCGTCGTACGGCGCACCACTCCCGTGCGTACGAGCAGAACGGCTGCGTCCGTCACGCCGAACTCTCCTTCCAGATGCCGCTGAACCACATCGGCCAGCTCGGGGAACTCGCTGTCGAGCAGTCCTTCGTCATGTACTTCCTGTATCACGACGAGCCGATCGAGATCCGTGCCCGCGATGAACACCGCGGTATTTCTGAACAAAGGATTCTGCTCCTGTACCGAAGCCTCTATCTCCTCCGGAGCAACGTCCGCACCATTGATGTTGACGTTTTCCTTGATCCGGCCGATAACGAACAGCTCACCTTCCTCGTCCTTGACACCCAGGTCTCCGCTGCGCAGAAAGCCTCCCTCTCCATAGCCCGTCCTCGCCCCGAAGCTCACACCGGACTCCGCTCGGCCGCCCCAGTAGCCCGCTCCGACGCTCTCTCCGCGGACCCAGATCTCGCCCACCCGGCCCGGTTCCAGGACCTGCCGGGTCTCGGGGGCGACGATCAGCACCTCGGAGCCGAGTGGCCGCCCCACCCCGACCAGCGTCCGCCGCCGGCCGCCGGGCACGGGCGCGGCGAGCCGGCCCGCGGCGAGCGCGACGGCGTCCACCGAGCGCCGCGAGTGAGCGCGTCCGGGGACGCCGCCCGCGACCAGCAAGGTCGCCTCCGCGAGTCCGTACGCCGGGTACAGCGCCTCGGGACGCAGTCCGGCCGGCGCGAACTTCCGCGCGAACGCGCGCAGTGTCGTCTCCCGGACCGGTTCGGCACCGTTGACCGCGACTCGCCAGCCGCTCAGATCCAGCTTCTCGACCTGCTCGTCCGCCACCTCCCGCACACACATGGCGTACGCGAAGTCGGGGCCTCCGGAGACCGTCACACCGTGCTTCTCGATCATCTCCAGCCAGCTCAGCGGCCGCCGGGCGAACGCGCCGGCCGGCATGACCACTCCGCACGCACCCAGATGGAGAGGGTGCAGCAGTTGGACCAGGAGCCCCATGTCGTGGAACGAGGGCAGCCAGCCCCCGACGACCGACGTGCCGGACGTGCCCAGAGCGCGGGTGAGGGTGCGCTGCGCGGCCAGCAGGTTCCGCTGGGTGATCAGGACGCCGTTGGGGCGGGCCACCGACCCGGAGGTGTACTGGATCAGGGCGATGTCGTCGTCGGCCGGGTGCGGCGGGCGCCAGTCGTCAGGGCTCGGCAGTTCCGCCCGGTCGGCGGCCAGGCACACCAGGAGACCGCCCGCGAGGACGCGGGATACTTCGGGGGCGGTGGCGGAGTCGGCGAGCACCAGGGCGGCGTCGGTGTCCTTGGCGATGAGCGCCAGGCGGCGGGCGAACCGACCGCCGCTCAGTGGAGACGGGCAGGGCACCGCGATCGCGCCCGCGTAGAGACAGCCGAGCAGTGCCTCGATCTGCAGGGGGCCGTCGCAGTGCGGGAGCAGGACCCGCTCGCCCTTGGCTCCCCTCATCTGCAGCCATGCCGCCAATGCGCGTGCACGGCGGTCGAGTTGACCGTAAGTCAAAATACGGTCTGACGTGCTCTTCCGATCGTCGCCAGATGCGACTCCGACAAAACGGAATGCCTCACCGTCCGCGTTCGGATTCGTCATCCGGCACAGTAAGGATCCGACGAAATCACCCATTATGAATCGCCCCCGTCCGCCGCAGTGGCACCTGCCTACTGACCACCACTCAAGGATCGCCCGAATCCCTCTGGATCCCCGATACGACCCTCCTCGTATCGGCATCGACAAACATCGTCGTACACAGGGCGATCACCAGTTCTAAAGCGTAACCCGCGAACGCCTTATCGATCATACGAACGAGGCGAGTTCGCCTGCCGTAGATCCCCGGATTGCGGCAGAGCCGATCATTCGCGAGTGCCGGCAGCCTCCGCGCGAAAACCTCAGCCAACACTCTGCCATCACTCGGAACACGCAATTGCCGACCGCCCCTCCGACACGTCCGGTGAGGGAAACGTGAAGGCGTACGCCCCGAGGACGGGTCGGGCAGGGTTGACGGGGGTTGACCCTCGACCTTGTCGAGGGTTCAGGGTTCCGGATGTGGAGAACGAGATGCGCAGCATCGGGGAGATGGCCCGGGACGGCGGACTGAGCGCGAGCGCGCTGCGGTTCTACGACCGGGCCGGTGTGCTGGTCCCCGCGTGGGTGGACCCGGTCAGCGGCTACCGCTGGTACGAGCCCCAGCAGTTGGCCGAGGCCCGCCTGCTGGCCCGGCTGCGGCGGGCGGGTATGCCGCTGGCCGACATCCGGCTCGTCCTGGCCGGCTGGGCCGGCGCGGACACGGACCTCGTACGAGGTCTCCTCGACGCACACCTGCGCCGCCTGGAACTGGGGCTGTCCGAGGCCCGCGGCGAGTTCTCCACGATCCGAGCACTACTCGACCGCAGGGAGAACTCGATGACCTCGCTCCGCACCACCGCCGCCCGACTGTCCGTCCCCGCCCGGGAGTTGGCCGCCTCGCTGGACACCGTCCGGTTCGCCGCGGGTACCGACCCCGAGCTGCCGATGCTCGGCGGGATCCTCTTCGACATGGAGGGCGATGAGCTCCATGTCGTGGCCACCGACCGCTACCGGCTGGCGGTCGCACGGGCACGCACGACCGGGCACGGCGGGCCCCGGACGCAGGTGGTCGTGCCGCTCCCCCTCGCCGACGCGATGCGGGCGCTGCTGACCGGTGAGGAGCCCGCCCGGCTCACGGTGGACGGGGACAGGGTCACGCTGGAGGCCGGGGACCGGCAGACGGCGGGCCGGAACCTGGGCCACGAGTTCCCCGACTACCGCCGCCTCGTCCACCTCCCGGCGGGCCGCAGGGTCCGTTTCGACACGGCGGCCTTCCGGGCGGCGCTGGAGAGCGGCCCCGTCCGCGGGAGCGATACGCGTGAGCAGGGCGGCGAGCCTCGCGACCTCAGCGTGCTGCGGGTGGCGGGGGACGGAACCGTGATCGTGTGCGCCGACGGTGACGACGACCCCGACAACGTGGCCGTCGACCGCGAGTTCCTGCTGCACGCGCTCACCGCCGCCGCCCGGGACGAACTGCTCCTGGAACTGGGCGCACCCACGGCCCCACTGGCGATCCGCCGCCCCGACGACGAGAGCGCCTTCTCCCTCCTCATGCCGGTCCGCTGGGAGAACTGACCGGCTCGACGACAACGGCTCGGACCCTCGCTGTGCTGTGGGGAGCGGTGGTCCGAGCCGGTCAGAGACCCGACGGACGGCCGGACAGCCGGTCGACATACGACTCACGCATCCGGTCCCGTTCCTCGGACGTGGCGAGGAAGACGTCGGCGCCACCGTCGTAGGGGTGGTGGTCGACGGAGGGCTCGAACTCGTCTGACAGTTCTGACAGTGGAGTACCGCTGCCGGTCGGTGGGTCGACCGACCGGCAGCGGTATTTCCGAAGTTCCCTTCGAGGGGGCGGTCAGGCCGTGGGGCGGGGAGCGCGCAGGTGGGCCCGCTTCTCCAGTTCGTCCTCGTCGACCAGTTCGAGCATGGGCCGGCCCGGCGCGCACATCATGGTCACCACGAACCGGGTTCGCGCGTCCGTCAGCGCGTTGCCGTCCTGGTAGTGGATCACGTCACCGCCGGGCTCCCAGAAGGTGCCGCCCGCTTCGACGACCCGCTCGGGCTCACCCTCCAGTTCGAAGCGGACCGCGCCCTCGACGACGTAACCGAAGGCGGGACCGGAGTGACGATGCGGAGGGGTTCCCGGGTCGCCCGGCTCCCACTCGACCTGGATGGTCATCGCCGAGGCGCCCTCGGGGACGGTGATCGGCGAGGCGTCCTGGAGCATCGTGGCGGCGGTCGTCCAGCCGGCCGCCGCCCCCGGCCGCTCGTCGGCCCCGTGTACGTGTCCTGCGTGATTCTCCGGCACAGTTCGCACCTTCCGTGGGTTGCTCGCGTGGGTTGCTCGGACGGGCCACTCAGTTGGGTCGCGTCGCGCAAAGGGTTCGGGTCTTGGCAGAGTTGACCGGACGCACGACCGATCTGTGACAGCCACGGCGGCCTTCGCACGCCCGCTGTAATATGACGGGCCTTTGGACAGAAGGGACTCCGATGCCCACCGGGGACGACGCCAGCTCTCTGCAGACAGCGACGAGGCAGTTCGTCGCGGCGCGTCCTCAGCTCTTCGGAATCGCCTACCGCATGCTCGGCAGCGCCGCCGAGGCCGAGGACGTGTGCCAGGAGACCTGGGTGCGGTGGCAGAACGCCGACCGCTCGGGCGTCGTCGAACCGGCCGCCTTCCTGGCCACCATCGCCACGCGCCTCGCGATCAACACGGCCCAGTCCGCCAGGGTGCGGCGCGAGTCGTATGTCGGTCCGTGGCTCCCCGAGCCGATCGACACCGGCCCGGACCCGCAGGTCGGGGCGGAACGGGCCGAGGCGGTCGAGATGGCGGTCCTGCTCCTCCTCGAAAAGCTGAACCCGGTGGAACGGGCCGCGTACGTCCTGCGGGAGGCGTTCGACTACCCCTACCGGCAGATCGCCGAGATCCTGGAGACGAGCGAGGCCAACACCCGTCAGCTGGTGAGCCGTTCGCGCAAGCACCTGGCCGCCGAGCGGAGGGAACAGGTCAGCCGCAGCGAGCACCGGCGGCTGCTGGAGGTGTTCCTCACGGCGGCGCAGACGGGTGACCTCAAGGCGCTCGAGGACGTCCTCGCCGCGGACGTCGTCAGCTACTCCGACGGCGGAGGGATGCGGGGCGCGTCGAGGATCCCGGTCGTGGGACTACCGCACGTCTCCCGTTACCTCGCGGCCTTCGCGCCACGGTTCTGGCCGGGGTCGGACGTCCGCTGGGTCGAGGCCAACGGCCGTCCCGCCGTCCTCGTCCGGTCCGGTGGCCGTCCGGTGGCCCTGCTCACCGTCGACGTCTCGGCGCAGGGCATCGACCGGATCATGTGGCTGATGAGCCCGGCGAAGCTGGCACCCTACGTGGCGTCGCTGGACGCCTGAGCCCCTTTCGGGTGTCCGGCCGGCGGCTCAGGCCGTGTGCCACGACGCCGGATCCCAGACGCCCGAGCGGCGCAGTGACGCCGGGCAGTGCAGGTAGATCTCGTGGATCTCCAGGAGCAGCGCCAGTGCGGGCCGCTGGCCCTTCACCGTCATGGCGTCGAAGAACGGGGCGTCGGTGAGGATGCGCGCCTTGCCGTTGACCCGCAGGACCTCTTTGCTGCCGGGGATCAGGTACAGCAGGCCGGCGTGCGGGTTGTCCAGGATGTTGTGGAAGCTGTCGCCCCGCCGGTTTCCCGGCCGGTCGGGCAGGGCGAGCGTGCCGGAGTCGACGACGTGGGTGAAACCCGGGGTGTCCCCTCGCGGCGAGACGTCGCAGTTGCCGCGCGAGTCGGAGGTGGCCAGCAGGCAGAAGGGCGAGCGGGCGATGATGTCCTGATCCTGGTCGGCGAGCCGGTCGTGGACCTTCTCGATCACGACCGGCCAGGGCTCGCCCAGCAACTCGCGCAGCTCGGCGCTCGACCTCAGCTCGACCCAGCCTTCCTCGGTCACGGCGTCCGGCGACTCTTCGGCGGTGTCGATCGTGTGCGGCAAGGCCGACTCCAAACATGCGTGCGTCCGGCGAGTACGTGCACGGGGAACACTAACTGACGTTAGGCATGCCTTACCTGACGGTCCGGACGTGACCGGGGCGGGGGCGCGCCGCTCTCGCCTCGCCGTCGGGCGGGCAGGAGGGGAGCGGGGTCGGGAGCGGCCGCCTCCACAGGGGCCGGCTTGCGGATCAGGAGCATCGCCGCGTCGTCGTGCAGCCGGCCGCCCACGTGCGCCAGCAGTTCCTCGTGGATCGCGTCGAGCGTACGGGCCGGGTCGTCGCCCACGTGCCGGGTCAGACCGTCGGCGAGCGGGTAGAACGCACGACCGCGGTCGCGGGCCTCGGTCACTCCGTCCGTGTAGAGCAGTAACTGGTCGCCGTCTGCGAAGGGGAGCGTCTGCAGGGCCGGGGCGTGATCCGTGAGGGCCCGCAGTCCCAGGGGCGGGGCGTGATGCGCCGGCTCCGCCGCGACGATGTTCCCTGACGCCTCCACCAGCAGCGGCGGCGCGTGTCCGCAGTTCGCCACTTCCAGGAGCCCGGCCCGCGGGTGTCCGGCGACGACGGCGGTCACGAAGTCGTCGTCACCGAGGTTGCGTGCCAGGCTCCGCTCGATCCTGTCGACGACGGCGAGCAGATCGGGTTCGTCGTAGGCGGCCTCCCGGAAGACGCCGAGCACCAGCGCGGCGGTCCCCACCGCCGGCAGACCCTTCCCCCGCACATCACCGACGATCAGGCGTACCCCGTACGGGGTGGGTATCAGGGCGTAGAGATCCCCGCCGATCCGGGACTCGGCCGCAGCGGCGCTGTAGCGGACGGCCACCTGGAACGGGCCGACCGTCGCGGGAACGGGCGTGAGTACCGCGTGCTGGGCGGTCTCCGCGACCGAGCGGACCGCCGCGAGCACCCGTTCCCTGCGGCCGCGCAGCGCGCTCGCCAGGGCTCCCGCCAGGGTGACGGCAAGGAGGGCCGCCAGCACGGCCGCCAGTTCGCGGTCCGGAACGCCGTCGTGGATTCCGAACGTCGCGCCGAGCACAGCGGCGAGGAGGCCCACGCAGAAGACTCCGGGCGGGCCGTTGGTGGTGGCGGCCAGGGCGGGTCCGGCCACCAGCAGGGGCAGCCAGATCATTCCCGCTCCGCCGAAGAGGTCGGTGAGCGCGACGGCCGCGACGATCAGTGCGGGCAGGACGGGCAGGACGGGGGCTCCGACGGCCAGCCGCGTGGCGGCGCGCTTGAGGCGCGAGGTGCCTGTGCCTGTACCGGCGCCTGTGCCGGCCGGGCCCGAGCCGGTTGTGTGGGGCCAGGTCGGTCGTGCCGTCCGGTGGTCGCCGCCGTGATGTCGCGCGTGACTCATGTTCGGCCGCAGTCCTCACTCTGTGTGTGGCATGCACACGGGTACGCGACCTGCGGGGCCGCGCTCCCGAAATGCCTGTTTCCTCCAGGAAACGACGTGGGTCCGGGGTGCCACAAGAAGAGGATTTCAGATAGTGAGCGAGAGGCCCCTGGTCACACGAGTGGCGGCGGGGATCAACCGCGCGCCGATCTCCGCCAGCAGGGAGAGCCTGTGCACGGGCAGCGAGACGCCGAGCGAGCCGAGCGTGTCTCCGCTGTAGACCGGGACGGCGACGCAGACGGTGCCCAGGGCGTACTCCTCCAGGTCCGTGACGGCCGGAGCCGTGGGTGAGGAGTCCAGGCGCCGGAGCAGTTCGGGTCTGCTGGTGATCGTCCGGGGGGTGAGGTCGGCGAGCCGGTGGCGGGACAGGTAGTCCTCGCGGGCCTCGCCGTCCAGCTCCCGCAGCACGGACTTGCCCAGGGCGGTGGCGTGGCCTGCCTCCTCGAAACCCACCCAGAGGTCGACGCGGGGTGCGCGTGGGCCGTCGACGATCTCGGCCACCCTGATCTCACCCTCCTCGTAGAAGGTGAGGTAGGCGGCGGCCGCGAACTCGTCGCGCAGTGCGGCGAGTGCGGGGCGGACGCGGTTGAGGAGGGCCTGGCCGCGGCCCGCGCTGCGCAGGGTCTGCATCTTGTCGCCCACGACGAAGCCGCCGTCCTCCAGCTTCCGGAGGTAGCCGTCGTGGACGAGGGTGCGCAGCAGGTGGTAGGCGGTCGCCAGCGGCAGGTCCGTCTCCCGCGCCAGCTGTTTCGCCGGTGCGCCGTTCTCGTGCGCGGTCACCGCTTCCAGCAGGCGGAAGGCTCGCTGGACGGAGGTGATCAGCGTGGGGCCGTCGGTGGCAGCCATACCGCCCAGCGTGCGTCACGGTGTCGCGGCGGGCAACGCGAGCCCGGGTTCCGGGGGCCCGGAGCCCGGGACGGCGCGGGGCCCCCACCCGGGCCGCGGTGTCGTTCGTGCGCGGGCCGGTGGGGGCTGGGCGCGCAGTTCCCCGCGCCCCTAAAAGCGGCAGGGCGCCTCTCCTCGCGCCCGCGCCCAGCCACCAAGAACCGGCCACCGTGTGTGTCGTACGGCCGCGGGCCCGTCGGGGCTGAGCGCGCAGTTCCCCGCGCCCCCAAAAAGCGGCAGGGCGCCTCTCCTCGCGCCCGCACCCAGCCACCAAGAACCGGCCACCGGGTGTGCCGTACGGCCGCAGGCCCGTCGGGGCTGAGCGCGCAGTTCCCCGCGCCCCCAAAAAGCGGCAGGGCGCCTCTCCTCGCGCCCGCACCCAGCCACCAAGAACCGCGCCCCTGAAAGCGCCTCGTTTCGTAATCCGGCTCGGCCCCGGGCAGTCGTCAGGTGGTGAGTACTGTGCGGGCCTCTGTGATGATGGCTGCCAGTTCCTTGATCTCTTCTGTGCCCAGGGACGTCAGTGGTGGGCGGACCGGGCCCGCCTTGGTTCCCTCCAGGGTCACCCCCGCCTTCACCAGGGCCACCGCGTAGCCGGGGACCCGCTTGCGGAGCCTGACCAAGGGGTGGAAGAAGGTTCGCTGCAAGGCGTCGACCCGTGCGAGGTCGCCCTCCTCCACCGCGCGGTAGAAGGCCAGGGAGATGTCGGGCGCGAAGGCGAACGCCGCCGAGGAGTACAGCCGTACACCCAGGGCGCGGTAGGCCGGCTGGCTCGCCTCCGCGGTGGGCATGCCGTTGAAGAACTGGAACTCCTTGCCGGACGCGGCCAGCGACTCCCGTACGGCCGGGATGATGCGCGCCAGGAGATCGAGGTCGCCGGTGCCGTCCTTCAGGCCGGTCACCGTGGGCAGCTGGGCCACCTGGGACGCCGAGTTCTCGTCGAAGCGCGCGTTCCCCCGGTGGTAGACGATCACCGGCAGGGCTGTCTCCGCGGCGACCGCGCGGGTGTACGCGACCAGCCCCTCGGCGGGCGACTCGACCAGGTAGGGAGGCATGAGCAGCAGGCCGTCCGCGCCCGCCTCGGCCGCGGCCCTGGCGAAGCGCCGGGCCAGTCCGAGCGCGCCACCGGCCCCGGCGTACACCGGGACCCGGCCGGCCACCGCCTCCACGGCGGTCCGTACCACCGCGGTGTACTCCTCGACGTCCAGCGCGTGGAACTCACCGGTGCCGCACGCGACGAACACACCGCCGGGTCCGGCCTCGGTCCTCTCCGCGATGTGCCGGCGCAGGACGGCGAGGTCGACCTCGCCGCTGTCCGTGAAGGGGGTGACGGGAAAGAAGAGGACGCCTTCGAGCATGAGGGTCTACAACTCCTGGGGCAGTAGGACAGCAGGCGGTAGGCCGGCAGGGGGTGAGGGGGCTGGGGTCGAGGTCGGCCGTCAGGGTGCCGTGGTCGCGCCCGCGCGCACCACGTTCGCGAGCGGCCTGCCCTGTTCCAGGCGGTTGATGTTGTCGGCGATCTCCGCCGCTCGGGCGGCGAAGGTGTCGGTCGTGTGACCCGAGTGGTGCGGGGTCATCAGCACGTTGGGCAGGGTGTGGAACGGCAGCCGGCTCGGTGCCTGCGGCGGGCCCGACCACCACACGTCGAGCGCGGCGCCGGCGATGACCCCGGAGTCGAGCGCCTCGTACAGCGCCTCCTCCTGGACGACCGGCCCGCGGGCCACGTTGACCAGCAGGGCCCCCGGTCCCATGGCCGCCAGTTCGGCGGGGCCGATCAGCCCGCGGGTGGCGGGGCCGAGCGGAACCGTGACCACCACGACGTCGGACTCGGCCAGCAGCTCGGGCAGCCGGTCGTCGCCGCCGATCCAGTCGGTCCGCAGGTCGTCCGGGACCGGCGCGGAGGGGTCGCGGCGCACGGCACGCACCCGCAGCCCCACCGCCTGGCAGAGGCGGGCCACCTCGGTGCCGGTCTCGCCGAACCCGATGATGCCGACCCGGCGCCCCTGGAGCGTCGTCCCGAACGGCAGCTCCGGGTCGACGGCCACGTTGCGCCACTGTCCGGCCCGCAGCGCGCGGTCGGCGCCCAGGACGTCGCGGGACAGCATCATGACGGACATGAGCACGTGCTCGGCGATGGAACGGCCGTGGTGGTGCGTGGTCGTGACCGACACCTGAGGGCCGAGCGCGTCCAGCGGGATGCCGTCGTAGCCGGCGCCGACGACGTGGACGAGCCGGAGCCGTCCGGCGCGCCGGGCGTCCTCGGCGCTCAGCTGTGAGCCCACGAACACCTCGGCGTCGGCGACGGCCTCGGAGATCCGTGCGGCGTCCCAGTCGAACGACTCCAGCCAGGTGTGCCGGCCCTGCGCGCGGGCCTTGAGCGGTTCGTGGAAACGGCTCAGGATGCGGTGGTTGAGCATGATCTGCACGGTCGGGTCACCACCGGGGGGTCTTGGTCGAGAACGAGGGGTCGACGCGGCGCATGTAGCCGGTGTCGTCGCGGTCGCGCAGCCCGCAGTCGAGGTACTGCCGGTGGAGCCGGGCGAGCGCGTCCCGGTCCAGTTCCACGCCCAGGCCGGGGGCTGTCGGCACGGTGACCCGGCCTTCCTTGAACCGCAGCACCTCGGTGTCCACGACGTCCTCGTCCGGCTGCTTCCAGGGCGTGTGCGTGTCGCACGCGTAGGTGAGGCGCGGGGTGGCCGCCGCCAGGTGGGTCATCGCCGCGAGGCTGATGCCCAGATGGGAGTTGGAGTGCATCGACAGGCCCAGGCCGAAGGTGTCGCAGATCGCGGAGAGCTGTCCGCAGCGCCGCAGCCCGCCCCAGAAGTGGTGGTCGGACAGCACGATGCCGACGGAGCCGCGGGCCACGGCCGGGGCGAGGTCGTCGAAGGAGACGACGCACATGTTGGTCGCCAGGGGTGTCGTCGTCCCCGCGGCCACGGCCGCCATGCCGTCGATGCCCTCGGTCGGGTCCTCCAGGTACTGAAGGTCACCGTCCAGCTCCCGGGCGACCCGCAGTGAGGTCTCCGTGCTCCAGGCGGCGTTGGGGTCCAGGCGCAGCGGCAGGTCGGGGAAGGCCTTCCGCAGGGCCCTGACCGCGGCGATCTCCTCGTCCGGCGGGAAGACGCCGCCCTTGAGCTTGATGGAGGAGAAGCCGTACGTGTCGATCATGCGGCGGGCCTGGTCGACGAGGCCGGCCGGGTCGAGGGCGGCGCCCCAGTCGTCGTCCTCCTCGCCGGGGTGCGCGGCCCACTTGTAGAAGAGGTAGGCGCTGTAGGGGACCGAGGGGCGTACGGCGCCGCCCAGCAGGTCGCTGACGGGCCTGCCGAGGAGCTTGCCCTGGATGTCCAGGCAGGCGACGTCGAACGGAGACATGACCCGGTCCACGGCACTGCTGCCGGTGACCATCCCGGACATGCCGTCGCCGCCGGAGGTGTCCGGGCCCAGGGCGCTCTTGGTGCGGGCGATCAGGTCGTTGAGGTTCCAGACGTCCAGGCCGGTCAGTTCCTCGGCGGCGCGGCGCAGCCGTGCCAGGTGGAGGGTGCCGCCGTACGTCTCGCCGATGCCGGTGACACCGGACTCGGTGGTCATCTCGACGATCGTGCGCAGCGCGTAGGGCTCGTGCACCCCGACCGTGTTGAGCAGTGGGTAGTCCCGGAAGGCCACGGGGGTCACGGTGACGTCGGCGATGCGTGCTGCGTTCCCTGCCATCAAAGCTATCCTCATATGTAGTCCGCGTTCTCATTTGTAGACAGACGGCCATGGGGCTGTCAATGGCCGCGTCCCCCACGGCCGTCCACGCGGCGTGCGGGCGGTCTACGGAACCGGTGTGAGCAGAACCCCCTCCGTCAGGAACCGCTCGACGTTGTCCAGGACCAGGTCGCCCATCGCCTGCCGCGTCTCATGGGTCCCGCTGGCCACGTGGGGCAGCAGGAGCACCCGGTCCGACTCCAGCAGCGCCCGCGGCACGTTCGGCTCGTCGGCGAAGACGTCGAGGGCCGCCCCGGCGATCCGCCCCTCCCGCACCGCCGCGACCAGGGCCGGCTCGTCGACGACGCTCCCGCGTGCGACGTTGACCAGGTAGCCCCGGGGGCCGAGCGCTTCGAGCACCTCCGCCGAGACCAGTCCCCTGGTGTCCGCCCCGCCCGCGACCGTGACGACGAGCGCGTCGCACTCGGCGGCCAGCTCCCGCGCGGTGGGCAGGTGGCGGTGGGCGACGTCGGGCACCGGGACCCGCGAGCAGTACGCGATGTCCATGCCGAAGCCTTCGAGGCGGCGCGCGACGGCCCGGCCGATCCGGCCGAGGCCGAGGATGCCCACCCGCTTCCCGCTCACCCGGGAGGTCAGCGGGTAGGGCGCGGCGGTCCACCGGCCCGCCCGCACGTACCGGTCGGAGGCCGACAGCTCGCGCATGACGTCGATCAGACCGCCGACGGCGAGGTCGGCCACGCAGTCGGTGAGCACGTCGGGGGTGTTGCTGACGTCGATGCCGCGCGCCCTGGCACGGGCCACGTCCGTGGTCTCGTACCCGACGCCGAAGTGGACGATCGCCCCCAGCCGCGGCAGCGCGTCCATCAGGGCGTTGCCGACGCCGAACCGCGCGCTGGTCACCGCGGCCACCACGCCGCCGGCCTCCTCGCGCAGATACGCCTCGGGGTCGAGCAGCTCGTGCAGACGTACGGTGCGGTAACGCTCGTCCAGCGCCTTCTCCAGGGCGGGGAGCAGCGGGGACACCTGCAGGACGGTGCCCTGGGCCGCCGGATCGGCGGAGGTGGTGGAGGAGGCGTGGGACAGGGACATGGTGGTACTCCCGTCGTGGTCGAGGGTTCGGGGATCCGAGGGTTCTCGGGACGTCCGGGCGCCGTGGTGACGACGGGCCCGAGGAGATCCGACGTCGCACATGTATTGACGCTGCCACTGCGTCGGTTTAGCTTCGGCGTTCACGGATGCGGACCGAGTACGCAATTGTAGACAGCTTCCGGAGGTAGCCCCGAACTCGGAACGTGACACATCAGCACTCCCCCGGAGATACGCCGACGATGAAGTCCTCCGTTTCTTCCCGCCCGCCCGAACGACGGCGGCCCCGCACGACGACCGCCCTGCTGCTGGCGGGCACGGTGCTGGTGTCCAGTGGCTGCGCCGTGGCCAACAGCGCCGGCGGCGACGCCGGCCGGGCCGACGGCCGCACCCTGCGCGTGGTGCTCACCCAGGAACCACCCACGCTCGAACCCTGTGAAGCCTCACTGACCAGTACCGGCGTCGTGGTCCGGTCCAACATCACCGAGCCGCTCGTCGAACGCGACCCCGACTCGGGCGACCTGCACCCCCTGCTCGCGACCGGTTGGAAACAGACCTCGCCCCGCACCTGGGCCTTCGACACCCGCAGCGGGGTGACCTTCCAGAACGGTGAGCCGTTCACCGCGAAGGACGCCGCCTTCTCGATCGACCGCGCGGTCAACTCCGACCTCGCCTGCAACGTCGAGGGCTATGTCTTCGGCGACGACGACCTCAAGGTCAAGGCGGTCGACGACAACCGGCTGACCGTCACCACCCCCGAGCCCGACCCGATCCTCCCGCTGCGTCTGAGCTTCGTGGAGATCGTGCCGCGCACCACCGACACGAAGGCCAAGGTGCGCGTCCCGATCGGCACCGGCCCCTACGCCGTACGCTCCTGGCAGGCCGGCACCTCGATCTCGCTCAACCGCTACGACGACTACTGGGGCAAGGCTCCCGACTTCCCCCGGGCCCGCTACGTCTGGCGCAGCGACGCCAGCGTCCGGGCCGCCATGATCGACAAGGGTGAGGCGGAGATCGCCGTCGCGCTCGACTCGATGGAGGCGGAGAAGGACACCACCGCCTCGTACCCCAACAACGAGACGACCGCGCTGCGCCTCGACGGCCGCGAGGCACCGCTCGACGACCTGCGGGTACGCCGGGCGATCGACCTGGCCGTCGACCGCCAGGGCATCATCGACGCCCTGCTCGGCGGACTGGCCGAACCCGCGGGCCAACTCGTCCCGCCCGGAGTGGTCGGGCACAGCGACGCGATCGAACCGCCCCGGCAGGACGTGGCGAAGGCCCGGTCCCTGGTGAAGGAGGCGAAGGCCGACGGCGTACCCACCGGCCGCACCATCACCCTGGTCGCCCGCAACGGCATGTTCTCCGGGGTTTCGGAGACCGCGGAGGCCCTCCAGTACCAGATGAAGCAGATCGGGCTGAGCGTCCGGGTGCGGATGGCCGACACCGCCACCCAGCTCCAGTACCAGCTGAGGCCGCTGCCGAAGAACGTGGGGCCCATCGCCCTGCTGATCATGCACGGCAACCAGGCCGGTGACGCGGCCTTCACCGCCAGCCAGTACCTGCTCAGCGACGGCCCGCAGTCCACCTTCGGCACCGAGGACCTCGACCGGCGCCTCGCCGCCGCGAACCTGCTGTCCGGCGAGAAGCGCCAGAAGGCCTTCGCCGACCTGCTGAGGCGCCAGAACGAGACCGTCGTGCAGTACACCCACATCGCCCATATGACCGGACTGCTCGGTCTGTCACCGTCGATCCACTACGAACCGAACTCCGCCACCGGGGACGAACTACGGCTGGCCGAGGTCGGCCCGGCCGAGGGGGCGAAGCACTGACATGTTCCCCTTCCTGCGCAAACGCATCATCTCCAGCGCCATCCCGCTGTTCTGTGTGGTGCTCGGCGTCTTCTTCCTGGCCCGGATGACCGGCAATCCGGTCGACCTCTACCTCCCGCTGAGCGCCACCGCACAGCAGCGCGCGGACTTCTCCGCCGCCCAGGGCTTCGACCTGTCGATCCCCGCACAGCTGTGGAACTACCTCGTCGACGCCGCTCACCTGGACTTCGGCACCTCGCTGCGGACCGGGCAGCCGGCCACCGACATGGTGCTCGACGCCTTCCCGGTCACCCTGCAGCTCGCCGGTGTGACCATGCTGCTCGCGATCACCGGAGCGGTGCTGGTCGGCAGCCTGGCCGCCTACCGGCCCAACTCCCTGGTCGACCGGATCGCCAGTCTGCTGTCGATGACGGCCGCCAGCATCCCCGACTTCTGGTTCGCCATCATGGGCGTGCTCGTCTTCGGGGTGAGCCTCGGCTGGCTGCCGACCTCGGGCACGCTCGGCGGACCCGAGATCTGGGTCCTGCCCATCGCCACCCTGCTGATCCGGCCCTTCGGCGTCCTCGTCCAGGTGGTGCGCGGCAGCATGGTCTCCGCGCTCTCCGCCCCCTATGTCAAGGTCGCCCGCAGCAAGGGCGCCACGCCCCAGCGGGTGATCTTCGGCCACGCCCTGCGCAACGCGGTGACACCGGTCCTGACCGTGGCCGGCGACCTGGCGGTGGGCCTCGTCAACGGCGCGGTGATCGTCGAGACGATCTTCGGCTGGCCCGGCATCGGCAAACTCATGATCGACTCCATCCTCCAGCGCGACTTCGCGGTCCTCCAGGCGGCGGTCCTGCTCACCGCGGTGACGATCTTCGCGCTCAACATCCTGGTCGACGTCTGTCACGCGCTGACCGATCCCCGTGTGCGCCAGGCGGTGCCGGCGTGAGCGAAGGAAGCACCATGCCCCGAGAAGACCCCAGCGCCGAAGCCCCCCGCACCGAAGATCCGCACGCCGAAGGCCCCAGCGCCGAGAGTCCCACCACCACGAAGGACACCGGGCCCGGCTCCGGTCCTGGCTCCGGCCCCGAGCCCGACCGGCCCGGACCCCACCGGGCGAACTGGTGGCGGATGCTGGGCCGCGACCGTGCGGCGGCCGTCGCGGCCGTCGTCCTCACCGTGGTCGCCCTCGTGGCGCTCTTCGGCCGGCTCGTCATCGGCGACCGCGCGCAGCAGCAGGACCTGCACGCCTCCTTGCGGCCACCGTCCCTGGACGACGGGGTGTACGGGCTGCTCGGCACCGACGTCCTGGGGCGCAGCGTCCTGGCCCGGCTGGTGGACGCCGCCGCGACGACCCTGTCCGTGGCCGTCCCCGCCGTGCTGTGCTCGCTGGTGATCGGCGCGGCACTCGGCCTGTGGGCCGGCTACCACGGTGGCCGCCGCGAGAGCATCGCCATGCGGGTCGCCGACGTGATCCTCAGCTTCCCCTCGCTGCTGATCGCGGTGGTCGTGCTGTACGTGTTCTCGCCGAGCGCGCTGAACATCGTGCTGATCCTCGCGGTGGCCCGTGTCCCGGTGTATCTGCGCACCGCGCGGGCGGAGGCGGCCGAACTGCGCAGCCGGCTGTTCGTGGACGCGGCCCGCACCTTCGGCACCCCCAGCCGGAACATCATCTACCGGCACATCCTGCCGATCGCCCTGCCGACCCTGCTGACGGTCGCCACCCTCGACTTCTGCTTCGTGATGCTGACCGAGTCGTCCCTGAGTTTCCTGGGCATCGGCATCCAGCCGCCGGACGTCAGCTGGGGTCTGATGGTCGCCCAGGGGCGGCAGTACCTCCAGACCGCCTGGTGGATCACCGTGCTCCCGGGGCTCGCCATCGTGTTCACGACGGTGTCCGCCACGGTGCTCGCCGCCTGGGCCCGCATCGCCACCGACCCCGCACAGCGCTGGCGGCTGACGCTGCCCACGAAGCGCCGCGGTGCCTCCGCCGCCGTACCCCCGGAGTTGATCCCGTGACGACCACCGCCGTGCCCTCGCCGCCCGCCGCCGACGACGCCTCCGACACCCCCGCCCTGGACGTCGAGGGGCTCTGCGTCGACCTGAGCACGCCCAAGGGGCGGGTACGCGCCGTCGACGGTGTCAGCTTCAGCGTCCGTCGCGGCCGCACCCTGGCTCTCCTCGGCGAGTCGGGCTGCGGCAAGTCCATGACCGCGCTGTCGGTCGTGGGGCTGCTGGACCCGGCGGCCGACGTGACCGGCGGTGCCGTGCGGGTCAGGGGCGACGACACGCTGAGGATGAGCCCGGCCCAGCGCCGCAAGCTCGCCGGACCCGTGCTGTCCATCGTGTTCCAGGACGCCCTGACCGCGCTCAACCCGGTGCAGCCGGTCGGCCGGCAGATCGGCGAGCCGTTCCGCATCCACCGCGGACTCTCCCGGCGTCAGGCCCACGAGAAGGCGATCGAGCTGATGACCCGGGTGGGCATCCCGGAGCCGCGGCAGCGGGCCCGTTCCTACCCGCACCAGTTCTCCGGCGGTATGCGGCAGCGGCTGCTGATCGCGATGGCGGTCGCCCTCGACCCGGACGTCCTCATCGCCGACGAACCCACCACCGCGCTGGACGTGACCGTGCAGGCGCAGATCATGCGGCTGCTGCGGGACCTCCAGGACGAGCGGGACATGGCCCTCGTCCTGATCACCCACGACCTGGCCGTGGTCGCCCAGCGCGCGGACGACGTGGTCGTCATGTACGCGGGCACCGTCGTCGAGAACGGGCCGGTGCGCGAGGTCTTCGCCGACCCCCGGCACCCCTACACGAGGGGGCTGCTCGACTCGGTTCCGGAACACGCCGTGCGCGGGCGCCCGCTGCCCGCCGTGCCCGGCAGTCCGCCCGAACTGAGCGCGGTGCCGGCCGGCTGCGTCTTCCAGGACCGCTGCCCGCTGGTGCGTGAGCGCTGCGTCCAGGAGCGGCCGGTCCTGCGCCCGTCGGGCGACGGACGCTCGGCCGCCTGCCATTTCTCCGAGGAGCTCGCCCGTGCCTGAGAGCCGCATGCCTGACAGCCGCGCCACCACCGCAGCCGACGCCGCCACGGACACCGCCGCCGCTGCCACCGACGGGCACCGTGCCGACGGACCGCAGGGGTCCGGGTCCCTGCTGGAGGTCCGCGGCATCACGAAGACCTTCGGCCACGGCCGCCGCCGGCTGACCGCCCTGGACGGGGTGGACATCCAGCTCGGCCGGGGCGAGACCCTCGGCCTCGTCGGCGAGTCGGGCTGCGGCAAGTCCACCCTCGCCCGGGTGCTGCTCGGCCTGGAACGCCCGGACGCGGGCACCGTACGGTTCGACGGCACCGACCCCTTCGCCCTGCGCGGCAAGGACCTGCTGGCCTGGCGCCGCCGTGTCCAGATGGTCTTCCAGGACCCCTTCGCCTCGCTCAACGCCCGGATGTCGGCCGCCGACCTGATCGGCGAGCCCTGGCGCACCCACCAGGACGTCGTGCCCGGTGCGAAGGCCCGCGACAAGCGCGTGCGCGAACTGCTGGCCCTGGTCGGGCTGCGCGAGAGCGACGCCCACCGCTACCCCAACGAGTTCTCCGGCGGACAGCGCCAGCGCATCGGCATCGCCCGCGCGCTGGCCCTGGACCCCGACCTCATCGTCTGCGACGAGCCGGTCTCCGCCCTGGACCTGTCGGTGCAGGCCCAGGTCCTGAACGTCCTGTCGGAACTGCGTGAACGCCTCGGCGTCGCCTACGTGTTCATCTCCCACGACCTGTCCGTGGTGCGGTACATCTCCGACCGGGTGACCGTGATGTACCTCGGCAAGGTCGTCGAGCACGGCGCCACCGAGGACGTCTTCGAGCGGCCCCGGCATCCGTACACCGCTGCCCTGATGTCGGCCGCGCCGGTCCTGGACGCCTCCCGCGCCGGCGGCGACCGGGAGATCCTGCTCCAGGGGGAGATCCCCTCCCCCTTCGACATCCCGTCCGGCTGCCGCTTCCGCACCCGGTGCCGGCACGCCGAGGACGTGTGCGCCACCCAGGAGCCACCGCTGTTCGTACGGGAGACGCGGGGCGCGGCGGACTCCCACACGGCTTTGTGCCACTTCCCGTTGGAGGCGGAGACCGCGTGGGCGTGAGCGGGGTGGGCATGAGCGGGGCGGAGTTCGCTCTGCTCTCCCTCACCGTGGGGATCGGCGCGCTGCTGCAGGTCTCCATCGGTTTCGGCCTCGGCATGATCGCGGCGCCGGTCTTCGCCCTCGTCGACCCGTCCATGGCCCCGACGGTGGTGCTGCTGCTGGCCACCGGGGTGACGGCGACGGTCGTGGCGCGCGAACGGCACGGGGCGGACCTGCGCGGCTGCGGCTGGGCGCTCGTCGGACGGGTGCCGGGGGTACTGGCGGGCGCGCTGCTCGTGGCGCTGCTGCCCGCCCGGTACCTCACGCTGTTCATCGCCGCGGTGGTGCTCGGCGGGGTGGCGCTGAGCATCGCCGGCTACGTACCCCGGGAGCGGCGGTCCTCGGTGCTCCTCGCCGGTATGGCGTCGGGGCTGATGGGCACCGCGACGTCCATCGGCGGCCCGCCCATGGCCATGGTGTGGCAGCGGCTGAGCGGTGCGCGGTTGCGGGCCACGATGAGTTCCTTCTTCCTCGTCGGTTCGCTGATGAGCCTGGCCGCGCTGACGGCGGCCGGCGCGGTGGGCGCGCACTCCTTGCGGCGCACCGCGCTGCTCGCTCCCGCCGCGCTGGCGGGTGTGCTGCTCTCCCGTCCGCTCAGCCGTCACCTGGACGTGCGGCGTACCCGGGCCGCGGCGATGGCGGTGGCGGTCGCCGGGGCGGGGGTCCTGGTGGTGCAGCAGGTCGTCTGAGCGGTCCATGGGCACGCCGCGCAGGTGGTCCGGCAGATGGTCCGGCAGGTGCGGCTCCGGTGGGGGCTGAGCGCGCAGTCCCCCACGCCCCTGAGGAGACCGGGGCGAAGCCGCACATATATACACCGTCCCTTCCCGCTCGGTACAGTCCGGTGAGGAGTGATGCCCGGTGCCCCAGACCAACCCCGCCCCCGCCGTGGAACTGACACCCGCCGCGACCGAGCTGCTGCGGAAACTGCGAGCCGTACACGGCCCCCTGATGTTCCATCAGTCCGGCGGCTGCTGTGACGGCAGCGCGCCCATGTGTTATCCGGAGGGTGAGTTCAAGACCGGCGGCTCGGACGTGCTGCTCGCCTCACTGGCCGTCGAGGGCGTCGAGGAACCCGTCTCGTTCTGGATGTCCCGCAGCCAGTACGACGCCTGGAGCCACACCCGGATCATCGTGGACGTGGTGGAGGGCAGGGGCAGCGGCTTCTCCCTGGAGGCACCCGAAGGGGTACGTTTCCTGACCCGTTCACGTCTCGTCGGCACGTAGTCGTCGTCACGACACCCACTCTGTGGTGAACTCCCCTGTGTCCTGGGCCATTTGAGGAGACAGCGGAGAGCAGGGGCACCGTGACACGACGCACCGGACGACTCAGAACCGCAACAACGGTCTTCGCCGCCTGGAGCGCGCTGGCCGGTGCCGCCCTCGTGGGTGCGGCACCGGCCGACGCCGCACCGGACGTCAACAGGGTCGCGCCGGGCGTGCGCTACTCGGAGTTCGACATTCCGGCCGCCAAGGGTGTGACCCACGCACACGTACTCAGCGTCGACCTCGGCGACCCCCGGGTGAGCGTCGACCTGCTCCACCCCGGCGCGGTCGCGGCACGGGCCCCGGTCTCGCGGCTGGCCGACGCCCAGGGTGCCGTCGCGGGCGTCAACGGCGACTTCTTCAACATCACCGAGACCCAGCACCCGGGCGTCGAGGCGACCGGGGCGTCCGTCGGCCCGGCCGTCGGGCACGGGCACACCTTCAAGGCGGCGGTCCCGGACGGCCAGCGCTTCGGCCCCGCCCTGCCGCCCGGCACGAGCACCGAGGACGTGCTCGGCGTGGGCACGGACCACCGGGCCCGCCTCGACAGCCTGGCCCTGGACGGTTCGGTCTCGGCCGACGGGACACGGTTCCCGCTCGGCGGCCTCAACCAGTACGCGCTGCCCGAGGGCTCCGTGGGGGCGTTCACCTCGGACTGGGGCCAGGTCTCCCGGGTGCGGGCCACCTGCGGGACCGACACCGACCGGGCCGCGCCCTGCAGTACGGACACCCATGAGGTGACCGTCCAGGACGGCCGGGTCGTCTCCTCGACCGACACCCCCGGCAGCGGAGCCGTCGCCGCGGACACCACGGTGCTGGTCGGCCGGGAGGCGGGCGCCCAGCAGCTGCGGAAGCTGTCCGTGGGCGAGCGGGTCGTGGTGCGGCACCGGTTGGTGGCGGCCGCGTCGGGAGTCCCGTACCGCTTCGCGATCGGCGGGTATCCGGTCCTGCGCGGCGGCCGGCCGCTCGCGGGCCTCGACGACACGACAGCCGCGGTACGGACCGCGGTGGGGGTCTCGGACGGCGGTACCCGGCTGCTGCTCCTGGCCCTGGACGGGGCGCCGGAGTTCCGCAGCGGTCTCACCGTCGCGGAAGTCGCCGACACCATGCGGCGGTTGGGTTCGGTGGACGCGTTCAGCCTGGACGGCGGCGGCTCCACCACACTGGCCGCCCGGGAGCCGGGCTCGGCCACCGCCGCCGTACGCAACCACCCCAGCGGCGGGGCCGAACGCCCGGTGCCCAACGGGATCGGCGTGTTCTCACGGACCTGACGCACGGATCCGTCCCGCACGGATCCGGCCCGCACGCCTCACGCGTGCGGGTTCACCGGCGCGGGCTCACGGCCTGAGACCGCTGACGATGTCGGCGGTCGCCGTGAGCCCCTCCTGGATGGTCGGCGCCATGCTGGTGCTCGCGAGATAGAAGCCGAGCAGGACGCAGACCACGGCGTGCGACATCTTCAGCGCGCCGTTGCGCAGGAAGATCACCGTCAGAATCACGAGCAGCAGCACCACAGAGATGGAAATGGCCACCGTCAACCTCCTCCGCCACGTCCACACCGCGGCTTTCGGCCGCAAGTGTGACGTAGCGGGGAGTTCGTCCGTGCGGCTGACATGACCGCCGAACGTGTGTTGACTGCGTGTGACCGGGCGCGGGGTCACGCCCGTCGACGGGCGTCCAGGAAGGCTTCGAGTCCCGCGAGGTCGTCGGTGTTGAGGTGGTCGGCGTCCGCGGCGAGGAGTTCGCCCCAGACCGCGTCACGCTCGGGACCCGCCAGATCCGGGGTGGCCCAGAAGCGGACCCGCTGTCCACGGGAGTGCGCCGCCGAGATGATCCCGCGCAGCTTGCTCCGCTCGGCCTCGGGGAAGGTGCCGACGCCCTGCCAGGTGAAGTTGAGTGTCCAGTTGTCGCTGATCAGCGGGATGAAGGAGGCCGGGGCCGCGCTGCCGAGATCGGTGAGCCGGCCGTCGTAGAAGGCGCGCCGCACGCTCTGGGCCTCCATGGGCACCCGGGCGGCACGGTCGCCGGAGATCACGGCGGTCACCGCGCCGGGCAGCACGCGGCCACGGGCGTACGTGGTGAACAGGTGCCGGTAGGGGCGCAGCCGGCGGTCCAGTTCGAGGTAGGTGGCCGCACCCTCGGTCTTGATGTCGATGAGCAGTTGGAGGGGCCTGCGGTGTCCCCGGTACACCGCGCCGCCGCCCGCCTTCACGCGGGCGGCGAGCGGGTTCAGGTAGAGGGACTCCAGGGTGCGGGCCGGGTCGAGCTCCACCGGGTCGTGGGCGACGAGGAGTTGGCCGTCGACGAGGTAGATGTCGGCCTCGACGCTGCCGAAGCGGTGGTCGAGGGCGTCGAGGAGGGGCCGGGGGTGGAGGTAGTCGTTGTGGGCGTGCGCGCGCCACAGCGGACGCGGGCGGTGCCTGTCCTCGCCCGCCTGTGCGTACGCGGGCAGGGCGATGCTGCCCGCCAGTCCGGCGGCGAGGGTGGTGAGGGCTCTGCGACGGGTGGTGAGGGCCATGTCTGCCTCCCTGGGGGATGCCGTGCGGGGTCACGGTGGCGCCCCGGCGGTGCGGCCGGGGCTGGGGAGAGTATGGAGTGCCGACATGGCCGAAGAGCAGAGCCGTGCGGGGAGTTGGCCGGACTGCCACGGTGAGTTCACTTCGCCGGGAGCACCCGGCGAGGGCCCGCTCCTCCAGGAGCGGGCCCTCGTGGGTTCGGTGCGGGCCGGCGAGCCGGTGGGCCCACGGGTCAGGGAGTCTGCGGGTCAGGGGGCCTGGAGGTCCACCAGGCCGGCCAGTGCCTCCCGGTGGCTGCCCGCCGTGCCGTACGCGAGCGAGTCGGCCTTGGCCCGCTTCAGGTACAGGTGCGCCGGATGCTCCCAGGTCATGCCGATCCCGGCGTGCAACTGGAGCGCCTCCTCGGCGGCGTGGACGGCGACGGGCGCCGCGTACGCCTGGGCGACGGCGGCCGCCACGTCGGCGTCCGTGCTCCCGGTGGCCAGCGCGTCGGCCGCGTAGCGGGCCGCGGCGCGCACGCCGACGGTCTCCAGCCAGAGCTGGGCGAGCCGGTGCTTCAGCGCCTGGAAGCCGCCGACCGGGCGGTTGAACTGCTTGCGCTCCTTGAGATAGCGGACCGTCTCCGTCAACGACCATTCGGCGAGGCCGAGTTGCTCGGAGGCGAGGAGCCCGGCTCCGGCGCGCAGGGCACGGCGTACGGCGGGTCCGGCGTCTCCGACACGGCGGGCGGCCGCTCCGTCGAGGACGACCTTCGCCACCGGACGGGTCATGTCCAGGGACACCTGCGGGGTGACGGTCACGGCCTGTGCGTCGACCGCGTACAACCCGCCGTCCGCCGCGGGGACGAGCAGCACATCGGCGGCGGCCGCGTCCGCGATGCCGGTCAACTCCCCGTGCAGGGCACCGTTTTCGAGCCGCACGGTCTGGTGGGCGGCGCCCGGAGCGACGTTCAGGGCGACGGCCAGGGCGCCGATGCGGCGGCCGGACGCCAGCTCGGCGAGCAGGTCGTCGGCGTCGCACGCCAGCAGCGCCTCGGTGGCGACGACCGCGCTCGTCAGATACGGGACGGGCGCGACGGAGCGGCCCAACTCCTCCAGGACGACGGCGGCTTCGCGGTGGGTGGCGCCCTGGCCGCCCCGCGCCTCGGGCACCAGCAGACCGGCGAGGCCCATGCCGTCGGCGAGCGCCTTCCACGCCTCGCGGTCGAGGGGCGCGCCGGACTCCGTACGGGCGATCACGCCGGCCGGGGCGCAGTGGTCGGCGAGCAGGTCGCGGACGGCGGCGCGGAGGGCCTCTTCCTCCTCCGAGTACAGCAGGTCGGGCTGTGCGCTCTGGGTGGTCATCGGGCGAGGTCCTTCCAGGCGACGTCCTTGTCGGTGCGCGGCTCGGAGGGCAGGCCCAGCACGCGTTCGGCGACGATGTTCAGCAGGACCTCGCTGGTCCCGCCCTCGATGCTGTTGCCCTTGGCACGGAGGTAGCGATAGCCGGCGTCGCGGCCGGTGAAGTCGACGGAGTCGGGGCGCCGCAGCGTCCAGTCCTCGTACAACAGGCCCTCTTCGCCGAGGAGTTCCACCTCCAGGCCGCTGATCTCCTGGTTGAGGCGGGCGAACGCGAGCTTCATGCCGGAGCCCTCGGGGCCCGGCTGTCCCGCGACCAGCTGCTGGCGCAGGCGTTCACCGGTGAGCCGCGCGACCTCGGCCTCGACCCACAGCTTCAGCAGCCGCTGGTGGGAATCGTGGGTGCGCAGGTCGGGCCGCTCGCGCCAGGTCTTCGTGACGGTGCCGATCATCCCGCCCTCGCGCGGGATGCGCATGCCGCCGATGGAGACCCGCTCGTTCATCAGCGTGGTCTGCGCGACCCGCCAGCCGTCGCCGACCTCACCTAGCCGGTGGGCGTCGGGGATGCGGACGCCGGTGAGGAAGACCTCGTTGAACTCGGCCTCGCCGGTGATCTGGCGCAGTGGCCGCACCTCGACACCGGGGTCGGTCATGTCGCAGATGAAGTACGTGATGCCGCGGTGCTTGGGCACGTCCGGGTCGGTGCGGGCGATGAGGATGGCCCAGCGGGCGACGTGGGCGCTGGACGTCCACACCTTCTGCCCGTCGACCACCCAGTCCCCCTCGCCGTCGCGTACCGCGCGGGTGCCCAGGGCCGCCAGGTCGGAGCCGGCGCCGGGCTCGCTGAACAGCTGGCACCAGGTCTCCTCGCCCACCCACAGGGGCCGGAGGAAGCGGCGCTTCTGTTCCTCGGTGCCGAAGCCGAGGATCGTCGGCGCGGCCATACCGAGGCCGATGCCGATGCGCCGCGGGTCGTTGTCGGGAGCTCCCGCGGCCTCCAACTCGGTGTCCACGACGGCCTGGAGGGAGCGCGGCGCGCCGAGGCCGCCGAGCCCCTGCGGATAGTGCACCCAGGCGAGTCCCGCATCGAAGCGGGCCTTGAGGAAGTCCAGGCGGTCGGTGCTGCCGACCGGATTCTCGGTCAGCAACTCCTGGGTACGGCGGCGCAGTTCGGCGGCGTCGATCGTCCCGCTCCTGCTCGCGGCGTCGGTCATGCGGCCGCTCCGTTCGTGAGGGAGGGCACCACGGTGACCCGGCCCGTGGTGACGCCGTCGGCCAGCCGCTGGACCGCGTCGGCGGCGCCGGCCAGCGGCACGCGCTCGCTGACGAGCGGCCGAATCGCCCCCCGGGCGGACAGCTCGGTCAGCTGCTCGTGGCAGCGCAGGACCAGCTTCGGGTCCTTGGTCCCGTACAGACCCCAGTGCAGGCCCAGGATCGCGTAGTTCTTCACCAGGGCGTGGCTGAGCGACGGGCTGGGGATCGTCCCGCTCGCGAAGCCGACAACCACGATCCGGCCCTCGAAGGCGACGACCTTGGTGGACTGGGTGTAGGCGTCCCCACCGACGGGGTCGTAGATCACGTCGGCGCCCCGGCCGCCGGTGGCCTCCTTGACGGCGCCCACGACGTCCTCGGCGCGCCGGTCCACGACGACGTCGCAGCCCAGTTCCCGGGCGACCGCGGCCTTCTCGGCGCCGCCCACGACGCCGATGACCCGCGCGCCGGCCGCCTTCCCGAGCTGCACGGCCGCGCTGCCGACCCCGCCCGCGGCGGCGTGCACGAGCAACGTCTCGCCGGCCTCCAGACGGGCCCGCCGGTGCAGGCCGAACCAGCCGGTCTGGTACCCGATGTGCAGGGCGGCCGCCTCGGCGTCGTCCAGCGACTCGGGCGCGGGCAGCAGGGCCGCGGCGTCCGCAACGGCGTACTCGGCGAAGCCGCCGTGCGGCAGCGCCGGGTTGGCGATGACCCGCCGTCCGTCCTCGGTCTCACCGCAGATCTCCACGCCGGGCGTGAACGGCAGCGGCGGCCTGACCTGGTACTGCCCGCGACACATCAGCGCGTCCGGGAAGTTGATGTTCGCCGCGCGCACCTTCAGCAGGACCTGGCCGTCACCGGGCGTGGGCCGCGCCACCTCGGCGAGTCGCATCACCTCGCCGGGCTCGCCGTTCTCGTGCACTTGCCATGCCTGCATGCGGGGCCTCCACGGGACTGCTTCGTCTGACCGGGTTCCACCGCATACTAAGCGGTCGCTTGCCGATCAGGGAACAGTCGGCGCCCGCCCGCGTAGGCAGCCGCCGGCTTCGACCGCCCACCGCCCTCCACACGCCACGCACCGCTGGTGTCAGTCGTCCCGGCCGCCACGCTTGGGACGCGCCCGGACATGCATCCGCTCCCCCTGCCGCCCGAAGAGGCTCAGGAACTCCACGGGCCCCTCCCCCGTCGACCCGAACCAGTGCGGCACACGGGTGTCGAACTCCGCGGCCTCCCCCGCGCCGAGCACCACGTCATGGTCGCCGAGCACGAGGCGCAGCCGCCCCGAGAGCACGTACAGCCACTCGTAGCCCTCGTGGGTACGCGGCTCCGGCTCCTGCTTCCGCCGGGGTTCGAGCACCTTGTAGGCCTGGAGGCCGCCGGGCTGGCGGGTGAGCGGCCAGTGCGTACGGCCGTGCATGACGATCGGTTTCGCCGCGCGGACGCGCGGGTCGTCGACCTGGGGTGCCCCGACGAGTTCGTCGAGGGGCACGTGGTGGGCGCGCGCGATGGGCAGCAGCAGCTCCAGGCTGGGTTTGCGCAGCCCCGACTCCAGCCGGGAGAGGGTGCTCACGGAGATGCCCGTGGCGGTGGACAGGCCCGCGAGGGTGGCGCCGCGCTCCTTGCGGATGCGGCGCAGCCGGGGGCCGACGTCCGCGAGGACCCCCTCCATGTCGGCCGTGTCGGCGTCGGCCGCGTCGTCGGCGGCGGCTTGGCCCGTGCCGGTCCCCGTGTGCCCTTCGTGATCCGCGTGCTCGCTCATACCTGTATTGCAGTTTCGGCAACAGTATTTGTCAATACGGCGGCTGTGGGGCGACCTTCTCAGTGGAGGTGGTCACCTTGACCCGTACAACCGATACCTATGAAGTGGTCGTCGTCGGTGGCGGCGCGGCCGGGCTGTCCGCGGCGCTCGTCCTGGGGCGCGCCCGCCGGAGCGTGCTCGTGATCGACGCGGGCGAGCCGCGCAACGCACCCGCCGCCCATATGCAGGGCTATCTGACCCGCGACGGGATGTCACCGGCCGAGTTTCTCGCCGTGGGGCGCGAGGAGATCGCGCGGTACGGGGTCGAGCTCGTCCGGGACCGGGCGGTGGACGTGGCGCGGGACGCGGACGGGGAGTTCGACGTGACACTGGAAGGAGGGCGCGCGGTGCACGGGCGCAGGCTGTTCGTGGCCACCGGCCTCGCCGACGAGCTGCCGACGGTGCCGGGGGTCGCCGAGCGCTTCGGCCGGGACGTGCTGCACTGCCCCTACTGCCACGGCTGGGAGGTCCGGGACCAGGCCTTCGGCGTACTCGCCACGACCCCGATGGGTGTGCACCAGGCCCTGATGGTCTCCCAGTGGTCCAAGGACGTGACCCTGTTCCTGCACACGGTCGCCGAGGAGGACCTCACGGACGAGGATCTGCGCAGGCTCGCCGCGGCCGGGGTCGCCGTGGTGCCCGGCGAGGTCGCGGGGCTCGACGTCGTCGACGACCGGCTCACCGCGGTGCGCCTGGCGGACGGTACGGCGCACGAGCGCGCGGTGCTGTTCGTGGCGCCCCGGCCGGTCCCGCGCACCGGTCTGCTGGAGCGGCTGGGCGCCGAACTCCAGGAGACGCCCTTCGGCACGTACGCCGTGGTCGACGCGACGGGCCTGACCAGCGTGCCCGGCGTGTGGGCCGCGGGCAACGCGATCGGCTTCGGCGAGCAGGTGGTGAACGCGGCGAGCGGCGGCTACCGGGCGGGGGCCACGATCAACGGCGAACTGCTCTTCGCGGACCTCGACGCGGTCGCCCCGGCGTCCCGGGTGTAGAGACGCGACCGCCCGGGTGTGGACCCGCCGTCCGCGTTGCACCATGGCTGCATGCTGCTGAGCCGGCTCGCCCGTGTGTCCCAGGAGGTCGCCGCCACCTCGGCGCGGTCCCGGAAGGTCGCTCTGCTCGCGGAGCTGTTCCGGGACGCCGAGGCGGACGACGTACCGGTCGTCATCCCGTATCTGGCGGGCCGGCTGCCCCAGGGGCGGCTCGGTGTCGGCTGGAAGATCCTCGGCGTGCCCGTCCCGCCCGCCGAGGAGGCCGTCCTGACCGTGCGGGAGGTGGACGCCCGGCTCACTGAGCTGGGCGCGGTCTCCGGCACCGGCGCGCAGGCCCGGCGGGCCCGGCTGGTCGGGGAATTGCTGGGCGCGGCCACCGAGCCCGAGCAGCGGTTCCTGCTCGCGCTGCTCGGCGGGGAGGTCCGCCAGGGCGCCCTGGACGCCGTCGCGGTCGAGGGCCTCGCCCTGGCGACCGGCGCGCCCGCGGCCGACGTACGCAGGGCGGTGATGCTGGCGGGCTCGCTGCAAAGCGTGGCCGAGCGGCTGCTCGCCGAGGGGCCCGGGGCGCTGGAGGCGTTCCGGCTCACCGTCGGCCGGCCCGTCCTGCCGATGCTGGCGCACAGCGCCCCGTCCGTCGCCGAGGCGGTCGACAAGCTCGGCGCCTGCGCGGTCGAGGAGAAGCTCGACGGCATTCGCGTCCAGGTCCACCGCGACGGCGACACCGTACGCCTCTACACCCGCACCCTCGACGACATCACCGACCGGCTGCCCGAACTCACCGACGCCGCCAGGAAGTTGAAGGGCGAGCGGTTCATCCTGGACGGCGAGGTCATCGCGCTCGACGACAGCGGGCGGCCCCGGTCCTTCCAGGACACCGCGGGCCGCGTCGGCTCCCGGGTGGACGTCGCCACGGCCGCCGAGGCGGTGCCCGTCTCCCCCGTCTTCTTCGACGTCCTGTCCGTGGACGGCCAGGACCTGCTCGACCTGCCGTTCACCGACCGGCACGCGATGCTCGCCCGGCTGGTCCCCGAGCCGATGCGCGTACGCCGCGCCCTCGTGACGGACCCCGCGGACGAGACGGCGCGGGCCGGCGCCGAGCGGTTCCTCGCCGACACGCTCGCGCGCGGTCACGAGGGGGTCGTCCTCAAGTCCCTGGACGCCCCCTACAGCGCGGGCCGGCGCGGTGCCTCCTGGCTGAAGGTCAAGCCCGTGCACACCCTCGACCTGGTCGTGCTGGCCGCCGAGTGGGGTCACGGCCGCCGCACCGGCAGGCTCTCCAATCTGCACCTGGGCGCGCGCGGGCCGGACGGTTCGTTCGTGATGCTGGGCAAGACGTTCAAGGGCATGACGGACGCGATGCTGGCCTGGCAGACCGAGCGGCTCCGGGAACTCGCCGTCGAGGAGAGCGGATACGTGGTGACGGTCCGTCCGGAGCTGGTCGTGGAGATCGCGTACGACGGTCTGCAGCGCTCGACCCGCTACCCGGCGGGTGTCACCCTGCGCTTCGCCCGGGTCGTGCGCTACCGCGAGGACAAGACCCCGGCGGAGGCCGACACCGTCGAGACGCTGCTCGCCGCGCACCCGGAGGTGACCCCGTGACCGCCGCCGCCTCGGCCCGGAAGCGCAGTGCGGGCCTGCTCCTGTTCCGCCGCGGCGGTGACGGGGTGGAGGTGCTGCTGGGGCACATGGGCGGCCCGTTCTTCGCGCGGCGCGACGCCGGGGCGTGGTCCGTGCCGAAGGGCGAGTACGGGCCCGACGAAACGGCCTGGGACGCCGCGCGCCGCGAGTTCGAGGAGGAACTGGGCCTGCCGCCGCCCGCCGGCCAGGCCGTCCCCCTCGGCGAGGTCACCCAGACGAACGGGAAAGTCGTCACCGCCTGGGCCGTGGAGGCGGACCTCGACCCGGCGGCCGTGGTCCCGGGCACCTTCACGATGGAGTGGCCCCGCGGCTCGGGCCGTCTCCAGGAGTTCCCCGAACTGGACCGCGTGGCGTGGTTCCCCCTGAACCAGGCCAGAGCCTTGCTGATCAAGGCCCAGACGACGTTCCTGGACCGTCTCGAAGGGCACTCGTGCCTCGAAGGGGCGCGGGGAACTGCGCGACCGGCCACAACGCACCCGCACCAGGAGGTCAAAGCCATGCCCATCGCCACCGTGAACCCGGCAACCGGCGAAACACTCAAGACCTACGACGCCCTCACCGACAAGGAGATCGAGCACCGGCTCGCGACCGCCGAGGCCGCCTTCCACACCCACCGCACCACCTCCTTCGCCGAGCGCGCACGCCTGCTGCGCCGGGCCGCCGACCTCCTGGAGGGCGACGCGCCGGACATCGGCCGGGTGATGACCACCGAGATGGGCAAGCCGGTCGAGCAGGCCCGCGCGGAAGCGCTGAAGTGCGCCAAGTCGATGCGCTGGTACGCCGACCACGCCGAGGAACTGCTCGCCGACGAGGAGGGCGCCAGGGCCGACGCCGAGGACTCCGGCGCCTCCCGGGTCCTCGTGCGCTACCGCCCGCTCGGACCGGTGCTCGCCGTCATGCCCTGGAACTTCCCGCTCTGGCAGGTGATCCGCTTCGCCGCGCCCGCGCTGATGGCGGGCAACGTCGGACTGCTCAAGCACGCCTCGAACGTCCCGCAGACCGCCCTCTACCTGGAGGACCTGTTCCGGCGTGCGGGCTACCCGGAGGGCTGTTTCCAGACACTGCTCATCGGCTCGGGCGCGGTCGAGGACATCCTGCGCGACCCGCGGATCAAGGCGGCCACCCTGACCGGCAGCGAACCCGCGGGCCGCGCGGTCGCCTCGGTCGCCGGGGACGAGGTCAAGAAGACCGTCCTGGAGCTGGGCGGCAGCGACCCGTACGTGGTGATGCCCTCGGCGGACCTCGACCGGGCGGCGAGGACCGCGGTGACGGCCCGGGTGCAGAACAACGGGCAGTCCTGCATCGCCGCCAAGCGGTTCATCGTCCACACCGACGTCTTCGACGCCTTCGCCGAGCGTTTCGCCGCCGGCATGAAGGCCCTCACCGTGGGCGACCCGCTCGACGAGGACACGGACGTCGGACCGCTCTCCACCGAGCAGGGCCGCGACGACCTGACGGAACTGGTCGACGACGCCGTCGAGAACGGAGCGACCGTGCTGTGCGGCGGTGAGCGCCCCGAAGGGGACGGCTGGTACTACCCGCCCACCGTCCTCGCCGACATCACCCCCGAGATGCGCATCCACCACGAGGAGGCGTTCGGGCCCGTCGCCACGCTCTACCGCGCCGCCGATCTCGACGAGGCGGTGGCCATCGCCAACGACACGCCGTTCGGGCTGAGTTCCAACGTCTGGACCCGCGACGAGACCGAGACCGACCGTTTCGTCCGGGATCTGGAGGCCGGCGGGGTGTACTTCAACGGGATGACGGCGTCCCATCCGGCGTTCCCGTTCGGCGGAGTCAAGCGGTCGGGCTACGGTCGGGAACTCTCGGGGCACGGAATCCGAGAGTTCTGCAACATCACCACCGTATGGCACGGAGCGTGAGCGTTCCGCGGCTACGATCCCCCCTGTGAACCGCGAAGTGACCCTGCCTCTGATCGTCGACGACCGCGGGACCTTGCAGGTGGCTGCCGCCGATGTGAGCAAGCTGCTGCGCACGATGGGCGGCCGGTGGCTGTATCTGGTGGAAGCGGGGCAGGACGGGCTCGACGAGGACACCGTGGCCGCGCTCACGATCGAACTGGCGAAGCTCGCCGACCGGATCGATGTGGCGTGCATCGCGCACAGCAGCGGTCGTGCCTCCGGCGGATGACGGGCTGGTCCGAGGTCGCTCGACCGCTGCGGGTGCGTCGTGGTTGAGCTCGCAGTTTCCCGCGCCCCTCATGGGGCGCCCCATGAGGGCCCCTGCACGGCGGTTCGCGAGGAGCGGGCCTTACGGGGCCTGCCGTTGGTCCAGTTCGTACAGGGCTTGCCAGAAGGCGGACTCGTAGGTCGCCAGGAGGCGGCCGTGGTGGTGGGCCCTGGTCTCGTCCAGGGAGTCCGTGTCCAAGGCCGTCTCCACGGCCGCCAGGGCCTTCCGGTCCAGCTCGGCCGACGGTTCGGCGAAGAAGTCGAAGAACGCGCACGCGGCGTCGTCGAGGCCGTAGTGGCGGCGCAGCGCCCCGGCGATCGTGGCGCAGTAGCCGCCCCAGGCCGCGAAGTTGGCGGTGAGGGCGAGGACTGTCTCGGCCGGTGAGCCGTTCAGCGCCAGCCAGGCCACGTACGCGGGATAGGCCTGGCAGTCGGCGAGCGGCTCGTACGCCGCCTCCCGGGCCGCGTCCACGCCGCAGGCCGCCGCGTACGCCCCGAGCCGGTCCTGGGCCAGCGCCTCACCCTCCGCGAGCATGGTGAAGAACGCGGCGCACTCGGGCCCGGCCGGTTGTCCGTCCGCCGCCGAGCGTTCGGCCAGATGGAGGAACGCCCGGAGGTCGGCGGCGATCACATGACGCTGTTCGAGGGCGAGGTGCGCGAGTGTGCCGCGGTGGGCCGCGCCCCTCTCGATCAGCGGGAGGAGCCGGTTGGCGTGCGGCTCCGGAGCGAGGCTTCCGGTGGTGTTCTCCAGCAGTTCCCTGGCCGTGCTCGTCATCGCGCGCGTCCCTTCGGTTCGGCCGGCTCGCTGTCGTGCGCACAGGATCCCACCCACCGGCCCTCTCTCCGACCTGGAGTCCGGCCCGGCCCGGACTCCGGCCCGGCGCCGCGTCCCTGGTCTGGAGTAGCCCCGCGCGATATCCGGGCCCCGCCGGGTCATCGTGGTGGGACCACCCTTCCGCCGGGGGGCGGGAGTCCCCGGCGGGCTAGAGAAGGCGCAGGCCCATGGCGACTTTGTGCAGACCCGCGGTCTCCGTTCCGGAATACGTGATCACGATGGAGGAGACGCTCGAGCTGGCGCGCTCCCGCCACCCCGATCACCCCCAACTGCCGCTCGCGCTACGGCTGATCGAGAACACCGGGGTACGCACCCGGCACATCGTGCAGCCCATCGAACAGACGCTCAAGCACCCCGGCTTCGCGGACCGCAACAAGGTGTACGAGACCGAGGCGAAGGCCCGCGTCCCGGCGGTCGTCCAGCGGGCACTCGACGACGCGGACGTCCTGGCCGGCGACATCGACGTGATCATCTACGTCTCGTGCACGGGCTTCATGATGCCCTCACTGACGGCCTGGCTGATCAACTCCATGGGCTTCGCCAGCGACACCCGCCAGATACCCATCGCACAGCTCGGTTGTGCCGCCGGTGGCGCCGCGATCAACCGGGCCCACGACTTCTGCCTGGCCTACCCCGGCGCCAACGCGCTGATCGTGGCCTGCGAGTTCTGCTCGCTGTGCTACCAGCCGACCGACCTCGGCGTCGGCTCGCTGCTGTGCAACGGACTGTTCGGGGACGGCATCGCCGCCGCGGTGGTCCGCGGCGAGGGCGGCGAGGGCATCCGCCTGGAGCGCAACGGCTCCTACCTGGTCCCCAAGACCGAGGACTGGATCATGTACGACGTACGGGCCACCGGCTTCCACTTCCTGCTGGACAAGCGGGTGCCCGGCACCATGGAACCGCTCGCCCCCGCCCTCCAGGACCTCGCGGGACTGCACGGCTGGGACGCGTCCGACCTGGACTTCTACATCATCCACGCCGGGGGTCCCCGCATCCTCGACGACCTCAGCAAGTACCTCAAAGTGGCACCGGAGGCCTTCCGGTTCAGCCGGGCGACGCTCACCGAGTACGGGAACATCGCCAGCGCCGTCGTCCTGGACGCGCTGCGCCGGCTGTTCGACGAGGGGGGCTCCCATCACGAGGCCCGCGGGCTGCTCGCCGGTTTCGGGCCGGGGATCACGGCCGAGATGTCGCTGGGCCGCTGGCACCGTACGAGTGAAGAAACGGCGTGACATGACCCTGAACCAAGAGACGACGAACCAGACGAACCAGACGAACCAGCCGGACCAAGAGACGACGGCGCCTCCCCCGGTACGCCACTGGCCGGCCCTCGACCTGACCGGCGTCGACTTCGACCCCGTCCTGTCCGAGCTGATGCGCGAGGGCCCCATCAACAGGATCCAGCTGCCCAACGGCGAGGGCTGGGCCTGGCTGGTCACGCGCTACGAGGACGTACGCCTGGTGACGAACGACCCCCGGTTCAGCCGCGCGGCGGTGCTCGGCCGCGAGGTCACCCGGCTGGCACCGCACTTCATCCCGGCACCGGGCGCGATGAGCTTCGTCGACAAGCCCGACCACGCCCGGCTGCGCAGGGCGGTGAACGCGGCGTTCACCACGCGCGGTGTCGAGCGGCTGCGCGCGAACGCCCGGCGGACCCTCGACGCGATGGTCGACGACATGCTCAGGGACGGCCCGCCGGCCGATCTGATCGACCGGGTCCTGTCCCCCTTCCCCATCGCCGTCATCTGCGAGCTGATGGGGGTCCCGGCCGGCGACCGGCACCTCATGCACACCTGGACCCAGGCGATCCTCTCCTCCTCGCACGGCGCCACGGCCAGCGAGGCGGCCAAGCGGGACATGGAGGGGTACTTCGCCAAGCTCGTCGCCGAGCGCCGCGGCGCCACCGGCGAGGACGTGACCTCGCTGCTCGGCGCGGCGGTCGGCCGGGGCGACATCACCCAGGAGGAGGCGGTGGCGCTCGCGGGCCCGATCCAGATCGGCGGCGAGGCCGTCACCAACAACACCGGGCAGATGCTCTACATCCTGCTGACCAGGCCCGCGCTGTTCGACCGGCTGCGGGACGACCCGGCGCTGCGGCCCCGGGCCCTGGACGAACTGCTGCGGTACATCCCGCACCGCAACGCCGTCGGGCTGTCCCGGATCGCCACGGAGGACGTCGTGCTGCACGGCGTGCGGATCAGGAAGGACGACGCGGTCTACGTGTCCTACCTGGCCGCCAACCGGGACCCGGACGTGTTCCCCGACCCCGACCGGATCGACTTCGAGCGCGGCGCCAATCCGCATCTGGCGTTCGGGCACGGTCCGCACTACTGCGTGGGCGGGATGCTCGCGCGGCTGGAGTCGGAGCTGATGGTGGACACGCTCTTCGACCGGGTTCCGACGCTGCGGCTGTCCGTCTCGGCGGACGAGGTGCCGTGGCGGCGCGGCGCGCTGATCCGCGGGCCCGAGGCCCTGCCCGTCACCTGGTGACCGCGCTCACGCCGCCCGAGGGGCTGCTGGTGCCACCGGGACACGGCCGTACGGTCCGGACCCGGGCCCAGCACGTGACCTTCAAGGTGACCGGTACGCACTCCCGGGCGGCGTCCAGTTTCGAGGTGGTCGTGCCGCCCGGCTTCGACGTCGGCGCGCATGTGCACGCGCGCAGCGAGGAGCTGTTCTACGTTCTCGAAGGCGAACTGGACGTGCTCGCCTTCGAGCCGCTCGTGCGGACGCCGGACCACTGGCAGCGCTGGCGGTCGGGGTCGGGCAACCAGGTGGTACGGGCGACGCCGGGGACGGTGATCGTGGTGCCGCCCGGCTGTCCGCACGCGTTCGCGAACCCGACGGGGGAGCCGGCGAAGATGTTCTTCCAGGCGTCGCCGCCGCCGGATCACGAGCGGTACTTCGAGGAACTGCTGAAGATCCTCGACGTGGGTCCGCCGGACGGGGCGGCGATCGAGGAGCTGCGGTCGAGATACGACATCGAGCAACTGACACCGTTGCGCCACGGCTGAGTGTCCGCGGTCGGGATGGTGCGGGTGAGCGGCGGCTGGTCGCGCAGTTCCCCGCGCCCCTAAAGAGCGGGGCTGCACCCCGGGGCGTCACGTGGTCGACTGCGGGTGGGCGGGGGCTGAGCGCGCAGTTCCCCGCGCCCCTGAAAAGCGGGGCTGCGCCCCAGCTTTTCGTCTTTGAGGGGCGCGGGGAACTGCGCGACCAGCCCCACCCGACCCGCACCCGACAGACAGCCAGGGAGGCGCGGGCGAAGCCCCGCCTCCAAGGGGCGCGGGGAACTGCGCGCTCAACCACACCCGACCCGCACCCGACAGACAGCCAGGGAGGCGTGGGCGCAGCCCCGCCTTCGAGGGGCGCGGGGAACTGCGCGGCCAGCCACACCCGGCCCGCACCCGGCGGACGGCCGTCAGCGGATCGGCATGCCCGACAGGGTTCGTGCGATCACCAGGCGCTGGATCTCACTCGTGCCCTCGAAGATCGTGTAGATCGCGGCGTCCCGGTGCATCCGCTCCACCGGATACTCCCGCGTATACCCGTTGCCACCGAGAATCTGGATCGCCTGCCCGGTGACCTTCTTCGCGGTCTCGCTGGCGAACAGCTTCGACATGGAGCCCTCCGCGGAGGTGAACTGCTTCCCGCTCACCGCCATCCAGGAGGCGCGCCACACCAGCAGCCGGGCCGCGTCGATGGACGTCCGCATGTCGGCGAGCTGGAAGGCCAGACCCTGGTTGTCGATGATCGGGCGGCCGAACTGCTCACGCGTCTTCGCGTAGTCGAGGGCCACCTCGTACGCGGCCCGCGCCGTGCCGACCGCCATGGCCCCGACGGCCGGGCGGGACGCCTCGAACGTGGCCATCGCCGCGTTCTTCGTCCGCTCACCGCCGCCCGCCCTGGCCCGCTCCCGCGCGCGGGCCAGCCGCTCGTCGAGCTTCTCCTTGCCCCCGAGGAGGCAGGACCCGGGGATCCGGACGTTCTCCAGGACGACCTCGGCGGTGTGCGAGGCACGGATGCCGTGCTTCTTGAACTTCTGGCCCTGCGACAGACCGGGCGTGCCGGGCGGGACGATGAAGGACGCGTGCCCCTTGGAACCCAGCTCGGAGTCCACGACGGCGACCACGACGTGCACGTTGGCGATACCGCCGTTGGTCGCCCACGTCTTCGTGCCGTCGAGGATCCACTCGTCCTTGGCCTCGTCGTACACGGCCCGCGTACGCATCGAGGCGACGTCGGAGCCGGCGTCGGGCTCGGAGGAGCAGAAGGCGGCGACCTTGACGTCGTTGGCGTCGCCGTACATCTGGGGGATCCAGGTACCGATCTGCTCCTCGGTGCCGTTGGCGAGGACGCCCACGGCGGCGAGGCCGGTGCCGACGATCGACAGGGCGATGCCCGCGTCACCCCAGAACAGTTCCTCCATGGCCATGGGGATACCGAGACCGGTGGGGTCGAAGTACTGCTGGGCGTAGAAGTCCAGGGAGTAGATGCCGACCTTCGCGGCCTCCTGGATGACCGGCCAGGGAGTCTCTTCCCGCTCGTCCCATTCGGCGGCCGCGGGGCGGATCACGTCGGCGGCGAAGCCGTGGATCCAGTCCCGCACCTCCTTCTGTTCGTCGTTGAGCTCCATGGTGAACTCGGCCATGTCCCCTCCAGCGCTGCACTCACGTGTTACTTGCGGTAACAGTAGCCTGTTACCGATGGGTAGTAAAAGTCAACTCCCCGTTCCAGCTCGGCAGCCCGTTCGAGGTGCGGTCGGCGCATGGTGTTACGTTGCGCAGGCGTCACCGAATCAGCACGGGTGGGGAGAGATCATGGACACCACGCAGCGGACCGATCAGCAGAGGTCCGCCGACCGCCGACGGCGCGAGCTGTTGGAGGCCGCCGACCGGGTGGTGCTCCGCGACGGCCCCGGCGCCTCGATGAACGCCATCGCGGCGGAGGCCGGTATCACCAAGCCGATCCTCTACCGCCACTTCGGCGACAAGGGCGGACTGTACGCGGCCCTCGCCAAGCGTCACACGGACGCCCTCCTCGGCGCGCTGCGGGCCGCGCTGGACGCGCCCGCCGAGCGCCGGGAGCGGGTGGAGGCCACGCTCGACACCTACCTCGCGGCGATCGAGGCCCGCCCGCAGGTCTACCGCTTCCTGATGCACCCGTCGGAGGCCGGCCCGCAGAACGACCAGGGCTTCGACATCGGGGCGTACTCGTTCCCGCTGCTGCGCCGCATGGGCGAGGAGCTCGCCCAGGTCATCGAGGAGCGCGTCGACCTGGGCCCGAACGGCGCACGGCTGGCCCGGGTCTGGGGCCACGGCATCGTCGGCATGATGCACGCCGCCGGCGACTGGTGGCTGGGCGAACGCCCCTGCTCCCGCGCCGAGTTGGTCCAGGCCCTGGCCGACCTCCTATGGGGCCGCCTGGCAGCGGCATCCGACAAGGCGGGCGGCCCGGGCTTCTGACTTCCGGGGGCACGGGGAACGGCGCAGTCTTTTGCTTTTAGGGGCGCGGGGAACGGCGCGCCCCGCCACCACGGGCCCGCATCCGACGAACCGCCCGCGCCCGCCCTCACCGCTCCCACTTGGCGCGCCGCGCCTGCCACAGCACCCGCCGACGCCGCCACCCCGTCACCCGGTCCACGTACAAACCACCGTCGAGGTGATCGCACTCATGCTGAAGGCACCGGGCGAACCACCCGGTCCCGTTCACCCGCACCGGCTCCCCGTCCAGGGTCACCCCCTCCACCACCGCCCGGTCGTACCGCTCCGTCCCCGCCTCCAGCCCCGGCAGCGACAGACACCCCTCGGGCCCGCGCAGCACCACCCCGTCCGCCTCGACCAGCCGCGGGTTCACCACATGCCCCACATGCCGCCGGTCGTCGTCATCGGGGCAGTCGTATACGAAGAGCCGCAACGACCGTCCGACCTGGTTCGCGGCCAGCCCGACCCCCTCCGCCGCGTACATCGTCGCGAACATGTCCTCGACCAGTCGCGCCAGTTGAGGACCGAACTCGGTGACTTCTTCACACCGTGTGTGCAACACGGGGTCACCGAGCAAAGACAGGGGAAGGGCGCGCCCTCGGGCGCCGGGGATCGAGCCGTGTCGCATGGCCGCAAGGGTACGGTCCTCAATGTCGCGTGGGCGCCTGGGTGGTGCCGCGGTTCGGGCACGTGAGTGGATCTCGATAGGCTGAGGGCCACACGTTGCCGGGAGCAGTGCGCGGCGCCGTACGCAAGGAGGATCGAGAACTGATGGCAGGCAACTCGGACCCGCTGTCCCCGCGGGCCAAGCTGGCCGTGACGGCGGGCAAAGCGGTCGCGGCGGCTTCACGTGCCGCGGGCCGCGGCAGCGGATCGGTGATCGGCGGCCGGGTGGCGCTCAAACTCGACCCCGACCTGCTGGCCAGGCTGGCCCAGCACCTGGACGTCATCCTGGTGTCGGCCACCAACGGCAAGACCACCACGACCCGGCTCATCGCCGAGGCGCTGCGGGCCGCGGGGCCCGTCGTCTCGAACGCGCTGGGCGCCAACATGCCCGCGGGCATCACCTCGGCGCTGGCCGGCGGCTCGGACTCACGGTTCGCCGTCATCGAGGTCGACGAGAAGTATCTGTCCGGGGTGGCGCGGGACACGGATCCCAAGTGCATCGCGCTGCTCAACCTCTCGCGCGACCAGCTCGACCGCGCGGCCGAGACCCGCATGATGGCCGAGCACTGGCGCGAGGGCCTGGCCGGGTCCAAGGCGGTCGTGGTGGCCAACGCCGACGACCCGCTGGTCGTCTGGGCCGCGTCCTCCTCACCAAACGTGGTGTGGGTGGCCGCCGGCCAGATGTGGAAGGACGACGCCTGGTCCTGCCCGTCCTGCGGCGGTGTGATGCAGCGCCCCGGCGACGACTGGTTCTGCGGCGACTGCGGTTTCCGCCGCCCCACGCCGAGCTGGGCGCTCTCCGGTGACCACGTCCTGGACCCGCACGGTTCGGCCTGGCCGATCCACCTCCAGCTGCCGGGCCGCGCCAACAAGGCCAACGCGGCCTCGTCGGCGGCCGTCGCCGCCGTCTTCGGCGTACCGCCGCAGGTCGCCCTGGAGCGCATGTACCAGGTCCAGGCCGTGGCCGGACGCTACGACGTCGTGCAGTTCATGCAGCGCGACCTGCGTCTGCTGCTGGCCAAGAACCCGGCGGGCTGGCTGGAGACGTTCTCCCTGATCGACCCGCCGCCGACCCCGGTGATCCTGTCGGTGAACGCCCGCGGCGCCGACGGCACCGACACCTCCTGGCTGTGGGACGTCGACTACACCCAGCTCACCGGCCACCCGATCTTCGTGCTCGGCGACCGCAAGCTGGACCTCGCCGTGCGCCTGGAGGTCGCCAACCAGTCGTTCCAGGTGTGCGAGAGCCTCGACCAGGCGGTGCAGCTCGCGCCGCCCGGCCGGATCGAGGTCGTGGCTAACTACACCGCTTTCCAGGACCTGAGGCGTCGTGTCGGCAACTGAGCCCCGAAGGACGAAGAGAATGAGTGACAACAGCCTGCGGCTGGTGTGGATCTACCCGGACCTGCTGAGCACGTACGGCGACCAGGGCAACGCACTCGTCGTCGAGCGCCGGGCCCGCCAGCGCGGTCTGGACGTGGCCCGTCTCGACGTACGCAGCGACCAGCCCATCCCCACCTCCGGTGACATCTACCTCATCGGGGGCGGCGAGGACCGGCCGCAGCGCCTCGCGGCCGAGCGGCTGCGCCGCGACGGCGGTCTGGACCGGGCGGTCGGCAACGGCGCGATCGTCTTCTCGGTGTGCGCCGGCTACCAGATCCTCGGCCACGAGTTCATCAACGACCTGGGCCAGCGCGAGCCGGGCCTCGGGCTGCTCGACGTGGTCTCCACGCGCGGCGAGGGCGAGCGGTGCGTCGGTGACGTGCTGGGCGACATCGACGCGCGGCTCGGGCTGCCTCCGCTGACCGGCTTCGAGAACCACCAGGGCGTCACGCACCTGGGCCCCACCGCCCGCCCCTTCGCGAACGTGCGGCTCGGCAAGGGCAACGGCACGGGCGACGGCACGGAGGGCGCGTACAACGACACGGTCTTCGGCACGTACATGCACGGGCCCGTGCTCGCCAGGAACCCGCTGATCGCGGATCTGCTGCTCAAGCTGGCCCTCGATGTGAACGCGCTGCCGCCGATCGACGACCGGTGGTACGAGGCGCTGCGCTCCGAGCGCATCGCGGCCGCCCAGCAGCCCGCCTGACCTCAGGGGAACAGCCCGTCCGACGACGTGCCCGCTCATCTGTGCGGGCACGTCCAGCAGGCGGACGCACAGTGTGGACCCGCCCCCTGCCGCCGGTAGGGTGGCGGCGTCCTGCCGGACAGCGTGGTCCGGTTCCCGGCCCACGTTGAGAAGGTATTTCGGGCTATGCGCATTGGTGTCCTCACGTCCGGCGGCGACTGTCCCGGTCTGAACGCCGTCATCCGGTCCGTCGTACACCGTGCCGTCGTCGACCACGGCGACGAGGTCATCGGCTTCCGCGACGGCTGGAAAGGCCTCCTGGAGGGCGACTACCTCAAGCTCGACCTCGACGCCGTGAGCGGCATCCTGGCGCGCGGCGGCACCATGCTCGGTTCCTCCCGGGTCCAGCCCGCCCAGCTGCGCGACGGGGTGGAGCGGGCCAGGGGCCATCTCCAGGACCTCGGCCTCGACGCGATCATCCCGATCGGCGGCGAGGGCACCCTGAAGGCGGCCCGGCTCCTGTCGGACAGCGGACTGCCGATCGTCGGCGTGCCGAAGACCATCGACAACGACATCGCTGTCACCGACGTCACCTTCGGCTTCGACACGGCCGTCGGCGTCGCCACCGAGGCGCTCGACCGGCTGAAGACCACCGCCGAGTCGCACCAGCGGGTCCTGATCGTCGAGGTCATGGGCCGCCACACCGGCTGGATCGCGCTGCACTCCGGCATGGCCGCGGGCGCCCACGCGATCGTCGTGCCGGAACGGCCCTTCGACATCGCCGAGTTGGCAGCCAAGGTCGGCGAGCGCTTCTCCGCCGGCAAGAAGTTCGCCATCGTCGTCGTCGCGGAGGGCGCGAAGCCCCGTGAGGGCACGATGAGTTACGACGAGGGCCGCAAGGACGCGTACGGGCACGAGCGCTTCTCGGGCATCGCCCGGCAGCTCTCCATCGAGCTGGAGGAGCGGCTCGGCAAGGAGGCGCGTCCGGTGATCCTCGGGCACGTCCAGCGCGGGGGTACTCCCACCGCGTACGACCGAGTGCTCGCGACGCGGTTCGGGTGGCACGCGGTGGAGGCCGTGCACCGGGGTGAGTTCGGGAACATGACCGCGCTGCGGGGCACCGACATCGTGATGGTGTCCCTGGCGGAGGCGGTGGAGACGCTGAAGACGGTTCCTGATGAGCGGTACGCCGAAGCGGAGTGCGTTCTCTAGTCAGGCTCTAGTCAAGCCTCGGGCAGGCGCGTGTGGTCGGCTGCGCCCCCACCCCCCGGTCGCCGGTGTGACCGGGGGCGGTTCTAGTCTGGGTCCGGACAGACAGCGCTCAATCAGTACGAACCAGGAGCCGGCGGATGGATCACAGCGGGCACGGCACGACCATGGATCTACCGCCGTTCACGCTGGGGCGGGGCCTCGAATGGTCTCCGGACCCGTTCTTCCTCGTCGCCTGCCTGGTGGGGCTCGCCCTGTACGCGTGGGGTGTGGTGCGGCTGGTGCGGCGCGGTGACGCGTGGCCCGTCGGGCGGATCGTGGCGTTCGTCGTCGGCGTCCTGAGCGTCATGCTCGTCCTCTGCACCGGGCTGAACGACTACGGCATGGTCATGTTCAGCGTGCACATGGTGCAGCACATGGTGATCAGCATGCTGTCGCCGATCCTGATCCTGCTCGGCGCGCCGATCACCCTCGCACTGCGCGCGCTGCCGACCGCGGGCCGCGACCGCAAGGGGCCGCGCGAGCTGCTCCTGATGCTGCTGCACAGCTGGTTCATGCGGATCGTCACGCATCCGGCGTTCACCATCCCGCTGTTCATCGCCAGCCTGTACGCGCTGTACTTCTCCCCGATCTTCGACTTCCTGATGGAGTCCAGGGCGGGTCACATCGCGATGATGTGCCACTTCCTCGCCGTCGGTCTGGTGTTCTTCTGGCCCATCATGGGCGTCGATCCCGGCCCGCACCGGCCCGGCTATCTGATCCGGATGCTGGAGCTGTTCGCCGGTATGCCGTTCCACGCGTTCTTCGGCATCGCGTTGATGATGGGGTCCGAGCCCATGGTCGAGACCTACCGGAACCCGGCCGCCTCGCTGGGCATCGACGCGCTCTCCGACCAGAACGCGGCGGGCGGTATCGCCTGGGCGTTCAGCGAGATCCCGTCCGTGCTCGTGCTGCTCGCGCTGCTCTTCCAGTGGTACCGCTCCGAACAGCGGCAGGCACGGCGTTCGGACCGGGCCGCCGACCGGGACGGCGACAAGGAACTCGAGGCGTACAACGCCTATCTGGCCTCGCTCAGCGCACGCAGTCGCTGAGCCCCTTTTTCCTCCTTTCCGTCACTCCGCGCACTGTGATAATTCCCCTTGACTGAAAGGCTTTGCCATTCAGTAGCATGTTGCGTGACGCCCTGCTTCCGCTCTGCAGGGTTCGGGGGAACCGCCGCCGGGGGGAGCGGTCATGAAAATTCACGCATGCTTGCCGAGGGTCGGAAAAGCCGTGGTCCGAAGGCTTGCCGTACTACTGGCCGCCGCACTGATCCTCAGCGGATGCTCCGAGCAGCGTCTGTTCGCGGTGAAGGCCGTCGCAGCCGGAATACCGTCACTCGCACCTTTCTTCGAAGAGGACGGTTCCCTGGGCAGGGACCGCACGCAGGTCCCGTCGGAGCAACCGCACAGCGGCCTGCAACAGGGCAACACCCCTGGTCTGTACGGGGGCACACGCGACCAGCAGGTCTGTGACGTCGAGCAGCTCAAGGATTTCCTCACGGATCCCAAGAACAAACAAAAGGCCCGGGAATGGGCACGGATCGTGGGTATTACGACCGACCGGATCGAGGAGTACATCGACGGTCTCACACCGGTCCTGTTGCGTCACGACACCCTCGTCAAGAACCACGACTACAAGAAGGGCAAGGCGGTCCCCTACGACGCGTTGCTCGAGGCGGGGGTCGCGGTATTGGTGAACGACCAGGGACTTCCCGCGGTGAAGTGCTCCTGTGGAAATCCACTGAAGGCCTTCGACAAGGATCCTGCGAAGATCTCCGTCAAGTTCGAGGCCGGCAACAAGAAGTGGGACGGCTACGAGAAGTCCGACGTGGTGACCGTCAAACCCGCGCCGCAGCCGCTGGAGCGGATCGCCCTCCTGGACGTGGACGATCCCGGCACGGCCATCACCCGCCCGGTCGGCACCACGGGCGAGCGGGACAGGACGTTCGACGCGACGAAGCCGCACAAGGTGCCTCCCGTGGCGGGGATGACCTTCGACCAGGCCGGTCAGAAGCTGTCCGGAGTCGGACTGGCCGCGGCGTACTCCGGGGACGGGCTCCCCGCGGGCGACGCGCTCGTCACCGGCTCCTCGCCCGGCCCCGGGACACCACTGGCGTTCGGAGAGGCCGTGACACTGACCGTGGACTCGGACTCCGGCTCCGGCTCCGGCTCCGGCTCCGGCTCCGGCGAGAAGCCCACCCCGTCGTCACCCGGCGGGACGACCTCCCCATCGCGCGACGGGACGCCGTCCGAATCGGGCAAGGCGACACCGTCGGGCAAGGAGTCCGAACCCGGTGGCGGGACGTCGTCGTCGGGCAAGAAGACGACCCCCGGCGGCGGCACACCGTCCGGGACGCGGTCGACGCCCGGCGGGGGGACCGCCTCCGCGACCGAGCCCTCGCCCGGCGGCACGACGCCCACCGCGACGGAGTCGACACCGGTCGAGAAGCCGCCGCCGTCCGCGGACCCCACGACCCCGACCGCGTCGACCACGGCGCCCACGGCCGCCCCCACGTCCACCGGCCCCACGCAGGTGGAGCCCACCCGCAGTGAGCCCTCACCCAGCGAGCCGGGCACGGACCCGGCGGCCCTGAGCCCGGCCCAGGCCCACGCAGAGCAGCACCCCGGGAGTGACACCGGATGGCATCAGGAACACCGCAGTCGGGGATCGGCCGGGTCATCGCCGGCCGGTACCTCCTGCTGAACCAGCTGGGCAGCGGCGGCATGGGCCATGTCTGGCTCGCCTACGACCAGCGGCTGGCCTGCGAGGTCGCGCTCAAGGAGATCCTGTTCCGCGACCCGGGCGAGGCGGACCACGACCGCTCGGCCCGGGTCGCCCGCGCCCGCGCCGAGGCCCGGCACGCCGCGGGCCTGCGCGGCCACCCGCACGTCGTGACCGTGCACGACGTCCTGGAGCACGAGGGCCTGCCCTGGATCGTGATGGAGTACGTGGCCGGGGCCCTGGACCTCAGCGCCCTGGTCGCCCGGCGCGGGGCCGTCGCCCCCGCCGAGTGCGCCCGCATCGGGCTCGCCGTCCTGGACGCGCTGACCGCCGGGCACGAGCGTGGTGTCATGCACCGGGACGTGAAGCCCGCCAACATCCTCCTGGCCCCGGACCGCACCGGGTCGCCGTACGCCCGGGTCCTGCTCACCGACTACGGCATCTCCGTGCGGCCCGACGGCGACGAGACCCGGTACACGCTGACCTCCGCGCTGGTGGGCACCGCCGGCTATCTGGCGCCCGAGCGGGCCCAGGGCGGGCCGCCCACCGCGGCCGCCGACCTGTTCTCGCTGGGCTGCACGCTGTACTACGCGGTCGAGGGTTACGGCCCCTTCGACCGTGAGTCGGGCCTCGCGGCGCTCACCGCCGTGGTCCTGGAGGAGCCACGGCCCATGCTGCACGCGGGCGCCCTGGAGCCGCTCCTGTCGGCGATGCTCACCAAGGACCCGGTCCACCGGATCACCGCCGCGCAGGCCGAGGCGGCGCTGTCCGCGGTCCTGACGCCCCAGCCGCACCCCCGGACCCAGCTCGACCCGGGCTCGGAACCCCCGTGGGCGGACGGGAACACCCATACGGTCCCGCCGCGCGCTCCCGCGTACCGGCCGCCCGTCTCCGGGGCCGCGCGGGACCACGAGGCCGGTGCCCGGTGGTACGCGCCGTCCGCAGGCCAGGAGTCCTCCGCGGCTCCTCCGCACCAGGAGAGCCCGGTGGGCCCGGCCGTCCCGGCGATCCCGGCGCCCCCGGGACGACGCCGCCGCAGGCGCAACCGCGTCCTGCCTGCCCTCCTCGGGGCCCTGCTCGGGCTGGCCGTCGCGGGCGGCGGGGCCTGGTACGCCATGGCGTACCTGCCGGGGAAGGGCGCCACCGGCGGCGCCAAACCGTACGGGGACGCCATCGGGCTGACCGAGCCGCTCGTGGACGGGAACTGCGTCGCCACACGGTGGACGAGCACGCCCTTCACCGGAGACCCGCGGCTCCAGGTCGTGACATGCCTCAGCGACCAGACGTACGGGCAGGTGATGGCCGTGTTCGAGGCGGGGTCGGCCGACGACGCCCGCTCGGCCGGCGCCACCCGGTGCGAGCAGCGCACCGAGGAGACCCGCAGGAAACTCGCGGACGTGCGCTCCTACGCCGTCGTGCCGACCTCCGAGGGCTTCGCCGCCGCCGGGCACCGCGTCGCCTGTCTGCTGCTCGACGCCCGCGGCAAACCGCTGTTCGGACCGATCGGGGACCATCGTCCGCGCGGTACGCGGTTCAACGACACGGCCACCATGCAGAAGCGGGACTGCCTCGACAGGATCTCCGACAACAGCGCCCAGCTGGTCCCGTGCGCGGGACCCCATCAGCAGCAGGTGCTCGACTTCCACCGGATGAGCCCGGACACGACCCTCGCGGAGGCGAGGCGACAGGCGACCGCGGCCTGCCGGGAGGAGGTACCGCCCAACGACTACGGCTACGACCCGAACGTCTACACGGGCTCGTCCTGGGTGGGCGAGAGCGCCTGGAACTCCGGGACACATTTGGTCGTCTGTACTGCAATTCGCAAGGACGGGGGCACCATGGAGAGGGACGAACCATGAGGAGGGTGTTGCGATGCCCGGTTCCACGAAGACCATGGGAGTGCTCACCGTCGGCAGTCTGGTGATGGTCACGGCCTACACGGTGACGCTCGGCAGCAGCGGCTGGCTGTGGTTCGGCTGGGTGGTGCTCGGCCTGATCACACTGGCGATGGTGGCCTCGCGCCCCACCTGAGGTACCGAGCGAAGTACCGCGCGAATGGTCCTCCGGGGGCCCTGTGGTCTTCCCGGAGGGCTCATTCGCGGGGCAGCCGTCCCGCAGGGTGCACGCCCGGCTGGTACTTCGGCAGCCGGGCCGTGATCTTCATGCCCGCACCCCGCGCGGTCTCGATGACCAGGCCGTGGTCGTCGCCGTACACCTGCCGCAGCCGGTCGTCGACGTTCGACAGCCCGATGCCGTCCGAGGGACTGGCCTCGCCGGCCAGGATGCGGCGCAGCCGGCCGGGGTCCATACCGGGGCCGTCGTCCTCGATGACGACGAGCGCCTCGGCGCCCGCGTCCTGCGCGCTGATGCTGATGCGGCTCTTGTCGACCTGGCCCGTGCCGCCCTCCAGGCCGTGCTTCACGGCGTTCTCCACGAGCGGCTGCAGACAGAGGAAGGGCAGGGTCACCGGCAGCACCTCGGGGGCGATCTGCAGGGTCACCGAGAGCCGGTCGCCGAACCGGGCCCGGACCAACGCCAAGTAGTGGTCGATGGCGTGCAGTTCGTCGGCGAGGGTGGTGAACTCGCCGTGCCTGCGGAACGAGTAGCGGGTGAAGTCGGCGAACTCCAGCAGGAGTTCACGGGCCCGCTCGGGGTCGGTGCGCACGAACGAGGCGATCACCGCGAGCGAGTTGAAGATGAAGTGCGGGGAGATCTGGGCCCGCAGCGCCTTGATCTCGGCCTCGATCAGCCGGGTACGGGACTGGTCGAGGTCGGCGAGTTCCAGCTGGACCGACACCCAGCGGGCGACCTCTCCGGTGGCCCGGACCAGCACGGCCGACTCACGGGGCGCGCAGGCGACGAGCGCGCCGTGCACCCGGTCGTCGACGGTGAGCGGCGCCACGACGGCCCAGCGCAGCGGGCAGTAGGGCTCGTCGCAGGCCAGCCGGAAGGCCTCACCGCGGCCGGTCTCCAGGGGGCCGCCGATCCGCTCCATGATCTGCTCGCGGTGATGCTCCCCGACGCCCTCCCAGGCCAGCACGGTGTCCTGGTCGGTGAGGCAGAGGGCGTCGGTGCCGAGCAGGGTCCGCAGCCGCCGCGCGGACTTGCGGGCCGTCTCCCCGGTCAGGCCCGCGCGCAGCGGAGGCGCGGCGAGCGACGCGGTGTGCAGGGTCTCGAAGGTGGCGTGCTCGACGGGGGTGCCGAGGCCGCCGGGGCTCGGTGAGCGCGCGGTGCGTCTGCCGTACCAGAAGCCGGCCGCCAGCAGCGGGAGCACGGCCACGCACAGTCCCGCCAGGAAACCGCTCATGCCTTGATCTCCTTGCTCCTGGGCTCCTTGCTCCTGGACTCCTTGCTCCTGGGCTCTCTGCTCCTGGGCTCCTTGGTCCTGGGTTCCTTGGGCTCCGTGCGTACCTGTCCCCCGGTCAGTTCCTCCGGCAGATGGAACCGGGCGAGGATAGCCGCCGTACCGGCCGGCACCCGGCCGGGGGTGGCCAGCGACACCAGCACCATCGTGAGGAAGCCCAGCGGCACGGACCACAGCGCCGGCCAGGCGAGCAGCGCGTGCAGCGAGCCCGTCCCCGGGAAGCCGGCCATGGTGGCAGCGACCGCCAGCAGCGCCGAGCCGCCGCCGACGAGCATCCCGGCGGCCGCCCCCGGCGGGGTGAGCCGGTGCCACCAGATGCCGAGGACGAGCAGCGGGCAGAACGACGAGGCGGAGACCGCGAAGGCGAGCCCCACGGCGTCGGCGACCGGCAGCCCGCCCACGAGCATGCTCGCCACCAGCGGCATGATCATGGCGAGGACCGTGCCGAGCCGGAAGTGCCGTACGCCGCGGGACGGCAGCACGTCCTGGGTGAGCACCCCCGCCACCGCCATGGTCAGGCCCGACGCCGTGGACAGGAAGGCGGCGAAGGCCCCGCCGGCCACCAGCGCGCCGAGCAGGTCCCCGCCGAGCCCGCCGATCACCCGGTCGGGCAGGAGCAGTACGGCCGCGTCGGCGTCCCCGGTGAGGGTGAGTTCGGGGGCGTACAGGCGGCCCAGCGCGCCGTAGACCGGGGGCAGCAGATAGAAGGCGCCGATCAGGCCGAGTACGACGACGGTGGTGCGGCGGGCGGCCACCCCGTTCGGGCTGGTGTAGAAGCGGACGACGACGTGCGGCAGCCCCATGGTGCCGAGGAAGGTGGCGAGGATCAGCCCGTACGTGGCGTACAGCGGGCGTTCCTCGCGGCCCGCGGCGAGCGAGGTGGACATGCCGCCGTTGCCGCCGCGGTCGGCGACGGGCACGGGGTCGCCCTTGCCGAAGGCCAGCCGGGTGCCCTTCTCGATGCGGTGGACGCCCGCAGGCAGGTCGACCCGCCGGCCCTCGTACCGGACGCCGTCGACCGTGCCGTCCGCGGTGACGGTCAGCGGCCCGCCGAGTTTCAGGTCGAGCCGGGCGTCGACCCGTACGACCCGGTGCTCACGGAATCTGGCCGGTTCGTCGAAGGCGTGGCGCGACGCCCCGTCGTCCTGCCAGGCGAGGACCAGGAAGAGCGCGGGGACGAGCAGGGCGGTGAGCTTGAGCCAGTACTGGAAGGCCTGCACGAAGGTGATGCTGCGCATGCCGCCCGCGGCGACGGTCGCCACCACGACGACCGCGACGATGACGCCGCCGAGGGACTTCGACGCCCCGGTCAGCACGTTCAGGGTGAGCCCGGCGCCCTGGAGCTGGGGCAGCAGGTACAGCCAGCCGACACCGACGACGAAGGCCCCGGCCAGCTTGCGCATGCCCTGCGAGGCGAGCCGTGCCTCGGCGAAGTCGGGCAGGGTGTAGGCGCCGGAGCGGCGCAGCGGGGCCGCGACGAAGATCAGCAGGACGAGGTAGCCGACGGTGTAGCCGACCGGGTACCAGAGCATGTCCGGGCCCTGGACGAGGACGAGGCCCGCGATGCCGAGGAAGGAGGCGGCGGAGAGGTATTCGCCGCTGATGGCGGCGGCGTTCAGCCGGGGGCCCACCGTGCGCGAGGCGACGTAGAAGTCGGAGGTGGTGCGGGAGATGCGCAGGCCGAAGGCGCCCACGAAGACGGTCGCGACGACCACGAGCGCGACCGCCGGGACGGCGTAGTTCTCGTTCACGGACTGCTCTCGCTCACGCCTGCTCCGCGCATGGGCTCAGCGGTCCTCGACGAGGCGGACGAAGTCCTTCTCGTTGCGGTCGGCGCGGCGCACGTACCAGCGGGCGAGCAGCACCAGCGGCGGGTAGACGCAGAAGCCGAGCACGATCCATTCCAGGCTGGAGCTGTCCCCCGTCACGGCGAACACCAGCGGCAGCGGGCCCACCAGGAGGATGAGCACGGCGAAGACGGTGAGCGCGGCCCGCAGTTGGCTGCGCATCAGGGAGCGGACGTAGGTGTGGCCGAGCGTGGTCTGCTCGTCGATCTCGGTCCGCGGCCGGGAGCGGCTCAGCGGGCGCGTACGACGGGGCGGGCCGGTGACGACGACTCGGCGGTCGGTGGGGTCGTGGGGCAACTCCGGCTCCTCAGCTCGCGGTCCGGCGCATCAGCAGGTCCCGCAGTTCTCGTGCGTGACGGCGGCTGACCTGGAGTTCGACCGACTCGACCAGGACACTCACCGTACCCGCGTCCAGACGGAGTTCGCTGATGTGGCCGAGAGCGACGAGATGACGGCGGTGGATGCGGACGAACCCGCGCGAGCGCCAGCGCTCCTCGAGGGTGGAGAGCGGGATGCGGACGAGGTGGCTGCCCTGGGCGGTGTGCAGTCGCGCGTAGTCGCCCTGGGCCTCGACATGGGTGATGTCCTCGACGGCGACGAAGCGGGTGACCCCGCCGAGCTCGACGGATATGTGGTCGGGGTCGGGTTCGTGGACGGGTATCAGCGGGGCGGCGTCCATCTGCTCGACGGCCCGTCGGACGGCCTCGGCCAGCCGCTCCCTGCGGACCGGCTTCAGGACGTAGTCGACGGCCTTGAGGTCGAAGGCCTGGACGGCGAACCCCTCGTGAGCGGTGACGAACACGACGAGCGGCGGCTTGGCGAACCCGGCGAGCAGCCGTGCCATGTCGAGTCCGTCGAGTCCGGGCATGTGGATGTCGAGGAAGACGACGTCGATGCCCTCGTCCCCACCGGGGCCGCTCTCCAGGGCCCGGTTGATCCGGCGCAGCGCCGCCGTGGCGTCGCTCGCGCCCTCGACGCTGCTCACCCGTGGATCGGCGTCCAGCAGGTAGAGCAGTTCCTCGAGGGAGGGCGGTTCGTCGTCGACGGCGAGGGCGCGCAGCATGAACCCGGAGTGTAGGAGCAATCCGTACGCCTGCACATGCGATGGGCAAGGTCGTCGTCGTGGGACCGGCACGGGATCGTCGCTGGATACAGTGCCCGCATGAGATCCACGTCCGCGTCCTTCGACGATCTCGACCGCAAGATCGTGACGGCTCTGATGGCGAACGCCCGCACGAGTTTCGCCGAGATCGGCGGGGCGGTCGGGCTGTCCGCCACCGCGGTCAAGCGCCGGGCCGACCGGCTGCGCGAGACGGGGGTGATCACCGGGTTCACGGCCACGGTGAAACCGGCCGCGCTCGGCTGGCGTACGGAGGCGTACGTGGAGGTGTACTGCGAGGGAGCGGCGCCGCCGCGGCGGCTCGCGGAGGTGGTGCGCAACCATCCGGAGATCACGGCCGCGATGACGGTGACGGGCGGCGCGGACGCGCTGCTGCATGTACGGGCCCGGGACGTGGAGCACTTCGAGGAGGTGCTGGAGCGGATCCGCGAGGAGCCCTTCATCCGCAAGACGGTCAGTTTCATGGTGCTGTCGCATCTGCTGCCGGAGAGCCCGGAGGCGGGGGCGAACCAGCCGGCACCGGAGGCGGGGGCGGGAGCGGGCAGGGACTCTTCTTTCACTCCTACGGGTTAACCGCGCAGCAAACGTGCGTCGAACAGACGTAAGACGCAGCATTCCTGCGGTGGCGCGCAATCTCTGATTCTTGTCGCGCCGCTCCCCCGCTTCCTACCGTTGAGGCATCCCACTCGACACCTCAGAAAAGCGGAGGAACCCCTCTGTGCCCATGAGCCGTGTGCCGCGCCCGAGGCGATTTCTGGTCTGCGAGCCCAGACACTTCGCCGTGCAGTACGCCATCAATCCCTGGATGCATGAGGACACACAGGTCGACGTCGACCTGGCCCGAGGCCAGTGGGCGGAGCTGATCCGCGTCTACCGCGCCCACGGCCACACCGTCGACCGCGTGGAGCCGGTCGCCGGCCTGCCGGACATGGTCTTCGCCGCGAACTCGGCGCTGGTCGTGGCCGGCCGGGTCTTCGGCTCGTACTTCCACGCGCCGCAGCGCCGCCCGGAGTCGACCGCGTACGACACGTGGTTCAAGAACGCGGGCTTCGACGTCTACCGGCCCGAGTCGGTGTGCGAGGGCGAGGGCGACCTGGTCTTCGCCGGCCGCCACCTGCTGGCCGGCACCGGGTTCCGTACGGACCGGGCCGCCCACCACGAGGTGCAGGAGTTCTTCGGCGTCCCGACCGTCGGGCTCACGCTGGTGGATCCGCGCTTCTACCACCTCGACACCGCGCTGTTCGTGCTCGACGACGGCCCCGAGGCCAACATCGCGTACTACCCGGAGGCCTTCTCGCCGGGCAGCCGCGAGGTGCTCCGCAGGCTCTTCCCGGACGCGGTGACCGCCACCCACGAGGACGCGATGGTGTTCGGGCTGAACTCCGTCTCGGACGGCCGCCACGTCTTCATCGCGCCCCGCGCCGAGACCCTCGCGGGTGAACTCGCCCGGCACGGCTATGTTCCCGTCCCCGTCGACCTGTCGGAGTTCCAGAAGGCCGGCGGCGGCATCAAGTGCTGCACCCAGGAGATCCGCTCATGACTGTCGCGCCCAGCCGTTCACCGCGCTCGTCCGCCGAGCTGATCCGCGCCGAGGAGCCCGTCCTCGCGCACAACTACCATCCGCTGCCCGTGGTCGTCGCCCGCGCCGAGGGTGCCTGGGTCGAGGACGTGGAGGGCCGTCGCTACCTCGACATGCTGGCCGGTTACTCGGCCCTCAACTTCGGGCACCGCCACCCGGCCCTGATCGAGGCCGCGCACCGGCAGCTCGACCGGCTCACCCTGACCTCGCGTGCCTTCCACAACGACCGGCTGGCCCGGTTCGCCGAGTCGCTGGCCCGGCTGACGGGGCAGGACATGGTGCTGCCGATGAACACGGGCGCCGAGGCCGTGGAGAGCGGCATCAAGGTGGCCCGCAAGTGGGCGTACGACGTGAAGGGCGTCGCACCGGACCGGGCGACGATCGTGGTGGCCGCCGACAACTTCCACGGCCGTACGACGACCGTCGTCAGCTTCTCCACCGACGAGAGCGCCCGCGCCGGGTTCGGTCCCTTCACTCCCGGCTTCCGTGTGGTCCCGTACAACGATCTCGCCGCGCTGGAGGCCGCCGTCGACGAGACGACGGCGGCCGTGCTGATCGAGCCGATCCAGGGCGAGGCGGGGGTCGTCATCCCGGACGACGGCTATCTGCGGGGCGTGAGCGAGCTGACCCGGCGGGCCGGGTGCCTGTTCGTCGCCGACGAGATCCAGTCGGGCCTCGGGCGCACGGGCCGCACCCTGGCCGTCGAGCACGAGGGGGTCGTCCCTGACGTGCTGCTGCTCGGCAAGGCGCTCGGCGGGGGCATCGTGCCGGTCTCCGCGGTGGCCGCGCGGCGCGAGGTGCTCCAGGTGCTGCGGCCCGGCCAGCACGGGTCGACGTTCGGCGGCAACCCGCTGGCCGCGGCGGTCGGTTCGGCCGTGGTGGAGCTGCTGGAGACCGGTGAGTTCCAGCGCAGGGCCCAGGAGGCGGGCGTGGTGCTGCGGGAGGGTCTGGAGTCGCTCGTCGGCAAGGGCGTACAGGGCTTCCGGGCGCGCGGGCTGTGGGCGGGCGTCGACATCGACCCCGCCGTCGGTACGGGCCGCGAGATCAGCGAGGCCCTCATGCGCGAGGGCGTCCTCGTGAAGGACACCCACGGCTCGACGATCCGACTCGCCCCGCCACTGACGATCACGGACGACGAACTGCGCTCGGCACTCGGCACGCTGGAAACGGTGCTGACGAAGGGGGCGTGAGGGGCTGGGGGCCTGCCAGGCCCGGGAGGCGGTTGAGCCGCGGGGCCTGGCAGGTCCGGGAAGCCGGGGGCCTGGCAGGTCCGGGAGCCCGAAGGCCGCGGGCCGCGAGCCGCGGGGCCTGGCAGGTCCGGGAACCGGGAGGTCGCGGGGCTGAGGGGCCGCGGCGGTGCGCCAGGCCCGGGAACCAGGAGGCCGCGGAGCCCGACCGGCCCGGGGACCGGAAGGCCGAGGGGCCGCAAGGACCCGGGAGCCGGTGGGGCCGCAAGGCCTGGCAGGGCCGGGAACCGGGGACCTGGCAGGCCCGGGAGCCTGGAGGCCACGGGGCCGGGGGCCTGGAGGTCCGGGGCCGGGGGCCTGGAGGTCCGGGGCCGGGGGCCTGGAGGTCCGGGAACCGGTCGGCCGAGGGGCCGCAAGACCGCGGAACCCGCCCGGCCCAGGAACCAGGAAGTCGCGGAACCTGAACGGGCCCGGGGACCGGAAGGCCGCGGGACCTCGGCAGTGCGCCAGGCCGGGAACCAGGAGGCCGCGGAGCCCGCCAGGCCCCGGAAGCCCGGAGACCAGGAGACGCGGAGCCGGCCGGCTCCAGGCGGCCGCAGGGCCTGCCAGGGCCGGGAGTCGGGGGCCTGGCAGGTCCGGGAGGCCCGGGGGCGGTTGTTGCGGTGGTGTTTGGTCCCTGGGGTCCTTGACGGTTCCTGAGCTGTCCTCAGGGTTTGGCGGGGTGGGACGCGTGCGTCAGAGTGTCGGCGCGAAGCGGTCCCAGACGCGGTGTTCGCCGAGTAGCTGGACGAGTGTCTCCAGGGCGGCCGGACCGCTGTCCGCGAGGACGACTCCCGCGGCGTCCACCGGGATACCGGCGGCCGCCAGCACCCCCTCGGCACCGGCCCAGCCGCCGATGGCCTTCCCGTGCCGGAAGGCCTCCGCCAGCATGAGCGTCACCCGCGGATCGGCGATCCCGTCCGCCCCCGCGCCGCCCGCCTTCGCGTCGCGAGCGCCGTAGGCGTCCTTGCCGGGTCCCGGGACGCCCGCCACGAGGAGGGCGTCGTACTCCACCGACCGGGCGGCGGCGAAGGTGCGCTGCACCTGAAGCGCCTTGGCCCCTGCATTGGCCCCTGCCTTGGCCTTGCTCCCGCCCTTCCCCTTCGCCTTGCCCTTCGCGTCCAGCTTCCCGCCCGTGGGCGCGATCACCAGGGGGACCATGCCGGCGCCCAGGACCGCTTCGCGTACGGCGCGTACGCCGTCCAGATCGCCCTGCTCGTCGGTGACGATGCCGATGACCCTCCCGTCCAGCGGCCAGACCCCGCCGAGCTGGGAGAGGGCCGGACTCGGGTCGGCCGCCACAAGGCGCACGGTCGCCCGGGGCGCGGCCAGACCGAGACCTGTGGCGACCTGCGCGCACAGCTCGGAGTCGACGTTGGCGAGCACCTTCAGCACACGCTCCCTGACCGGCTGCTCGTAGCACTTGCTCAGCTCGAAGGTGTACGCGGCGACGATGTGTTCACGTTCCACGGGCGTCATGCTGAGCCAGAAGAGCCGGGCCTGGCCGAAGTGGTCGGAGAAGGAGTCCGGCGCCCTGCGTTCCTTGTTCGCCCGCACCACCTCCGCCGGCGTCTCGATGTACGCGCGGGTGTCAGCGCCCGCCAGGAACGGGCAGCCCCCGTCGAGGGAGTTGGGGTGGTACGGCGCCGCCCCGGTGGGCACGGCACTCTGGTGCATGCCGTCCCGCAGCATGTCGTTGACCGGGGCCTGCGGGCGGTTGACCGGGATCTGCCCGAAGTTCGGCCCGCCCAGGCGGCTGATCTGCGTGTCGAGATAGGAGAAGAGCCGGCCGGCGAGCAGGGGGTCGTCGGTGACGTCGATACCGGGAACGAGATGGCCGGGGTGGAAGGCGACCTGCTCGGTCTCGGCGAAGTAGCTGGACGGGTTGGCGTTCAGGGTCATCAGACCGACCGGCTGAACGGGGGCCAGCTCCTCGGGGACGAGGTTCGTCGCGTCCAGCAGGTCGATGCCCTCGAAGGTCTGCTCCGCGTTGTCGGGGAAGGTCTGGATGCCCAGCTCCCACTGCGGGTACGCGCCCGCCTCGATGGCGTCGGCGAGGTCGCGGCGGTGGAAGTCCGGGTCCATGCCGTTGATGAGCTGTGCCTCCTCCCACACCAGGGAGTGCACTCCGAGCCGGGGCTTCCAGTGGAACTTCACCAGCGTGGTGCCGCCCTCGGCGTTCACCAGGCGGAAGGTGTGGACGCCGAAGCCCTCCATCATGCGGTAGGAGCGCGGGAGACCCCGGTCGGACATGTTCCACAGTGTGTGGTGGGTGGCCTCGGTGTGCAGGGACACGAAGTCCCAGAACGTGTCGTGGGCGCTCTGGGCCTGCGGGATCTCACGGTCCGGGTGCGGCTTCCCGGCATGGATGATGTCCGGGAACTTGATGGCGTCCTGGATGAAGAAGACCGGGATGTTGTTGCCCACCAGGTCGAAGGTGCCCTCGGCGGTGTAGAACTTCGTCGCGAAGCCCCGGGTGTCGCGCACCGTGTCCGCCGAGCCGCGTGAGCCCAGGACCGTCGAGAACCGCACGAACACCGGCGTCTCGACCCCCTCGCCGAGGAAGGCGGCCTTGCTGACCTTCGCGGCGGTGCCGTACCCCTGGAAGATCCCGTGCGCGGCGGCGCCGCGGGCGTGCACGACCCGCTCCGGGATGCGCTCGTGGTCGAAGTGGGTGATCTTCTCCCGCAGGTGGTGGTCCTGGAGGAGGACCGGGCCGCGCGCGCCGGCCTTCAGGGAGTGGTCGGTCTCGTACAGCCGTGTCCCCTGCGCCGTGGTCAGGTAGGCACCTGCCTGGGCGCGCCCGGCCGGGTCCGCGCTCGTCGGCGACCCGGTGGGGCCGACGGGCGCCGGTGCGCCCTGGTCGGCCTTGGGCGGCAGGGGGTCGCGGGGCTCGGTCGGTTCGGCGACCGGGGGCGTCTCCACTCCGGGTCTGCCGGGAACGCCATCCGCCGGACCCTTCTTGCGCGCGGCGGTGGCGGCCTTCGCCGCTGTGGCCTTCTTGGCCGTGGTCTTTGCCGCGGTCTTCTTGGCCGTGGTCTTCCGGGGTTTCTTCTCAGCCATCGGGGCTCCAGCCTTCGGGGAGCGGCTGAGTACCCCTTGCCCTCTGGGCGAACCGTCACTTCAGGGTGGATTACGGCGTAATGCGCCACCCGGCGGGCTCGGACCGGCGGATGCCGTACCGCCGGTGGAGTGAGCCACCGCGCGCAGAGCCCGCCAGGGGTGCCGGGTCAGGCGGCCGGTGTCAGTGGCCCAGTTTCTGCTTCAGCTCCGACTTGTTCATGGCGGAGCGGCCCTTGACGTTGCGCCGCTTGGCCTCCTCGTACAGCTGGTCGTACGTGGGGCCCTGCGCTCCGCTGTGCGAGCGCAGGCCGCCCCGCTTCGACGACGACATGTCCCGCGTGGACGTCTTGCTCGCCGTCCTGGACTCACCTGCCCGAGCCCGTTCCTTGTTGACGGTGCGGGCGGCGATCTCCTTGGCCCGCCCCGTGCTCTCTCCGCGCTGCTCGGCGCTGTCCTTGATGTGCTCGTACTGCCGTTCCCGCTTGGGGCTGGAACCACGAGGCATGATCACTCCTTGTTCGGCCGAGGGATGCCGGCGCTCCGCGCCGTCGGCTCCGCGTCGCCCGAGTCCCCCTTCTTCCCTTTTCGACACTCCGCCGGGGCGCGGGCCGCGCGCGGAGCCGTCGGGGCCCGTCGGGGCCGGTCACGACGGGTCGGTACGAGTCCGCTCGGGGACGGTTACAGGGGGCGATGCCTGCACATACACTGGCGTCCCGCAGCACACCTCTTGACCAGCTAGAACACGGCGGTTGAGCCGACCCGGCGAAGCGAGGAGCGACCCGTTGTTCTATTACGTTCTCAAGTACGTGATCCTGGGACCGCTGTTGCGGCTGGTCTTCCGGCCCCGGATCGAGGGGCTGGAACGCGTACCGGCGACGGGCCCGGCCATCATCGCCGGCAACCACCTGTCGTTCTCGGACCACTTCCTGCTGCCCGCGATCCTCAAGCGGCGCATCACGTTCCTCGCCAAGGCCGAGTACTTCACGGGCCCCGGAGTCAAAGGCCGCCTGACGGCGTTCTTCTTCCGCAGCGCCGGGCAGATCCCGGTGGACCGTTCCGGCAAGGAAGCAGGTCAGGCGGCGATCCGTGAGGGTCTCGGGGTGCTGAGCAAGGACGAGCTGCTCGGCATCTACCCGGAGGGCACCCGCTCGCACGACGGCCGCCTCTACAAGGGCAAGGTCGGTGTCGCGGTGATGGCGCTCAGGGCCGAGGTGCCCGTCGTCCCGTGCGCGATGATCGGCACCTTCGAGGCACAGCCCCCGGGCCGGAAGATCCCGAAGATCCACCCCGTGGCGATCCGCTTCGGGAAGCCGCTCGACTTCTCCCGCTACGCCGGCATGGAGAACGAGAAGGCGATCCTGCGCGCCATCACCGACGAGATCATGTACGCGATCCTCACCCTCTCCGAGCAGGAGTACGTGGACCGGTACGCGGCCGACGTGAAGGCGGAAGAGGCGGCCGAGAAGGCGAAGGCGCGCAAGTTCCCGCGGATGCCGCTGCGTTGACGCTCCGCTCGGCGAAGGCGTCGATTCGTGCTTCGGGCAGTGAGAGGGGGCGGCCGTGGGACGGCCGCCCCCTCTGCTGCAACTACCGGCTCAAGGTGCCGACTTCAGGCACTGGCTTCAAGAGCCGGCTCCAGGTGTCGACTTCAGGTGCCGGTGGCCGCTACGGCTTGGGCGTGGCGTGCGGGGCGCACGTCACGTCGGCCGCGCCGACCTTGCCGGTGAGCAGGTAGGTGTCCACCCGCTCGTTCACGCACGGGTTGGTCAGCCCGGTCACACCGTGCGAACCCGCGTCCTTCTCGGTGATCAGGCGGGAGCCCTTGAACCGCTTGTGCAGTTCGACGCCACCCGCGTAGGGAGTGGCGGCGTCACGTGTGGACTGCACGATCAGGACGGGCGGCAGGCCCTTGCCCGACTTCACCTCGACCGGGGTCTGCTGCTTGGCGGGCCAGGTCGCGCACGGCAGGTTCAGCCAGGCGTTGGCCCACGTCATGAACGGGTAGTTCTTGTGCAGCGCGCTGTTGTCGCGGTCCCACTTCTTCCAGCTGGTGGGCCACTTGGCGTCGGTGCACTCGACGGCCGTGTAGACGGCGTTGCCGTTCTCCGAGGCGATGTTGCCCGCGGTGTCGGAGAGGTCCGGCGCGGCCGCGTCGACGAGCGCCTGGGTGTCCCCGGCGACGTACTTGCTGAAGACCGTCGCGACCGGCACCCACGACGAGTCGTAGTACGGGGCGCTCTGGAAGAAGCCGATGAGCTCGGACGGGCCGACGACCCCGCCGACGGGGTTCTTCTTCGCGGTGGCGCGCAGCTTCAGCCACTGGTCCTGGACCTTCGCCCGGGTGTCCCCGAGGTGGAACGCCGCGTCGTTCGCGGCGACCCAGTCCTGCCAGTCCTTCCAGCGCTTCTCGAAGGCGACGTCCTGGTCGAGGTTGGCCTGGTACCAGATCTTCTCGCGCGACGGGTTGACCACGCTGTCCGCGACCATACGGCGCACATGGTCCGGGTAGAGCGTGCCGTAGACGGCGGCGATGTACGTGCCGTACGAGACGCCCAGGAAGTTGAGCTTCTTCTCGCCGAGCGCGGCCCTGATGACGTCCAGGTCGCGAACGGTGTTGGGGGTCGTCATCTGCGGCAGCATGTCGCCACTGCGTTCGGCGCAGCCGGCCGCGTACTCGGCGGCGAGCTTGCGCTGGACCCGCTTGTCGGCCTCGGAGTCCGGTACCGGGTCCAGCTTGGGGGCCTTGACGAACTCCTGCGGGTCGGCGCAGGAGATGGGCGCCGAGTGGCCGACACCGCGCGGGTCGAAGCCGACGAAGTCGTACGCCTTGGACGTGTTCACCCAGAGCGGGTTCTTGGTGGTGACCCGGGTCGGGAAGCGCAGTCCCGAGCCGCCGGGGCCGCCGGGGTTGTAGACGAGGGCGCCCTGGCGCTCCGCCTTCGTGCCGGTGTTGCCGATGCGGTCGACGGCGAGCTTGATCTTCTTGCCGTCGGGCTTCGCGTAGTCGAGCGGCACCGTGACCCAGCCGCACTGGATGGGCTTCGCGATGGCCCAGTCGGCGGGGCAGTCCTGCCAGTCGATACCGGCCTTGGCCGCGCGAGCGGCGGCGATCTCGGCGCCCCGCGCCCGGCTGTCCTGACCGTGGCCGTTACCGCCGTGGCTGTTCCGGCTCTGGCTGTTCTGGCTCTGGCTCTGGCTGCTCTGGCCCTGGCGAATGTCCGCGCTGGCCGTCGGGGCCGCGACGGCGCCGGTTATGAGCGTCGCGGTGACGAGCGCCCCGGCCGAGCCGAACGCCGTCACCTTTCTCATACCTCTCAAGAGAGTTCTCCCCCTACTGTCGTCGTGGTCAGTACCGGGGATCCTTTCTGCTGTGAGGTACCTGAGGACAGGGGCGAAGTGTCTTCTTTGCCAATCCGATAACCGGAACATCTCTGTCCGTTGAGCGGAGATGCCGGTTGACCCCCATCACCGCTTCGTCACCACATCTCCACACCACGCCTCCACACCACGCCTCCACACCACGTCTCCACACCACGTCTCCACGTCAGCCGAGTGGGCACAGCGCCTCAAGGGCCTCGTCGAGGGTGCGGCGCAGGTGCCGGGCGTCGGGGGCGAGGGCGGTCACCAGGACCCCGGGCCCGGCGAGCGGGGTGAGCACGGCGCGCTCCCCCAGCAGCCGCGGTGCGAGGGGCTGCCGCGCGAACTCCGGCCGTACGACGAGGAGTTGCCCGAGTGCGCGGTGCCCGCCGAGTACGGCGGGGCCGTCCCACCCGCCCGGCGCGCCCGGACCGCTGGAGAGCTCCTGGTCGAGCAGGGGGCGTCCGCCGAGCAGGACGGTGAGCCGGCTGGTGAGCCTCCCGGGCTCCTCGCCGGTCCGCCCGAGGACCTGTTCCTCGCGCAGTGTCAGCCGGGCGCCCGCGGCGAGGTGGACGCGTGTCGTCAGGTGCAGCTCGCTGCCGTTCGCGGAGATCAACTGCTCGGGAAGCCACCGCAGTTCACCGCCCTCAGCGACCGTGAGGCGTACGTCGTAGCGCGCCTCCCCCTTCGCCTGCCCCGGCAGCGCGATGGTGGCCGCGGCCGATCCGACGTGCAGGTGCGCGCCCTCGGCCACGTCGGCCGTCACCGTGAAGTGGTCTCCGCCCAACGGCCCGCTCATCGCGCCGACCAGCATGACCCTGGCCTCGGAGCCGCCGGCCCGGGTCCGCCGCAGGGCGAGCGGGCCGTCCCCTTCCAGGGTGGGGAGCGCGGTGCCGCCCCGCCCGTCCGGCCGGGCCCCGATCCGCGCGGTGGCCCGCACTCCGGCCACTCCGGCCACTCCGACCGCTTCGGCTGTCATGCCGCCCACGCGGCGAGCTGCTCCCGCACCCAGGCGACCACGTCCTTGACCCCGTCATCGGTGCGCAACGACTGGAACACCACCGGCAGTTCGCCCCGCTGCGCCTTCGCGTCGGCGGCCATCCGCCCGAGGTCCGAGCCGACATACGGGGCCAGGTCCGTCTTGTTGACCACGAGCAGGTCGGCGGTGGTGACTCCGGGGCCGCCCTTGCGCGGGATGTCGTCCCCGCCCGCCACGTCGATCACGAAGATCTGCGCGTCGACGAGCCCCTTCGAGAAGGTCGCGGTCAGGTTGTCGCCCCCGGACTCGACCAGGATCAGCTCCAGCGGCCCGACCTCGTCCTCCAGGTCCTCGACCGCTTCGAGGTTCGCGGAGATGTCGTCACGGATCGCCGTGTGCGGGCACGCCCCGGTCTCGACGGCGGTGATCCGCTCGGGCGGCAGCACGGCCTCACGCAACAGGAACTCGGCGTCCTCGCGCGTGTAGATGTCATTGGTGACGACCGCCAGCGACAACTCGTCGCGCAGCGCCCGGCACAGCGCGGCCACCGTGGCGGTCTTCCCGGATCCGACGGGCCCACCGAGCCCGACCCGCAGAGCCCGCCGCCGCCCGTCGGGCCGACGAGCATCGGCACTGACGGCCGAGGCCCCGCTGTGAGAGTGGTTGTGGTCAAGATGCACAGGAAACGACTCCTTTTGTCTACAGATCGGACTTACCGACTTGGTCAGCGCCCGTCGGCCCGTCCGGCGCTTGAGGACGAGCGCGTCCAGCGCGACGCGGGGGGCCTGGGGGCGACAGCCCCCAGAAGGGACGGGAAGGGTAGGGGCGGTGGGGGGCGAGAAACCCTACGAGGCGAACAACCGCACAGCCCAAGCGGCGTGCGCCTCCGCCCCGACCTCCAGCAGCGGAGCCGAAGCCGCAGGCAGCACACCGACCCATCCCCCACCGCTCACACCACCCACACCGTTCCCCACCGCACCCCGCGCGGCCTCGACCGCCCGCGCCGCGACCAGGTCGAGTTCGGGAGCCAGCCGCGCCAACACCCCGGTCGCGTCGAACGGATCAAGACTCAGCAGCCGCACCGTCGCACTCGCCGGCCCGCTCACACTCTCGTACACGGCGCAGTACGCGGCGTCCTCCGCGCCGAGCCCGGCGACCCGAGCCGTCAGCCCGAGGACGACCGGCTGGTGGGCCCCCTTGGGGAACTCCCGGGCCAGCGCGTCGAGTTCCGGCGAGGGCCAGGTCGCACGAGCGGCCCGCATCAGCTGCCGTCCGAGCTTGCGTGCGGCGACCCGCAGCGCTGGCGACGGCGTACGGGCGTCCGCGGCACGGTCCAGTTCCACCGGGTCGACTCCGAGTGCGGCCGCGGCGGCGAGCGAGGCCGACACCAGTCCGGTGGTGTGCAGCCGCCCCCGGCAGAACTCCGCCAGGTCCGCCGCCCCGGTGATCCGGCCGGCCTTGACCGCGGCCTCGGCCCCGCCGGAGTGGGCATGCCCTCCGGCGGGGAACCGGCCGTCGGCCAGCACAAGCAACGCAGCACGCGACATGACGAGCCCCCGAACACAGAGTCAGAGATCGAAGCCAGGGCCGAGTTCCGGTTGCCGATTGCCGACTGCCGACGACGGGCGAGGGCAACCGGAACTCGGCCGTCAGAACAGGAAGTACCGCTGGGCCATGGGCAGTTCGGCGGCAGGTGTGGCCTCCACCAGCTCCCCGTCGATCGTGACGGCGAAGCTGTCGGGATCGACCTGCACCCGCGGCCGCGCGTCGTTCTCCCGCATGTCCGCCTTGGTCACCCCGCGCGTCGACTCGATCGGGACGAACCGCTTCCCGAGCGCGAGCCGCTCCGGCAGCCCGTCCTCGATCGCGATCGGCGCCACGAAGTTGAAGGAGTTGGACGCGGGAGCCCGCCCGATCGCCCCGAACATCGGCCGCGGCAGGATCGGCTGCGGCGTGGGGATGGAGGCGTTGGCGTCGCCCATCTGCGCGTACGCGATCTGGCCGCCCTTGACGACGAGATGCGGCTTGACCCCGAAGAACGCGGGTTCCCACAGCACGAGGTCGGCGAGCTTGCCCGTCTCGACGGAGCCGATCTCGCGGGCGAGGCCCTGGGCGACGGCGGGGTTGATCGTGTATTTGGCGACATAGCGACGAACTCGGCGGTTGTCCGCCCGGCCGTCCCCCGGCAGGGCGCCCCGACGCCGTTTCATGACGTGCGCGGTCTGCCACGTACGCATGATGACCTCGCCGACGCGTCCCATCGCCTGTGCGTCGGAGGAGATGATCGAGATCGCGCCGAGGTCGTGCAGGATGTCCTCGGCGCCGATGGTGCTGGGCCGGATCCGGGACTCCGCGAAGGCGAGGTCCTCGGGCACGGCGGCGTTCAGGTGGTGGCAGACCATCAGCATGTCGAGGTGTTCCTCGGCCGTGTTGACGGTGTAGGGGCGGGTCGGGTTGGTCGAACTGGGCAGCACGTGCGGCTCGGAGACCACGGTCATGATGTCCGGCGCGTGCCCGCCTCCGGCGCCCTCCGTGTGGTACGCGTGGATGGTGCGCCCCGCGATGGCGGCGAGCGTGTCGGCCACGAACCCGGCCTCGTTGAGCGTGTCCGTGTGGATGGCGATCTGGGCGCCGGTCCGGTCCGCGACGGTGAGCGCGGCGTCGATGACGGCGGGCGTGGAGCCCCAGTCCTCGTGGAGCTTGAGGCCGAGCGCGCCGCCGCGCAGCTGGGACAGCATCGCCTCCTGGGAGACGGTGTTGCCCTTGCCGAGCAGCCCGAAGTTGACCGGGTACCCCTCCATCGCCTCCAGCATCCGGGCCAGGTGCCAGGGCCCGGGGGTGACGGTGGTGGCCTTGGACCCCTCGGCGGGGCCGGTGCCGCCGCCCACGAGGGTCGTGATGCCCGAGGCGAGCGCCTCGTCCGCGATCTGCGGGCAGATCAGATGCACATGGGCGTCGATGGCCCCGGCCGTGAGGATGCGTCCGTTGCCCGCGATGATCTCGGTCTCCGGGCCGATCACCAGGTCCGGGTGCACCCCGTCCATGGTGTCGGGGTTGCCGGCCTTGCCGATGCCGGTGATCCGGCCGTCGCGGATACCGACGTCGGCCTTGACGATCCCCCAGTGGTCGATGATCACCGCGCCCGTGACGACCGTGTCCGGGGTGCCCTCGGCGCGCGTGGCGCGGGACTGGCCCATGGACTCGCGGATGACCTTGCCGCCGCCGAACACGGCCTCGTCCCCGGCGCGTCCGGGGCCGCCGGAACGGTCCTCCTCGATCTCGACCAGCAGGTCGGTGTCGGCGAGCCGGATCCGGTCGCCGGTGGTGGGGCCGAACAGGTCGGCGTACGCACCGCGTGAGATCTCAGGCATCGAGAGAACCTCCGGTCTCGCCGCGCAGACCGGGCACGAGACGGGCACCGGCGATCGGGACGAGTTCGACGTCGACGGGGATCCCGGGCTCGAAGCGCACGGCGGTGCCCGCGGCGACGTTGAGCCGCTTGCCGTGCGCGGCGGCGCGGTCGAAGTCGAGACCGGGGTTGGCCTCGGCGAAGTGGTAGTGGGAGCCGACCTGGACGGGCCGGTCGGCCGCGTTGAGGACGGTGAGCCGGGTGACGGCGAGGCCTTCGTTGAAGGCGACGGGCCCCTCGGCGAACAGGAACTCTCCGGGAATCATGACTGCCGCTCCCCCGTCAGACGATCGGGTCGTGGACGGTGACGAGCTTGGTGCCGTCGGGGAAGGTGGCCTCGACCTGTACGTCGTGGATCATCTCGGGGATGCCCTCCATGACGTCCTCACGGGTGAGGATCTTGCGTCCGGAGGCCATGAGTTCGGCCACCGTGCGGCCGTCCCTGGCTCCTTCGAGGATGTGGGAGGTGATCAGGGCGACGGACTCGGGATGATTGAGCTTCAGTCCCCGGGCCCGGCGCTTCTCCGCCACATCGGCGGCCACATGGATGAGCAGCCTCTCCTGCTCGTGCGGCGTCAGTTGCACGGCGTCCACCTCACAGTCCTCGCTCCGGACCGTGCGGGGTCCGGTTGCCGCAGCCACCACGACGGATCCCTGCGCAGCACGCGAACGCGACTGCGGTACGCGGCCGGACCGCGCGAGCGCGCGCGACCGAGCCCCGAAAACCCCTGGTGACGTGGTGGTGCAGGCTAGTTGCGCGGGATTTCAGGGACGTTAACCGCCACGCGGAGTCTCCATACTCATCAGGGCCCGCAGACCGTCCTGCAGCACTTCCACGCTCGTGGTGCCGAAGAGCGCCTGCTGGGCGCCGAACCCCTGAGCCACGGCGATCAGGGTCCTGGCGACATGCTCGGCGGGGACGTCCGCCCGCATCAGCCCGGCCTCCTGGTAACCCTCGACGATCTTCACCCAGGCGTCCCGTACCGAACCGAAGCCCTCGCGCAGCAGCGCCGACAGCTCGCTGTCGCGCAGGGTCTCCGTCCAGACCTGCACCATCAGCCGGGCGAAGGAGTTCTCCCCGTCCCAGGTCAGGCCGTGCCTGCCCGCGCCCCCCATGCCCAGCACCTGGGTCACGACCCGGCCCACGAGCACGTCGGGCGGCGGTGGCGGGGTGTGCCGGGCGGCCTCCTCGAAGGCCTCGCGGATGTCCCCGAGGACCTCGGTGACGATGGCGGCGATCAGCTCGTCCTTGCCGCTGAAGTAGCGGTAGACGGCGCCCGCGGAGAGGTTCACCTCCTTCAGCACGTCCTGCATCGACGTGGCGTGGAACCCGTTGCGGGTGAAGCAGCGGGCCGCACCGTCGAGGATCTGCCGGCGACGGGCGTCCAGGTGTTCCTGCGATACGCGGGCCATGCGCAGAACGCTAAAACGAACATTCCTTCTTGACAAGCCCGAACCCCGGCGAGACAGTGGGGCCACGCCTAAAACGAACGATCCTTCTTTTAGAAAAACACCCCCGCCGCCGCCACCGCCGCCGCCGCCGAATCGAGGGAAGAAGCATGTCCGCCGCCTCCGCTACACCGACGCCAACACCCGCGCCCGCGCCCACACCCACGCCACCGCCCTCGGATCAGTCGCCGCCCCAGCCGTCGCCGCAGCCGTCCGCGCCGTCGCACCGCCTCCGCATCGCCGCCGTCGTCCTGCTGGTCCCGGTCCTCGCGGCCCTCGCTCTGTGGGCCTTCGCCTGGCCGGCGGCCCGTACCGCCCCTCATGACCTGCCGCTCGGTGTGGCGGGTCCGGCGGCCGCGACGGCGCAGGTCCAGAAGCAGCTCGAAGCCCACGAGGGAGCCTTCGAGATCCACCGCTACGCGGACGAGGCCGCCGCCCGGGACGCCATCGAGGACCGGACCGTATACGGAGCGGTCGTCGTCACCGGACGGGGACCCACACTGCTCACCGCTTCGGCCGCGAGCCCGGTCGTGGCGCAGTCGCTCCAGCAGGCCGTGGCCCAGCAGTCCGGCGCGGACCGGGTGAGGACCGTCGACGTGGTGCCCGCCTCGGCGGACGACCCGCGCGGCTCGGTGCTGACGTCGAGCGTGCTGCCGATGACGCTGGCCGGTATCGCCGCGGGAGCCGCGGTGACCCTGCTGGGGCTGCGCGGCCGGCGCGCGATCGCCGCGCTGACCGGCGCGGCGGTGGTGGTCGGTACGGTGGCCGCCCTGGTCTCGGACAGCTGGCTGGGCGCCTTCACCGGGAACTGGTGGTCCGAGGCGGCCGCGCTGACCCTCGCGACCCTGGCCGTGGGCGCCGCGGTCGCGGGCCTCGCGGCGCTGATCGGCACACCGGGGGTCGGACTCGGCGCGTTCATGATGATGATGCTCGGCAACCCGTTCTCCGGCGCGAGCTCCGCCCCCGAGATGCTGCCCGCGCCGGTCGGCGCCATCGGGCAGTGGCTGCCGCCGGGAGCCGGCGCCTCACTCCTGCGGTCGGTGTCCTTCTTCGACGGGGCTGCCGCGACCGGCCCGGCGATGACGCTGGCCTGGTGGTCCGTCCTGGGCTTGGGAGCGGTCCTGCTGGGCAGCGCGCTCAAGCGCCGCAAGCCGGCGACCGCGCCCGCTCGGCCCGCCCGAGAGCCGGCACCCACGAATTGACCACCAGGAGGCCGCCCGGAACCGACCGTGCACCCCCGCAGTAGCGGACGGGGGTGCACGGTCTTTCACACTCCAACACACACCCCGACACGCCGACACGCCGAGCCCGAGGTCCGCGGTCGGCAGTCAGCGCTCAGTGCTCAGTGCTCAGTGCTCAGTGCTCAGTGCTCAGTGCTCAGTGCTCAGTGCTCAGTCGAGAGCGTGGGCGCGGCAGGTCCGCAGAATCTCGTCGGACAGTTCGGGCTGGACCTCGCTCACGGCGCGGGCGAGGGCCATCGCCCCCACGAGCCGGCTCAGCAGCAGCACCGCACGGTCCCGTGCCTCCTGTGAGGCGATCTCCCCTTCGTGCTCACGGGCGAACTCCTCGGCGAAGCCCGTGAGGTACCCCTCCACACCGGTCGCGTAGGCGCTCTGGACCGTGTCGCCGTGCCGTCCCGCGTCGATGACCAGGGAGGCGGACGGGCAACCGCCGTCCGAGGCGTCACGGTGGGCGACCGAAAGGTAGTCGTCCACCACGCGCTTCAGCGGTGTGCCGGTGGGATCGGTGCCCTGCTCGACGGCCTGGTCCAAGGCGCCCAAAGAGGCTGCGAACGAGGCGCCGCACGCCTCGGTGGCCAGATCGCCCTTGGACGCGAAGTGGTTGTAGAAACCGCCGTGGGTCAGGCCCGCCTCCTTCATCAGTTCGGCGATGCCCACGGCATCGACGCCCTGCGAGCGGAACATGCGTCCTGCCGCCTCGACGATGTTCTGCCGGTTCCTGGCTTTGTCTTCCTTGGTGATCCGCGGCATGGCCGCCCTCCCGCGTCGGCAGTGTTTGACGTTTTCAATGTTACCGCTCATCATTCTTTTTAATGACGACCATCATCAAAGAGTGAGGGGAGGCGCCCATGCGCACGGTGGAGTACACCCGGCAAGGGGTGGCCGCACAGGTACTGACACTGAAGGAGGAGTCCCGCCGGCCGACTCCCGGCACCGGAGAGGTTCTGGTCCGCATGCTGGTCCGGCCCGTTCATCCGGGGGACCTGGCCGGTGTGGAGGGTCTGCCGGGGCGGCCGGAACACCTGTCGGAGGCCCGGACGCCCGGGGTGGAGGGGATGGGCGTCGTCGAGAGCGTCGGAGCGGACGTCCACGCACCGCGTCCGGGGCAGCGGGTGGCGGTCTTCCCGGTGCCGGGAACGTGGCGCGACTTCGTCGTGGTCCCGGCCGAGCTGGCGATACCGGTACCGGACGGGGTCAGCGACGAGACCGCGGCCCTGATGCTGGTCAACCCGCTGACGCTGCGCATGCTGTACGGCGCGGTGGACGACGCCCTGCGCGGGCAGCCGGGGCCCGTCCTGCAGACCGCCGCCGGCTCCTCCGTCGGCAGGCTGGTCGGCGCGGCCGCGGTCCGGCACGGCCTGGAACTGATCAACCTCGTGCGCAGCGCCTCCGGCGCCGAGAGGACACGGACGCTGTACCCCTCCCAGCCCGTGGTCGCGACCTGCGACGACGACTGGCGGGAGCAGGTCCGGCGGCATGCCGGCGAGCGGGGCGTTCAGGTGGTCCTCGACAGCGTCGGCGGTGCCATGACCCAGGACCTCGCCGAACTGCTCGCCGACGGCGGCACCCTGATCTCCTACGGCCGGCTGGGTTCCGGCACCACACCGCTGGAGGCGCTGCCCCTCATCGCGCGGGCGCTGACGGTGCGGGGTGTGTCGGTACTGCGCTGGCTGAGCCGCACCCCCGAGGAGCGGGCCGACGACGTCGCCTTCGCCCAGGACCTGGCGCGGAACACACCGGACCTGCTCGAAGTCGCGGCCGGCTACGACCTCGCCGACTTCGGGGCGGCCGTCGAGCACGCCCGCCGACCGGCCAAGAGCGGAACCGTCCTGCTCACCACACCGCGTGCGGCCGGCTCGGGACACGGGGCCGCCCGATGAGGATCGGAACGCTCGGAGCCGGAACGATCGCCCAAGCCGTCGCCCGGCACGCGATCCGGCACGGCCACGAGGTCGTGCTCAGCAACAGCCGAGGGCCCGCCTCCCTGGCCCCGCTGGTCGAGGACCTCGGCACGCTCGCGACAGCCGCGACCCCCGCGGAGGCCGCCGCCGCGGACCTCGTCGTGCTCGCGGTCCGCTGGCCGCAGATCCCGGACGCCGTCGCCGGGCTCCCCCGCCTGGACGGGACCGTCGTCATCGACGCCACCAACCAGTTCGCCTCCCCTCCCCCGAATCCGAGGATCGCCGACCTGGGCGACCTCACCGGAAGCGAATACGTGGCCTCCCTGCTTCCCGGCGCGCGCGTGGTCAAGGCGTTCAACACCCTCTTCGCACAGTTCATCGCACCCGATCCCCGCCACGAGGCGGGGCGGCAGGTGCTGTTCCTCGCCGGCGACGACGCCGACGCCAAGCACACCGTGCAGGACCTGACCTCCGAGTTCGGCTTCGCCCCCGTCGACCTCGGGACGCTGCGCGACGGAGGACGCCTCATGCAGCTCGGCGGGCCCCTGTCCGCCCTCCACGCCCTCAAGCAGGACTGATCCCACCGGCCTGCCCGCGCTCCCCATGTCGAGGAGCGTCCTCCACCACGAAAGAGATCTTCATGTCCGACCAGACATCGGCACCCGGCACCCAGCCCCTCCTGCGGCCCGTCCGACTGGGCGCGCTCGAACTGCCGAACCGCGTCGTCATGGCCCCCATGACGCGCTCCCGGGCCGCCAACGAGGAACTGACCCCCACCGCCCTGCACGCCACCTACTACGCGCAGCGCGCCGGCGCCGGTCTGATCATCAGCGAGGGGACCTGGGTCAGCACGGACGCGATCGGCTTCATCAACGTCCCCGGCATCTACACGGACGCCCAGACCGCCGGCTGGGCCCAGGTCACCGAAGCCGTGCACTCCGCGGGCGGGAGGATCGTCTCGCAACTCGGCCACGCGGGCGCCGCCTCCCATCCGGATCACCACGGCGGCAGGCTCCCCGCCGGCCCTTCGGCGGTCAATCCCCAGGAGATGACCTTCACCCCCGGCGGACCGAAGGACTCCCTCACGCCACGCGCCCTGAGCGCCGCGGAGATCGCCGCCACGATCAGCGCCTACCGGCAGGCGGCCGGCAACGCCCTGCGCGCCGGATTCGACGGCCTGGAGATCCACGCGCAGGTGTCCCATCTCGTGGCCCAGTTCCTCAACCCCCGCCTCAACCGGCGCACCGACGCCTACGGCGGCAGCGGTGAGAAGCGGGCCCAGTTCCTCCTCGACATCGTGGACGCCGTCAGCGGCGTGTGGGGCAGCGACCGCGTCGGCATCAAACTGTCCCCCTACTGGAACGGGCCCGCCTTCACCGCGGACGCCGAGCTGCTCGCCGACTACGACCAGCTCCTCAAGCGCCTCAGCGACAGCGACCTGGCCTACCTCCACCTCCTCGGCCCGGATCCCACCACGAACGGCGATCCCGGCACGGGCACCGACGACACCCTCACCGCGTTCACCCGCTACCGCGCGCACTACCGCGGGGCCGTCGTCGCCAACCTCGGCTTCACCCAGGCGAGCGGCAACGAACTGCTCGAACGGCAGCTGGCCGACGCGGTTTCCTTCGGCGCCCCCTTCATCGCCAACCCCGACCTCGTCGAGCGGTTCGCCCACGGCCACCCTCTCGCCGTCGGCGACCGCGACACGTACTTCGCGGGTGACGTGGCGGGATACACGGACTACCCCGCGGTGACCGGCTCCGGCTCGTAAGTCTCGCCAAGCCCCCAAGGGCTGCCCCGAAGCCTCATGACGGTCCGCCGACCCGGAGTCGGCGGACCGTTCTCGTGCCGGATGTGAGGCCGTGCGGGCCGCTGCGAAGGGCGCGAGGCTAAGAAATCCCTGGCCCCCGGTGCTCGGCCGCGATCCCGAACCGCTGCCGTTCGCGAGGAGCGGACGCGACCTCGCGGACCCCGGAGACCGAGCTGATCACCTGCTCGTCCCCCACCGCGTCGAGTTTCTCCAGTCGCTCCAGGTCAGCGGCGGACACCAGGGCGACGAGGGGCTTTCCGTGCCGCGTCACCACGACGCGCTCGGCGCCGTACACCACGCGGTTGATCAGGTCGGCGAGCTCAGCCCTGGCTTGCGTCACCGGAATCTCGTAGGCCATGCCCTCTAGCTTACGGGGCGTCCGTGGAGTCCATCAGTTCCACTGGGCGCACGGAAAGACCAGGTCAGATGCTTCTCGGCTGCTGCCTCTCCTACAGTCCGTGAGAAGTGAGTGAGAGACGGCAGCGGTCTGTCACGACAGCGTCTTCCCCCCTTGCCGGTGAGGATGAGCTCACTGCCACGCCGACCTCGCAAACTCCGATCCGGTCTCCGCGGTTGGGGCGTTCCGGGCTCGCGAGCCCGGACGACGCAGATACCAGCGGATGAGTTCACGTACGGCCTCAGTTGAGCTCGCCGACGCGTGGACCGGACGCGTGCCCCTCTTCCTCGACCGGAAGTGGCAGGGCAGGGGAGAGTCCGCCCGGAGCCCCTGAATCGTCGCCGAGGTGGCGAGCCGCAGGGCGGTCGCCAGCACGGTGAACGCTGGGGGAATCCGTATCAGCGGAACTGCGCATGGCCCGAGACACGCACGCTCCGGCCATCGTCGACCGGTTTCACGCCAACGAGCCGGACAGCAAACCCTCGTGGGCGTGCCACGTGAGTGCCGGGCATTAGTCTCGTTCGCCCGGCAGGCAGCCGGTGAATCCAGGGGGAGCACGAGACCGCCATGCCCGAAAACCACACCGGATATCTGATCGCAGTAGTCGACGACGATCCGCTGCGCGCCCGTAAGGACGCGCGCGAACTGCTCGCCGCGTTCAGCGAGGTGGACCCCGGGGCCAGGCTCGATCTTCCCGCGCCCGGGAGTGCGATGGGGGTCGGTGACAAAGGTGGGCCGTCCGCCGAGACCATCGGGCTGCTGCTGAGCGCCGGCTCGTTCGTCGTCGCGCTGTTGCAGACATGGCTGGCGCGGGTCCCGCAGCGCACCATCGTGGTCAAGCGGCCCGACGGGGCGACCCTGCGCATCACCGGCAAGGAGGCCCGCGAGGACGACACCCTGGTCGAGCAGTTCCTCACGGACGACGGCGACGACGGCACGACGGCGGGCTGAGCATCGATGACCGACAACGACCGGCACGCTCTGCTCGTCGGCGTCTCCACGTACGACAGCGAGACGTACGCCGAACTCCCGGCCGTACGCGCCGACCTGCACTACATGCGGGCTGTGCTGGAGAACACCGAGATCGGCATGTACAACGAGTGCGCGGTGGCCGCCGAGCCGACGCGGGCGGAGATGCTGCACGCCGTGGAGACGTTCCTCGAAGCACGGCAGCCCAGTGAGACTGCGCTGCTCTACTTCAGCGGGCATGGCGAATACTGCGAGCAGGACGGTCAGTTGTACTTCCTGACCCGGGACACCGACCCCGCCGACCTGCCGGGCACGGCAGTCCCCGCGGACTTTCTGGAGCGGATGCTGCAGTCCTGCCGGGCCGCCTCCAAGCTGGTCCTGCTCGACTGCTGTTCCAGCGGGTCCGTCGTCCAGGGCTGGACCGCCAAGGGCCCGTCGGGCGTACCGGCCGAGCCCGCGGCGAGCACCTTGCTGCGACCGACCGGCGTGTACTTCATCACCGCTTCCGACGCCCTCCAGGCGGCCTCCGCGATGGCACCGGCCGGGTCGGACCTCGGCACCTCCCGGTTCACAGGCGAGATCGTCGAGGGACTGCGCAACGGCCGGATCAAGGAGGGCGGCTGGATCACCCCGGACGACCTCTTCGAGTACCTGACCGCCCAGATGGCCCGCGACGGCGTACCGGAGGAACAGCGGCCCACCAAGTCCACGATCAGGGCCACCCGGAGCCTGCCCTTCGCCCGGTCGGTGGCACGACCGGTGCGGCTCACCGCGCTCCCCCACGACGCCTCCGGGGCCGTCCGGCTCTCCCCCGCGATGCTGAAGGCCCGAGGGCTGGCCGAGGCGGACGAGCAGGACGGTGTCGACCGCCGGAGTCTGCTGCGGTACTACGCCGACTGCCTCACAGCGCAGGCGGCGGCCGGAATGCGGCCGGACCGGGACAGTGGCCGGAACAAGAAGTACTTCCTGCTGGCCCAGGGCGAGGAGACCATCCAGTCGGGGCGCGGACCGCACATCGTGGCGCCCGGAGCGCTGCCCCGGCCGCAGAAGGGGGACGGTGGTTCGGACACCGAGGCGAGTTCACGGCAGGAGTACTGGTACGGCTATCCGGCGATCACCCTGCCCGCGAGGGACGGCGGTCGAGGGCGGCGCGCGGCGCTGGAACTGGCGCCGTTGCTCATCCAGCAGCTGGAACTGGCGCCGGACGAGGAGGGCCGGGACGTGCTCCAGCCCAGCGGCGTGCCGTCCCTGCACAGCGGGGTCGTCTCGGAACTCCTGGACGCCGGCGACGCGGCCGACCTGGTCGCGCGCTGGCAAACCGCCTGGCAGGAGGGCAACGACGCCCAGATGCTGCGCGCCGTGCGGGAGTTGCTGGACGAGCTGGGACTGTCGGAGCTGGAACCTCTGGACCCGTCCGCGCTGAGTGATCGCACGGTGATGCAGGCGCTGCGGCCGGGCGCGCACAACGCGGCTGTGCTGCTGGTGCCTTCGGAGGCGGAGGCCACGGCCACCCAGGCCCTGGTGGACAACTTGCTCCAGATCTCGACGCGTACCGCGCAGATTGCCGGCACCGCCCTGGACGCGCTGCTGAACGGCGGGGCCCCGCAGATGCCCGCCGTCGCGGCGGGCCAGGTGACGCCGGTCGCCCCGGGGCCGTGCAACGAGAGCCAGGAACTGGTGATCTCCTCGGCGATGACCCAGCCGCTGACCGTGGCGACCGGGCCGCCCGGCACAGGGAAGAGCGAGGTCGTCACGGCGGTCGTCACCACCTGTGTCGCCGCGGGCCAGTCGGTGCTGGTCGCCTCCACGAACAACGAGGCCGTGAATGTCGTCGCCCAGCGCTGCGACGACATCGCCCCCGGGCTGCTGATGCGAACGGGCAACAAGGATGCGCTGGAGCGGGAGGCAGCCAAACTGGAACGGCTGCTCGCCGCACCGGCCGGGGCCTCGCGTCGTGGATCGGCCACCGTGGGCGGCGAGATGCGCAACACCCGGGGATCGGCCGACCGACTGCGGGAACAGGCAGCACAGCGTGTCCACGAGGAAGGACAGTTGCTGGAACTGCTCCGCGACCGGGAGGAGCGGGCCACGGTTCTGGAGCTGCCTCTGTCTCTGCTCGAAGAGGCTTGGGAGGCGGACACGGACGGCGTGGCAGCGCTGGGCCGGTGGGCGGAGCGGGCGCGAAGGACAGCCGGAGCCCGCTGGTGGCAGCTGGCGGCATGGCGGCGCGGGCGGGCGCTCACCGCTCTGGTCACGGCGGGGACGGAGCGTACGGACGGTGCCGGACCGGCATGGCCGCAGTGGGCGACGGCACGCCCCGTGTCGCCTGAACTCCTTGAACTGCTGGCCGGAATCGTGTCTGTGGAGCGGGAGATACGGGAACTCGTCCACCGGCATGGGGAATGGGACGAAGACAGGCTCAGGCGATCCCGGCTCGCGACGGCGGAAACGCTGTCCGGGCTGTCGGCGGAACTGTCGCGTGCGCTGTCGTCCGAAGCGCTGAACCGAGCCACCGGGCTCATGAACCAACGGCTCCAGGCGCTCCGCCGCCGCTCCGGCTACCAGCGCAGCCAGAGGAACCTGATGACACACATCAAGGGATGGGCCGTCAGCACCCACTCGGTGCGACAACTGGAGCTCGCCCCGAAGCTGTTCGATCTCGTGGTCATCGACGAGGCCAGCCAGTGTTCCGTCCCGTCGGTACTGCCGCTGCTGTTCCGGGCCCGCCGGGCCCTGATCATCGGTGACCCGATGCAGCTCGGCCACATCCCCGGCGTGTCACCACAGCAAGAGCGTCAAGCACGGGTACGGGCCGGGCTGAGCGCCGCACAGTTGGAGCACCGTCGCCTCACCTACCACCTGCATTCCTCGTACCACGCGGCCGAGCAGCACGGCGACAGCGCGCTGCTCCTCGACGAGCACTACCGCTGCCACCCGCGGATCGCGGACGTCGTCAACGGCCACTGCTACGGCGGCCGGTTGCGGGTGCTGACCGACGTGCGGCGGCAGGTGCCGGCGCACGACCCGGTGGGAACGGCCGACCCGGCTCCGGTGCTCGGCTGGGTCGACGTACCGTCGGGGGAATCTGCGCGCGGCGGCGACGGCCAGTCCTGGCGCAACGCGGAGGAGGCGAAGGCCGTCCGGCTCGTGGTCGACGAACTGCTGGCGGCACTCCCGCCGACGGCGACGGTGGGAGTGGTCACACCGTTCCGGGCGCAGAAGGAGACACTGGCACAGATGTGGCGGGACGACGACCGGGTCCGGGTCGGCACCGTCCACACCTTCCAGGGCGGACAGCGTGACGTGATGGTGCTCAGCCCGGTGGCGGCGCACAACACACCGCCCCGGACCACGCACTGGGTCGCAAGCCAGGTCAACCTGTGGAACGTGGCGATCACCCGGGCCAAGTCACAGCTGATCACGGTGGGAGGTCACGCCTTCTGGCAGGACCGGAGCGGTCTGCCCGCCCTCCTCGCCGCGCGTTCGGCACCCCTGGGAACGGGCGACGACCGAACGACGGCCAGGACCGGCACGCCCGAGCCGGGGACCGAGGCCCGCCATGACCTCGCCGATCGCCTGCAGCAGTACTTGGCCGAACGGGGCGTCACCGATCTGGAACGGGCCGTTCTGGTGGGCGGCCACCCGGTGGACCTCCTGTTCACCGACGCCGGCGAGAACACAGCGGTGCTGATCGACGTCGGCCCGAGCCCCGATGCGGACCCCGCGCGACACCTTCGCCTGACCCACGCACGAGGCGACCTGCTCACCCAACTGCCCTCCGGGGGCCGCGGAGCCAAATCCTGCCCCGTGAGCCGAACGGTACGCGTGCCCGCCTGGCGGATCGTCGCGGGCGAAACCGCACTGGCACCGCTGTTCGACTGAGGCCGGCCAAGGCGGCCCGGCCTCACGGCAGGCCGGGCGGCCCGCCCAGCTGCCGAGCGGCTCTTTCATCCGAGTATCACGCCGTGGGCGCGTGGCCACGTGTTGGCCACAGTTGGGCTTCGGCCCCGCGAACGCATGAGGTAGGAAGACATCCGTGACCGAACCGCCCCGGACCGCTACCCAGCACGCGTTCATCGCCCTCGCGCCGCCTGACGATGCGAAGGACGAGCTGGCGCACGCCCTGAGCCCGGCCTACGCCGCCTGTCCCGACCTGCGCTGGAACCGCATCGAGGACTGGCACATCACCCTGGCCTTCCTGGGCGAGCTGCCGGTGCGGGCCGTCCAGCGGCTTCGTTCACCCCTCGCAGACCTGGCGGCTGCCCGCCCCTCCCTCGAACTGGCACTGCGCGGAGGCGGACACTTCGACGAGCGAGTGCTGTGGAGCGGCATCGAGGGCGATCTCGACGGGCTGCACGAACTGGCCGAAGCAGTACGGGCGCGGGTCAGGGACTGCGACATCGCCTTCGCCGAACGGCCGCTGCGTCCCCACCTCACGTTGGCCCGCGCTCGCCGCTACGACAACGCGTCCGTGTCGGCGGCGGCCGCCTGCCTCGACGGCTTCACCGGACGCCCTTGGCAAACGGAACGCCTCCATCTGGTCGGCAGCACGACAAGTGGCCACCCAGGTCCGCGACGCTATCTGGACATCGACACGTGGGCACTGGCCATTGATTGAGGGCGTCCCGATCCGAGACCGTCGCTGACTGCTCTCGAACTCGAATGCGCGCGGTGCCCTGCGCAGTCGGTTTGTGCTGCCACCGCTCATGGGTCACGCCGCCACGCTCGATGAAGCCGAGCTCACCCTTGCGCTCCGCGGTCTCATCGTCGTCGAACCACTCCGGACCGGCGCTGCACCCTGGCCTGCCGTGATCTCTGGATCGCTGGAACACCCTCACCCCATAACCTAATGTACGTCCTGTACATTTTTTACAGGACCTCTCCCGGAGGAGGCGTGTGTCATGAACCGACCGCCGGCCCGACCGTTCGCCCGACCGTCCGCCCGCCACGCGCTGCCCGAGTTCACCGAGCGCACCGGTTCGGGGACGCGGACCATGGACCCGTACTCCAAACTCCTCGAAGAGCGGATCGTGTTTCTCGGGACGCCGATCGACGACACCTCGGCGAACGACGTGACGGCGCAGTTCATGCACCTCGAGTACCAGGCACCCGACCGGGACATCTCCCTCTACATCAACTCCCCCGGCGGCTCGTTCAGCGCGATGGCCGCCGTCTACGACACGATGCGGTTCGTCAGCTGCGAGGTGGAGACCATCTGCCTGGGGCAAGCCGCGTCGGCCGCCGCGGTGCTGCTGGCGGCGGGCACCCCGGGCAAGCGGTACGCGCTGCCGGGCGCCCGCGTGCTGATCCACCAGCCGTCGCTCTCCGAGCCGGTCCAGGGGCAGGTGTCCGACCTGGCCGTCCAGGCCGACGAACTGGCCCGTACCCGTACGCGTCTGGAGGATCTGCTCGCCCTGCACACGGGGCAGAGCCGGGAGCGGATCGCCGCGGACATCGAGCGGGACAGGATCCTGGACGCCCCCGGGGCGCTGGAGTACGGGCTGGTCGACCGGATCGTCCCGAGCCGCAAGGCGGCCCTCGGCGCGTCGGGCGCGAGGTGAAGCGCGGATGCTCCCACCCGAGTTGCCCCCGCTGCCGGCACTGACACGGGCCGAGGCCGAGTTGATCGACCGCTATCTGGAGGTCGTCGATCTGCTCGGCCGGATCAACCCGGCACACGCCGGCGACACCTACCGCGGACTGCGCGCGGCCCAGGCCCTGGTCGGCAAGGCCACCGCGCTGCGGGACGCCCTGGCCCTGATGCACCAGCGGGGTGAGCACGAGGTGCACGCGCCGACCCTGGCGCGGGCGCTGCGCGTCCTGGACGGTGAGCGCCGGGCGGGCCGCGTCGCTCTGCCGCCCGGCTCCGACACCTGACGTACACCCCGTGTCCCGGCGTCACGCAGGCAGGCGACGAGGCGTCCGGGCCGGGAGCGAAACGGACCAGACGGTGTACCCCCGGACGGCGTAGAAAGTGCTGCCTTTACAGGCCCCCGGGAGTTGCGCAACACGCGCGTCCCCGAGGCGGGATCAGCCACTCCTGTGCTGGTGCGGGGGTCAACGACGTTCTCGACACCCACCCGTGAAACGGGCTGTCCACCCGAACGGGTGAGTGGTGAGTAAGCCCACAAATCGCCGGTTCCACTCGGCATTTGGGACATCGGTGCGTCAAGATCCCTTCCGACGACAAGCCCCCGCCAGCAGCGGCGGGGCGGTCCGGGCGGACGCCGAGTCCTGCCGCTGCCCGGATGACCGGTCGACAGAAGTGGATCGGCAGGAGTGGAGGACCCAAGCACGACGGGTCGCCGGAACGGTCACGCCATGGCCGGGCCGAGCTGCCCTTGGGGTGAAGCCGCAGCAGCGGCCGGGCAACTTCGCCAGCCCGAATCCGACAGGTCATCCTTCACAGGCGGCTGACGAAGGGTTGCGCATGTCTGCGCTCAATCGTGTCCCGTCGCTGTTCACCAGGGCCGGTACCGCATCGGCTCTCACCCTCGCCGCTGTCGGCGGCGGCATAGTGGCCCCGGGCTTCGCGTCCACCGCCGAAGCGGCCACACCCGCGACGAAGGCACTTCAGGTGGCGGCCTCCAAGAAGGGTTCCCTGTACAAGTACGGGGCCGCGGGGCCCAAGCGCTTCGACTGCTCGGGCCTGACGCTGTACTCGTTCAAGAAGGCGGGCAAGAGCCTGCCCCGTACGGCCGCGGCCCAGTACAACAAGACGAACCATGTCTCCGCCTCGAAGCGCAAGCAGGGGGATCTGGTCTTCTTCCACTCGGGCCGGAACGTCTACCACGTCGGCATCTACGCCGGGAAGGGACGGATCTGGCACTCCCCGAAGACCGGGGAAGTGGTGAAGCTCCAGAAGATCTGGACGAAGAGCGTCTGGTACGGCCGAGTCAGGTGATCTGCCCGCGAGGTGGCCGTGGCGATCACCACGGCCATCTCGCCCACCTCGTGAGGCCCCGGATGTGTTTTCGACGGCGGAATGGTTAGCCGTTCACCCATGGCCGAACGTCAGCACCCCCGAGCACACCTCCAGGAACACCTCCAGGAGCACCCCGAGGAGCGCGACGAGACCCGTCTGGAGCGCGCCGACCGGAACTTCAACGAGCTCCTCCAGGAGCTGCGCGTCACCCAGACCGGCGTTCAGATCCTCTTCGCCTTCCTGCTGACCCTGGCCTTCACCCCGCGGTTCCCGTCGCTCGACACGGTGCAGCGCACCACCTACGTCGTCACCCTGCTCCTGTCGGTCCTGGCGGCCGCCCTCTTCACGGCGCCCGCCGCACTGCACCGCCGGCTGTTCCAGCAGGGCGCCAAGCCCCAGATCGTGCACGTCTCGTCCCGTCTCGCACAGGTCGGCCTCGCCGTGCTCGCGGTCGCTCTCGCCGGTTCCGTCCTGCTCGTCGTGGACGTGGCGCTGGGACGTACCGAAGGCATCCTGGCGGGCGCGGCCACTCTGGTCGTGTGCACCGGCCTGTGGGCGGTCATGCCCCACCTGGTGAAACGGGCCGCCGACAAGACCGCGGCCGCCGGCAGCGGCACGGACGCCGAGGCCGACGCCACGGTCGACGGAGCATCCGACGGCAGAACCCCGGCCGACACGCAGCCCCCACCCGCCCGTCCCCCGAACGAGTGAAAGCGGGCGCAGGCCTCAGTCGGTCCGCGCCGACTGCGCCGGTACCGCCCAGGGGAGCACGATCGACACGGTCTTACCGCCCTCGCTGGTGGGCCGGACCAGGAGCCTGCCGCCGCTCTCCGCGGTCAGCCAGCGGATGATCACCAGTCCGCGGCCGTTGTCCTGCTGGACGGCCGCGGGCAACCGCTGCGGGAAGCGCGGGTGGCTGTCGGTCACCCCGATGCACAGTTGTTCGTCACGGTCGAGCTCGATGTCCACCGTAAAGGTGGGTGACAGCCCGAATGTGTGCTGTACCGCGTTCGTGGCAAGTTCGGAGACGATGAGCCGGACCGTGTCGGCGGCCTCCGAGCCGGACGGGAGTCCCCACTCCGCCAGGACGTCGGTCACGTACCTACGGGCGGCCGAGACCGAGGCGGGATCGCTCGGCAGAGTGACGGATGCTTCCTGGTGATCTGCCATGCGACGTAGTCCCTTTCCCACGGGACCGGAACCCCACCCGAAGAGGATGACTTCGGGCACGGTCCCGGACTGGTGCTTGCGCCAGAGTGCCACTACCTCGGCGTTCTTGGTGCCGATCCACCAAGATATGCATATATCTGTCGCTCGAAGCGGTGAACTCTACGGCGGTCGACCATATTTGGGCATGGACCCGGTTTCTCCTCTACCGTCGGCGTGACGCCGAGCGCCACAGCGTCGGCGCGACGGTCGGAAGGAGACGGCCATGCAGCACGGCCCCGCGGTGCGCCGCCGTAAACTCGGCGCCGAACTGCGTGCTTTACGTGCCCTCGCGGGCCTCACGAGCGGTGAGGCGGCCCGCCGCGTGGGCTGGCACCAGTCGAAGGTGAGCCGGATCGAGACCGGCCGCAGCGGCGTCAAGCCCGCGGACGTACGACTGCTCCTGGACGCGTACGGCGTCGAGGACCCGGCACAGTACGAGTTGCTTGTCGTGCTGGCGGGCTCCGACGAGGACGGACGGCACCACTGGTGGCGCGCCTACCGGGGCCTCCTGCCGACGACGTACAGCGATTTCATCAGCCTGGAGTCGCAGGCCGGCGCGATGCGCACGCTGGAGAACTCCGTCGTGCCGGGCCTCCTGCAGACGCCCGAGTACGCCCGTGAGGTGACGCGCGCCGTCGTGGGCGCGGCGCTCGACGACGAGGTCGACGCACTGGTGCGGGTGCGCCTGGCGCGCCAGGACGTGCTGCGTTCGAATCCGCCGCTCCGGCTGAGCGCCGTCCTGGACGAGGCGGTGCTCCGGAGGACCGTCGGCGGCCCGGAGGTCATGGCGCGTCAACTGGAGCGGCTCCAGGAGGCCGCGCACCTCCCTCACGTGCGGATTCAGGTGCTGCCGTTCGGAGTTGGCGCCCAGATCGGCATCACCGGGCCTTTCGTAATGTTTTCTTTTCCGAACAAATCTGATCTGGATGTGGTTGTTCTCGACCACTTGACGAGTAGCCTCTACCTCGAACGGAAAGAAGACCTTCAGGCCTACAGCAAGGCCTTCGACTCCCTTCAGGTCCACGCCCTTTCGCCCAAGGACACGTTGGATTTCCTCGCCGGTGTCACTTCCGGCGCATAAGGAGGCACCATGGCCGCCATGCCTCGGTACGTACCTTCCAGCACACGACTGCACGGTGTGCGGTGGCAGCGCAGCAGCCGCAGCACAGGAATGAACAACTGCGTCGAGACCGCCCGTCCGGGCTCCGGCCCCTGGGCCGGTCTGCTCGCGGTGCGCGACTCCAAGAACACCTCGGGGCCCGCCCTGCTCTTCGACCCCGTGGCCTGGGAGGGCTTCATCGGCGCGTTGTGAGGATCACGTCCACGGCCCGGTCGAGCTGCCCGTCGGTGAGATCCGCGCGGGCGGTGAGCCGCAGCCGTGAGACGCCGTCCGGCACCGAGGGCGGACGGAAACAGCCGACGGCCAGACCCGCCGCACGGCAGTCCGCCGCCCAGCGCAGCGCCCGCTCGGGAGAGGGGGCGCGCACGGAGACGACCGCCGCGTCCGGCCGTACGGCTTCCAGGCCCTCGGCCGTCAGGCGTTCGTACAGAGTCGTCGCCACCGCACGCGCGCGCGTGGCCCGTTCCGGTTCCCCGCGCAGCAGCCGCAGGGCCGCCAGGGCCGCGCCCGCCGACGCGGGTGCCAGCGCGGTGTCGAAAATGAAGGTGCGGGCCGCGTTGACCAGATGGTCGATGACGTGGGCCGGGCCCAGGACGGCGCCGCCCTGGCTGCCGAGCGACTTCGACAGCGTGACGGTGGTGACGACGTCGGGCGCGCCCGCGAGCCCCGTCGCCCACGCCGCGCCACGCCCGCCGTCGCCGAGCACTCCCAGACCGTGCGCGTCGTCCGTCACCAGGGCCGCGCCGGACTCCCGGCAGACGACGGCCAGCTCCGCCAGCGGGGCCGCGTCGCCGTCCACCGAGAAGACCGTGTCGGACACGACGATCGCGGGCCCGGTGCGCGTGCCCAGCGCCTTGCGGACTGCGTCGGGGTCGGCGTGGGCGACGACCTGGGTGGTGCCGCGCGCGAGACGGCAGCCGTCGATCAGGGAGGCGTGGTTGCCCGCGTCGGAGACGACGAGGGAGCCGTGCGGCGCGAGCGCGGTGACGACGGCGAGGTTGGCCGCGTAGCCGGAGGAGAAGACGAGGGCCGACTCGAAGCCGCAGAACGCGGCCAGTTCGCGCTCCAGTTCCGCGTGCAGTTCGGTGGAACCGCTGACGAGCCGGGAGCCGGTGGCACCGCCGCCCCACGCGCGGGCGGCCCGCGCGGCGGCCTCCGTCACCTCGGGATGCCGGGCCAGGCCCAGATAGTCGTTTCCGGCGAGATCGAGCAGCGCGGAGTCGGCGGGGCGCGGACGCAGCGTCCGGACGAGTCCGGCCCGCCCGCGGGCCAGCGCCTGCTCGTCGATCCACGCGAAGGGCGACTGCGCCATGTGTCCTCCGGGCCGTGAGGTCGAGGGTGTCCCGGGAGAGGGTCCGGACACGACGTTCCGCCCGGCCGCCCCCGACTGCCTTTTGTAGGCACCGCACAGACCCTAGCCCGGCCACCAGACGCCCATGATGTGGCAATGTCCACACGTCGAGCCGACTCTGTTGTCCGGTTCCTCCTTGGCCCGGCGAGGTCGGATAGGCCAGGATCGGACCCCATGGACCTGCTGAACACGCTGCTGGACAAGGGGCTTCGGCGCGAGCTGCCGACCCGCGACGAGGCGCTGGCCGTGCTGGCCACCTCCGACGACGAACTCCTCGATGTGGTGGCCGCGGCCGGCAAGGTACGCCGCCACTGGTTCGGCCGACGGGTGAAGCTGAACTACCTCGTCAACCTGAAGTCGGGCCTGTGTCCCGAGGACTGCTCCTACTGCTCGCAGCGGCTCGGCTCAAAGGCCGAGATCCTCAAGTACACGTGGCTGAAGCCCGACCAGGCGTCGCAGGCCGCCGCCGCGGGGCTGGCGGGCGGCGCCAAGCGGGTCTGTCTGGTGGCGAGCGGACGCGGGCCGACGGACCGTGACGTCGACCGGGTCTCGGACACCATCAAGGCGATCAAGGACGGGCACGAGGGCGTCGAGGTGTGCGCCTGCCTCGGGCTCCTCTCGGACGGCCAGGCCGAGCGGCTGCGCGAGGCGGGGGCGGACGCCTACAACCACAACCTCAACACCTCCGAGGCCACGTACGGGGACATCACGACCACCCACACGTACGCGGACCGCGTGGACACGGTCCGCAAGGCGCATGCCGCGGGCCTGTCGGCCTGCTCCGGTCTGATCGCCGGGATGGGCGAGAGCGACGCGGACCTCGTCGACGTCGTCTTCGGACTGCGGGCGCTCGACCCGGACTCGGTGCCGGTCAACTTCCTGATCCCGATGGAGGGCACCCCGCTCGCCGGGGAGTGGCACCTCACACCGCAGCGGTGTCTGCGGATCCTCGCGATGGTCCGGTTCGTCTGCCCCGACGCCGAGGTGCGGATCGCGGGCGGGCGCGAGGTCCACCTCCGTACGATGCAGCCCCTCGCGCTGCACCTCGCCAACTCGATCTTCCTCGGTGACTACCTCACCAGCGAGGGACAGGCGGGCCAGGTGGACCTGGACATGATCGCGGACGCCGGGTTCGAGGTGGAGGGCACCGGCGAGGTGACGTTGCCGGAGCACCGGGTCACCGCCGCCGCGCGCGGAGGATGCGGTTCCGGTTCACCCGCGGAGGCCGGCTGCGGCTCGCACGAGGGCGCGGACGCGGGGTGCGGCGCGCACGAGGGCGGCGGGTGCGGTCCCCGCGACTCGGCCGCCGAGGAGGAGCCGGTTCCCGGCGCAGCCCGGGTCTCCGCGGCGCGTACGGACCTGGTCGCGGTACGCCGCCGGGGCGCCGGAACGGATCTCGCACCCAATGCCTGACCTGCCCCCGCCCGGCCCCTCCCGCTCCCCCTTCCTTCCCCCGGCCCCCTCCCCTTCCGTACGTGAGCTGCTCGATCTCGACCGGCGGCACGTCTGGCATCCGTACGGGCCGATGCCCGGCCGGCAGGAACCGCTCGTCGTGGAGTCGGCGAGCGGGGTACGGCTGCGGCTGGCCGGCGGGACCGACGAGCTGATCGACGGGATGTCGTCCTGGTGGTCGGCGATCCACGGCTACAACCACCCGGTGCTCAACGAGGCGGCCCACGACCAGCTCTCCCGGATGAGCCATGTGATGTTCGGCGGCCTCACGCACGAGCCGGCCGTACGGCTGGCGAAGCGCCTTGTCGACATGTCGCCCGATGGTCTTGAGCACGTCTTCCTCGCGGACTCCGGGTCGGTGTCCGTCGAGGTCGCGGTCAAGATGTGCCTCCAGCACTGGCGTTCGCTCGGCCGGCCCGGCAAGCAGCGCCTGCTGACCTGGCGAGGTGGCTATCACGGCGACACCTGGCAGCCGATGTCGGTGTGCGACCCCGAGGGCGGGATGCACGAGCTGTGGCAGGGCGTGCTCCCCCGTCAGGTGTTCGCCGACGCGCCCCCGGCCGCGTACGAGGAGTCGTACGCCGAGGAGCTGCGGGAGCTGATCGAGCGGCACGCGGACGAACTGGCCGCGGTGATCGTGGAGCCGGTGGTGCAGGGCGCGGGTGGCATGCGGTTCCACTCGCCCGCCTATCTGCGGGTGCTGCGCGAGGCGTGCGACGCCCATGACGTGCTGCTCGTGTTCGACGAGATCGCGACGGGCTTCGGACGCACCGGGACGTTGTTCGCAGCCGGGCACGCGGGGGTGACGCCGGATGTGATGTGTGTGGGCAAGGCGCTGACCGGCGGATATCTGACGATGGCGGCGACGCTGTGCACCTCACGGGTCGCGGAGGGCATCTCGCGGGGCGAGGTCCCGGTGCTCGCCCACGGCCCGACCTTCATGGGCAACCCGCTCGCCGCCGCCGTGGCCTGCGCCTCGATCGACCTGCTCCTCGGCCAGGACTGGCAGACCGAGGTCAAGCGTGTCGAGACGGGACTGCGGGACGGTCTGGCACCGGCGGCAGAACTGCCGGGCGTCCGGGACGTACGGGTCCTCGGCGCCATCGGGGTGGTGCAACTGGACCACGAGATCGACATGACCGCGGCGACCCGGGCGGCGGTGCGCGAGGGTGTGTGGCTCCGCCCGTTCCGGGATCTCGTGTACACGATGCCGCCGTACGTCACCGACGACGCCGATCTGGCGCGGATCACGGCGGCCGTGTGCGCGGCGGCGCGGGAGGGCTGAGATGACGGTACTGGTGATCACGGGGACGGGCACGGAGGTCGGCAAGACCGTCACGACGGCCGCCGTGGCCGCGGCGGCTCTCGCGGCCGGGCGGTCGGTGGCCGTGCTCAAGCCCGCGCAGACGGGTGTGCTGCCGGGTGAGCACGGGGACGCCGACGAGGTGGTCCGGCTCGCGGGGCAGGTCACGGCCGTCGAACTCGCCCGCTACCCCGAGCCGTTGGCCCCCGCGACCGCGGCCCGGCGGGCCGGTCTGGCGCCGGTGGGACCCGAGGAGGTGGCCGAGGCCGCGGGCGAACTGGCCGCAGATCACGACCTGGTGCTGGTGGAGGGCGCGGGCGGTCTGCTCGTACGGTTCGACGACGCGGGCGGTTCGCTCGCGGACGCGGCGCGGCTGCTGGACGCACCGGTGCTGGTGGTCGCCTCCGCCGGGCTCGGCACGCTCAACACGACGGAACTGACCGCGCGCGAACTGCGGTTCCGGCGCCTCGACCTGCTGGGCGTCGTCATCGGCAGCTGGCCCGGCGACCCGGACCTGGCGTCACGCTGCAACCTCGCGGACCTGCCGACGGTGGCGGGGGCACCTCTGCTGGGCGCACTTCCCGAGGGTGCGGGCCGCCTCCCGGCCGCCACCTTCCGGACGACGGCGGCCAGTTGGCTCGCGCCGCGACTCGGGGGATCGTGGAGCGCGGCGGGATTCGGTGGCGCCCGGTCCGCGGACAGCCGGCGGCACCGATGATCTCCGCTGCGCCGCGGGCATCGAACGACGGTCCGGCGGAGCCTACTCCTCCGACGCCAGGAGCTTGACGAGCTCGATCCGCGACCGTATGCCGAGCCGGTTGAAAACTCCCCGCAGATGGTGATCGATCGTGCGTGGGCTGAGCAGCAGCCGCGACGCGATCTCCCGGTTGGTGGCACCCTCGGCGGCCATCCGCGCCACCGTCAGCTGCTGAGCGGTGAGCAGGCCGCCCGCCTCGCGGGACCCGTTCCGCGGCCGGACCGGCTCGCCCAGCGCGCGCAGCTCCGCCCGCGCCTGGGCCGCGCAGTGCGGGGACCCGAAGTACTCGAACGCCTCAAGGGCGCTGTGCAGCCGGTCACGGGCCTCCGTACGGTTGCGCAGCCGCCGCAGGGCGCCACCGAACAGCAGCTCCGTACGGGCGCGTTCGAAGTCGCGGGTGCCGTCCGCGTGCAGGTGAAGGGCCGTGCGGTAATGACCGGCCGCCTCGGGGCCGGTGGCCAGCAGGGCCCGGCAACGGGCGCTGAGGGCCAGGTCGTCGGGGCTGGCGACGATGTTCGCCCAGTGGTCGTAGTCGGCGTGGGCGCTGCGGGCGACCCGTGTGTCGCCGGAGCGGACGGCGGCTTCCACGTAGTGCGGGGTGGCGAGGTGGCGCACGGCCCGGTGACCGTGCCCTGGGCCGAATCCGGCGAGCGCGCGCAGCCGGGACGCGGACGCCGCGTACCGGCCCATGCTGAGGTCGAGGAAGGCGAGCGCCCACAGGGCCAGGGCGGCGGGGAGGCCGAGGCCCCGTTCCAGGGCGTGGGCGCGGGCCGCCTCGGCGCGGACCCGGCACAGCTCCTCGTCGCCGGTGACGGCCGCGAACATCGCGAGGGCTGCCTGGAGATGGCAGGCCCCGTTGTCCTGCCCGGTGGCGTACGCCTGCCGCAGGGCGTCCAGCGCGGCGGCCCCGGCGGAGCGCGGCCGGCCCGTCCAGAACTCGGCGTACGCCCGGAACTCCATGGCCTGCGGAACGGTCGCGGGCTCGCCCAGGGCACGGGCCGAGGCGGCGGCCCGGACGGCGGCGGACGCGGCGCGGGTGTGGTCGCCGAGCAGCAGCGCGGCGATCGAGGCGTGGATCAGCGAGGTGGGGTCGCTACCGGGTCCGCAGCGCCCGGCGGCCTCTCGTAGCAGGTCGCGGGCGTCCTCGTACCGTCCCTCGAACGCCGCGGCCAGTCCCCCGAGGGTGCCCGGCGGTACGATCCCGAGCCGGGCGGCGACGGTCGCGGCCTCCCGGCAGCGGCGCAGGTCACCGGTGTAGATGGCGGCCTCGGTGGCACGTGCCACCAGGTGTGCCGCGGTGTCGGGACCGGCGGGGCGCGTGCTTCGGGTACCGCCCGCGCCCTCGATCGGCGCGCCGCCGACCGGGCGCTCGCGCGGGGCGCCGGGGCCCGGCCCCACATCCGGCCCCGCACCCGGCCCCACATCCGGCTCCATGCCCCGGTCCGCGCCCGGCTCCCGCTCCGTGCCGCGCGCCGTTTCGCGCGCCGCGCGGCGTCCGACGTCGCGTCCGGCGCTGCGTTCCGCCTCCGTGAGCAGCGTGTCGAACGCCTCTGTCGCGTTCTCCGCGCGTAGAGCGAGCACCCCGCTGAGCCCGTCCACGTCCCCGTGCGAGGCGAGGCGGCGGGCCCGGTCGCCGTCGCCGGAGCGCCAGGCGTCGGCGGCGGCGCGGGCCAGCAGCCGCGGCCGTTCGCGGGGGTCGGGGGTCAGTGCGGCGGCCCGTTCGAGGAGCGCGCAGGCCAGCGCGTGTTCACGGGCGGCGCGCGCCTCGTGCGCGGCGGCGCGCAGCTCTCCCGCGAGGCGCCTGCTGGGGCCGAGCGCCGCGGCGGCCCGGTGCCAGGACCTGCGGGGTGTCTCGCCCTCGCCGCGCAGGACCCGGGCGAGGAGGCGGTGTGTGTCGCGCCGGTCCGCGGCGGACGCGGTCTCATAGGCGGCGACGCGGGTCCAGGGATCCCGGAACACGACGCCGGCGGAGGTCGTACGGGCGAGCCCGGCCGCCTCGGCGTCGTCGAGCGGGCCGGTGTCCAACCGGGCCGCGGCCACCGCCCGTTGGTAGGCGTGGGTGGCGAACGGGTGCTGGTCGGCGGCGGCGATCAGCAGCAGCCGCCGGGTCTTCGGGGCGAGCGAGCGGAACGGGGGCCGGTGGGACCGCAGCAGTCCGGGCACCGCGCCGACCGGGTCGGCCGGCAGCGGTTCGAGACCGGCCCGTTGACGGTCGCCGAGGACAGCGGCGACCTCCGCGGCGGCGAGCGGATCGCCGTGCACGGCACACAGCACCCGTACCTGAACGCCCTCGGACAACGGCGTGCGCGCGGTCGTCCGCGGCGCGCTGTCCGGTCGTACGCCGTCCGGTCGTACGCCGCCCGGTCGTTCCGGAGCGTTCATCTGAGGCGGTGGCGAAGGGTGCGGGAGGAGCGGAGGGTTCACCGGGGTCACCACACCGCTCACGTTACTGGCGAGTTAAGTGGTGCGTAAAGACCGGCGATCTCACCGATGCGGCGCGCGTAGACCCCACCGGACACTCCTGGCGAACCCACCCTCGTCAGGAGGCGTCATGACCCGCCGCATCCGCACTGCCGGCACGGTCTTCGCAGCCGCGCTCGCGTCGCTGCTCCTGTTCCTCTCCCTGCCCGCGGCCCCGGCCCACGCGGCCGCCCACAACCCCGTCGTTTTCGTACACGGACTGAGCAGTTCGTCGAGCAGTTGGGACGACTGGATCGCCGACTTCAAGGCCGACGGCTATACGAGTTCCGAGCTGTACTCCTGGTCGTACGACTGGGGCCAGTCGAACGTCACGACCGCCCAACAGCTGGCCACCAAGATCCAGAGTGTGCGTTCCCAGACCGGCGCGGCCAAGGTCGACCTGGTCGTCCACTCGATGGGCGCGCTGAACTCCCGCTACTACCTCAAGAACCTCGGCGGCACCGCGTACGTGGACGACTTCGTCTCGACGGCCGGTGTGAACCACGGGACCACCACCGCCGGCTGGTGCCAGTGGCTCTACACGTCCTGCGCGGAGATGTACACCGGCAGCTCGTTCCTGACCGCGCTGAACTCGGGCGACGAGACACCCGGCGGTGTCTCCTACGCCAGTTACTGGTCGAACTGCGACGACGCCCTGACCCCCGACACCAGCGCGATCCTCAGCGGCGCCACCAATGTCGAGGTCGGATGCGTCTCGCACACCGACATGAACAACGACTACGGCGTCTACGAGCAGGTGCGCGACTTCATCGCCTGACGCCCCACGAGCCGGCCCGAGCCCCGCCCGCACCTCGCGCATCCGCCCTGTGGTCCCCGCGCGGCCGGGACCACGGGGCGGGACCGCGGTGGGAACACGGAGCGGCGAACGGGTGAGCGCGGCCCTCCTGGGGGACAATCGCGGTAGGCCCACGCCCCAGGGGGAGGCCCCCATGCGACCGCTCGGCTCCAGAATCGCCCGGACGGGCGCGCTGTCTCCGGCTTCGGTGCACCATCCGCTGTTCGCCCGCTTCTACGCCCGGCTCAGCGTGGCCGCCGAGCCGACGATCGGCGTCCATCGCGAGGAGCTGCTCGCGGGCCTCTCCGGCCGGGTCATCGAGATCGGCGCGGGCAACGGACTGAACTTCGCCCACTGTCCGAGCACCGTCTCGGAGGTCGTCGCCATCGAACCCGAGTACCGGCTGCGGCAGTTGGCCGTGACCGCGGCGCGGCGTGCGGACGTCCCGGTCGACGTGGTGCCGGGGGTCGCGGAGGCGCTGCCGGTGAAGAGCGAGGCGTTCGACGGGGCCGTCGTGTCGCTGGTCCTGTGCAGCGTGCGAGACGTTCCGCGGGCCCTCGCCGAGATCCGTCGGGTCCTGCGCCCCGGCGGTGAGCTGCGCTTCTTCGAGCACGGCAGGGGCGGCGGACGCGCCATGACGACGGCTCAGCGCGTCCTCGACCGCACGGTGTGGCCACCGTTGTTCGGGGGCTGTCATGTGTCCCGTGACCCGATCGCCGCGATCCGGGACGCGGGGTTCGAACTGGGTCCCCACCGGCGGCTGCTGGTGCCCGACAAGGGGCCGCGGACCCCCAGTGCGTACTGTGTGCTGGGCACCGCGCGCCGCCCGCCCGCCTCCTGAACCGGCTCGGAAGCCGCTGGGCCTCACAGGCTCCACCGGCGCAGCTCGCGCGCGATGTCCTGCACCGTGGCCTCACCCGTCTTGACCAGTCGGGCCAGGTCGCGGACCTGTTCGGGCGAGGTGACGACCTTCAGGCCGCTGGCGACGAGGTAGGCGTACGCGACGGCCATGGCGAACATCGCGTTGGAGCGTTCGAGCGCCGGGACGTGCAGCAGGACCTGCAGCAGCGCCGCGGCGCGGGTCTGCGGGGTGTCGTAGACGGGGACGCCGAAGATCTCGGCCTGATGCCGGCCGACGGCGGCGACGAGCGCTCCCCAGTCGGTGACCTGGGGGTCCCCCGGTGTCTTCTGCTCGGCGACCATGAGGAGCCAGGCGAGGTCGACTCTGATGTTCAGTGGATCGTCCAAGAGCTCAGTGACGGCCTTCCCGGTCCGCGCCGAACTCCTCGGCGAACACGGACTCGTACTGCTTCATGAAGTCGGAGGCGGCCTCGACGAAGGTGTGGCCGGCTTCTCCGGTGTCCTGCCTGACCAGTTCCTCGATGTAGCGGTTGACGCTCATCCCGCGGGCCAGGGCGCGCTCACGCGCGGCTCGGGCGGTGCCCTCGTCCACGCGAACGTTCAACTGGGTCTTAGCCATACTTCGAAGCTAGCGCCAAAACGCTAGCTCCGGCAAGAGGGCAAGGGAGGTATGGCCTGTGCGCACTCTTCCCGAACCACCCGACGTCCGCGGGCGAGGTCGAGCACTGCCGGTGCGGTTGCGACGCCTTCGTGGTGCTCTCCCCAGCGGGCCCGGCCGCTTTCACCGGCCCTCGGGCGCACCGCCCTACGGCGGAGAACGGCGGAGAACACGGTACTTCGGAGGGATACCGAGTGTGCCCGGGGTCACACTAGGCTCGCCCGTGGACACCTGAGTCCGACAAGGGAGGCGGCCTTGTCCACAACAGCTGCGGAGCACGCCCGCGGGCACACGGGCCCGGAGGCGACAGCGGCCCGCGCCCGGGGACTGACGAAGGCGTACGGGTCGGGTGAGACGACCGTGCTCGCCCTCGACTCGGTCGACGTGGACATCGCGCGGGGGCGCTTCACCGCGGTCATGGGCCCCTCCGGGTCGGGCAAGTCCACCTTGATGCACTGCCTGGCGGGGCTCGACACCGTCTCGGCCGGACAGGTCTGGCTGGGAGACACCGAGATCACCGGGCTGAAGGAGCGGGAGCTGACCCGGCTGCGGCGCGACCGGATCGGCTTCATGTTCCAGTCGTTCAACCTGATCCCGACCCTGAACGCGGCGGAGAACATCACGCTGCCCATGGACATCGCGGGCCAGAAACCCGACGACTCCTGGCTGAACCAGATCATCGACTCGCTCGGCCTGCGCGACCGCCTCAAGCACCGGCCCGCGCAGCTCTCCGGTGGTCAGCAGCAGCGGGTGGCCTGCGCACGGGCGCTCGCCTCGCGCCCCGAGCTGATCTTCGCGGACGAGCCGACGGGCAACCTCGACTCCCGGGCCGGTCTTGAGGTCCTGGGCTTCCTGCGGGACGCCGTCGACGACCTGGGGCAGACCGTGGTCATGGTCACGCACGACCCAGGCGCGGCGGCCCACGCCGACCTGGTCCTCTTCCTCGGGGACGGGCGGATCGTGGACGAGATGGCCCGGCCCACCGCCGACGCGGTGCTGGAGCGCATGAAGAGGTTCGACTCGGTCCGCGGGACGTTCGAGGAGGGCACCGGCCACGGGGAGGAGCACGCGGGCCCCGCTACCCCCGAGGAACCAACGGACCCCGCGGAACCCACGGACCCCGCTGATCTCACGGACCCCAAGACCCAGAAGAGCACCCCCGCCCCGGGCACCATCCCCGACAGCGACTGAGGCAGGCCGTCGTGCTGAAGGCGACACTCCGGAGTTTCCTCGCTCACAAGGGCCGGCTGCTGCTCTCGGCGCTGGCCGTCGTCCTGTCCGTGGCGTTCGTCGCGGGCAGCCTGATCTTCTCGGACACCGTCAGCCGCACCTTCGACCGGCTCTTCGCGTCCACGTCGGCCGATGTGACCGTCAGCCCGAAGGAGGATCTGGAGTCACAGGTGCCCTCCGGGGCCGTCGAGACGGTGCCCACGAGCCTCGTGGACCGCATCGCGAAGATCGACGGAGTCGCCCTCGTCCGTCCTGACGTGTCCGTCCAGAACGTCACCGTCGTCGACCGCGACAACGAGTCGGTGGGCCCCACCACGGGCGCGCCCACCATCGCCGCCGACTGGTACGTCACCGACCGCAGCCCCGTGGAACTGACCTCCGGGCACGCCCCGCGCGGCCCCGGCGAGGCGCTGCTCGACGCGGACACGGCCGACAAGAAGCACGTGGACATCGGCGACCCGCTGACCGTGATCGCGCAGCCGGGTTCGTTCAAGGTCGAGGTCGTCGGCATCGCGACCTTCACGACCACCAACCCGGGCGCCGCGCTCGTCTTCCTCGACCCGGCCGTCGCCGCGGACAAGCTCCTCGGCGAGACCGCGGTCGCCACCAGCGTCCAGGTCGACGCGGACCGGGAAGTGTCCGACGCGCAGCTCGAACGGCGCATCGCCACGGAGATCGGCTCCGGCACCTACGAGTTGGAGACCGCGGACGAGCAGGCCGAGTCGTCCGCGGAGCAACTCGGCGGATTCCTCGACGTGATCAAGTACGTGATGCTCGGCTTCGCGGGTATCGCCGTGCTGGTCGGCGTCTTCCTGATCGTCAACACCTTCTCCATGCTGATCGCCCAACGCACCCGCGAACTGGGCCTGTTGCGCGCGCTCGGCGCCGACCGGCGCCAGGTGCGCCGCTCCGTGCTCACCGAGGCGGTTCTGCTGGGCCTGGTGGGCTCCACGCTCGGCCTGGCCTCGGGCATCGGGCTCGCCTTCGGCCTGATCAAGCTCATGGGCGTGTTCGGCATGAACCTGAAGACCACCGAGATGGTGATCGGATGGGGGACGCCGGTCGCGGCGTACGTCGTCGGCGTGGGTGTCACCTTCGTCGCGGCGTACCTTCCGGCCCGCCGGGCCGCCGGGGTGTCGCCGATGGCCGCGCTGGCCGACGCGGAGATCGCCGGTGTGGGGCGGCCGTTGCGGGTACGGGCCGTCGTGGGGTCGGTCGTCGGCGTGCTGGGTGCCGTCGCGCTCCTGGGCTGCGCGACGGCGACGCGGACCTCGGCCGCCGCCTCGCTGCTGGGGCTCGGTGTCGTCCTCACCCTCCTCGCGACGGTGATCGCGGGACCGTTGCTCGTCCGTCCGGTGATCCGGGTCCTCGGCGGGCTCTTCCCCGTCCTGTTCGGGTCGGTCGGCCGGATGAGCCAGCGCAACGCGCTGCGCAACCCGCGCCGCACCGGCGCCACCGCGGCCGCCCTGATGGTGGGCCTCGCCCTGGTCGCCGGCATGTCCGTGGCGAGCGCCTCCATGACCAAGTCCTTCGACCAGCAGATCGACAAGACGCTGGGCGCCGACTTCGTGGTGCAGAACGCCAACTTCATGCCGTTCCCGCCGGAGATCACCGAGAAGGTGGAGGCCACGGACGGCGCGGGGCTCGTCGTACGGCAGCGGTTCGCGCCGGTCGCCGTCCGGCTGCCGGACGGCAAGCGCGTCGAGACGACCGCGTCGGGCTACGACCCGGAACTCGACGACGTGGCCCGCCTCACCTACGCCGAGGGCGACACGGCCGCCGCGCTCGCCGACGGGAACATCGCCATGGACGCCGGCTTCGCCGAGGACCACGACGTACGGGTGGGCAGCACGGTCCCCGTCGAGTTCCCGGCCGGGCGCAGGACCGAGCTGAAGGTCGCGGCGCTGACCGACCAGGACGCCGCGGAGGGCTTCGGAACGCAGGGCGGACTGTTCCTCGGCTTCGCGACCCTCGTGAAGTACGTCCCGGGCGGCCAGGACTCCGCGCTGTACGTGAACGCGGCCGCCGGTGCCTCGGACGACACCCTGCGCTCCCACCTCGACAAGACCCTCGATCCGTACCCCCAGGTACAGGTGCGCGACCTGGCCGACTACAAGAAGCTGATCCACGACCAGATCGCCGTGCTGCTCTATCTGGTGTACGCCCTGCTGGGGCTCGCGATCGTCATCGCGGTGCTCGGTGTGGTCAACACCCTCGCCCTGTCGGTCGTGGAGCGCACCCGCGAGATCGGGCTGCTGCGCGCGATCGGGCTCGCCCGGCGGCAGCTGCGGCGGATGATCAGGCTGGAGTCGGTGGTGATCGCCGTGTTCGGCGCGGTCCTCGGGCTGGCGCTCGGGCTCGTGTGGGGCGTGTGCATACAACAGGTCCTCGCCCTGCAGGGCATGAAGGCGTTCGCGATCCCGTGGACCACGCTCGTCTCGGTCGTCGTGGGCTCCGCCGTCGTGGGCATCGTGGCGGCGCTGCTGCCCGCGCTGCGCGCGTCACGCATGAACGTGCTGGCCGCCATCGCCCACGAGTGAGGAGAGTCTGTGCCGCGCCCCTTCCGCTTCGGTGTCAGCCTGATCACCCCCTCCCCCGCCGCCGAATGGCGCGCCAAGTGCCGCCGGGCCGAGGAGCTCGGCTACGACGTGATCCTGGTGGCGGACCACCTCGGTATGCCAGCCCCCTTCCCGTCGCTGGTCGCGGCCGCGGAGGCGACCAGGCTGCCGCGCCTCGGCACGTTCGTGCTCAACGCCGGGTTCTGGAATCCGGCGCTGCTGGCCCGCGAGGTCGCCACCACGGACGCGCTCACCGGCGGACGCCTGGAACTCGGGCTCGGCACCGGCTACGTACAGGCGGAGCACGACACGGCCGCGCTGCCGTGGGGTTCGCCGCGCGAGCGGGTGGACCATCTGCGGCGCACCGTCGAGGAGTTGGACCGGCTGCTCGGTTCGCCCGATCACCAGCCGCGGGCGGCACAGAAGCGGGTGCCGCTACTCATCGGCGGCAACGGCGACCGGATGCTGCGGCTGACCGCCGAGCACGCCGACATCGCGGCCTTCTCCGCCGCGCGCTCGGTACCGGGCAGCCGTTCCGGCACGCTGGAGCCCCTCACCGCCGGGGAGGTCGACGAACGGGTCGCGGCCTATCTGCGCCTCGCCGCCGACCGCCCCTCGCCCGCCGAACTGAACCTGCTCGTCCAGCTCGTCGCCGTCACGGACGACCCGGGAGCCGCCGTCCGGCCCCTGCTCGCCCGTGTCCCGCAGCTCACCGAGGCACAGGTCCTGGAACTGCCGATCGTGCTGGCGGGATCGGTGGAGCAGATCAGGGAGAAGGTGCGGGCGGTGCGGGAGCGGTACGGATTCTCGTATCTGACCGTCCTGGAGCCGTACATGGAGGCCTTCGGCACGGTGATCGCGGGGCTGCGGGGCGAGTGACTCCGGCCCCCGCCGGGCGCCTCGCCCCGCCCCCGCCCCGCCCCTGTCCGCCACCACAGCCGGGCGACAGCGGGCCGGTGTCCGGATCGTGGAATTCGACGTCCATGTCCGGCCGCCGTGATGGGATCGGAGCCATGAGTGATCTTCGGATACGGGCCGCCGTGCCCGACGACCTCGACGCCGTCCTCGCCTTCTGGCGGGCCGCGGCCGAGGGGACCAGCATCAGCGACGACCGGAACGGCGTGGAGCGGCTGGTGGCCCGCGACCCCGAGGCGCTGATCCTCGCCGAGCAGGACGGGCGGCTCGTGGGCACGGTCATCGCCGGCTTCGACGGCTGGCGCTGCCATCTGTACCGGCTGGCGGTCGAGCCGGACCGGCGCCGTCAGGGCATAGGCTCGGCACTCCTGACGGCGGCGGAGGACCGGTTCGTACGCCTCGGCGGGCGCCGCGGCGACGCGATGGTCCTGCGCCGCAACGAAACCGCCCACCATGCCTGGCGCGCCGCGGGGTACGAGCCCCAGGAGCAGTGGCGGCGCTGGGTCAAGCCGCTGGTCGAGTGACAGCAGCCGGGGTCTCACCGGTCCCCCGGTACCGAGGGACCCCGTCGTCCCCCTAGGAAAGGTGTGACCGTCCGCCCATGGGCGAGCCTCCCGACATACGACGCCACGGCGTCCCGCCGCGTCGACACCGCGCGCTTCCTCCGCACCTGCCCGATCATGGAACGGAGGTGACCCGATGACAGAAGTGCTCCTCCTGGTCGTGGCCGTGCTGCTCTCGCTGGCCTGCGGCGCCTTCGTCGCGGCCGAGTTCTCACTGACCACCGTCGAGCGCAGCCAGCTGGAGCGGGCCGTCGAGCGCGGCGAGGTCGGCGCGGCGGGCGCCCTCAGAGCCGTACGCAATCTCACGTTCCAGCTCTCCGGCGCCCAGCTCGGCATCACCGTCACCAACCTGGTCGTCGGCATGCTCGCCGAGTCGTCCGTCGCCAAACTGATCGCGGGGCCCCTCGAATCGGCCGGGGTGCCGAGTTCGGCGACGTCGTCGGTCTCGCTGGTGATCGGTACGGCCCTGTCGACGGTCTTCCTGATGGTCGTCGGGGAGCTGGTGCCGAAGAACTGGGCGATCTCCGCACCGCTGGCCGTGGCCAAGCGGGTGGCGACGCCGCAGCGCTGGTTCAGCGCGGTGTTCCGGCCGTTCATCTCCCATCTCAACAACACCGCCAACCGGGTCGTACGCCGCTTCGGCATCGAGCCCGCCGAGGAGCTGGCCTCCGCGCGCGGCCCGCAGGAACTGGTGGCCCTGGCCCGGCACTCCGCCAAGCAGGGCGCCCTGGAGGCGGACACCGCCGAGCTGTTCGTGCGCACGCTGAACCTCGCCGACCTCACCGCGGAGAACGTGATGACGCCGCGGGTCCAGGTCATCGGCCTCGACGTCCAGGCGACCTGCGAGGACGTGGCGAACGCGACCCGGGCGACCGGTCTGTCGCGCTTCCCCGTCCACCGCGGCACCCTCGACTCGGTCGTCGGGGTCGCGCACATCAAGGACGTCATCGGCGTGCCCGCCGACCGCAGGGCCCGTACGACCGTGTCGCAGGTGATGCGCGAGCCCCTGCTCGTACCGGAGACGCTGACCGTCGACCGGCTGCTCGACCGCCTGTCCGGCAAGCGCACGATGGCCGTCGTCATCGACGAGTACGGCGGCACCGCCGGGGTCGCCACCCTGGAGGACATCGTCGAGGAGGTCGTCGGCGAGGTGCGCGACGAGCACGACCCGCACGAGACGCCCGACCTGGCTCCGGCCGGCACGGACGACGAGGGCCGCACGCTGTACTCGGCCGACGGGTCCGTCCGCATCGACCGGCTCGCCCGCGTCGGACTGCGCGCGCCCGACGGGCCGTACGAGACGCTCGCGGGCCTGCTGGCGGCGGAGCTCGGGCGTATCCCCGTCGAGACGGACACGGTCGAGGTCGCCGGGTGGCGGCTGGACGTGGTGGACGCGGGGGGACGGCGGGCCGCGCGGGTGCTGATGCACGCGCCGGGCACCGGGGACTCTCCGTCGGACGATGCCGGCGCAGGATCGGGACCAGGCTCAGGCTCAGGTTCGACGTCAGGTTCGACGTCAGGGTCCGGCTCGGGCTCGGGCTCGGGCTCGGGCTCGGGCTCGGGCTCTCAAGGAAGGCGGGGGCGATGACCGTCGTACAACTGCTGATCGGTCTCGCGACCCTGGTCGTGAACGCCTTCTTCGTGGCGGCCGAGTTCGCGCTGATCTCCGTGCGCCGCAGCCAGATCGAGCAGTCCATGGAGGGCGGCGGAGCGGGAGACCGGCGGGCGCGGACCGTGATCTGGGGACTGGAGCACGTGTCCGCGCTGATGGCGGCCGCCCAGCTCGGCATCACCCTGTGCACGCTGGTCCTGGGTGTGGTCGCCGAACCCGCGATCGCGCATCTGCTGGAGCCCGCGTTCCACGCGATGGGCCTGTCGACCGGCACGGGGCACGCGATCTCGTTCGTGATCGCGCTGGCCGCGGCCACGTACCTGCACATGCTGCTCGGCGAGATGGTGCCGAAGAACATCGCCCTGGCCGAACCGGTGCGGACGGCTCTGCTGCTCGGTCCGCCGCTGGTCGCCCTGTCGCGGGCGCTGCGGCCGGTGATCTTCACGGTCAACGCGTTCGCCAACGCGCTCCTGAAGCTGTTGCGTGTCGAGGTCCACGACGAGGTGTCCGCGACCTTCTCCGACACGGAGCTGGCCCGTCTGGTCAAGGACTCCAGCGAGGCGGGGCTCATCGACGACCGTGCCCAGGAGCGTCTGCACGACGCCCTGGAACTGGGCCGGCGCCCCGTACGGGACGTGGTGCTGGCCCGGGAGAACGTCGTCTACGCGCGCGTGGGCGTCACCCCCGAGCAGTTGGAGGCCCTGTCCGCCGAGTCCGGCTTCTCCCGCTTCCCCGTCGTGGACGAGGGGCTGCGCATCGTGGGCTACCTCCATGTCAAGGACGCCCTGGACGCGATGCCGCGCGATCTGCCGTTCCAGGTCCGGGACATGCGGTCCATCGCCCGGGTCCGCGAGACCACGCCGCTCGACGACGTGCTGACCGCGATGCGGCGCAGCCGTACGCATGTGGCGGCCGTGCTCGGCACGGACGGACGGCTGGCCGGGATGGTGACGATGGAGGACGTGTTGAGGGAGCTGTTCGGCCAGCCCGTGTGACGCCCGCCGCACGGCAGACCAGTGGGTATGTGTAGGCGCTATCCTTTCTTCCGCCATGCAGACGAATGCCACCTTCACCAGCCTTGTCGCGGTCGGCGACTCCTTCACCGAGGGCATGTCGGACCGCCTTCCCGACGGCTCGTACCGGGGCTGGGCGGATCTCCTCGCGGCCCGGATGGCCGCACGGACGCCCGGCTTCCGGTACGCCAACCTCGCGGTGCGCGGCAAGCTCATCGGACAGATCGTCGCCGAGCAGGTGGACGTCGCGGCGGCGATGCGGCCGGATGTGATCACGCTGGTCGGCGGCCTCAACGACACGCTGCGGCCCAAGTGCGACATGGTGCGCGTCCGGGACCTCATGGAAGAGGCCGTGGAACGCCTGGCGCCGGCCTGCGAGCAACTCGTGCTCATGCGCAGCCCCGGCCGCCAGGGTCCGGTCCTGGAGCGGTTCCGCCCCCGGATGGAGGAACTGTTCACCTGCATCGACGATCTCGCGTCCCGCCACGGCGCGCTCGTGGTCGACCTCTACGGGGCGCGGTCCCTGGGCGACCCCCGGATGTGGGACGTGGACCGGCTGCATCTGACGGGCGAGGGACACCGCCGGGTCGCCGAGGCGGTGTGGCAGACGCTCGGGCACGCGGCACAGGACGCCGAATGGCGTACCCCGATGCCACCGTCCGCACCGCCCGGCTGGGCCGCCCGCCGGACCGCTGACGCACGCTTCGCGCGCCAGTACCTACTGCCGTGGATCGGCCGCCGGCTGACCGGCCGCTCGTCGGGCGACGGCCGCCCGCCCAAGCGCCCGGAACTGCTGCCGTGGGAGGAGTACCGGGGACCGGTGGAGTAGCAGTTCCGTGGGGTGGAAACTGGAAGCTCCGGCGGGCATGAGGCTCCGGTGGAGCGGAGGCCGGCGCGAGGGCCCGACGGACGGCGCACGTGAACGGAGGCTCCCGTGACCACCACCGTGATCAACCTCAAGGGACACATCCACGAGTTCGGCACCCGCCTGGAGCGGGCCCCGGCGGACCTGGTCTACGTCGGCAGGCGCTGGACCATGGGGCACTGGGACCTGCCCCGGCATCCGCTCTACAACCCGTTCGCCTACGACACCCCCACCAAGAAGCGCGACGGGACCCGCGCCGAGGTGATGGACAGGTACCGGGCGTACCTGCTCGGCAGCCCCGAGCTCCTCGCCCTGGTGCCCGAGCTGCGCGGCAGGACGCTGGCCTGCTGGTGCGCGCCCCTGCTGTGCCACGGCGACATCCTGGCGGAACTGGCCGACGCCGGGTCGGATACCGGGTCCGATGCCGGGGCGGGGGCCGAGGCAGGGGCAGGGGCCGACGCCGAGTCCGGGGCCCCGTCCACCTCGTAGGTTCCGACGAACGGACCGTGGCGCCGGCCTGCGGGAACCGCCAGTAGAATTCCGCCACGTGACTGCTGCGCCCGCAAAGCCCCGTATCCCGAACGTCCTCGCCGGCCGCTACGCCTCGGCCGAGCTCGCCACCCTGTGGTCCCCCGAGCAGAAGGTGAGGCTGGAGCGTCAGCTCTGGCTCGCCGTGCTGCGCGCCCAGAAGGACCTCGGGATCGAGGTGCCCGACGCCGCCCTCGACGACTACGAGCGGGTCCTCGACCAGGTCGACCTGGTCTCGATCGCCGAGCGCGAGAAGGTCACCCGGCACGACGTGAAGGCGCGCATCGAGGAGTTCAACGACCTCGCCGGGCACGAGCACGTCCACAAGGGCATGACGTCCCGGGACCTCACCGAGAACGTCGAGCAGCTGCAGATCCGGCTCTCCCTGGAGCTGGTGCGCGACCGCACGGTCGCCGTGCTGGCGCGCCTGGGCAAGCTCGCGGGCGAGTACGGCGAGCTGGTCATGGCCGGCCGTTCGCACAACGTGGCGGCGCAGGCGACGACCCTCGGCAAGCGGTTCGCGACCGCCGCCGACGAACTGCTCGTGGCGCACGGCCGGGTCGAGGAGCTGCTCGGCCGTTATCCGCTGCGCGGCATCAAGGGCCCGGTGGGCACCGCTCAGGACATGCTCGACCTGCTGGGCGGGGACACGGCGAAGCTCGCCGACCTGGAGCAGCGGATCGCCGGGCACCTCGGCTTCTCGACGGCGTTCACGTCGGTGGGCCAGGTCTATCCGCGCTCGCTGGACTACGAGGTGGTGACCGCGCTGGTGCAGCTGGCCGCGGCGCCCTCCTCCACCGCCAAGACCATCCGGCTGATGGCCGGGCACGAGCTGGTGACCGAGGGGTTCAAGCCGGGCCAGGTCGGCTCCTCGGCGATGCCGCACAAGATGAACACGCGCTCCTGCGAGCGGGTCAACGGCCTGATGGTGATCCTGCGCGGCTACGCCTCCATGACGGGCGAACTGGCGGGCGACCAGTGGAACGAGGGCGACGTGTCGTGCTCGGTGGTGCGCCGGGTCGCGCTGCCGGACGCGTTCTTCGCGCTGGACGGTCTGCTGGAGACCTTCCTCACCGTCCTCGACGAGTTCGGCGCCTTCCCCGCGGTCGTCGCGCGCGAGCTGGACCGCTACCTGCCGTTCCTCGCGACGACGAAGGTCCTGATGGGCGCGGTGCGCGCGGGTGTGGGACGTGAGGTCGCGCACGAGGCCATCAAGGAGAACGCCGTCGCCTCCGCCCTCGCCATGCGCGAGCAGGGCACCGAGCGCAACGAACTGCTCGACAAGCTGGCCGCGGACGAGCGCATCCCGCTCGACCGCGCGCAGCTCGACGCGCTGATGGCCGACAAGCTGTCCTTCACGGGGGCCGCCGCCGACCAGGTGACCGCGGTCGTCGCCCGCGTCGACGAGGTCCTCAAGCAGCACCCGGAGGCCGCGGGCTACACGCCGGGGGCGATCCTCTGACGCGGTTCACCGCCGCCGAACTGGAGGCCGCCCGTGACCGGCTGGTGCCGGATGTCGTCGCGGCCGGTCTCCAGGTGCTGTTCTGCGGGATCAACCCCGGTCTCATGACGGCCGCGACGGGCCACCACTTCGCGCGCCCCGGCAACCGCTTCTGGCCGGTGCTGCACCTGTCCGGCTTCACCCCCCGGCTGCTGAAGCCGTCGGAGCAGGACGAGCTGCTGTCGTACGGGCTCGGCATCACCAATGTGGTGGCGCGGGCGACCGCGCGGGCCGACGAGCTGAGCGCGGACGAGTACCGGGAGGGCGGCCGGCTGCTCACCGCCACGGTGGAGCGGCTGCGGCCGCGGTGGCTCGCGGTGGTGGGCGTGACCGCCTACCGGGCGGCCTTCGACGACCGCCGAGCCGTGATCGGGCCGCAGGAGCGGACGTTCGGCCCGACTCGTGTGTGGGTGCTGCCCAACCCCAGCGGCCTGAACGCGCACTGGACGGCGGCGACGATGGCGCAGGAGTACGGCCGGCTGCGGGAGGCCGCGCGGGACTAGGGCGGTTCGTTCGGATCGGCCCGGGTCCGCGGCGCCCGGCACGGCACCTCGCGGCGTCGTCGCACGAACCGAGTACGGCCAGTACGCGCATCAGGCTCCGCCTTGCGACGCACCGCACCGCACCGCACCGGACACCGTGGCCTGTCTGACCTGAGCCGAACGAGACGCCCCAGCCCACGGCCCGGCTCAGGTCCCGCCCAGGGCCGGCTCGGGTCGGGTCCCGTCACGGTGGGGGTAATTCCGTGACCAGTGCGAAGAGTTGGAACTCGTCCTCCTTCGCGGGCTCCGAGACTCCCACGGCGACCCAGCGCCCGGTGCCGTCGGCCTCCCACAGATTCACGTATCTCACGTAGGCACTGAGGTACGCCCACGGCTTCGGTATGTGCTCGGCCGGGTCCTCGGAGCGCAGGAAGACACCGTCCAGGCTCTTCGGTTCCGCCTCGCCCCACCGCTCGTCCAGCCGCTGCGAGACGCTCTCCCGGTAGGCGGTGAACTGGTCCGCGGTCTCCTCCCGCCCGGACTGGTCGCCCGTACCGAAACCGCGCGTCGTCTCCAGCACCACCAGGTGGTAGCCGGGTCCTCCCGCGCCGACGTCCGACCAGCCGTGCGCCACGGGGAAGTCGCGGACGCACAGCTCGTCGATCGTGGCGAGGTGTCGCTCAGTGGTCATGAAGTCCAGTAAAGCGGTCACCACTGACATGTGGCGGCCCGTCAGGAGACCTCGTCGCGACGGGCATCCTGTTTCACGCGTCCCGGCGGCGAAGGCTCCACCCTCCGGCCAGCAGCGCGGCCGCCGTCCAAAGCGCCGTCACCACGAGCCCGGTCCACGGACCGAGCACGCCGTCCCGTGTCTCGTGCAGCACCACCTGCCCCGCCCTGTCGGGCAGGAAGTCGGCGGCGTTCCCGGACACGTCCCCGACCACGAAGGAGACCAGCAGCAGAAAGGGCACGAGGATGCTCAGCGTGGCGACACCGCTGCGCAGCAGCGCGGTCAGCCCGACCGCGAAGAGCGCCATCAGGGCCAGATAGATCCCACAGCCCACGGCGCCCCGCAGCCCTTCGCCCCAGCTGATCCCGTCGGCCCGGTCACCGAGCGCGGCCCGGCCCACCGCCAGGCTCACGCAGCCGGTGAGGAGGCCGACGGCCAGTGCCGGTACGCCGATGGCCGTCGCCTTCGCCGCGAACCAGCGTCCACGGCGGGGCACGGCGGTCAGCGAGGCCCGCAGGGCGGCTCCGGCGGCTCCCTGGAACTCGCAGGACATGGCCTGCGCGCCGAAGGTGATCGCCGCGATCTGTCCGAAACTGACCCCGAAGAACGCCGAGAACAGGGGATCGAGGTCCGCATCCCCGGAGGCGTCGCCTCCCGCCAAGGCGGAGAAGAGCGCGGTGACCAGTACGACGGCGGCCAGGCCCGCGACGAGCGACCGCAGGGTGCGGATCTTGAGCCACTCGGAGTGGAGTACGGGTGCGAACGGCACGGTCAGGCCTCCTGCGGACGGCTCGGGGTCCGGGCGGCGAACTCGGCCTCGGCGGACGTCAGATCGAGGTACGCCTGCTCCAGCGTGCCGTCCTGCGCCGCCAGTTCGAGAACGGGCAGGCCCGCGGCGGAGGTGAGGCGACCGATGTCCGCCACGCGCGCGTGGTGCACGATCCACCGGTCCCCCACCTCCTCCGCCCCCTCTCCCCCTCCCCCGGGCTCGCTCTCCACGGCGTCGTACCCGTGCCGTGCGAGCAGGTCGCGGAGCGCCGCGCCGTCCGTGGTGCGCACCCGTACCCGGGGGTCCACGCGTGCGTCGATGAACTCCCGCATCGGCAGGTCGGCGAGCAGCCGGCCGCGCCCCAGGACTACGAGGTGGTCGGCGAACGACGCGGTCTCGTTCATCAGATGGCTGGAGACGAACACGGTGCGGCCCTCACGGGCGAGCCCGCGCAGCAACTCCCGGATCCAGATGATGCCTTCGGGGTCGAGCCCGTTCGACGGTTCGTCGAGCAGGAGCACCGGCGGGTCCCCCAGCAGCGCCACGGCGATTCCCAGACGCTGGCGCATGCCCAGGGAGTACGTCCTGACCCGGTGCCGGGCGACCGGGGCGAGGCCCGCCTGGACCAGGACCTCGTCCACACGCCGCTCCGGCAGGCCGTTGCTCGCCGCGAACACCCGCAGATGGTCCCGCGCGGTGCGCGAACCGTGCGCGGCCCCCGCATCGAGCAGCGCGCCGACGTGGCGCAACGGCTTCTCCAGCGTCGCGTACGCCCGGCCGCCGAGGGTCGCGGTGCCGGACGTGGGGCGGTCCAGGCCGAGTACGAGCCGCATGGTGGTGGACTTGCCTGCGCCGTTGGGACCGAGGAAGCCGGTGACCCGGCCCGGCTCGACCCGGAAGGTCAGCCGGTCCACGGCGCGGGTGGTGCCGTACTCCTTGGTGAGGTCTTCGACGTCGATGGTGGTCATGGCCCAAGGCTGGCCGCCGGGCGGGGACTTGGTCCTCCCCCGTCCGGGGAGAACCTCTCCCCCGCCCGGGGGAGGACCGCTGTCGGTGCCGGGTGTCACGATGACGCCATGGCCCGCCTGCTGCGCCCGCTGACCCGTGGGACGACGTACACCCGCCTGCTGCACCTGTGGGTTCCCATGCTGGCCGTCAGCGTGTGGATGTTCATCGACCCGTCCGTGCCGTGGGTGCCCGCGCTGGTGGCGGTGCCGCTGGGGCTGATCCCGGCCGTGCGTCGCGGCGAGGGTGTGCAGGCGCAGTTCATGCTGACGCGCGGCGGGCCTGATCCGGCGATCTCGGTCGCCGCGTCGGCCACCTGGCAGGACCGGCTGCGGACCGTCGTGTGGCTGGAGATACGCGTGGTCCTGGGCTGGGCCGTGGCGGGGGCCACGGTCTGGCTCCCGCTCGTCGCCGTGGACCTGGTCCGGCTCTCGGCCGGTCACGTGCCCGACGACAATCCCTTCCTGCCGGTGTCGCACGCGCACGGGGCGTACGCGCTGCTCGCCCCACTGCCGCTGATCGCCCTGTACGGGGTGGTGGTGGGACTCGGCGAGCTGGTCACGGTCGTCGCGCGCCGCCTCCTGGGGCCGTCGGCGGCCGAGCGGCTCGCCGCACTGGAGGAGCGCACCGAACAACTGCTGGAGCGCACCCGTATCGCCCGTGAGCTGCACGACTCGATCGGTCACGCGCTGACGGTGGCCGTGGTGCAGGCGGGGGCCGCGCGGACCGCCGGAGACCCGGAGTTCACCGACCGGGCCCTGCTCGCCATCGAGGACACCGGCCGGGCCGCGCTGGAGGACCTGGAGCGGGTGCTCGGTGTGCTGCGCGAGACAGGGCGGCCCGTGAGCCGCCGCCCGACCCTGGTGGAGGCCGACCGGCTCCTGGAGTCCGCGCGCGCCTCCGGGGCGAAGATCGACGCCGAGGTGACGGGACCGCTGGAAACGGTGCCGGGGCCGGTCTCCCGCGAGGGCTACCGCATCCTCCAGGAGTCGCTCACCAACGTGCTGCGGCACGCGGGCCCGGTGCCCGTCCGGATCGGTATCGCGGTCGAGGACCACACGCTCGTGCTGGAGGTGCGCAATCCGCTGACGGCCCGGATACCGGGGCCCGGCCGGGGCAGCGGGCTGCGGGGCGTCCGCGAGCGGGCCGCGCTGCTCGGCGGCTGGGCACGGACCGGTCCGGACGACGGTGACTGGCAGGTGCATGTCGAGCTGCCGCTGCGCTGATCTACGCTGGCCGGATGCCGGTCACCGTTCTGCTCGTCGACGACGAACCCCTCGTACGGGCCGGGCTGCGGGCCGTTCTGGAGGCGCAGCCCGACATCGAGGTCGTCGGTGAGGCCGCGGACGGCGCGGCGGTGATCCCGCTGGTGCGGCGGCTGCGGCCCGACGTCGTGGCGATGGACGTCCGAATGCCCCTGATGGACGGTATCGAGGCCACGCGTGCGGTGCTGCGGACCGTCGACCGGCCGCCGAAGATCGTCGTCGTGACGACCTTCGAGAACGACGAGTACGTGTACGAGGCGCTGCGCGCGGGCGCCGACGGGTTTCTGCTGAAGCGGGCCGAGCCTGCCGAGATCGTGCACGCCGTGCGGCTGGTCGCCGAGGGGGAGTCGCTGCTGTTCCCCGCCTCGGTACGGCGGTTGGCCGCCGAGTACGGGGACACCGGCCGTGACGGCCGCGGGAATCCCGCGGCCCGCGCCGCACTGGAACGGGCCGCCCTGACCGAGCGCGAGACACAGGTGCTGCGCCTGATGACACGGGGTCTGTCGAACGCGGAGATCGCCGCACGTCTGGTGCTCGGCGCCGAGACGGTGAAGTCCCACGTCAGCGCCGTACTGACGAAACTGGGGACCCGGGACCGCACCCAGGCGGTGATCATGGCGTACGAGTCGGGGTTCGTGGCGCCCGGATGATTCCGGTACCGGGTGAGGGACTGATTCCGGTCGCGCCGAGGGGCTGATTCCGGTCCCGGGGAGGAACGGGTTCCGGTCGTGGGCCGGGAGGTGGCGCCCGGCACTCGCCGGGACCCGCCGCGCCGAGTACGATCCGGCCAACCGACACGCGCACGAGCTGGGAGGACGGACGTTGGGGCAGTTGACCGGCGGGGACCCCTCCCTGCTGCGGAGGATCAACTCCGCGGTGGTGCTGCACGCGTTGCGGGCGGCCACGGACTCCGCGACACTCACCGAGATCACCCGGGTGACCGGCCTGTCCCGGCCCACCGTCGAGGGCGTCGTCGAAGGGCTCATCGACGGCGGGCTCGTCGTCGAGACCGCGGCCGACGGAAGCGCCGCCCGGCGCCAGGGCAGACCCGCACGCCTGTTCCGCTTCCGGGCCGAGGCGGGTCATCTGCTGGGCCTGGAGATCGGTCCGCACCGGGTGGCCGCGCTCCTGTCCGATCTGGACGGCCGGGTGCTCGGTTCGCTCGCCAAGGACGTCTGCGAGACGGCGTCGGCGGACGAGCGGCTCGAACGGCTGCGCACGGCCGTCGCCGAACTGCTGCGCCGCGCCGGAGTGGCACGCGGCTCCCTGCGTGCCGTCGGGGTGGGCTCGCCCGGCATCGTCGAGGCCGACGGCACCGTACGCCTGGGTACGGCGCTGCCGGAGTGGACGGGCCTGGCGCTGGGCGAACGGCTGCGCCGCTCCTTCAAGTGCCCGGTGCTCGTGGAGAACGACGCCAACGCGGCGGCGGTCGCCGAGCACTGGAAGGGCGCCGGCACCGAGTCCGACGACATGGTGTTCGTACTGGCCGGACTGAGCCCCGGTGCCGGTTCGCTCATCGGCGGGCGGCTGCACCGCGGTTACGGGGGCGCGGCCGGCGAGATCGGCGCGCTCCACCTGCTGGGCCGCGAGGTCACTCCGGAGACGCTGCTGTCCACGACCGACGAACCGCTGCATCCGCTCGACGAGCAAGCGGTGGCGGAGGTCTTCACGCACGCCCGCGCGGGCGACGAACGGGCTCTGGCCGCCGTCGACCGCTTCATACAACGCCTGGTGCACGATGTCGCCGCGCTCGTCCTGGCCCTCGACCCCGAACTCGTCGTGATCGGCGGCTGGGCGGCGGGTCTGGACGGTGTCCTGGAGCCGCTGCGCGAGGAACTGGCCCGTTACTGTCTGCGGCCGCCCCGGGTGACGCTGTCGCTGCTGGGCGAGGCGGCCGTGGCGACGGGCGCCCTGCGACTGGCTCTCGACCACGTGGAGGAACAGCTGTTCGCGGTGGAGGGCACGGTGACGGCCCGCCGCTGACCCCTCTCCCCCGGCCCCGCGACCAGGCCGTCGCCGGGCCGCAGCCGGACCCCGGCAGGCCGCCCCGCCACGGCCGACCACGGCCCGGCGCCGGCCCGACAGCGAAACGTCGCGCCCCGCAGTCCGGGGCGCGACGCACGCTGGATCGAGAAGGTGACGCCGGTCGGTCAGGAAGCGCGGCGCTCCGGGTCGTGGTGGATCTCCACACCGCCCGAGTCGCCGAAGGTCAGCCGGCAGGTGTCCGCGCGGTAGGTGGCCACGGAGACCGCCGCGACACGTCCCTCGGCGAAGAAGCGGGTCGTGACGACGAGGACGGGCGCACCGGGGAGACGGTCCAGTTCCTTCGCGTCGTCCGCGCGGGCCGAGCCCAGCTCCACGGCACGGTCCTCACCCTCCAGCTCCAGACGCTGGAGCTCGCGCAGCACGGCACGCGCGCGTGCCGTGCCCGACGGCGCGTCGATGCCGGACAGGTCGGGCACCGACGAGGCGGGGACGTAGAGAAGCTCGGCGGCGACCGGCTGGCCGTGCGTCACGCGGGAGCGGCGCACGATGTGCACCTGTTCGTCGGGGTCGGTCTCCAGGCTCCTGGCCACCGCCGACGGCGCGAGTGCCACCGCGCAGTCCGCGGGCTGCCAGGCGTCACCGACCGCGCCCGGCCACGTGTGCTGCTCGGATCCGACGGCCACACCCACACGCGGCGGCGCCACGGTCGTACCGACACCGCGCCGGCGCTGCAGGCGGCCCTCCAGCTCCAACTGCTCCAGCGCCTGACGGAGCGTGGCCCGCGCGACACCGAACCGGGCCGCGAGATCGCGCTCGTTCGGAAGGATCTCACCCACCGAGAACTCGGAGTCCAGTGCTTCGCTGAGCACGGTCTTCAGATGCCAGTACTTCGGCTCCGGCACCGTTTCCAACTGCGTGGTCCCCACCGCGTCCTCCGCAATCGCCGTGTCCCGGCGGCTTTTAGCGCCCTTGTTTATTAAAGGTTCCTGCACTATCCCGCGACCATATGGCGGTCCCCACACTTGGTCAAGACCAATCCTCGATCCGTTACAGCTCGCACATGCGTGTGACCGCAGAGCGTTCATACGACGTTCGCGATACGCCATATACCTGACACAACGGCGAAGCCCCCGTCGTTCAGAACGGGGGCTTCGGCCGGAACGTGCCCTGTCGGCGGGAGTCGGCCGATAACCGCCGATGCCCGTCGGCCGCCCGCCGGTGCCCGTCGGCGGGCAGCCGGACGTCAGCCGGCGGCGAGGGACAGCAGCTTCTCCGGGTTGCGGACGACGTAGACGCACTGGATCCGTCCGTCGGCGACGTCCAGCTGGAGAACGGTGTCGGGCTTGCCGTCGGACAGCACCAGGACCGCAGGACCGCCGTTGACCTCCAGGAAGCGGAACGTCGCGTTCGCCACGCCCTTGCGCGTGACTCCGTCGACGAACCGGCCCACCTTGTCGGCCGACTCCAGGACCCGCAGCGGCGCCTGGGCCCGGCCTCCGCTGTCGCCCACCAGGCGCACGTCCGGAGCCAGCAGGGACATCAGCCCTTCGAGATCGCCCTCCGTCGCCGCGGCGAGGAACCGCTCGGTGAGATCGCGCCGCTCGACGGGGTCCACCTCGTACCGCGGCCGCTTCTCCTCGACATGCCGACGGGCCCGCCCGGCGAGCTGGCGCACCGCGGACTCGCTGCGGTCGAGCGTCACCGCGATGTCCGCGTACGGATAGCCGAACGCCTCCCGGAGCACGAACACGGCACGCTCCAGCGGCGAGAGGGACTCCAGGACCACGAGGACGGCCAGCGAGACCGAGTCGGCGAGGACGGCACGCTCGGCGGTGTCGGCGACGGTGTCCCCGAAGTCGGTGACGTACGGCTCGGGCAGCCAGGGCCCCACATAGGCCTCGTTACGGGACTGGGCCTGCCGCAGCCGGTCGATCGCGAGCCGGGTGGTGACACGCACCAGGTAGCCGCGCGGTTCACGCACATCGGAACGGTCGCCGCCGGACCAGCGCAACCACGCCTCCTGCACCACGTCCTCGGCGTCGGCCACACGGCCGAGCATGCGGTAGGCGACGCCCATCAGAACGGGCCGGTGCTCTTCGAAGACCTCGGTCACAGTGTCGGTAGCCACCCGTCCATCCCATCCCGACGCGTCAGGCCGTGTCCAGGCGATAGGTCCGCGTCGCACGAGAGGTCCACCACGTCCGCCCGGGTCGAGGGACGTACGCCGCGGGGCCCGGCGGCAACAGGACACAGGGGGCTACCCGTCGGTAGCAATTGCTGACAAGCTGTCTAGGAGCCAGCCGTTCCAGGCTCTCCCCAGCACCCAGCACCCAGCACCCACCCACCAGACAAGGAGCAGCCCATGTCCGCCACGGTCTCCTTCAGCGTCCCCTCTTCGCACGGCCCGCGGACCGTGACCCTCGCGTACACGCGCGTGGGCAGCGGCGCACCGCTCCTGCTGCTGCACGGCATAGGCCATCACCGGCAGGCGTGGGACCCGGTCGTCGAACTCCTCGCCGCCGAGCGGGACGTGATCGCGGTGGACCTGCCGGGCTGCGGCGAGTCCCCCGCGCTGCCCGAGGGACTCGGCCACGACCTGGCGACGACGACCGCGGCGCTCGCCGCGCTGTGCGAGACGCTGGAGCTCGACCGGCCGCATGTGGCGGGCAACTCGCTCGGCGGGCTGCTGGCCCTGGAGCTGGGCCGCGAGAAACTCGTACGGTCCGTCACGGCGCTGTCGCCCGCCGGGTTCTGGTCGCCCGTCGAGCGGCGTTACGCGTTCGGTCTGCTCCAGGCGATGCGGCAGGCCGCGCGGGCCATGCCGCTGCCGATGATCGAGCGGCTGTCCCGGTCGGCCGCCGGGCGCGCGCTGCTGACCAGCAGCATCTACGCGCACCCGGCCCGCCGTTCACCCGAGGCGGTGGTCGCCGAGACCCTCGCGCTGGCCGCCGCCGAGGGATTCACCGAGACTCTCAGGGCGGGCAACTCGGTCCAGTTCACGGACGACGTCCCCGGCCTGCCCGTCACCGTCGCCTGGGGCACGCGGGACCGGATCCTGGTACGCCGCCAGGGAGTCCGCGCCAAGCAGGTCATCCCCCGGGCCCGGCTGGTGCGGCTGCCCGGCTGCGGGCACGTCCCGATGAACGACGACCCCGCGCTCGTCGCGCGCGTCGTCCTGGACGGCAGCCGCTGAGGCCCGTGCGCCGCGGCTGAACGCGCCCGACCCCAGGGCGACTCCGGTACCGACCAGCGCGCTGCCCACGGCCTGCGCCGCCCCGTAGGAGCCCGTTCCGACGAGCGGGGCCGTGCAGGCGGCGGCCACCGGGATGAGGCCGGAGAAGAGCGTCGCGCGCTCCGCGCCGATGCGCTGCATGCCCATGTACCAGCAGACGAAGCCGACGACCGTGACGACCGCCGCCTGCCACAGCAGCGCGACGGCCTCGGTCGGGTCCGGGGTCCGCAGCCAGTCGCTGCCGTCGACGAGCACCCCGGCGAGCGCCGACTCGGCCGCGGCGAGGCCGCACACCGTCGCGGACAGCAGACGCGGTCCGAGCGGCCGCAGGACGGGCACGGCAAGCACCGCGAAGCCGATCTCGCCGACGAGCGCACACACGGAGAAGGCGACACCGGCCCCGTCGGTACGGCCCCAGCCCTGGACCGTGAAGGCACCGGCGGCCACCAGCGACGCCCCGTACAGGACGGTCCGTCGGGGCCCGCGGCCCTCCAGGAGGGGGACGAGCACGGCCACGACGACCGGGGCGCACCCTACGAAGACACCCGGTATCGCGGGTTCCGCGCTGTGTTCGGCGGCGATCACGGAGAGGTTGAAGCCGACCATGCCGACGGCGGCGAGCAGCGCGAGGCGTACCCACCGGCGCGGTGCCAAGGCGCGCAGGGGCGCCGCGCCGCCTCGTCCGACCAGCGGGAGGAGGAGCAGACAGGCGAGGCCGTAACGCAGGAACTGACCGCCCGCGTACGGGTAGTGGCCCAGCACGCTGTTGGCGGTGAAGGAACCTCCGACGAGGACGGCGGCGAGAGCCGCGAGCAGGGACCCGCGCGTGGTGGTGGCGTTCATGGTGGTGGCGTTCATGGAGGTGACGCTATGAAGGACCGCGGCCCGGTTTAAGGTCCACTTCCATGACGCCATCGGGGACCAATCCGGAGCCGCCCGCGGCGGCGGGCTGGGCCGGTGCCTGGGAGGTGCTCCTGCCGGCCGCTTCGGCACCGGCACGCGCGCGTGGCCGTGCGCTGCAGACCGCGCTGCGGGAGGCGGTCCGCTCGGGCCTGCTCACACCGGGCACCCGTCTGCCGTCCAGCCGCGAACTCGCCGCCGACCTCGGGGTGTCCCGGGGCCTGGTCACGGAGGCGTACGAGCAGCTGACGGCGGAGGGCTATCTCCGCAGCGGCCGGGGTGCCGGGACCTGGGTCGGCGGGGCGGTGCGGGCCGCGCTCCCCCGCGCGCGGGACCTCGCTCCCCGCGCCCCGGGCGGCCGGGTGGACTTCCTGCCCGGTACGCCCGACCTGTCGCTGTTCCCGCGCGCGGCGTGGTCGGCCGCGCAGCGCGGGGTGCTCGCCGAACTGCCGCACCACGCGCTCGGCTACCCGGATCCACGCGGGCTGCCCCGGCTGCGTACGGCGCTCGCCGAACTGCTCGCCCGGCGCAGGGGGGTGGTCGCGGATCCCGAGCGGGTGACGGTCGTCTCCGGGGTGGCCCAGGCGACCACGCTGCTCGGATTCGTGCTCCACGCGCGCGGGGTGCGTGCCGTGGGCGTGGAGGATCCCGGCAGCCCGGAGCACGGTGCGCTGTACGCGTCGGCCGGCCTCGACGCCGTACCGCTGCCGCTGGACGACGAGGGGCTGGACATCGGGGCGCTGCGCGCGTCCGGGGTACGGGCGGTGGTGACGACGCCCGCGCACCAGTTCCCGACGGGGATCGCGTACTCGGCGCGGCGCCGCGCGGAACTCCTCGACTGGGCACGGGAGGTGGACGGACTCGTCGTCGAGGACGACTACGACGGTGACTTCCGCTACGACCGGGCGCCCGTCGGGGCTCTTCAGGGGCTCGATCCGGAGCACGTCGCGTATACGGGTTCCGTGAGCAAGTCGCTGGCGCCGGGGCTGCGGCTGGGCTGGCTGCTGGTTCCGGCCTCGCTCGCCGAGGAGGTCGTCGACCGCAAACGGACGCTGGACCTGGGCAATCCCGTCGTCGACCAGGCGGTGCTCGCGCGATTCGTGGAACGGGGCGACTACGACCGGCAGCTCCGCCGGTGCCGGCGCGCGTACCGGGAGCGGCGCGACGCGCTGGTCGCGGCGCTGGCCGAGCACTTCCCCGGCGCGGAGGTCTCGGGCGTCGCCGCCGGGTTGCACGCGATCGCCGCGCTGCCGGCGCGGTACGGGCCGGCGGGACGGTTCCTGGCCGCGACGGGGGCGGCCGGGATCGCGGTCCGCGCGCTGGCGTCCTACACGCGGATCCCGTCGCCCGAGGACGACGTGGTCCGCCTCGTCCTGGGCTACGCCCATGTCTCCCCGGCCCGCATCCGGGAGGGCATACACGCGACGGCCCTCGCAGCCGGAACGACCCCGCCTCCCGTCGACGGCTGACCACCGGGTCCGACCGCCCGGAACACCGCCTGCGGCAGAGTGGGGGCTGATCGCGCAGTTCCCCGCGCCCCTAAAAACACCGCCCCACCCCGCCCCGTCAGGGGCGCGAGGAACTGCGCGCTCAACCCCCACCACCCGCAGCCCCCCGCACCACCGCCACCCACCCCCACCCAGGGGCGCGGGGAACTGCGCGGCCGGCCCCCGCCCACCCGCACATGTCCGCCGGCCTCGCCCGCTCCCACCACCCCCACCCGCAAACCCCTCCAATCCCCGCGGAGCGAGTTGTTCACTTGTGGTTTGCGTGCACGCTGCGGCACACCAGTAGGTGTAGCCGTGCACACCGGTCGAACCCGTCCCAGGAGGCGTCCCATGTCACACCGTCCGCCGAGCAGCCCCCTCCCCGGCCGCCGCAGCGTCCTGCGCGGCTCGCTCGCCGCGTCGGCGGCACTCGCCCTGCCCGCCGCGGCCGGCGCCGCCACCGCGGCCCCGGCGTTCGCCCTGTCGGGCCGGCCCAGGGCACAGTGGGGCGTACAGGCCGGAGACGTGACCACGAACTCCGGCCTGGTGTGGGTCCGCTCGGACCGCCCCGCCCGCATGATCGTCGAAACGTCCGCGACCGAGTCGTTCCACAGGCCCCGGACATGGCGGGGCCCGCTCCTGGGCACCGGCACGGACTTCACCGGCACGGTCCCCCTGCACGGCCTGCCGGCCGGTGAGCAGATCCACTACCGGGTGACGCTGGCCGACCCGGACGACTACCGCCGCACCGGCGAGCCCGTGTCCGGCACCTTCAGGACCGCGCCCTCGAAGCGGCACCAGGACGTCCGGTTCCTCTGGTCCGGCGACATCGTGGGCCAGGGCTGGGGCATCAACCCGGACATCGGCGGCCTCTACGCGTACGAGGAGATGCGCCGTCTGAACCCCGACTTCTTCCTGTGCAGCGGCGACACCATCTACGCGGACGGCCCGCTGTCGGCCTCCGTGACCCTCCCGGACGGCCGGGTGTGGCGGAACGTCACCACCGAGGAGAAGTCCAAGGTCGCGGAGACCCTCGCCGAGTACCGCGGCAACTTCCGTTACTCGCTGCTCGACGAGAACGTACGCCGGTTCAACGCCCAGGTCCCCACGATCACCCAGTGGGACGACCACGAGGTCACCAACAACTGGTACCCGGGCGAGATCCTCGCCGACGACCGCTACACGGTGAAGGACGTCGACACGCTGGCCACCCGCGCCCGCAAGGCGTTCAGCGAGTACTTCCCGATCTCGACCCTGCCCGCCACCGGCAAGGAGGGCCGGGTGCACCGGGTCGTGCGCCACGGCCCCCTGCTGGACGTCTTCGTGCTCGACATGCGCACGTTCCGCAACGCCAACTCCCCCGGCCGGCAGACCGACGACACCACCGGCATCATGGGCGCGGAGCAACTGGCCTGGCTGAAGCGGGAGCTGACCCGCTCGCGCGCGGTCTGGAAGGTGATCGCCGCCGACATGCCGCTCGGCCTGGTCGTGCCCGACGGCGCCACGGACATCGAGGCCGTCGCCCAGGGCGACCCGGGAGCGCCGCTCGGCCGCGAACTGCAGATCGCGGAGCTGCTGCGGTTCGTCAAGCACCGGCGGATCACCGGCACGGTGTGGCTGACGGCGGACGTGCACTACACCTCGGCGCAGCACTACGACCCCTCGCGCGCCGCCTTCAAGGACTTCGCGCCGTTCTGGGAGTTCGTCTCAGGACCGCTCGCCGCCGGCGGGTTCCCGGCGAACGCGCTGGACGGCACGTTCGGTCCGGACCGGGTCTTCGTCAAGGCGCCGGCCACGTCGAACGTCTCGCCGATGGAGTCGCCCCAGTACTTCGGCGAGGTCGACATCGACGGCGGGAGCGGCGAGCTGACGGTCCGGCTGCGCGCGACCGGCGGGTCGGTACTGTTCACGAAGGTGCTGCAACCGGGGCGCGTGGGACAGTAGTTGCCCCCGGGGGCGCGCCCGATGGGCCCGTCTCCCGTACTCTCGTAGCCCGTGCCGCGTACCGGCGTCATCCCCCGGTACGCGGCACGTCGGCGTTCTCGAATTCATGCGTTTCCGCAGGTCGGGGCCGATTGTCAGTGGTCGCCCCTACGGTTTTCACATGACGCGATCGATGCAGGCCGTGGCCTACACCCGACCCTCCGCGCTGGAGTCCGCACCGGGCGGACAGCGCCTGGGCCTTGAGACCTCGCGGGGTGCGACGCCCCGGGGTGTCGAGGACCATCCCCGCTTCTTCGCGGGTTTCCTCACCTCGCCCCAGGTGGCGTCGGCGGGGCTGCTCGCGGTCGCCGACGTGGCGAGCGCCCGCTACTACCAGCGCCAGTTGCAGGCGTCCCTCGACCCGGTGGTCACGGGCAACGGCGACCGGCTGCGTTTCGAGTCCTTCTCGGGCTGCGGCGGGGTGTACGCGCGTCTGGACGTGCTGGAGGCGGGCCTCGACGGCGGTGAGGTGGGACACGGCACGACGAACGTCGACGTCAACAACCCCTTGCGGAACGCCCTGTCGAGGATCGGCTCCGCGGATCCGCTGCACCTGCGCGTCGGTCCGGACGAGCTGGCGGTGACCACCCTGGACGGTCCGGTCGTGGAGAAGAAGGTGCCGCTGCCTGACCGGTGGCTGCGGGGGTTCGCAGAGGCCCAGGTGACGGCGGCCGGTTTCGACCTGCGGGCCGAACTGCCCGCGGCGGAGGCCGTGCGGTTCCTGCGCTCGCTGCCGCGTGGCGGCGCCCGCGGCGCCTCCCGGGGAGCCCAGTGGGTCGTCCCGGTACGGGGTGTTCTGCGGCCCACGACCCGCCCGGTGCCCGGAGCCGTCTGTCTGCCCGGCCCGGAGCGGCTGATCGCCCTCCAGCGGGTCCTTCGCCATGCGTCGGCCCTGCGGGTGTACGGTCCCGCGCTCGCCGGGACCGCCCCGTCGGCCAGTGCCTGGGAGGTCGTGCTGCCCGGTATGCGGCTCACGCTGACGCTGTCCCCGGAGGCGTCCCGGGGCTTCTCCGGTGAGGGCGGTGTGCTCGACGCGCTGGCCACCGACGAGGCCGCCGAGGACGCGGAGCTGATAGCGGTCCTGCTGGCCTGGGAGCCCAGGATCGACATCGGGGACCTGGCCGCGTCCTCGGGCCTGCCCGTCGAGCGGGTGCGGGCGGCCCTCGTCCGGCTGGGCACCTCGGGACGCGTGGGCTACGACACGGCGGAAGCCGCCTACTTCCACCGTGAACTGCCCTACGACGCCGAGCGGGTGGAGCGGCACAACCCCCGGCTGAAGGCCGCCCGGGACCTCGTGGCGGCGGGCGCGGTGGTCCTGGACGGCGACCTCGGCACGGTGACCGCGCAGGACGGGCACGCGCACCGGGTGCGCGACGCCGCGGGGGTGCTGAGCTGCAGTTGCCTGTGGTGGGCCACGTACCGGGGCGGGCGCGGGCCGTGCAAGCACGCGCTGGCGGTACGGATGGTCCGGCGCGGCGCGGTGGCCGGACAGGCGGGGGTTCTGGCGGCGGTTCGGATCGACGGCGGTGTGCGATGAGCGGAGCGGTCTCGGTGAGCGGTGTGGTGTCGGTGAGCGGTGTGGTGTCGGTGAGTGATGTGGTGCCGGTGTCGGCAGGTGGGGCGGTCTCGGTGAGTGACCCGTTGCTGAAGGCCGTCCGGGCGGGGCGGCTGGAGGAGGCGGCAGGGCTGCTGGACGGGATGACGGATCCCGAGCGCCGGCTCTGTCTGCCCGCGCTGAAGGAGCTGCGCAAGGAGTTGCGGAGCGCGCGCTGGGACGCCGTGTCCCGCAAGGCGTATCCCACCCTGCACGCGGCCGGGGCCGCCTGCCACACCGGAGCTGCCGGGACGGCCTCCTGGATCGCCGCGGCCGACATGCGCTGGTCGCAGGCGTCTCCCGCGACCCTGCTCCATGTCCTGGGCGACCGGGAGCAGGACTGGCTGGGCAACCTCGCGCAGCGGCTCGCGGACCGCCCGCCGGCCTCCGAGGTGCCGTACGAGTTGATGGCGGGGCTGGTGCGGCTGTCCGGCTGCGCGGTGCCGACGACGGAAACCTATGTCATGGGCTGGGTCGAGCAGACCGGCAGCCTGTGGCAGCGCGGGGACACCGTCCTCGACCGGCTCCGCCGGGATCCGTACACTGCGCGGCTCGTCGCCGCCCTCTTCGAGATCCCGGGCATCGGCAGCCGGCTGGACTGGCTCTTCGGCGACGGCCCGAACAGCTGGATCAACGCCCTCACGGCACTCACCGAGGAAGGGCTCCTCGACCGTGGGATCCTGATCGACGCCTGCGCCGCCCGGCTGCTGCGCGGCACCCTGGCGTCCGACTGCCGGGTGTTCCTGCGGCTGTTGAAGGCACTCGCGCCCAGCCGGGACGAGGAGCGGGAGCGTGCCGCGGACTGGCTGGCGCTCGTCTCCCACCCGGTCTCCACCATCGCGTCGCACGCCCAGGCGGTGCTGGGCTCGCTGGCCCTGGCCGGCGAGATCGCACCCCGGCAGCTCGCCGAGATGACCGACGCCGTGCTGTTCCGCACGGAGAAGAAGCTGGTGCGCGCCCAGCTCGTGCTCCTCGGCAAGGCGCTCCGGCACGATCCGTCGAGCGCGGCCGACCTGCTGCCCGCGGTGGCACAGGGCTTCGGGCACGAGGACACGGACGTGCAGGAGCGCGCGCTAAAGCTGGTGGAGCGGTACGTCGGCGCGGTGGACGAGCGGGCGCGCGACGAAGTGGCCCAGAGCGCCGACCAGTTGAGTGCCGGGCTCCGGGCACGGGCCGCCGTCGCCCTCGGGCTGGACGCGGCCGAGCTCGCGCCGCAGGCGTACCTGGAGCTGCTGCCGCCCGTTCCCGCGCCGGCCCGGGTCGAGCCCGCGCCGGAGTCGGTGACCGAGCTGGCCGAGGAGGTCGGAGCCCTGCTGGCGTCCCCCGACGGTGACATCGGACCGTTCGAGCGTGCCCTGGACGGCCTGGTGCAGCAGGCGTATCTGCGGCGGGAGGAGCTGGTCGAGGCCCTGACACCGGTGACCGCCCGGTGCTGGTGGATGGACACCGATCGCCTGTACCACCCGGTGGACCAGTACTTCCGGGACACCCCGCACGGCGTGGAGGTCGTGCTCGCGGCCCTGCTGGGACGGGTGCGTACGGCCACGCTCCACAAGGCCGATCAGCGCGGCCCGGCGTCGGACCCCTGCGTGCACACCCCGCTCGCCGTCGCCTTCGACGCCCGTCTGTGGGAGGTGGCCTACCGGCTGCGGACCGACCCGTTGCCGCTCCTGCTGGCCACACCCACCTGGTCGTCGGGGTTCCTGGAGCCGGACGAGCTGGTGGACCGCCTCGCCGAGTACCACCGGCTCGGCGCCCGCGTCGGGGAGGCCGACTTCGCTCAGGCACTGCTCCGGGTGCGCCGCGACGACCGGGCGCTGACCGCGGCCGCCGCCGAGCGGGCCGCCGCGCTGGGCAGCACGGCGGGCGAGCGGCTGGCCCGATGGCTCACGAGCGAGGGCCCGAAGCCACCCACGAGCAGTCGGCGCCTCTCGGGAGAGTGCATCCTGCTCGAACTCGGCGAGACCGCAGGGCTGCCGGAGCACCTCCCCCCGGCCTTCCGCCCGCTCGGCCGGCCCGTGGGCGCCCACGCCACCCGCAGGTTCTGCGACCACTACTGGAACCCGGCGGGGCGGCAGCACTGGCTGGCCGTGCTGCCCGGGTGGCGGGAGACCGTCGCCGTGCGCCTGACGCGCGAGCTCTCCACGGCCGCGGTGGACGACACCCGGGGCGCCGCCGCGGTCCTGCCGCTCATGGCCGAGGCGGAGGGCGAAGCGGGTGAGGGCGTGCACCTGTGTGTGGCGTACGGGCTGGGCGCGCGTCACCCGGAGGACCGGCTCAGCGCGGTGGACGCCCTGCTGGTCCTCGCCGCGCGGGGACAGTTGGACGCCGAGGGGCTCGGCAGGGACCTGGCGCAGCTGGTGCGGCACGGGGCGGTGAAGCCCGTGCGGCTCGCCGAGTCCGTGCAGACCGCGGCGACGACCGGCGCGTACGCCACCGTCTGGTCGATACTCAGGGCCGCGCTGCCGGAGCTGCTCGCGGGCCTCGCCTCGCAGGGCGCCGCCCCGGCCGCCCGCGGGTTCGGCGAACTGCTGGCCGTCGCCGCCGAGTGCGCAGAGCGGACCGGAGCGCGGGGTGACGTGGACCATCTCGCGTCGGTGGCGGACCGGCGGGGTTCGTCCCGGCTCTCGACCCAGGCACGCCGGCTGCGAACCGCTCTGGAAACCGCGCTGGAACCGGCTGGGGAACTGGTTCGGGAACAAGAGGTCACCGGCTGACGGAACCACGACAGGGAATCGTAAAAAGTGCAACAAAGAAGACAGATGCATACTTAACCGATCAGTCACAAAGCGTTCGCGATCACGCAACACCCGTACTTCACAGTGACGGTATGACTCCAGACATGTCTGATGTGACACGCGCGAAAAACGGCCGGCCGGTCCACCACTGGCGCAGGGATCTCGTCGAACTGGCCGCCCTGTTCACGGCGGTGGCGGTCGCCGACGCCGTGGCGAACCTGATCGGGCACGGCCCCGACGGCCCCGTCCTGCTCGCGATCTCGGCGGTCGCGCTGATCGCCACGGCGGCGTTCCACACCTGGTGGTCACGACGCCACGGTCACGCACCTCCGGCGGACGATACCGGCGCCGGCCCGGCCGCGTCCGCGCGGCAGGCCGGGGCGGCCGGGCACGAATCCGGTGCCCCGGCGGCGGGTTCGGGAGAGACCGTGCTGTGGCGGATGCGTACCACCGTGCGGGACGAGCCGGGTTCGCTGGCCACGCTGTGCATGGCCCTCGCGGGTCTGCGGGTCGACATCCTGAGCCTGCAGACGCATCCGCTGGCCGAGGGCACCGTGGACGAGTTCCTGCTGCGGTCCCCCGCGCAGGTGGCGGCGTCCGAGGTCACACGCGCGGTGGCGCGGTCGGGTGGCTCCGGCACCTGGATCGAGCGGGCCGACGCGCACGACCTGGTGGACGCGCCCACCCGTGTGCTCGGTCTCGCGACGCGCACGGCGCTGGACGCGGCGGAACTGCCGTTGGCGCTGCGGCAGTTGCTGGGCCGGTGCACGATCAGGTCGCTGCCCGCCTCGTCGGCGCGCGGGGACCGTCCGGAGGAAGGGGCGCCCGTCGAGGGAGCGCTTGAGGAGACGGTGATGCGGTTGCGCGCACCGGAAGGCGGAGTGATCACCGTGGAGCGGCCCTATCTGCCGTTCACGCCCACCGAGTTCGCGCGGGCCCGTGCCCTGGTCGAGCTGGACGCCCGGCTCGGCCCGCGGGTCCCGAGCAGCCGGGACGTCCTGACCCTGCCGCAGGGCAACGCGATCACGGTGCGCCGCGCCGACGCCGGTGACGTCGACGCCGCGAAGGCCATGCACGAGCGGTGCTCGCAGCGGACGCTGAGCATGCGCTATCACGGGCCCGTCGGCGACGCGGACAAGTACCTCAAGCACCTCCTCAGCCCTCACTTCGGGCGCACGCTCGCCGTGCAGACCGCGTCGGGGCGGATCGTCGGACTGGGCCATCTCCTCTGGGACGGCGACGAGACGGAGATCGCGCTGCTGGTGGAGGACGACTGGCAGCGGCGCGGTATCGGCGCCGAGCTGATCGGCCGGCTGGCCGCGATGGCCGTCGAGGCGGGCTGCGAGAGCGTGTACGCGGTCACGCAGTCCTCCAACACCGGCATGGTCGCCGCGATGCGCGGCCTGGACCTCCCTCTCGACTACCAGATCGAGGAGGGCACCCTCGTCATCACGGCCCGCCTGGGCACGGCGTCACGCCACACCGGCACGCCGTCCGCGGAAGCCGCCGAGCACGAGCCCGAGCCCGAGCACTCGGTGCGCGACTGACGGCACGGCGGGCCCGGTGACCGTACCGGGCCCGCCGGGGCCGCTCGTGTCACGCCCTCGGCGAAATCGGGCTGACGTGGCCCGATGCCTGGAAAACCGGGCTGACGCGGCGGCCGTCGCCGTATGAGGATGGCGGTATGTCACAGACGAAGAACCCGCTGCCCCGAGAGGTCGCCGACACCTACGTCGACGAACTCGTCGCCCTCGACCCGGTCACCGGTACGTATCTCGGCGTGAAGGAGAGTTCCAGCAGGCTGCCCGACACCTCGCCGGCCGGCCAGGAGGCCCTCGCGCAGCTGGCGAGGACGACGCTGGCCCGGCTCGACGAGGCGGAGCGGCAGCCGGGCGCGGACAGTGACATCGAGCGCCGCTGTGCGCGCCTGCTGCGCGAGCGGCTCACCGCCGAGCTGGGCGTGCACCAGGCCGAGGAGGGCCTGCGGGCCGTCGGCAACATGCACACGGCCGTGCACGCGGTGCGTGAGGTGTTCGCCGTGACGCCGGCGGACACCGACGAGGACTGGGCCGCGATCGCCCAGCGGCTGCGCGCCGTGCCGAAGGCCCTCGACGGTTACCGCGAGTCCCTCGGTCTGGGCCTGGAGCGCAAGCTGTACGCGGGGCCGCGCCCCACCGCGACCTTCGTCGAGCAGCTCACCGAGTGGTCGGACACGGACGGTTCGGGCCGCGGCTGGTTCGAGGACTTCGCGGCGGCGGGCCCCGAGGCGCTGCGCGCGGAGCTCGACGAGGCCGCCCGCGCCGCGACGGCCGCCGTCGTCGTGCTGCGCGACTGGATGCGGGACGTGTACGCGCCCGCGATCGAGGGCGCGCCCGACACGGTGGGCCGCGAGCGGTACGCGCGCTGGTCGCGGTACTTCAACGGTACGGATCTCGACCTGGACGAGGCGTACGCGTACGGCTGGGCCGAGTACCACCGGCTCGCCGCCGAGATGAAGAAGGAGGCCGAGAAGGTACTGCCCGGCGCCGCGACCCCGTGGGTGGCGCTCGCGCACCTGGACGAGCACGGCAAGCACATCGAGGGCGTCGACGAGGTCCGCGAGTGGCTGCAGGCCCTGATGGACCGGGCGATCGAGGAACTGGACGGCACCCACTTCGAACTCGCCGAGCGGGTACGGAAGGTGGAGTCCCGTATCGCCCCGCCGGGCGGCGCCGCGGCCCCGTACTACTCGGCGCCGAGCGAGGACTTCTCCCGCCCCGGCCGTACGTGGCTGCCGACGATGGGGCAGACCCGTTTCCCGGTGTACGACCTGGTGTCGACCTGGTACCACGAGGGTGTCCCCGGTCATCACCTCCAGCTCGCCCAGTGGGTGCACGTCGCGGGGGACCTCTCCCGCTACCAGGCCACCGTGGGCGGGGTGAGCGCCAACGCGGAGGGCTGGGCCCTGTACGCGGAACGGCTGATGGACGAACTCGGCTTCCTCAAGGACGCGGAGGAACGGCTCGGTTACCTGGACGCGCAGATGATGCGCGCCGCCCGGGTCATCGTCGACATCGGGATGCATCTGGAGCTGGAGATCCCGGCTCAGTCGCCCTTCCATCCGGGTGAGCGCTGGACCCCGGCACTGGCTCAGGAGTTCTTCGGCGCGCACAGCAGCCGTCCCGCGGACTTCGTGGAGAGCGAACTGACCCGCTATCTCTCCATCCCCGGCCAGGCGATCGGCTACAAACTGGGCGAGCGTGCCTGGCTGCTGGGCCGCGCCAACGCACGCGAGCGCCACGGCGACGCCTTCGACCTGAAGGCATGGCACATGGCGGCACTGTCCCAGGGCTCGCTGGGCCTGGACGACCTGGTGGACGAACTGTCCCGCCTGTGACCTGAGGGAACACGGCGGCAGGCCCGGGGGTGGCCCGGGGCCCGGAACCGAGGCCCGAGGCCCCGGGCCCGGAGCCCGGGACCGGCCGGAGCCGGAGCCGGGGCCCGAAAGCCGGGAAGCCCGGAGGCCGGACCCGGAACCCGAAAGCCGAGACCCGGAGCCGAGGCCGGAAGCCCGAAAACCCGGACGCCAGACCCGGGACCCGGAATCGGACCCGGGACCCGGGACCCGGAAGCCGGGGCCGAGGCTCGGAGACCGGAAGCCCGGAGACCCGGAGACCCGGAGACCCGGAGCCCGGGGGGCCTGTGCCCGAAAACCCGGAGTCGGACCCGGAAGCCGGGGCCGGAACCCGGAGCCAAGGCCCGGAGCCCGGGGGTCCGGAGACCCGGAGCCCGAGGGCCGGAGCCCGAAAGCCCGGAGTCGGACTCGGGACCCCGGGCCGGAACCCGGAGCCGAGGCCCGGAGACCAAAGCCCGGAGGCCGGAGGCCGGACCCCGGACCCGAAAGCCGGGGCCGGGACCCAGAGGCGAGGCCGGACCCGGGGACCGGCCCACGGGGCCGTCCAGCCTCGGCCTCCTGCCCGGCCGCCCGGCCCGGCTGGGCTCAACCGTCGCTCCTGGACGCCCAGTTATCCTGCCCTCCACCTCAACTACCGCCCCAGCAACCGCAGTTGTATCAACCCGAGCCAGGTCTCCGGGCCCGGTTCGGCGTGGGCCGTGCGTACCGCGTACCGGCCCGGGGCGAGGGGGATCCGTAGGTGTCCCGTCTTGGTGGACTCCTCCCCCGGCCAGGCCGCGTCGAACAGCACGACGTCCCCGGGGACCTGCCAGTGCACCTCGCGCCCCCACGCGGCCGTGTCGAGGGCCGCCGGCACCCCGGCCAGCAGCTCACGCTCCGACTCGCCCGCGAACCACCGTACGAACGTGGCGTGCTGGGGCAGATAGGCGGTGGCGGCCGGTTCGTCACCGAGGACGAGGGCCGTGACGTTCCCGACGGGCAGCAGGCCGACGTAGCCCTCCACCTCGCACGCCCTGTCGTAGTCGGAAGCCAGCTCGTCGCCGTCGGCCCCCGTCCAGAACGGGAGCACCCCTTCCGGTATCGCTATGAGCGGTCCGCCGCCCGACTCGACCCACTCGACCGGACTGCGGTCCGCATAACTCGCCATGAGCAGAAAACTACACGCCCCGATGGGCCCCGATTGACGATTCCTTTGCCCGGACGCCCAGCCGATATACGACTGAGTCCATGCGGCCGGCCACGGCCCCCTCGACCACCGATCGGTACCCGGTCAGGACCCGGCCCGTTGCCGGACGACCGACCCCGATCGGCCCTTCACGACCTCCAGTTGGGCGTGGATCCGGCGGCGCAGATCCGCGACATGGCTGACGATGCCGACACTTCGGTCCCGCTCCCGCAGGGAGTCCAGCACGTCGAGGACCTCGTCGAGCGTCTGGTCGTCGAGGCTGCCGAAGCCCTCGTCGATGAAGAGCGTGTCCAGACGCACCCCGCCCGCCTCGTCGGTGACCACGTCCGCCAGGCCCAGCGCGAGGGCGAGGGAGGCGAAGAACGTCTCGCCGCCGGAGAGGGTCGCCGTGTCGCGCTCGCGCCCGGTCCAGGCGTCGACCACGTGCAGCCCGAGCCCGCTGCGGCCGCGGCCGGCCCGGTCGTCGGAGTGGACGAGGGTGTACCGCCCGGCGGACATGCGCCGCAGCCGCGCCGTGGCGGCGGCCGCGACCTGCTCCAGCCGGGCCGCGAGGACGTACGACTCCAGGCGCATCCGGCGTTCGTTGTCCGCGGAGGTGCCCGCCGTGAGCGTCGCGAGGCGGGTCACACGGTCGTGCTCCTCACGCAGCGGCGCCAGCCGGCGGACGGCCGCGGTGGCCCGGTGGGTCAGCCGGTCCAGTTCCGCGCAGCGGCGGGAGGCCGCGTCGCGCGCGGAGGCCGCCTCGCGCACCCGCCGGACGGCCACGGCTGCGTCCTGTTCGGCGGCCCGGACGTCGGCGGGCGGCTGCTGCGCGGCGGCGGCCGTCTCGGCCTCCGCGAGCACCGCGCGGACCGTGGCCTCCTCCTGCTGCCAGGTGTCGAGCCGGTGTTGCAGCTCCCGGTGGGCCGCGTCGTCGAGGAGGGCGGCCGCGGCGGCCCCCGGCGTGTCGAACCCGGCGCGGAAGGCCGCGTCGGCGAGTCGCGCGTCGGCGTCCTTGAGCCGCTGCGCGCTGTCCGCCGCGACGCGCGCCGCGTCCGCGGCGTCCGTGAGCGTCGAGACCTGCCGCTCCAGCTGGGCGGCCCGCTCGGCGACACTGCCCGCGGAGCCCCTGGCCTGCGTCAACTCACCTTCCAGCGCGGTGGTTTCACCGGCGAGGGCGTCTCTGCGCGCGGTCCGTGACGCACCGCGTACGGCGGCCTCCTGGTGGGCGGTGAGCCGGCGCCGGTGCTCGTGCTCGGCCTGCCTGAGTGCCTCACTGGCCCCGTGCAGCCCCGACGCGGCGTCCCGGGCCTCGGCGTGTCGGCGCTCCAACTCCGCGGCCTGCTCGGCGAGTCGGGCGGTGGGGGCGTCCCCGGCCTCGGCGGTCGCGGCGGCCAGTGCCTCACGCACGACCCCGAGCCGCCGCTCCTCCTCGGTACGCCGCTCGACGGCGCTCTCGTACGCGGCGAGCGCGGCGTCCTCCGCCCGCTGGTCGACGTGTCCGCCGGCCTTCCGGGCGGGGGCGGGGTGCTCGGTGGCGCCGCACACCGCGCAGGCCTCGCCGTCCACCAGGCCCGCGGCGAGTTCCGCAGCGATGCCCTTGAGCCGCTGCTCCTTGAGGACCAGCCAGTGGGACTGCGCGTCCACCGCCTGTTCGCGCGCGGCGAGCACGCGTGCGTGGGCCTCGTCGGTGTCCCCGGCGAGCTGGTCGCGCAGCCGGGCGGCCGAGAGCCGGGACCGGGCGGGGTCGCGCTGGACGGCGAGCTGTTCGGCGCGGGTGGTGGCCTCCTGCGCCGTCTCGATACGGGTCTGGAGGCCGGCTCTGGTCGTCTCCCACTCCGCGAGCCAGTGCTCGGCGTCCGTCAGCACGTCGTCGTCGGCGCGCTCCTGACGGTCCAGCACCGCGCGTTCGGCGGCGAGTTCGGCGAGCCGCTGCTCGGCGCGGCGGGCCGACTCCAGGCCGCCCAGTTCCTCGGCGGCCTTGCGCGCTCCGGCGGCGAGGCCCACGGCCCCGGCGTCGGCGAAGCCCTCCGCGCTCTCGGCGGGGCCGAAGAGGCCGGGGAGATCGGCCAGTCGGCCGCGTGCGCGCGCCTCGGCGTGGGCCGCCCGCCGGTGCTCGGCCTCGGTCTCCTCGCGCAGGGCGAGTGCGGGCGCCACCGCCTCGGCCTTGCGGGCCCGTTCCATGCGCGCGCGGTTCTCCTGGTGGGCCCCGGAGCGCTCCTCCAGCCGTGCGGCCCGCTCCCTGGCCTCGGCGAACCGGTGCTGGAGCCGCGCCACTTCGCGTACGTCCTCCAGTACGCGAGCCGCGGCGGCCTGGGCGGACTCGGTGGCCGACTGGGCGCAGTGGGTGATCGTGAACCGCTCCCGGGCCGTGCTCCTGGCGATCGCCGCCCACTCCAGGACGGCCTCGGCGAGCCCGGGGTCGCCGGGGGCGAGGTCGGGCAGCGGCAGCTCGACGAGGTCACCGGCGGCCTGCTGCATCCGGTGGGCGTCGGCCAGCAACTCGGCGTCCCTTGCCCGCACTTGTGTCTCGGCCGCGCGCCTGCGCTCGGCCAGCCGCTGCTCGACGGCGGCGAAGCGCCGGGTGTCGAAGAGGCGCCCGAGGAGCTTGCCGCGGGCCTCGGCGTCGGCCCGCAGGAAGCGCGCGAAGTCGCCCTGGGGCAACAGCACGACCTGGCAGAACTGCTCGCGGCTCATCCCGAGGAGCTGGGTGATCTCCTCGCCGATCTCCTGGTGGGAGCGGCTGAGGTCCTTCCAGGAGCCGGCCGGGGCGTGGTACTCGCGCAGCCAGCTCTGCGCCTTCTCCGTCGTGGTGCCCGTGCCACGCTTCTTGGAGCGCTCGAAGGGCGGTTGCCGGGTGACCTCCAACCGGCGTCCGGACACGGTGAGTTCGAGTGTCACCTCGGTACGGGTGCCGGGCAGCGCGTGGTCGCTGCGCAGCGAACCGCCCTGCCGGGCCCCCGGTACGGAGCCGTAGAGCGCGAAGCAGACGGCGTCCAGGACGGAGGTCTTGCCGGCGCCGGTCGGCCCGTGCAGCAGGAAGAGCCCGGCGGTCGACAGGTCGTCGAAGTCCACCTCCTGGGAGCCGCCGAACGGCCCGAACGCGGTGATGTGCAGCCGGTGCAGCCTCATCGGTTCCCCTCGAAGTCCGGCGTGCCGGCCGGGCCGTGCGGCCGGGCCGGGCCCTGCTGGCCGCTCGCGTCGTACCGGATCACCTGGCGACCTCGTGGACGGTGTCGTCGGCGCGGACGGTGTCGAACGCGTCCTGGAGCACGGCCTGTTCGCGGACGTCGGGTCCCGCGCCGCGCACATGGGCCACGAAGTCCTCCGCGATCTGCTGGTCGCTGCGGCCCGCGAGCCGTCGCGCGTAGGAGACGTCCGGGTCGTCGGGGGCCCGGTCCGGTTCGAAGACGAGGCTCAGCGTGTGCGGGAACCGCTCGGTGAGCCGTGCCATGGGGTCGGCGGGACGCACCGCGTCGGTGAGGGTCGCCTCGACCCAGGCCTCCTCGTGGCGCGCCAGCTCCGGATCGGCGAGCAGCTCCTCAAGACCGCCCCGGATACGGGCCAGGGCGCGCGGTACGGGGCAGTCGAGGCGCTCGGCCGCCACCGAACCGTCGGCCGCCAGGTCCACCAGCCACATGCTCTTGCGGTGGTCGGTCTCCGAGAAGGAGTACGGCAACGGCGAGCCCGAGTAGCGCACGCGCGCGGTGATGGTCTGGCTGCCGTGGAGGTGGCCGAGTGCCACGTAGTCGACGCCGTCGAAGACCCCGGCGGGGACGGCGGCGACTCCGCCCACCGTGATGTCCCGCTCGCTGTCGCTGGCCTCTCCGCCGGTGACGAAGGCATGGGCGAGGACGACGGATCGCGTGCCCCGCGCGCGCGTGGCGAGGTCGGCGCGCACCCGGTCCATGGCGGCGGCCAGCACGCTCTCGTGGCCCGCTTTCTCCACTCCGAACTCGTCCTTCACCAGGGCCGGTTCCAGATACGGCAGTCCGTAGAAGGCCACGTCCCCGAAGGCGTCCTTCAGCACCACCGGCGTACCGCAGGCCGAGGGCTCGGTCCGCAGATGGATGCCGGCGCGGTCGATGAGCCCGGCGCCGACCCCGAGGCGGCGCGCCGAGTCGTGGTTCCCGGAGATCATCACCGTGGGCACGCCCAGGCCCGCCAGCCGGTGCAGCACGTCATCGAAGAGCTCGACCGCGGCCAGCGGGGGCACGGCCCGGTCGTACACGTCCCCCGACACGACCACCGCGTCCACGCCCCGCTCACGCACGGTGGCGACGAGGTGACCGATGAACTCGGCCTGGGCGCCGAGCATGTTCACCCGGTGGAACGCCCGGCCCAGATGCCAGTCGGAAGTGTGCAGAAGCCTCATGATCCCCGAGACTAACGGCCGGGTCGGACATCACGGGCGGCTACTCCCGTATCGGCCCGATCTGTGGCCTATGCGTCCCCGTACGCCTCTCCGCCCAGTTCGAACCCTGCTGTCCCCGCCGTGATGTCGGCCAGCCAGCTCCGGAAGGCCTCGACGTCGGCGTCCGGCAGGCCGATGTCGATGGTGACCACCTCTCCGTAGCGCACCTCCCGTACTGTGCGCCCCGTCGACCGCAGGTCGTTCTGCACCTTGCCCGCCCGTTGGTGGTCGACGGTGACGGTGGCGAGACGAAAGCGTTTACGCGTGAGGGTTCCGAGGGTGTCGAGGGCCTCCCCCACCGCGCCGCCGTAGGCCCGGATCAGACCGCCCGCGCCGAGTTTGACGCCTCCGTAGTAGCGGGTGACGACGGCGACGACGTACCGCATGTCCCGCCGCAGCAGCATCTGGAGCATCGGGACGCCCGCGGTGCCGCCCGGTTCGCCGTCGTCGCTCGCCTTCTGCACGGCGGCGTCGGCGCCGATGACGTACGCGAAGCAGTTGTGCGTCGCGTCCCCGTGCTCCTTGCGGACGGCCGCGACGAAGTCCTGGGCCTCCCGCTCGGTGGCGGCCGGCGCCAGCGCGCAGAGGAAACGGGAGCGGTTGATCTCGGTCTCGTGCACCCCTGCGCGGGCCACGGTGCGGTACTCGTCCTGCATCGGCCCAGCGTATGCGCGCCGCGCACAGGCGTGCGACCACCCACCGGTCGGCGACCCGCCATGAACGGCCCGCGGTCAGTGGTCAGCAGTGATCAGTGGTCAGTGATCGGGAGTGTCCCGGAGCTTTCCGGTCCTTCCGCCGCTCTCCTTCTTCTTCCCCCGGGGCACGATCATGTCCGTGAGCAGCGCCATGCCGGAGCCCAGCGTGGCCCAGCCGGGGCCGTGCCAGGCGAGGATCGCGATCGCCGAGGTGGGGAACTTCGCGCTGACGTCGTCCAGCGCGTCGTCGAGGCTGTCGCCGGCCAGGGTGAGGACCAGTTCCTCCAGGCCGGGGTTGTGCCCGACCAGCAGCAGGGTCTCGGCCTGCGCGGGAGCCTCGCGCATCGCTTCCAGCAGGTCGGACACGGTCGCCGCGTACAGCCGTGAGTCATGGCGTACCGGAGGCGGCGTACCCCACTGCGCGGCCGTCAGCTCCCACGTCTGCCGGGCGCGCACGGCCGTGGAGCAGAGCGCGAGATCCGGCAGGCAGTCCGCGGCCGCGAGGGCGCGCCCTGCGGCCGGGGCGTCCCGGCGGCCGCGCGGTGCGAGCGGCCGCTCGTGGTCGGCGACGCCGTGCGGCCAGGCGGACTTGGCGTGCCGCAGCACGACCAGCCGGCGCAGCGGGCCCGCCCCGGCTCGCGCGATCACTCCGGGGCTCCGCGGCCGATGTCCCGGGTCAGTTCGAGACCGAGCAGCCGGTCCGCGTAGGCGTACGTCTCGAAGCGGGCCCCGTCCGGAACGGTCCCCGACGTCTCCACCTCCCGCAGCACGGCGAGTACGGCGGGCACGTCCAGGTCGTCCTCCCAGGCGGCGCGCAGCTGTTGCCGCACGGATTCGGGGACGGGCCCGGAGGGCCGGGTGGCCCAGCCGGCGACGGCGCCCCGCCAGCGCTTCAACTGGTCCTCGGCGTCCGCGAGGTCGGCCGCGCCCAGCCGCAGGGGCTCGCGGCGGGGGCGGGCGAGCAGGGCGAGGCGCAGGGCCGTGGCGCTGCCCTCGCCCTCGGCCGCGCCGCTCTCGGTCACGCCGCTCTCGATGTCGGCCGGCGCCACGTCGACGAGTAGGCCACCGCCCGCCGGCCCAGCTTCCGCCGTCCCGCCGGCGATCGTCCCACCGTCGGTCGGCTCACCGCCCGGGCCGTGCGCCGGGCCGTCTCCCGGCTCGTCCGCCGGGCCGCGTACCCGCAGCGCCTGGGCTGTGCTCAGGCCGGGGCTGCTGTCGCGTTCGTCCTCGAACGGCCGGATACCGAGCCACGCGGCCCGGTCCCGGAGCTCAGCGCGTCCCTCCGTTCCGGTCAGGACGGTCCAGACGGGCGTCCCGCCGATCTCCAGGGCCCGTACGAGGACGTCGGCGACCAGGAGCACGCGCAGCCCCGTGGTGTCGGGCCGCGGCACATGGGCCTCGACGCGGGTCAGGCCCCGGCGGGCCGGGGCGGCGGTGGTGGAGTCGCCTGTTCGAGTGTCGGTGATACGCAGCACGGGGTGAGCGTAGGCGGGTGCGGGGCCGCGCGCAGGGATGCCGACCTCATTCCGGACACGTGTTCGCGAGTGGCCGGGTCGTGGGCCGGCTCACGGTGCCCAGGAAACGCACGTGCGGCCGGCCTCCCGAGCCGTCGAGGGTGACGGCGGCGCGGACTCCGTACACCTCGGCGATGAGTTCCTCGGTGAGCACCTCGGCCGGGGTCCCGGCGGCCACCACGCGTCCCTCGCGCAGGACGACGAGCTGGTCGCAGTACATCGCCGCGAGGTTGAGGTCGTGCAGGGCGACGACGCTGGTGACCGGGAGCGAGGTGACGAGGGTCAGCAGGTCGAGCTGGTGCTGGACGTCCAGGTGGTTGGTCGGTTCGTCCAGCAGGAGTTCGCGGGGTTCCTGGGCGAGGGCGCGGGCGATCTGCACGCGTTGGCGCTCGCCGCCGGAGAGGGTGTGCCAGGACTGGCGGGCGCGGTCGGTGAGGCCGGTGCGGGCCAGCGCCTCGCGGACGGCCGCCTCGTCGGCCCCGGACGGCGGCGTCCAGGCGCGCCGGTGGGGGGTGCGGCCGAGGCGTACGACGTCCAGGACGCTCAGCTCGACCTGGGTGTCGGCCTGTTGCTCGACCACCGCCACACGGCGGGCGAGGTCGCGTCGGCCCAGTTCGGCGAGCGGGCGGCCGTCGAGGGTGACCACGCCGGAGGCCGGGGCGAGGACGCCGGAGAGCAGCCGCAGCAGGGTGGACTTGCCGGAGCCGTTGGGGCCCAGGAGTCCGACGGTGGCGCCGGTGGCGGGGCTGATGCTGACGCCGTCCAGGATGAGACGGCCGTCGGCGGTACGGCTGACGCGGCGGGCCCGGAGCCCGGCGGCCGACCCCGTCCCGGCGGCCGGCCCGGTCCCGGTGTGCTCGGTGGCGCTCCTGGTGTCCTCGGCCGTCATCGTGTCCTCCGGGTCCGGTAGAGCACCAGCACGAACACCGGTACGCCGATGAGTGAGGTCACCACGCCCACGGGCACCTCCTGGGGATCGAGGACGGTACGGGCCAGGGTGTCCACCCACACCAGGAACACCGCCCCGGCGAGCGCGGCGACCGGCAGCAGCCGGGCGTGGCCCGAACCCACCAGCGCGCGGGCGGCGTGCGGCAGGACGAGGCCGACGAAGCCGATGGCGCCCGCCGAGCTGACGAGCGCGGCCGTCAGGAGCGCGGTCGCGCACAGCAGCACCAGCCGGGTGCGGGCCACGGACACCCCGAGGGTCGCGGCGGCGTCCTGGCCGAAGGCGAACGCGTCCAGCGTGCGCGCGTACGCCAGACAGACCACCAGCGTGACCGCCAGCACCGCGAGGCAGACCCAGACATCGGTCCAGCCGACCCCGCCCAGGGAGCCGAGCAGCCAGAAGAGGACGCCGCGGGTGGTCTCGGCGTCGGCGGCCGTCATCACGACGAAGGAGGTGAGGGCGGAGAAGAGCTGCATCGCGGCGACCCCGCTCAGCACCACGCGGTCCGTCGTCCCGCCGAGGGTGTGGCTGAGCAGCAGCACCAGCCCGAACGAGAGCAGCGCGCCGAGGAACGCGCCCGCGGAGACCGACACGAGGCCGCCGCCGGCTCCCAGGACGACCACGACGACCGCGCCGGTGGAGGCGCCCGAGGAGACCCCGAGGACGAACGGGTCGGCGAGCGGGTTGCGCAGCAGGGACTGCATGACCGCGCCGCACACGGCGAGTCCGGCCCCGCAGACGGCGGCCAGGAGGGTGCGCGGCAGGCGCAGTTGCCAGACGATCCCGTCCCGGATGGGGCTCAGGTCCGTACTCCCCCAGCCGAGGTGGGACGCGACCACGGACCAGACGTCGCCGACGCGGATGTCGGCGGGTCCGATGGTGATCGCGACGGCGACGGATGCGACGAGCAGGGCCGCACCGGCCGCGCAGAGCAGGCCCACGCGCGGCCGGGTCACCCCGTGAGCCCGGACTTCCGCAGCGCGGAGGCCACTTGTTCGACGCCCTCGACGGTGCGGATGGACGGGTTCATGGCCTGTCCGCTGAGCAGGACGTACCGCTTCTTCTTGACGGCGGTCATGTTCCTGGTGACCGGGTCGGACTCCAGGAACTCGATCTTCTTCTTCGCGGACTCGGCGGTCTGCGACTTGCGGGTCAGGTCGCCGATGACCAGGACGTCGGGGTCGCGGTCGGCCACCGTCTCCCAGTTGATCTGGGGCCATTCCTCGTGGGTGTCGTCGAAGACGTTCTTCGCGCCGAGTTCCCTGGTGATGATGCCGGGGGCGCCGCAGCAGCCCGCCATGTAGGGCGATTCGGAGTTGGCGAACCAGTAGAGGAGGGAGACGTCCGAGGCGTCGATGCCCGACGTGGCCTTCGTCATGCGCTGCTTCAGCTCGGCGACGAGCTTGTCGCCCCGTTCCGGTACGCCGAAGACCTGGGCCAGGTCCCGTATCTCGCCGTAGATGACGTCGATGCCGATCGGTTTCTGCCGGGCGCCGTCGCCGTCTCCGGTGTTGTCCTTGCCCGCGCAGTCGGAGGGCGAGACGTACGCGGGCACGCCGAGCTTCTCGAACTGGTCCCGGGTGGCGACGCCGCCCTTGCCGAGCGTGGACTCGAACGACGCGGCGACGAAGTCGGGGTCGGCGTCCAGGACCCGTTCGAAGGAGGGGTTGTTGTCGGCGATCCGGGGCACCTCGGCGTTGGCCTCGGCCAGGCCCTTCATGACCGGGTCGGTCCAGGTGGCGGTGCCGGCCATGCGGTCGGCGAGGCCGAGCGAGAGCATGATCTCGGTGGTGCCCTGGTTGAGGGAGACGGCCCGCCGGGGCGGGGCCTCCACCCGGACGGTGTGGCCGCAGTTGTCCAGGGTGACGGCTGCCGCGGAGTCCGCGTCGGGTGAGTCGGGTGAGTCGGTGGCGCCGCAGCCGGTCAGCAGGATGGCCCCGGAGACGAACAGGGCGGCGCGGCGGGCGGGTCGTGCGATGGGCACGGGAAGTTCCTCAGACGTCGAGGGCTCGAACGCGAAGCCCGGTCGTACGGTGCTCCCCCGCCGTCAGGGGACCGCGGAGGCCGCCAGCAGGTCTTCGGACTCGGGTTCACCCGGACGAGGCGCCTTCCCGGACCGTCTTCGGGTCCAGTGGCCGATGCCCGCCCGTCACCCTCACCGCTGCGCGTCAGCTCCGGATTTCCACCGGATTCCCTGACCCACGTACATGGGTTCGACTGGCTCCCGCAAGCTATCACGGCGGGTTTTCCGGCCACGCGGCAGCACGGGCGGGCCGGAGTGCCCGGCGGGGACCTGGACACCGGTTCCCGCCGCACGTGCCCGGGAATCAGCACGCCGTGTCCGCTGTTGTCCGGCGCAGCAGCACTCACCCCGTCTGCATCCCGTCCGCATCCCGTCTGTCCAGGAGGCCCACCGTGTACGGCGACCCGGCAACCATCCGCAAGATCCTCTCCGAGCTCGGCGACACCTGGGCCGTCGTCGGCCTGTCGTCGAACGAGCGGCGTCCCGCGTACGGCGTCGCCGCGGTGCTCCAGCGCTACGGCAAGCGCGTGGTCCCGGTCCACCCGAAGGCCGAGACGGTCCACGGGGAGAAGGGGTACGCCTCGCTGGCGGACATCCCGTTCGAGGTCGACGTCGTCGACGTGTTCGTCAACAGCGACCTGGCCGGTGCCGTCGCAGACGAGGCCGTGTCCATCGGCGCCAAGGCCGTCTGGTACCAGCTCGGTGTGATCGACGAGGCCGCCTACGAGCGCACCCGCGCGGCCGGCCTCGACATGGTCATGGACCGCTGCCCGGCGATCGAGATCCCCCTCCTTGGCTGAACGTCCGCCGGTTCGTCCTGGGCGGCGCCCCGAACGCCGAGCCCGACCAGGCGGGTGCGTCCGCGTCCTGGGCGGGCGCCCGGCCGCGTGACGTGCCGCCGTTCCAGTCGCCGTCCCCGAGGACGAGCAGCGGGTCGAACATCACCACCACGGCCGCGAGCAGCAGGAAGAGGACCGGTCCGAGGAGCATCGGCAGCAGGAGCGAGTGGGCGGACCCGCCCGCGCCCACCCCGCCGCTCACGCCGTGCAGATGCACGCTGACCGCCGCCATGCCCGTGTAGTGCATCCCGGTCACGGCGACCCCCATGACCAGGCTCGCCCCCAGACTGGCGAGGAAGCCTCGGATCGCGATGGCCGCCCAGAGCGCGGCGGTGGCGGCGCCGACGGCGATCACGACGGAGAGCGCGACGGTCGGGATGTCGTACCGCAGGCCGCCGTTCAGCCGGATGGCCGCCATGCCTATGTAGTGCATGGCGGCGACCCCGAGGCCGGTGAAGGCGCCCGCGGCGATCAGGGTGAGGGTGCTCGCGCCGCGGTAGCCGACGGCGAAGACGCCGAGACCGACCACGACGACCGCCACCGCGAGGCTGAGGATCGTCAGGCCGACGTCGTAGCGGATGCGGCTCTCCTCGACCTGGAACCCGATCATCGCGATGAAGTGCATCGTCCAGATGCCGCAGCCGATGGACGCCGCCCCCAGCGCGAGCCAGCCGGCTTTCCTCGACGCGTCGTCGCGCAGGGACCGGGTGATGCAGCGCAGTCCCAGCGCGGCCCCCAGACAGGCCATGACATAGGCCGCGAGCGGTGTGAGCGTGCCATAACTGAATCCGTCGACCGTACCTTGCATATGCCAACATCCCCCCGGAATACGACGCTTGCGGGGACAGATGTTCGTGCCGTGGCGGGACGGGAGCAAGAGGTTTCGTGCAATCCACAGCCAACTGTGCCCTCCACCAGTCGATTCCGGTCAGGAGTAGGCGCCTTTGCGGCGGAGGAAGGCATTCCGGTGGCGCGGCTCCCGGACGACGCTCAGCGCTGCGGCTTCGACGTCACCGTGAACGGGGCCCCGTCCGGGTCCCGCAGCACCGCCTCCGTGGCGGACGCCCCGTCCCGGACCGTGCCCCCGTGGTCCAGCGCGGCACGGATGCAGGCGTCGACGTCGGTGACCGTGAAGTGGACCTGCCAGTGGGGCCGGATCGTGGGGTCGGGGGCGGCCTCCACCGCGCCGGAGTGGATCCGGGCCACCACCTCGCCCTCGCTGCGCAGCACCACCTCGTCCCCGTCGTAGTGCACCTCGCAGCAGCCGGGCCGGGAGGTCGCCCACTCCAGCACCTCGCCGTAGAACATGGCGGCGTCGAAGGCGTTGCGCGTGTGCAGCCGCAGGAAGGCGGGGGCGGCCCGGCGCCAGGTCTCCCAGCCGACGACGAGCTGGCCCTCCCAGATGCCGAAGACGGCTCCGTCGCGGTCCGCGAGGAGGGCCGCCCGGCCCGGCGGGAAGGCGATGGGCCCGACCGCCGTCGTACCGCCGCGCTCGTGGCCCCGGGCGGCCGCCTCGTCGGCGCTGTCGACGGCGAAGTACGGGGTCCAGGCGACGGCCATCTGCCAGGTCGAGGCGACGGCCGCGATACCCGCCACCGGCACCCCGTCCGCGTAGGCGATCCGGAACCGGTCCATCAGCGCGGTCGTGCGGAACCGCCAGCCGAGCACCGCCCGGTAGAACTCCTCCGCTGTCCCCTGGTCACGCGCTGTGAGACTGACCCAGCACGGGGCGCCTGCCACCGAGTGACTGGAGACGACGTCGTTGCGGACTCTTGCGTCGCGGTTCATGGCAGTACCGTTCCTGAATCGTGCCGAGGGATGCGGGCGGACGTCCGGCGGCGTGGTGGCGCTCACCGGACCGTGGTTCCGCCTCGCTCAGCATCCCCCGCCCGAGCCCTCCTCGCCCGGAGGCGGGCGGGGGTTCATCGTCCGAATACCCCCGAGACACACCCGAAACAACCGGCGGGCAAGGGCCCCACGGCCGTACGCGGGTCCCGCGCGCGGGGCGCGCAGATCACCCGGCGCCACCGCCTGCGTGTGTTGACGGGCCCCGGCTCAGGCGACTCCGAGCCCTTCCAGCACCACCGCGTTCGGCAGCTCGGCGAAGACCTTGCCGGGGACGAGCAGCTTCCCGCGGCGCCGGCCGCTGCCCACCAGCACGTACGGCAGGTCCACGACGGCGGAGTCCACCAACACCGGCCAGTCCACGGGCAGTCCGAGCGGCGTGATGCCGCCGTACTCCATGCCGCTCTCGCCGGTCGCCGTGTCCGTCGGCGCGAACGACGCCTTGCGCGCGCCGAGTTGCCGCCGGACCACGCCGTTCACATCGACCCGGGTGGCGGACAGCACCACACACGCGGCGAGGGTGGTCTCCCCGCCCCGCTTGCCCGCGACGACCACGCAGTTCGCGGACCGGTCGAGGAGTTCCGGCCCGTAGTGCTCCAGGAAGGTGGCGGTGTCGGCCCACTCGGGCTCGGTGTCCACGTACACGATCTGCTCGGCGGGGACGCTGCCGCGCCAGGCGCGTACGGCCTCGGCGACCGGGCCGGTCAGCACGTCGAGGCGTTCCGTGACGGGCGAGGCGTCGTCGAAGTGTCCGATGGGTGCGCGCATGACGGCACGCTAACAGCCGCGGGTACGGCCCTCACCGAGGGTCCGCCGCGCGCACGAACGCCCCCGTGGCACATGGCCCGCGTAGCTCGCGTGCCCTGCGGCCCGTGGGGGCTCTCAGTGCACGCCGGGGACCGACACCGCCATGACCATCTCGACGGGTACGTCACCGGCGTTGGCGTAGGTGTGGGAGGTGTTGGCCTCGAAGGAGGCGCTCGCACCCGCCGGAACGCGGTACTCCGTGCCGTCGACGGTGAGCGCCAGCTCACCCTTCGTGACGTGGAGGAGTTCGACCGTGCCGGTGGGGTGCGGGTCCGAGGGGCTGCCCTCGCCCGGCATCAGCACCCAGTCCCACATCTCCAGCGGACCCGGCGCCTCGGTGCCCGCGAGGAGCCGGTTGTAGCTGCCGGCCTCGGTGTGCCAGAGCCGTACCGCCCGCTCGGCGGGGACGATCCGCACCTTGGGGCCCTGCTCGTAGTCGAGCAGCGTGGTGACGCTGATGCCGAGCGCGTCGCCGATCTTGACGACGGTGCCGAGGCTGGGATTGGTCCTGGCCTGCTCGATCTGGATGAGCATGCCGCGGCTGACCCCGGCACGGGCGGCCAGCGTGTCCAGGGTGAAACCCCGGTCGGTGCGCCAGCGCTTGACGTTGCGCGCCAGTGACTGGGTCAGCAGGTCGAGGTCCGACACATTCCGTCCAATATTCCGGATGACAGAGTTCAGCGAAGTGGATGACGGTGGGGTGCACCGGATCGTCCACCGAACTGTACTGCGAGGTCAGCGCGGGCGTACGCCGTGCCGGCCGGTACGTTCAGGACTCCGCGCGTACGTCCCCGTGGGCGGTCCCGGTGGCCCGCAGCGCGGCGATGCCCTCGGCGTCCAGCTCCGCCAGCGCGTGCAGTTGCTCCGGAGTGACCCCGTCGGGGATCGGCACCGGCGCCGGCGTCCGCAGCGGCGGCTGCCAGCCCTCGCCCGGGGTCCAGCGCCGTACGACCCGGGCCGGCGCCCCGGCCACCACCGCGTGGTCGGGCACGACGCCGCGCACCACCGCACCGGCCGCCACCACGACGTTCCGCCCGATCCGCGACCCCGGCAGGATCACCGCACCGGTGCCGATCCAGCAGCCCGGACCGATCTCCACCGGCTCCATCCGCGGCCACTGCTTGCCGATGGGCTCCTGCGGGTCGTCGTACGAGTGGTTCGTGGACGTCACGTACACATAGGGCCCGAAGTAGCAGTCACTGCCGATCGTGACCGTCGTGTCCGCGATGACATGGCTGCCACGGCCCAGGACGACGCCGTTCCCGATGCGCAGGATGGGCTCGGCGCCGAGGTCGAGGTCGGGCATCAACCCTGCGGTCAGCGTGACCTGTTCGCCGATGATGCAGTGGTCGCCGAGATGGATCCACGGCTCACCGAAGACCGTGCCCTGCGGGAAGGCCAGCCTGGTCCCCGTCCCCATCGCGGCGAAGCGCAGCCGTCCGGGCCGCTCGGCGGTCACCGCGCCCGTCCGCTGCACCCAGGCCCAGCCCGCGTGGACGGCCCGCTGGACGAGGCGGCTCCGACGGGACGAGAACGTGTTCCTCTTCTTGGGCACCCGCTCACCGTACTCAGCGTGACGTCCGACCAGCAGCCGACGCGGCTGTGATCTTCACCCCACACGGTCCCGCCCCCGTGGCGTCGTGCCCCCTGTCCCGTGCCTATACGGTGCCGGTACCGACGAGCACGAGGAGACGGCGATGACGCACGAGGCGCTGATCAAGGGGATCGGCGGCAAGGATCCGAAGGTGGACCCGGCGGCGTTCACGGCGCCCACGTCCGTGGTGATCGGCGAGGTGACCCTGCACCCGGGCGCGAGTGTCTGGTACGGGGCGGTGCTGCGCGCGGACTGCGGGCCGATCGTGATCGGCGCGGACAGCAACGTGCAGGACAACTGCACGCTCCATGTCGACCCGGGTTTTCCGATCACTGTCGGGGAGCGGGTGTCCATCGGCCACAACGCCGTGCTGCACGGGGCGACGGTCGAGGACGACTGCCTGGTGGGCATGGGGGCGACCATCCTCAACGGGGCGGTGATCGGAGCGGGGTCCCTCGTCGCCGCGCAGGCGCTGGTGCCGCAGGGGATGCGGGTGCCGCCCGGGTCGCTCGTCGCGGGCGTCCCCGCGAAGGTCAAGCGGGAACTCACGCAGGAGGAGCGGGAGGGTGTCTCGCTGAACGGGGTGCTGTACGTGGAACTGGCGAAGGCCCACCGGGGTGTGCACGAGGGGTAGGCGGGTGCCCCGTGACCGAGTGAACGGTCACGGGGCACCGGCAGAGGTCGTGCTCGCTCTATGCAGAGTGCTGGGCGGCAAAACTGAGGAACTCGGCCCAGGCGGTCGGCGTGAGGCTCACTATGGGGCCCGTCCGGTCCTTGGAATCACGGATGTGGGTGAGGCCGCGCCAGGGAGCGACCTCGACGCACTCACCCCCCGAACCTGTGCTGTAACTGCTCTTGAACCAGGCTGACGCGGGTACGAACTGTTCGACGTTCATCTCTCTCCAAGCAATTTCTCGATGAGGGCCAGCGACTCGCGCGGAGTGAGCGCCTGGGCCCGGAGGATGCCGTACTGCTCCTCAATCTCCCTCACCGCCCTCCGTTCTGTGTAGAGACGGCTGTCCTTATACGACTCCACGTAGGAGATCCTCTGCCCGTCCTCCGTCTCGATCAAGGTGAAGGGTCCCTCCAACCCAGCATGCTCTTCCCGCTCGATCGGCATCACCTGAATTTCGACGTTACGCCTGTGCCCCTGCAGCAGGATCTGCTCCAACTGACCCCGCATCACCGCCCGACCCCCCAGTGGGCGGCGCAGCACGAACTCCTCGATCACAAAGCTGATCGTGGACAGCGGAGCGCGAGAGAAGATGTCCTGGCGGGTCAGGCGAGCGGCGACCCTCTGGCCGACTGTTTCCTCGTCCAGCAACGGACGCCACATGGCAAAAACGGCACGAGCGTACTCGTCCGTCTGCAACAGTCCCGGAACCGCCTTGGTTGCGTACACATGCAAAGCGACAGCCTTCGCCTCCAAACGTGCCGCATCCCGGAAGAACGCCGGATACTGCGCCCGAGCCACCTCCCCCTTCCCCACTCTCAACAAGCCACCGGCATCCAGCACTTCATCGGCGAGGTCGATGAACTTGGGCGGCGGAATCCGTCTCGCCTGCTCGAACGACGCGATCGTGGACGCGGAGTACCCCGTCCGCCGCCCCAACTCGGCCCGGTCCAGCCCCGCCCGCTCGCGGCACAGCTTCAGCTGGCGTCCGAAGACATGCAGTATCCCGGTCCCGACCTCGTACTGCCCCTCGGCCTGCTGCTGCTCCTCCACGCCCACGCACCTCCCGTACGTCACACCTCTGCCGACGCCAACGACCCACCCCGCGACCGCGATCGGGCCCACGGACGGACACCGTTCGCGCGGCCAACGGAACACGCGGAGGACCGGTCACGCCGCACCGCGCGCACAACGGCACGCCGACGGCGTACAGCCACCGCGGTCAGCGCGTCGTGCCTGTTCAAAGCTACGCACGGGCCACGATCGTTGCGGGCATGAAGTCCGTAACTCCACCCCAAGGGCATATGCCACAACGCATCGCGCCCGCACAAGAGTTCGCCATGCGGTTCACTTCGACCCCGCGCGGCGCACGACTCGCCCGCCGTCTCATCGCGCACCGCCTGAACGACTGGGGCCACCCCTACGCCTCGGCCACCAACGAGACGGTCACGCTCATCACGGCGGAGCTGACGGCGAACGCGGTCCGGCACGGGCACGTACCCGGGCGGGACTTCCACGTGCGCCTCACGCAGACCGACGGCACGTTACGGATCGAGGTCACCGACAGCAGGTCCGAGAAACTCCCCGCCACGGGCACCCCCGACCCCGACGGCGAATCGGGCCGGGGCCTCCTCCTCGTCGAAGCACTGGCGGACGACTGGGCCGCCGTCCCCCGCACGAACGGCCCCGGCAAAACGGTATGGGCGGAGCTCCACCCGCCGGCCTGAGACGTGGGCGCGCGACACGGTCCTGACTCACATGTCTTCGTGCGGGTGGGGCTCCGGAGGGTTCGTGCCGCGGAACTCCAGTTCCACCTCCTCCGATTCCCGGCGGGCGTCGAAGACCAGTTGGGCGCTGCGTTCCACGCTCACCTCCACCATGTGGTCGTTGACGTCCCCCACCAGGCGGATGTCCTCCTCGGTGAGGCTGTAGTCGCTCTTGTGCATGAGGCCTTCCAGGACGAGCTGGACGTCCACCGTCACCTGTCCGAGAACCAGGCCCTCCTCGTACTCCTCCACCACGTCCCAGACGATCGACTGGGTGTCCGGAGTGACGTCCTGGATGGTCACCTCGATGAGGCCCGGCGGCAGCGCCACCCCGTTCAGCGTCCAGGTCTCGTCCACCGGGAAGTCGTCGGCCGTCTCGCCGCCCACGGCCTCTCCGAGGAGTTGCTCGCAGGCCGATTCCACCGCGTCGGACAGCGCGTCCCGTCTGAACCACCTCAGGCCCCACGGCGCGTCCGTCGCCTCGGACTCGGCCTCGTCGGCGGTGTCCTCGGAATGGTGGACGCTGTCCCGTGGGACGGGCAGCCGAATGATCACGAGACAGGATCGCTCACCGCCGCCGGTGAGGTCGTCCGAGCTGTCCGAGGTGTCCGAGACGAGGCATTCCACGAGGTCGGTCATCCAGGCATGACCCTCGCGGTCCAGCACGAGTTCGAAGCTGACCGAGGGTTCGGCGTTCCAGCTGACCGTCGCTCCGTCACCCGCGACACGGATGGTGAACAAGCCGGCCTCGGAGAACCAGCCGAGGTCGCCGCGGAGCACCTCACGTTCCGTCGTGATTCCCCGATCACCGAGGAACTCCTGGACCGCACCGGCCAGCGTCAGTTCACTGTCGGCTTGGCCGGCTCCGTCGATGAAGCTCGTCATGAAGGCGAGCAGTTCACGCAGGAGTCGGTCGGCTTCGCTTCGGTACCGGCCTCGGTAGGTACGCGGCAGGGCCGCCCGGAGTTGTGCCTGGATCGACGCGTACACCGGGTCGACGGGTTCGGGGGCGGAGGCCGGGGAAACCCAGGCGCGGTTGCGGGCGAAGGCGCAGGGAGGTGCGTCCCCTTCGCTGCCAAGTACCCGGCGGTTCGACCAGAGGTCGAAGCCGCTCATGGCTCTGACCACGGTGCGCAGGTCCAGGAACTCTGGTCCACCCGGCAGACCTTGGCTCGCGACCCGCAGAAGCTCTTGCGTCAACGATCCACCGCTCAGATCGTTCCGCCCTCGTTCCGCGAACAACGTCTGCACTCTCGGAGCCATACGCCTGCCCCTCCCACGCAGACCGGCCCTCTCCTCCAGGGCGTGAGCCGCAGAGGCGCCCCCGTCGTGGTCGAGGATCAGCATGACGTGCCGAGGCCATGACTCGACGACAGCGTGCGCCACGCGTGAAAACTCCAGGCTCCCCTTGGGGGACAGCACATCACCGTGCTCTCCGGCGAGCAGCCAGTGGGCCTTCCCCGTGCCGTCGACGACTCCGTGCCCCGCGAAGTAGATCAGCACCGTGTCGTCCGTGTCGCACGCCCGCGCAACCGCTTCCAGAACCTCCCTCGCCCCACTGGGGTTGACGAGCGAGACACACCGGTCGGCCGGCAGGTTCCAGCCCTCCGGCGAGGTGAGGTAGGCCCGCATCCCCATGAGGTCGGCTTCCACACCCGGCAGGTCGTGTTCGCTCGTGTACCGGGACACCCCGATCAGCAGCGCGGTGCTCCGTGCCGGGTCCGGCAGGCCTTGCGCGGGGCCCGGGTCCCGTGGTGGCGCGGGGGGCGTCGGGGTCCTGCGCGCGGGCGTGGGCGCGGGCGGCGTCGGGGCGCCCTCCCTCAGCAGCGTCAGCAGCTCGCCGGACGCGCGGGCGAACGGGTACAGGTCCGCAGGGACCGACTCCGGGTCGGCCGTCGCGGTCGCCAGGACGTCCTCCGCGCCGCCGGGGGCCCGCGCGGCGAGGTGCCGGCTGAGTGCCTCGTACGTGCGCCACGCGTCTCGGCGGCCGAGGCGGGAGGCCAGACGTTCGCGGGTCGTGTCGTCGAAACGGACGACCGGCGGGCGGTCCTCGTGCTCCGTGATGGTCACGACCGGGTTCGTCAGCAGCTCGGCCAGGTCGTCGACGCCCGCCTCGGGGAGGACCTGCTGACGGATCAGGTGCAGGAGAGGCAGGCTCAGGCTGCCGAACGGGCTGCACAGCGCGGCCAGCCGTACCGCCGAGGGCGAGGCGGTCCGCAGGAACGCCTCCGTGCGGTCGGGACCGGTGGTGGTCGTGGTGGTGGCGCGGCGGCCGCCGTTCGGTGTGGGGAACAGGCTGGGTACGACGCCGCCGCTCGGGACCAGGACGGCGTCGTACCCCTGGGGTGATCCCCGCATGAAGGTCTCCGCCCAGCGCGCCAGGGAGTGCGGGGAGAAGGTGAGCGTGGGCAGCGGCTGCCAGTCGGCGGTCGCGGCGCCGGGCAGGGTGCGCAGGAGCAGCGGGACGTGGAAGGTCAGGTCGGCGTTGCGGACGCCGGGGCGGCGCTGCGCGACGCGGATCGCGGGGTGGTTCAGGCCGGTGCGGTGCCACAGGCGGCCCGGCAGCGGGTTGAGCAGCGCGACGGGGCTCCGCGCTCCCCACCGGCGCAGCAACTGCCAGGTCTCCGCGCGCCGCCAGCCGGGCGCCACGCAGTCGGAGAGCACCAGGACCAGGCGTCTGCCGTCCGCGGAGACGGCCTGTCCGGGGGCCACCCGTCGGCCCTGGTGATCGGTGAGCACCGGGTCGGCGCCGGGGCTCAGGCGCCAGGTGCGGACGCTGCGGAACGCGCCGAGCCCGGCCAGGAGTGCGGCGAACTCGGCGTTGGTGTTGTCCCAGACCGCCATGGAGGGCGAGGCGTCGATGACGAGCAGGACGTCGAACCACGGTTCGGGGGCCGGGGACAGCACCGGCGTGAGTTCGCCGGTGCGGCGGTAGTCGCGGACGGTCGCGTCCAGGTCGAGTTCCGAGCGTCGGCCGCGCGGATGGCGGCGTTTGAAGGGCCGCAGCGCTCTGCGCAGTTCCAGGGCCCTGGGCAGATCGCGGCCGCCCGGGACCGTGACCGACGCGCCCGGCGCCGACCGGGTGTGCGGCAGGCTCTCGTAGAGGACGGTCTCGCCCGGGTCCGTCCCGGGGTCCGCCGCGGAGGCTGCCCCCGTGGGCTGTTCGGGGAACGGGTCCGGTGCGGGCCGCTGACCCGTCGTCCCGGCGTCGGACGGTGGCACGGGCTCCGGCGGGCCACCGCCCTGAGCGCCCCGCGCGGTCGGGTCGGCCGGGGCGCCGGGGGCCGCCGCCAGCCACAGCGCGTCGGCGATCGCTGTGGCGTCCGCGTCCTCGCTCAGGGCCCCGGCCAGCGCGCGGATCAGCGATTCGAGGGCGTCAGCCACCGGAGAGTTCACGCAGGAGCAGGGCGAGGATCCGGTCACGCTGCTCGCCCACGGGTGCCTGCTCGTCGCTGATCAGCCGTACCGCGTTGAGGAGTTGGTCGACCGCCAGCTCGTCGCCCCGCGCGACCCGTTCGGCGAAGTCCTTGATGAGCCCCGCCACCGGGCCGGTCTCGGGCACCTCGACGCGCAGGTGCGCGGCGACCGCGTCACGCAGGGTGCGTACGGTCGGCACGGGCATGGTGTAGCGGATGCAGCGGCGCAGGAAGGGCGCGGGGAAGTCGCGTTCGCCGTTGCTGGTCATCACGATGAACGGGAACCGGGTGCACTGCACATGGCCGTCCCGTACGAGGCGGGTCCGCTTCTTCTCCCGCCACTCGCGGATCTGTACCTGTCGCAGCCGGTGGCGTACCAGTTCGGGGATCCCGAACTCGCCCCGCTCCAGTACGTCGAGGAGATCGCTGGGCAGGTCGATGTCGCTCTTGTCGATCTCGTCGATGAGCAGCGCGCGGGGCCGGTCGCCCGGCAGCAACGCGGTGCCCAGGGGCCCGAGTTCGAGGAACTGCCCGATCTCGTCGGCCGGTCGGACGTCGTCGGTCCTGGCCCGGCCGCGCCCTCCGCCGCGCCCGGTGGGCCGTCCCTGGTGAACCGTCTGGTGCAGCCGCAGGGAGTGGATGTGGCCGAGTGCGTCGTACTGGTAGAGCGCGTCCGGCAGGGTGCTGCGGGAGGTGATGTGCCAGCGCAGCACGGGCCCCAGCTTCAGCTCCGCGGCGACCTGCTCGATGACGGTGGACTTGCCCGTGCCCGCCGAGCCGGTGATCAGCAGGGGGCGGTGGAGGTAGAGCGCGGCGTTCACCGCGTCGGTCAGGCCCTCGGGCGGCTGGAAGGCGTGCTGGTCGGGGACCCGGGGGAAGGTGCGCCAGGGCGGCGGGTCGGCGAGGGCGACCTCGCGCGGTTCGCCGTCTCCGACGTAGTACGAGTTCCAGGACATCACGCGCTCCACTGAGAGGTCTGAGAGGTCTGAGAGATCGGAGAGGCCGGAGAGGCCGGAGAGGCCGGAGAGGCCGGGGGGTGCTCTTCGAACCAGCGGCAGAAGTCGAGCCATTCCAGGTCGTGCCAGGCCGCCCGGATTCCCGCCAGGTTCGTGAGGTGCTCGTCCCCCGGCCGTGCCGGACGGACGGGCCCACCCGTCTCGGCGCGCCACCGACGCCGGTACGCCTCGATGAACTGGTCGGGCAGTCGCTCCCAGTACTCCTCCAGGCAGCCGCTCCCCCGGCGGTCCGTGTCGGCGTCCGTGCGGGGCCACAGCAGGATGGGCGTGTGGACCAGCAGGGTCTCCACCAACTCCGCGACGTGCGGCGGCCGGTGATCGAGGCCGATGGCCCGGTCGTAGAGCCCTCTGTTCAGGCGCTCCGCCAGCGCCACCGTGTCGCGGGTGTCGTCGTCGGCGAGCCAGTCGACGGGGACGCCGCTGTCCTCCAGGTACGCGTTCTCCAGGCTCTTGAGCCGGACCCGGTCCTCGTCGTTGATGCCCACGAGGTGGTGCGGGACCGCGAGGCGGCCCGTCCAGCGCAGCACCACCGAGTGCTGTGCCCCCAGCCAGGACCGGCCGGCCGACGCCGTCTCGGGCTCCCACGTCAGCAGCAGCGGAGCGGGGACCACGACGTCGACGTGCTTGATCCGCGCACCCGCCGGTACCTTTCCCCGCGCCCAGTGGACGATCTCCGGGAGCCGGCGCTCGACCCCGACCCGCGTGGGGTCGCAGCCGAACTCCTCGTGGTGTGCTCCGCTCGCGCCGTCCCGCAGCCACACCGACAGCGACTCCGGCCAGTCGACGCGTGCGGCGTGGAGGCTGATGACGAGCCGCCAGGTCCGCTCCTCCCGCAGGGCGGCCTGCCGGGCCAGGGCGTCGTTGAGTTCGGCGCGTGCGTGGCCCGCGGCCCGTATCCACGCTTCGACACGGTCGTCGTGGGCGTCGAGGCCGCACCGGTCGGCCAGGGCGGCCACCGTCTGCGCCAGGCGTCCGGCGGCATCCCCAGTGACGGACGCCCCGAGTGCCGCGTGTTCCAGGATGTACTGCAACAGGGCGGTGCCCGCGAGCCACTTCGGCGGGCGCAGCGGGTCGGCCGGCGTCCCGGCGGACTCGTACAGGGTGTTGAGGTCGAAGACCACGCTGCGCAGCGCCGGAGTGGTGAGCGCCCGGCCGGCCCACTCGTGGATCATGTCCCCGGCCGCACCCGCGTGCAGGAGGCCGTCGACGACCTGCCGCGCTCGCAGCGCCTCCGAGGACGGGTCGGCCGCCGCCCGGTCGCGCAGTGCGCGCAGTGCGGTCCGGTCCCAGCCGCCGGCCGGGGCCTGGTGTCCCGGCCACGCCCGCAGTGCCTCTTCGAGGTCGCCGCCTCCCAGGAGGCCGACCTGCCGGCCGGGTGTCCAGGTCGCCCGCTGCGCGTTCACCGCCACCCACAGTTCCTCGACCGCGTCCGGGTCGCCGTCCCGGTCGGACACCTCGCAGTTCTGCTTCAGGAGCCTCTTGGCCAGGGCCAGTTTGAGGAGGTGCGCCGTCAGCAGCTCCCGGCCGCCCGGCACGCCCTCGCGCAGCAGCGTGGTCAGTTCGCGGCTGAAGTCGAGGTCGTACGCCTCCTGGTGCGCCGCCGCGCCCATCAGCAGCGCGTGTCTGCTGTTCCGCAGGCTGAAGCCGCCCGCCAGTGCCTCGGTGTCGACGGCTCCGGCATGGCAGGTGTCGATGAGGCCGATCACTCCCTTGACGAAGCGTTTGTCACCGACGTCAGCGAGGAGGTGCCCGACCCGGACGGAACTGGCCGTGTCCTCCACCTTGGTGTCGTACGCCATGTAGAGGAGCGTCGCGTTGCCCTTGGGCGGCGTCTGGCCGTGGCCGAGGAAGGCGAGGACCAGTTCGGCGCCCTCCTCGTCCGCCCGGTCGGCCGCGGCCTTGACGCCGTCCTCGATCTGCCGCGCGGTCACCCGGCCGGAGCGCAGTTCGGGGCTGCCGTCCGGCAGGCTGGGCAGGCAGGCGCCGACCTCCGGGTCGGTGAGGGCCCGGTGCAGGTCCTCGGCTCGGGTTTCGAGGTGGCTGAGGGTCTGGTCCGCGGACGGACACTGGGTGGCGATGACCAGGGCGTGCCGGACGGGTGTCCTGGGCCGGGCTGCGCTCATGAACCGGCCGGGCGGGAGGCCCCGGCTGAACCGGCCGCGCGGGAGACCTCGGCGGGCTCGTCCGTCCCGGTCTCCGTACTGATCCCCGTCTCGATGCCCCGATCGATACCTGTGCCGATACCTGTGCCGATGTCTGCGTCGATGCCCGTCCCGGTCGACGCGGCGCGCAGCGCTCGTATCACCGGCTCCGCGACCTCGGCGCGCGCCAGATACGTTTCCGCCCCGTGCGCCCACCACCTGCGGGAGTCGAACCGCAGGGGCGTCGGCGCCACCCCTCGCTCGTTGGGCCGGACGAGATCGGCGAGCTTGCGGCGCGGTACGACCACGTCGTCGCCGTCCCAGAAGTCCAGCCACCGGTCGACGCAGTCGGGGGTGGCGGGCGGCCTGGGTCTGAGCCTCGGCCAGACGAGTCCGCTGGTCGCGATCGGCGAACCGATGGTGACCAGGAGGGGGACGGGACCTTGGTACGACTTCAGCGCCTCGAACGCCACGACACTGCCCAGGGAGTGGCCGACCACGACGGTGGGCCGTTCGGAGTCGAGGCAGTCCAGGACCTGTGCGCGGATCCGTGCGTCGAGCGTCGTGCCCTGGTCGTCCTTGTCCCCGCGCCGCAGATAGCGGGCGGGCTGGGACCACGTGCGGAGTACGTCCCTTGCGGTCGACCAGCGGGCCACCTGGGCCAAGCCGGGCACGGCGGCCGCCGCGGTCAGCAGGCCCGCGAGACGGCGCCCGGCCCCGCCCGCGCCCTGCGGCTGCCCGTCGGGGCTCAGCTGGGCGCTGAGGCGCGCCAGTGCCCGGTCGCCCTGGTTCTCCGGACGCGCCGCCTCCTCTTCGAGGAACTCGGCGAGGAATCCGAGGACGAGGGCCGCTTCCTCCTCGTCGAGGTCGTCCGGGCCACCGGCGCCCTGTGGCTCGCCGTCGGTGAACAGGTCGCCGTAGTAGGCGAGGGAGCAGTCCGCCATCCAGTCCATGGTCAGCGCGGAGATGTCCGGGGCGAGGTGCGCGTCCCGCATCCCCTCGGCCAGCGCCCGCTTCCACTGCGCCAGCTTCTCCCGCGGTTCGAACGGCTTGCCGATGCCGTGCACGAAGACCAGTTTCGGTTTCGGCCTGCTCTTCATCTGTGTCCCCCGACCCCGACCGGCGCTCGGTGAAGCGCCCTCCCGCACGGAAGAGGAAGCTACCAAAGAGGCGCATCCCCATTGGCCGAATTGTACGAACTACGGCCAAGGGCCTGCACCCCCCGGGCAGTTCACCGGGCGGGGTGCGGCGCATCAGGCTCCGCGGAGGGCGGCCGGACGCACGCGGCGGCGCGATCAGCCCGCGCCGCGCAGGGGCGGCCTCAGTCGGTCGCCGGTACCGGCTCCGCCGTCTCGGTCTGCTCGGTCTTCTCGGTTCCGCTCTCCGCCGACATCTTGTTCGCCTTGCGCTTGACGATCAGCATGGAGACGGCGCCGACGAGCACGGCGGCCACCAGGCCCAGCCAGGAGAACCGCTTGAGCCAGGACTCGGCGACGACGCCCACGTAGTAGATGACCGCGGTGGTGCCGCCCGCCCAGATGATCCCGCCGAGCACGTTGGCGATCAGGAACTTCCAGTACGGCATGCGCAGCACACCCGCGAGCGGTCCCGCGAAGATCCGCAGCAGCGCGATGAAGCGGCCGAAGAAGACGGCCCACATGCCCCACTTCTCGAAGGAGCGCTCGGCGGTGGCGATATGGCCCTCCCCGAAGTGCTTGGGGAATTTCGCGCCGAGCCAGGCCAGCAGGGGCCGCCCGCCCTTGCGGCCGATGGCGTAGCCGATGGAGTCCCCGACGATCGCTCCGGCGGTCGCGCAGGCGCCGAGGATGACGGGGTTGATGTCACCGTGCTGGGAGGCCAGCAGCGCCGCGGAGACGAGGATGATCTCGCCCGGCAGCGGAATGCCCAGGCTCTCCAGGCCGATGACCAGGCCCACCAGCGCGTAGATGCTGACCGCAGGCACGGTCTCTAGCCACTCCTGGACGTGCAACGCCGGTTCCTCCCGATTCACCGCGGGCCCGGCCGGGCCCGGCGTGCGCCACTCTCGCGCACGCCGGGCAGCCTACCCGTTCACCACCCGGGACCGGGCGTCCGCCGGGTCCGTCGGGCGCTCACACGGTGACCGTCGTCCGCAGGCGCAGCTCGCGTGACGAGGCCCCGACCCACACGGTCCGCCGCCCGGTGCCGAGCACCCAGTCGTGCCGCCGCGCGTCCCACGAGGAGAGGGTGCGTGCGTCGACACGCACGGTGATCCTGCGTGACTGTCCCGCCGCCAGCGTGAGCCTGCGGTAGCCGCTCAGCACCCGTACCGGCTGGTCGACCCGGAGGTCCGGCGAGGGGCCCAGATAGACCTGCGGGATGTCGACGCCGTCCCGGCGCCCGGTGTTCCGCACGGTGAAGGCCACGTCGAGGCCGTCCCCGGTCCGGGTCACCGCCAGTGCCTCGTACGCGAAGGAGGTGTACGAGAGTCCGTGCCCGAACGGGAACAGCGGCCGTACGCCCTTGGCGTCGTACCAGCGGTAGCCGGCGTGGATCCCCTCCGAGTACTCCTCGACGCCGTTCACGCCGGGGTAGCGCCGTGGGTCACCCGCGACCGGGTGGTGGTCGTCGTCGGCCGGGAAGGACTGGGTGAGCCGTCCGCCGGGGTCGCAGTCGCCGAACAGGACGGCCGCGGTGGCCGCCGCGCCCTCCTGGCCGGGGTAGTACATCTGCAGGACGGCGGCGGTGCGCTCCAGCCAGGGCATCGCGGTCGAGGACGAGGTGTTGAGGACGACGGTCGTGCGCGGGTTCGCCGCCGTCACCGCCTCGATGAGGTGTGTCTGGTGGCCGGGGAGCGCGAGGGTCGTGCGGTCCTGGTTCTCGGTGGCGTCCTCGTAGGCGAAGAGGACGACGTCGTGCGCGGCGCTCGCGGCCCGTACGGCCTCGGCCACGTCCTGGGCGCGGGTCGCGCCGGTGACGCGCCGCAGTCTGAACGTCTGCCCGGTGGCTCCGCCCTTCGCGACGATCTCGATCCGGTGCCCGCCCGCGGTGAGGCCGAGCGTCCTGCGGCGCACCGCGAGGCCGTCGGGCGCGGCCGACACCAGTCCCCCGGTGAAGTGCTCGGCGAGCCCGGCCGCCACCGGGAAGAGCTCGGTCCCGTCCAGGAGCACCTTGGGCCGCGTACCGGAGTAGTGGATGACGAAGGTCCACTCGTCGGCGTCCTCGACGGTCAGCGTCCCGTCGTACGTCCAGGTCTTCCCGGCGGCGACCTGCTGGCCCTCCGGGGAGAGGCCCGCCGAGAGCGCGCCCTTCGGCAGGGGCTTGCCGAAGAGGTCCTCGCCGAGCGCGTACGACACCCGGGACCCCTGGCCCGCGCGGGACCTGATGGCGTCGAGGGGGCTGTCGGCGTGGTCGGGGACGACATGGGCGCTGCCGCCGCCGCTGACGAACGGCAGGGAGCCGGTGGGGCCGACGACGGCGATGCTGCGGGCGGCCTCACCGGTCAGGGGCAGCGCGTGGTCCTTGTTGTGCAGGAGGGTCGCGCCCGCCTTGGCGACCTCCAGGGCGACGGCCGCGCCCGCCGCCGGGTCACGGGCCGGACGGGGCGGGGCGCTGCCGTCGAGCAGCCCGAAGTCGTCCATCGCGGTGAGGATCCGGCGCACGGACCGGTCGACGTACTCCTCGGAGACGGTGCCGTCCTGGACCGCCGCCTTGAGGGCGGCCCCGAAGTACTTGCCGCCCGGCATCTCCATGTCGAGGCCCGCGGTGAGCGAGGCGACGGTGCTGTGGGCGGCGTGCCAGTCGGTCATCACCCAGCCCTCGAAGCCCCAGCGGTCGCGGAGGATGCCGGTGAGGAGTTCCTCGTTCTCGCAGGCGTAGGTGCCGTTGACCTTGTTGTAGGCGCCCATGGCGGAGCGGGAGCCGGCGCCGACGGCCGCTTCGAAGGCGCGCAGTTCGACCTCGTTGAGGGTCTGTTCGTCGACCCGTACGTCGACGGTGTCGCGGTCCTTCTCCTGGTTGTTCATCGCGTAGTGCTTGACGGTCGCGATGAGGCCGGCGCCCTGGATGCCCTTGATCTCCTCGGCGACGAGGTCGGCGCTGAGCAGCGGATCCTCGCTGAAGGTCTCGAAGTTGCGGCCCGCGTACGGGGTGCGGACGAGGTTGACCATCGGGGAGAGCAGCACGTCCTGGCCCAGGGCGCGGCCCTCGGTGCCGATGACCCGGCCGTAGCGGCGGGCGAGTCCGGGGTCGAAGGCGGCGGCGAGCAGGACCGGCGCGGGCAGGGCGGTGGCGCGCTGTTTGACGCGCACTCCGGCCGGGCCGTCGGCCAGCCGCAGGGGCGGGATGCCGAGGCGCTCCACGCCGGGGACGTAGCCGGCCTGGCCGAGGGACTTCGGGTCGGTGGCGCCGTGCAGCAGGGAGATCTTCTCGTCGAGGGTGAGCCGGGTGAGCAGGGCCTCGACGCGGGGTCCCGCGGCGGCGGGCCGCCGGACAGCGGGCTGTCGGGCGGCGGCCCCGGCCGGTGAGGAGAACCCGGCGGTGGCGGCGAGGGCGACGGCGGTCGCGCCGCCCAGCAGGCGCAGCACGGACCGCCGGGACACGGTGTCGGACATGAGGCGTCACTCCTCGTTGGGTGCGGGCACGAGGAGGTGAACCGAGGGCGCACGGGCGGCCGTCCTGGTTCGCCCTCCGGACGCACTATGCGACAAAAGTGACTTTTCACACCGTTAGGCGCCACGGTCAGCCGAAAATATGACTCCGACGGAAGCGCGCGGAGGCACGAAGGAATGGAGGTACGGAGGGTGTGTCCGCGCCGCGCGGTCAGATCGACGGGCCCGTCAGGGACTGCTCCGTCCAGATGATCTTGCCGTTCCGGGTGTAGCGGGTCCCCCAGCGCTGTGTGCACTGGGAGACCAGGAACAGGCCGCGGCCGCCCTCGTCGGTCGTCTTCGGGTGGCGCAGGTGCGGGGCCGTGGGGCTGGCGTCCCACACCTCGCAGACCAGGGTCCCCGACATGATCAGCCGCAGTCTGATCGGAGCGGTCGCGTGCCGGAGCGCGTTGGTGACGAGTTCGCTGACGACCAGTTCGGTGGTGAAGGTCAGCTCGTCGAGGCCCCATTCGGTCAGCTGCCGCGCGGTGCGTTTGCGGACCTCGGCGACCGAGGCCGGGCCGCCGGGCAGCTCCCAGGAGACCACCCGGTCCGCCGACAGCAGGCGCGCGCGGGCCATCAGCAGCACCACGTCGTCCGGCGGGCGCGCCGGGACCAGGGCGTCGACCACGGCCAGGCAGCGGGCGTCGAGGCCTGCGCCCTGCCGCTCCAGCACCCGGCGCAGCCTCTCCCGGTCGGCGGCGGCGTCCCGGTCGCTCGCGGGCCCCTCGGCGGCGAGCAGGCCGTCGGTGCACAGGGCGAGCACGCTGCCCTCGGCGAGCCGCAGTTCGACGGACTCGAAGGGCGGACCGCCGACGCCCAGTTCGGGTCCTGGCGGCAGTTCGGGGAACTCCACCGTGCCGTCCGGGGTGACGACGACGGGCAGACCGTGGCCCGCGGCGGCCATGGAGCACCGCCCGCCGACCGGGTCGTACACGGCGTAGAGGCAGCTGGCGCCCTTCGCCCGTACGCCGTCGGCGCGCGGAGCCGTCCCCGGGTCCCCCTCCTGCCCGGTCCGGCCGACCAGGTCGTCGAGGTGGGCCAGCACCTCCTCGGGCGGCAGGTCCAGATCGGCGAGGGTCTGCACGGCGGCCCGCAGCCGGCCCATGGTGGCGGCGGCCTCGATGCCGTGCCCGACCACGTCGCCCACCACGAGGGCGACCCGTGCGCCCGACAGCGGGATGACGTCGAACCAGTCGCCGCCCAGGCCCGTCAGTTCGTCGGCGGGCCGGTAGCAGGCGGCGACCTCCATCGCGTCCTGCTCGGGGAGCCGGTGCGGCAGCAGGTGGCGCTGCAGGACCAGGGCCGCGTCGCGCTCCCGGGTGTAGCGGCGGGCGTTGTCGAGGCACAGGGCGGCGCGGGACACGAACTCCTCGGCCAGGGCCAGGTCGTCCTGGTCGAAGGGGTTCTTGCGGCGGCGCCGGAAGAACGTGGTGACGCCGAGCGTGGTGCCGCGTGCCCGGACCGGCACGACCATCGCCGTGTGCACTCCGAGGTCGAGGAAGGTGGTCGCCGTGCCGTGGGGGCCTTCGCGGTCGCCGGGCCGGCCGGCGGTCCACTCCTCGGCGAGCGGGTCGAGGCGCTCGTCCAGCCAGGGCCTGCCGCTGGTCAGGACGGAGATCGGGGGCGCGTCCGCGCGGTAGCGGACCGGCTGCCCGATCCCGGCGGCGGCTCCGGTGAGCCCGTCGTCGGCCGACCGGTGGCCGGCCCGGCGCAGCGGTACCGCGTCCGGTCCGCCGAGCGGCCCGGGAGCCAGTTCGCCGCCGTCCAGGACGCTCTCCAGCAGGTCCACGGTGACGAGGTCGGCGAGCCCCGGCACCGCGACGTCGGCCAGTTCCTGGGCGGTGCGGGTGACGTCCAGGGTGCGGCCGATGTGTCTGCCCGCCTGGTCCAGGAGGGTGAGGCGCTCACGGGCCCGGTAGCGCTCGCTGATGTCGACGACCGTGTAGGACACGCCGAGCGGGTTGCCGCGGTCGTCGTCGAGGCGGGTGAAGGACATGGCGTGGGCGGTGTCGCGGTGCGGCTCCGAGCGGACCGTGCCGACGTGTTCGTAGCCCTCGACGGTCACGCCGGTCTCCAGGACCTGGCGCATCACCGCCTCCAGTGCCTCGGCGTCCAGGCCGGGCTGGACGTCCGCGAGCCGTTTGCCGATCCGCTCCCGGCCGGGCCCGCCGCCGAACCGTTCCAGGGCGGCGTTGGACCAGACGAACCGCAGGCCGGTGTCGACGATGGCGATGCCGATCGGCGAGTGCGCGGCCAGCCGCTCCAGCACCCCGCGGCTCATGTCCCAGCCCGGGGTGCCCGCCGTGTCGGTGGCCAGGGCCACCCAGCGGGGCGGGCCGTCCGCCACCTCCAGGGCCGGGACGACCCGTACGGTGGCGACGACCGGGTGGCCGTCCCGGTGACGGACCGCGAGGAGCCCGGTCCAGCCGCCGTCCCTGGCGCACCGGCCGCCCAGGGCGGGCAGGCGCGCGGCGTCCGCGGGCATCAGCAGGTCGGCCACGGCCCGGCCCACCGCCTCGTCCCGGCGGTAGCCGAACAGCCGCTCGGCGTCGGTGGTCCAGCCGGTCACCACCGTGCGGGCGTCCAGCAGCACGACCGCGGCGTCGGCCGGCTCGGGCCGCTGCCGCGCCTGGTCGCTCTCCTCGCTCGTCGCCACCCTGACCTTCTCCGTCCCTGGGAGCGGTCCTGCTGTCGGCCGCGCTCGGTCCACCGCGCCGCACGGCCCCAACGTACCGCCGCAAGGGCCCGGCGAGCCCGGTGACCGCATCCGATCAGGGGCGGACGGGGGCCGGCGGCGGACGGGTCAGGGGCGGACGAGCAGCTGGAAGTCGAAGGAGTAGCGCGAGGCCCGGTAGACATGGGTGCCGTACTCCACGGCCCGCCCGGTGTCGTCGTAGGCCGTGCGCCGCATGGTGAGCAGCGCCGACCCCGCGGGTTCGTCGAGCAGGCGGGCCTCCTGCGACGTGGCACTGCGGGCGCCCACGGTCTGGTGGGCGCTGTGCAGGGTGATGCCGGCGGCGCGCATCATCCGGTAGAGCCCGGTCGCCTCCAGTCTCTCGGTGTCCAGGGCGAGGAGCGAGGCGGGCAGGTAGTTGCACAGGTGGGCCACGGGGTCGCCGTGGGTGGAGCGCAGCCGTTCGAGCACGATGACGTCCCGGCCCTCGGGGATGCCGAGGGCCGCTGCGACCTCGGCCGAGGCCGATTCGACCTCGTTGCGCAGCACCCGGGTGGCGGGGCCCTGGCCCGCGGCGGCGAGGTCGTCGTACAGGCTGGTCAGTTCCAGCGAACGCCGGACCTGGCTGTGCACCACCTGGGTGCCGATGCCCCGGCGGCGTACCAGCAGGCCCTTCTCCACCAGGGACTGGATGGCCTGACGGACGGTGGGACGGGACAGGCCGAGCCGGGCCGCGATGTCGACCTCGTTGCCCAGCAGGTCCCCCGGGGAGAGGGCCCCCTGCTCGATCGCGGACTCCAGCTGCTGGGCGAGCTGGTAGTAGAGCGGGACCGGGCTGCCCCGGTCCAGCGTGACCTCCAGGCGGTCGAAGGCCGCGCCGGTCGCCGGACGTGCCGTTCCGGTCTCTGCCACGGGAGCCCTCCCATCGGGTGTGACTCCGTCAGGAGTGGCTGGGGAAACCGAGGTTGATGCCGCCGCTGTCGGCCGGGTCGGGCCAGCGGGTGGTGATGACCTTGCCCTGGGTGTAGAAGGCGATGCCGTCGTTGCCGTAGATGTGGTGGTCCCCGAAGAGGGAGTCCTTCCAGCCGCCGAAGGAGTGGTAGCCGACGGGGACGGGGATCGGCACGTTGACGCCGACCATGCCGGCCTGGACCTCCAGCTGGAAGCGGCGGGCGGCGCCGCCGTCCCGGGTGAAGATCGCGGTGCCGTTGCCCCAGCGGGAGGCGTTGATCAGCGCGATGCCCTCGTCGTAGGTGGCGACGCGGACCACGCACAGCACGGGGCCGAAGATCTCGTCGCGGTAGGCGTCCGCGGTGACCGGGACCCGGTCCAGGAGCGAGACCCCGAGGAAGAAGCCGTCCTCGTGCCCCGGCACGGTGAGCCCGGTGCCGTCCACGACCACCTCGGCGCCCTGGGCGCGGGCGCCCGCGACGTACGAGGCGACCTTGTCCCGGTGCTCGCGGGTGATGAGCGGGCCCATCTCGCTGGCGGGGTCGGTGCCGGGGCCGATCCTCAGCCCCGTGGCCCGCTCGGCGATCTTGCCGACCAGCTCGTCGCCGGTGTCGCCGACCGCCACGACGACGGAGACGGCCATGCAGCGCTCGCCCGCCGAGCCGTAGGCGGCGTTGATGGCCTGGTCGGCGGCGAAGTCCAGGTCGGCGTCGGGCAGCACCAGCATGTGGTTCTTGGCGCCGCCGAGGGCCTGTACGCGCTTGCCGTGCTCGATGCCCTTGAGCTGGATGTACTTGGCGATGGGCGTGGAACCGACGAAGGAGACGGCCGTGACGTCCGGGTGCTCAAGGAGCCGGTCCACGGCGACCTTGTCGCCCTGCACGACGTTGAGCACGCCGTCCGGCAGTCCCGCCTCGGAGGCCAGTTCGGCCAGCCGCAGCGAGGCGGAGGGGTCCTTCTCGCTCGGCTTGAGCACGAAGGTGTTGCCGCAGGCGATGGCCAGCGGGAACATCCACATCGGCACCATGGCCGGGAAGTTGAACGGCGTGATGCCGGCGACGACCCCGAGCGGCTGGCGGATCGCGGCCACGTCGACCCGGTTGGAGACCTGGGTGGACAGCTCGCCCTTGACCAACTGCGGTACCGAGCAGGCGAGTTCGACGATCTCCATGCCCCGGGCGATCTCACCGAGCGCGTCCGAGTGCACCTTGCCGTGCTCGGCGGTGATCAGCGCGGCGATCTCGTCGCGGTGCGCGTCGAGCAGTTCGCGGTACTTGAAGAGGACCGTGGTGCGCTTGGACAGCGAGGCGGTGCCCCAGCTCTCGAAGGCGGTCCTCGCGGAGGCGACGGCGGCGTCCACCTCGTCGACGGAGGCGAAGGCGACCTGCTTGTCCTGGGCGCCGGTGGCCGGGTCGTACACGGGTCCGAAGCGGCCGGAGGTGCCCTCGACGGGCTTCCCGCCGATCCAGTGGTCGATGTTCTTCATGGGATGCGGATCCTTTTCGTGAGCGGGCGGACCGTGCGGGCGGATGTCAGAGGTGGCGGCGGCGGTCGGCGAGCTGCCGCTCGTACGTCGTACGGGCCCGGGTGGCGGCCTCGCGGGAGGCGACCTCGGCGACCGGTACGTCCCACCAGGCCTCGGCGTCCGGCGCGGTGGGCGTGGGGTCGGTCTCGACGTACACGCAGGTGGGCCGGTCGGACGCGCGGGCGGTGGCCAGCGCGTCCCGCAGCTCGCGCACCGTCTTGGCGCGCAGGAGGTCCATGCCGAGGCTGGCGGCGTTGGCGCCCAGGTCGACCGGCAGCGGGGCCCCGGTGAAGGTGCCGTCGGGGGCCCGGTAGCGGTAGGCGGTGCCGAAGCGTTCGCCGCCCACCGACTCGGAGAGGCCGCCGATGGACGCGTACCCGTGGTTCTGGATGAGGACCAGGTTGACGGGCAGCCCCTCCTGGACGGCCGTGACGATCTCGGTGGGCATCATGAGGTACGTCCCGTCGCCGACCAGCGACCAGACGGGGGTGCCCGGCGCGGCCTGCTGGACACCGATGCCGGCCGGGATCTCGTAGCCCATGCACGAGTAGCCGTACTCCAGGTGGTACTGGCGCCGGCCGCGGGCGCGCCAGAGCTTGTGCAGGTCGCCGGGGAGCGAGCCGGCCGCGTTGATGACCACGTCGTCGTCGCCGACCACCGCGTCCAGGGCGCCGAGGACCTGCGTCTGGGTGGGGACCGCGTGCTCGTCGTCGGCCCGGTAGGCGGCGTCGACGATCCGCTCCCAGCGTTCCTTGCCCGCGCGGTACTCGGCCTCGTACGCCGGGTCCACCCGGTGTCCCGCCAGCGCCCCGGTGAGGGCCTCAAGACCGGCGCGGGCGTCGGCGACCAGGGTCAGCGCGCTCAGCTTGTGCGCGTCGAAGGCGGCCACGTTGAGGTTGACGAACCGCACGTCCGGGTTCTGGAAGAGCGTCGCGGAGGCGGTGGTGAAGTCCGAGTAGCGGGTGCCGACGCCGATGACCAGGTCGGCGGTGCGGGCCAGCTCGTCGGCGACGGCGGTGCCGGTGTGGCCGACGCCGCCGACGTCCGCCGGGTGGTCGTGGCGCAGCGAGCCCTTGCCGGCCTGGGTGGACGCGACCGGGATGCCGGTGGCCGCCACGAACTCCCTGAGGGCCGGCTCGGCCTCGCTGTGGTGGACGCCGCCGCCCGCGATGATCACGGGGCGCCGGGAGCCGCGTACGGCCGCCACCGCGGCGGCGAGTTCGGCCGGTTCGGGCGCCGGGCGGCGGACGTGCCAGATCCGCTCGGCGAAGAACTCCTCGGGCCAGTCGTACGCCTCGGCCTGGACGTCCTGCGGCAGGGCGAGGGTGACGGCGCCGGTCTCGACGGGGTCGGCGAGCACCCGCATGGCGTTGAGGGCGGAGGGGATCAGCGCCTCGGGGCGGTTGATGCGGTCGAAGTAGCGGGAGACCGGGCGCAGTGTGTCGTTGACCGACAGGTCGGCCTCGACCGGGTGCTCCAGCTGCTGGAGCAGCGGGTCGGCGACCCGGGTGGCGAAGTAGTCGCCGGGCAGGAGCAGCACGGGCAGGCGGTTGACGGTGGCCAGGGCCGCGCCGGTGACCAGGTTGGTGGCGCCGGGGCCGATGGAGGTGGTGACCGCCTGGGCGGAGAGCCGGTCGAGCTGGCGGGCGTGGGCGACCGCGGCGTGCACCATGGCCTGTTCGTTGCGGCCCTGGTGGAAGGGCATGGTCCCCTCGCCCGCTTCGAGGAGTGCCTGGCCGAGCCCCGCCACGTTGCCGTGGCCGAAGATCCCCCAGGTGCCGGCGATCAGCCGGTGCCGTACGCCGTCGCGTTCGGTGTGCTGCGCGGCCAGGAAACGCACCAGTGCCTGGGCGACGGTCAGGCGGAGAGTGGAACGGCTCATCGGTTCCTCACTGGGCTGCGGAGGGGGTGGGCGGGGTCAGCCGGGGATCGACGGGCCGGCTCGGCCAGGTGTCGCGGATCCAGGCGTGGTCGGGGTGGTCGCTGATCAGCCAGGCCCGGTCGGCGCCGGGGCCCGCCATGACGTTGAGGTAGTACATGTCGTGGCCCGGCGCGGCGATCGAGGGGCCGTGCCAGCCGTCCGGGATCAGGACGACGTCGCCGCCGCGCACCTCGGCGAGCACGTCCGTGCCGCCGTCGCCCGAGGGTGAGACCCGCTGGTAGCCGAGGCCGGGGGTGCCCTCGTGGTCGGCGATCTCGAAGTAGTAGATCTCCTCCAGCTCGGACTCCTCGCCCGGCCGGTCCTCGTCGTGCTTGTGCGGCGGGTAGGAGGACCAGTTGCCGCCGGGGGTGATCACCTCGACCGCGATGAGCTTGTCGCACTCGAAGACCCCGGCCGCGCCGAAGTTGTGGACCCGGCGGGAGCAGGTGCCGCTGCCGCGCAGTTCGACGGGCACGGACTCGGCGGGGCCGTAGCGGGACGGCAGGCGGCGTTCGCAGCGGGCGCCGGTGAGCGCGAAGCGGCCGCCCTCGTCGGAGGAGAGGGCGGTGGTCGCGTCCCGGGGAACGTATACGAAGTCGCTGACGCCGCTGAACACGTCCGGGCGGCCGCGCAGCGCGAACTCGTCGCGGCCGAAGTCGTCGGTGACGGCGACCGTGCAGGCGCCGCCGAGCGAGGTGACGATCCACTCGCTGTCCCCGGCGGTGAACAGGTGGGTGCCGCCCGGGGGCAGTTCGAGGACACGGAGGCTGGAGTGGGCCCAGCCCGCGCTCTCCGGGGTGACGTCCACGGCGTACGGGCCGCTCGCGGCCCGGCCGGCGGGCAGGTGGTGTGCGCTGGTCATGAAGGGGTCCTTCCGGTCAGAGCAGGCCGACCGCGGTGTCCACCGCGGTCTCCACGCCGCCCTCGGCGGGATAGAGCAGGGACCGGCCGACGACCAGACCCTGGACGGTGGGCAGCCGCAGCGCCTTGCGCCACTTCTCGTACGCGCCCTCCTGGTCCCTGCCCACCTCACCACCGAGCAGGACGGCCGGCAGGGTGGAGGTCTCCAGCGCGGCGGCCATGTCGTCCGGGTCGCTGGTGACGGGCAGCTTCAGCCAGGTGTAGGCGGAGGTGCCGCCGAGGCCGGAGGCGATGGCGATGGACCGGGTGACGGCCTCCGCGGTGAGGTCGTTGCTGAGCCTGCCCGCGACGCGGCGGGAGATGAACGGCTCGACGAACACCGGGAGGCGGCGGGCGGCCATGGCGTCGATCGCGCGGGCGGAGGACTCCAGCGTGGTGAGCGAGCCGGGGTCGTCGTAGTCGATGCGCAGCAGGAGCTTGCCCGCATCGAAGTTCAGCCGGTCGACGTCCTCGGCGCGGTGGCCGGTGAAGCGGTCGTCCAGCTCGAAGGCGGCGCCGGCCAGGCCGCCGCGGTTCATGGAGCCCATGACGACCTTGTTCTCCAGCGCGCCCAGCAGCAGGAGGTCGTCCAGGATGTCGGCGGTGGCGAGCACCCCGTCCACGCCCGGCCGGGACAGCGCGACGCACAGCCGCTCCAGCAGGTCGGCGCGGTTGGCCATGGCCAGCCGGCGGTCGCCGACGGCGAGCGAGCCGCGTGCCGGGTGGTCGGCGGCCACGATCATGAGGCGGCCGCTGTCGCCGACGAGGGGCCGCCGGGTGCGGCGGGCGGCCGCTTCGGCCACGGCCTCCGGGTGCTGGACCCGCACTCTGACCAGGTCGGGGATGGTGATGCTCAAGGGGGTGGCTCCGTTCGTGGGGGGGGTGCGGCGTCAGCCGCGGGAGGTGACGAGTTCCTCGACCTCGGCGGCGGTCGGCATCGCGGAGGAGCAGGCGAGGCGGGAGGCGACGAGGGCGCCGGCCGCGTTGGCGTACCGCATCGTCTTCTCCAGGTCCCAGCCGGCCAGCAGGCCGTGGCAGAGGGAGCCGCCGAACGCGTCGCCCGCGCCGAGTCCGTTGACCACCTCGACGGGCACGGGCGGTACCTCGGCGGTGGTGCCGTCGCGGTGGACGGCGAGGACGCCCTTGGGGCCCTGTTTGACGACGGCCAGTTCCACGCCGGCTTCGAGGAGGGCGTCGGCGCAGGCCCGCGGTTCGCGGACGCCGGTGGCGATCTCGCACTCGTCGAGGTTGCCGACGGCGACCGTGGCGTGCCGCAGGGCTTCGGCGTAGTACGGGCGGGCCGCGTCCGGCCCGCGGCGGGAGCCGCTGATGTCGTCGCGCCAGAACATGGGGCGCCAGTCGAGGTCGAAGACGGTGGTCCCGGCCCTGTCGCGGGCCTTGAGGGCGGCGAGGGTGGCCGAGCGGCTGGGTTCCTCGCTCAGTCCGGTTCCGGTGATCCAGAAGATCTTCGCCGCCCGGAGCGCGAAGAAGTCGAGCTCGTCGGTGCGGATCTCCAGGTCCGGCGCCTTGGGCTGCCGGTAGAAGTAGAGCGGGAAGTCGTCGGGCGGGAAGATCTCGCAGAAGGTGATCGGTGTCGGATAGGCCTTGACCGGGGTGACCCAGCGGTCGTCGACCCCGAAGTCCTGGAGGGCCCGGTGCAGATAGGCTCCGAACGGGTCATCACCGGTACGGGTGACGATCGCTGTCGTACGCCCCAGGCGCGCGGCGGCGACCGCCACGTTGGCCGCCGAACCGCCGAGGAACTTGCCGAAGGTCTCGACGTCTGCGAGCGGTACGCCGGTCTGCAGGGGGTAGAGATCGACCCCCATGCGACCCATCGTGATCAGGTCGAATGACTCGGTCATACGCGTCGCTCCTCGTGGTGGCTGCGGACTTCCGGGGGTGCGGGATGCAGGAGACCGGTGTGTCCTAGGTGTAAGACCGGGACCGAAGCCATGTCAAGACTTTGTACTTACATTCTCACGTCACCCTGAAATGATGTCTTAACAAAGTATTGACAGTAAGGCCCGTCAGGGACTTACATCCCCTCCCAACAGCACAGCCGACGTTTGACGCTCCGTGGCCCTGTGGTTTCCTTCCGTGGGGCCGTGAGTTCCGGGCGACCGTCCGGACCGCTGCCCCTGATCCCTCCCCCTGTCGCACAGTGAGGTGCCGGAAAGATGGACCGCACGTCTCGCCCCCGCTCCCGCAGATTCGCCCTCGTCGCCGCGGCCGCCGCGGCCGTCCTGATAGTCACCGGCTGTTCCAGCGACTCCGGTGGCAAGAAGGCCGAGGAGGGCGCGGACAACGCGTCTGCCGGCAAGGCCGACACGCCCCGTATGAAGATCGCGATGATCACCCACGCGGCTCCCGGGGACACGTTCTGGGACCTTGTCCGCAAGGGAGCGGAGGTCTCCGCAGCCAAGGACAACGTCGAGCTGGTGTACTCCAACAACCCCGACTCGTCGAAGCAGGCCAACCTCGTCCAGAACGCGATCGACCAGAAGGTCGACGGTATCGCGGTCACCCTCGCCAAGCCGGACGCCATGAAGTCCGTGGTCGCCAAGGCCGAGAAGGCCGGTATCCCCGTCGTCGGTCTCAACGGAGGCATCGACGACTGGAAGGAGCAGGGACTCCTCGAATACTTCGGCCAGGACGAGTACGTGGCCGGAAAGGCCTTCGGCGAGAAGCTCAACGAACTCGGCGCCAAGAACAACATCTGCGTCATCCACGAGCAGGGCAGCGTCGCCCTGGAGGACCGCTGCCGCGGTGTGGACGAGACGTTCAAGGGCAAGACCACGACGCTCAACGTGAACGGCACGAACATGCCGGCCGTGAAGTCGACGATCAACGCCAAGCTCAAGCAGGACTCGTCGATCGACTACGTGGTCACGCTCGGCGCCCCGTTCGCCCTGACCGCCGTGCAGTCCGTGGCCGACTCGGGCAGCAAGGCGAAGGTGGCGACGTTCGACCTGAACAAGGAGATGGTCTCCGCCGTCAAGAGCGGTGACATCGAGTTCGCGGTCGACCAGCAGCCGTACCTGCAGGGCTACCTGTCGGTGGACGCCCTGTGGCTCTACAAGACCAACGGCAACTTCAGCGGTGGTGGCCAGGAGCCGGTGCTGACCGGTCCGGCGTTCGTCGACAAGGAGAACGTGGACGCCATCTCGAAGTTCGCCGCGAAGGGCACTCGGTGACACCCATGACCCAGGCAACGGCACCGGCGACGAGTTCCTCGTCGCCGGCTTCGCCGGCCGCCCCGAAGGACGGCCGGACCTCACAGCGGTCCCTGGTCCGCAGGCTCGCGGCCCGTCCCGAGATCGGCGCGCTGATCGCGGCGATCGCCGTGTACATCTTCTTCTTCGCGGTCGCCTCGCCCTTCCGTGAGGCGAGCTCGCTGGCGAACGTGCTCTACGAAGCCTCGGTCATGGGCATCATGGCCCTGCCGGTGGCCCTGCTGATGATCGGCGGCGAGTTCGACCTCTCCGCCGGTGTGGCGGTCACCACCTCCGCGCTGACCGCCAGCATGTGGAGCTTCCAGCTCTCCATGAACGTCTGGACCGGCGTCCTCGTCGCCCTCGTCGTCTCGCTCGCGATCGGCGCGTTCAACGGCTATCTGCTGGTGCGCACCGGCCTGCCGTCGTTCCTCATCACGCTCGGTTCGTTCCTGATCCTGCAGGGCGCCAACCTCGCCGTCACCAAGCTCTTCACCGGGAACGTCGCCACCGACTCCATCAGCGACATGGACGGCTTCGACCAGGCCAAGAAGGTCTTCGCGTCGGAGATCGGCATCGGCGGCGTCGATGTGAAGATCACGGTCATCTACTGGCTGGTCTTCGCGGCCGGCGCGACCTGGCTGCTGCTGCGCACCAAGTTCGGCAACTGGATCTTCGCCACCGGCGGCAACAAGGAGAGCGCCCGCGCGGTCGGCGTGCCGGTCACCTTCACCAAGATCGCCCTGTTCATGGGCGTCGGCGCCGGTGCCTGGTTCGTCGGCATGCACATCCTGTTCTCGTTCAACACCGTCCAGTCCGGCGAGGGCGTGGGCAACGAGTTCCTGTACATCATCGCCGCGGTCATCGGCGGCTGCCTGCTCACCGGCGGCTACGGCTCCGCGGTCGGCGCGGTCATCGGTGCCTTCATCTTCGGCATGGTCTCCCAGGGCATCGTCTACGCCAACTGGAACCCCGACTGGTTCAAGGCCTTCCTCGGCGTCATGCTCCTGCTCGCCGCCCTCGTCAATCTGTGGGTCCGCCACCAGGCGACCCGGAGGTAACCCATGACCGACAGCACCACCTCCAGCGACGACACCGGCGACGACGGCCCGGACACCGGCACCGCCGCGCCCACCGGCTCGACGGCCAAGGACCGCGCCCAGCTCGCGGCCGAGGCCGAGGCCCAGGACCGGACCCGGGACCAGGCCGCGGACCAGGCGTCGGACGGCCCGCCGATCGTCCAGCTGCGCGGAGCCGGCAAGGCGTACGGCAACGTCCGCGCCCTGCACGGCGTCGACCTGGCCGTGCACCCCGGTCAGGTGACCTGTGTCCTCGGCGACAACGGCGCCGGCAAGTCGACGCTGATCAAGATCATCTCCGGTCTTCACCAGCACACCGAGGGCGAGTTCCTCATCGACGGCGAGGCGGTGCAGCTCAGCACCCCGCGCGAGGCCCTCGCCAGGGGCATCGCGACCGTCTACCAGGACCTGGCCACCGTGCCGCTGATGCCGGTGTGGCGGAACTTCTTCCTCGGCTCGGAGATGACCAAGGGGCCCTGGCCGGTCCGCCGCCTGGACATCGCGGCGATGAAGCGGACCGCGGACACCGAGCTGCGCGCCATGGGCATCGTCCTGGACGACCTCGACCAGCCGATCGGCACCCTGTCCGGCGGCCAGCGCCAGTCCGTGGCCATCGCCCGCGCCGTGTACTTCGGCGCCCGCGTCCTCATCCTGGACGAGCCCACCGCGGCGCTCGGCGTCAAGCAGTCCGGGGTGGTGCTCAAGTACATCGCGGCCGCCCGCGACCGCGGCCTGGGCGTCATCTTCATCACCCACAACCCGCACCACGCGTACATGGTCGGCGACCACTTCAGCGTCCTGCGGCTGGGCACCATGGAACTGTCGGCCGCCCGCGCCGACGTGACCCTCGAAGAGCTGACCAACCACATGGCCGGTGGCGCCGAACTCGCCGCGCTCAAGCACGAGCTGGCCCAGGTGCGCGGGGTCGACGTCGAGGGGCTTCCCGAGGAGCGGGACCTCCAGGCGTCCCTCGCCTCGTCGGAGGGGAAGTCCTGATGGCCCGCGGCGGATCGCTCGGGGTGGCCGTCGTCGGCACCGGCAAGATGGGAGCCGACCATGTGCGCCGGCTCCACGACGTGACGAACGGGGCCCATGTGGCCGCGGTCGTGGACGTCGACGCGGAACGGGTCAAGCGGATCGCCGACGGCATCGAGGGCTGCTCCGCCTTCACCGACCCGGCCGCTGCGCTGGCCGCGGACGGTGTCGACGCCGTGCTGATCGCCTCCCCCGGCCCCGCGCACGAGGCGGCCCTGCTCACCGCCTTCGAGCACGACCTGCCCGTCCTGTGCGAGAAGCCGCTGACGACCGGCTCGGCCTCGGCCCTGCGGATCCTGGAGGCCGAACAGCGGCTCGGGCACCGCAGGGTGCAGGTGGGCTTCATGCGCCGGTACGACACGGAGTACGTGAAGCTCAAGGCGCTGCTGGACACGGGGCAGCTGGGCCGGCCGCTGATGCTGCACAACAAGCACCGCAATGTGGCGACCCCGCCCGGCTTCACCACCGAGATGCTCATCAACGACTCCGTCGTGCACGAGATGGACATCACCCGCTGGCTGCTCGGCCAGGAGATCGCCGCGGTCACCGTGCTGAAGCCGACGCCCTCGGACAACGCCCCGCAGGGCCTGCTGGATCCGCAGCTGGTGCTGTTCGAGACGGCGGGCGGCTCGATCGTCGACGTCGAGATCAACGTCAACTGCGGCTTCGGCTACCAGGTGCAGGCCGAGGTGGTCTGCGAGCGCGGCACGGCCCGGATCGGCGACGGGCACGCCCTGGTCACGAACATGGCGGGCCGCTGGGGCGGCACCATCGCCCAGGACTTCGTGGAGCGGTTCGAGGACGCGTACGACCGCCAGATGCAGGCCTGGGTGGACGCCACCCGGCGCGGCGAGGTCACCGGGCCCAGCGCCTGGGACGGCTACGCCACGGCCGCGGTCTGCGAGGCGGGCGTCCGCGCCCAGCAGGAGGGCACCCGCACCGAGGTCACCCTGGTGGACCGCCCGGCCTTCTACAACTGAGCGGAACGGGGGCGCCCCCGAAGGGGCGCGGGGAACTGCGCGACCGGCCCCCAACGGCCCGCGGCCGACGAATCGACGGGGGCCGCCAGAACCCGCGAGGTTCATGGCGGCCCCCGTCGGCCGACTACACCCGCGGCACCTCCGTACGCGGCCGGGGCTCGAACCCCGCCCCCCGATAGCAGTCGTCGATCAGCCGCATCGTCGCCACCGCGTCCTCCGCGCCGAGCGGCGACGCCGCCCGCCCCCGCACATGCGCCGCGAACGCCTCCAGCTGGTACGTGTACGAGGGCCGCTTGCCCAGCTGCTCGGTCCGCTCCCCCTCCGGCGTACGGACGACGACCCGGTCGTCCTGGTGCGGCAGGACGAAGTTCAGCGCGGTCGCCTCACCACGGGAGCCGACGATCCGGCAGGTCATCCGCAGCTCGCCGTAGTCCATGTGGCAACGGGCCGAACCGGTGGCGCCACCGGGGAACGCGAGCTCCGCGTCCAGCCACTCGTCCACGCCGGGCGCGCCCTCGCGGACCCCGCCCTTCGCGCCGACCAGCGTGGGCTCACCACCGGCCCAGGGGGCGAGCGTGCGCAGGGCGTGCAGCCCGTAGCAGCCGAGGTCCATGAGCGCGCCCCCGGCGAGCGGCAGCGACCAGCGGGGGTCCTCGGCGGGCGGCGCGGCGACGGCGACGAGTGTCTCGACGTGCCGCAGCTCCCCCAGCTCGCCCGACTCCAGCAGCTCGTGCAGCCGCCGGGTGACGGGGTGGAAGAGGTAGTGGAAGGCCTCCATGAAGACGGTGCCGGCCTTGGCGGCGGCGTCCCGGACCTCGACGGCCTCCTCCGTGTTGCTCGCGGAGGGCTTCTCCGTCAGCACATGCTTGCCCGCGGCGAGCGCGGCGAGGTTCCACGGGCCGTGCAGGCCGTTGGCGAGCGGGTTGTAGACCACCTCGACCCGGGGGTCGGCGATCACGTCCGCGTACGAGTCCAGGACCCGCTCGACGTCGTGCTCGGCGGCGAACGCCTCGG
>NZ_JBLFJV010000013.1:0-62358 GCF_047444975.1 Streptomyces sp. CWNU-52B | reverse complement strand
GGTCGACGAGGGCCGGACCGGCGATGCGGGCGGCGCCCAGCACTCCGATGCGCAGGGGCTCGACGGGAATCGTCATGCGCCGCGTACCTCCTTGATCGTCACGGTGCGGTGTTCCCGCAGGGAGAGCGTGCAGGCGTCGGCGATCCAGCCTGCCTCCAGCGCGTCGGCGACCGTGCACGGCGAGGTCCGCCGGCCGGCGACGACATCGGTGAACGCGCTCAGTTCGGCACGGTACGCCTCGGCGAAGCGGTCCATGAAGAAGTCGTGCGGAGTGCCCGCGGGGAAGGTGACACCGGGCTCCACGGAGCGCAGCGGCAGCCTGTCCTCCAGGCCGGCCGCGATGCTGTCCTTGAAGCCGTGCAGTTCCATGCGGACGTCGTGACCGCGCCCGTTGTAGCGGGAGTTGGAGACCACGGCGAGCGTGCCGTCGTCCAGTGTGAGGATCGCCGCGGTGGTGTCGGCGTCGCCCGCCTCGGCGATGTAGGGCTCGCCGCGGTTGCTGCCGGTCGCGTACACCTCGGTGACCTCGCGCCCGGTGACCCAGCGGATGATGTCGAAGTCGTGCACGGAGCAGTCGCGGAAGATGCCTCCGGAGGAGGCGATGTACGCGGCCGGGGGCGGCGCCGGGTCCAGGGTGGTGGACCGCACGGTGTGCAGGGTGCCGAGTTCGCCGCTGCGGACGGCGGCGCGGGCGGCCATGAACCCGGCGTCGAAGCGCCGGTTGTAGCCGATCTGGATCTCGACGCCGCTGTCGCGCACGGCGTCGAGGACCTCGACGCCCTCCTTCATGGTGCGGGCGACGGGCTTCTCGCAGAAGACCGGCACACCCGCCTCGACGGCGGCGCGCAGCAGGCCGGGGTGGGCGTCGGTCGCGGCGGCGATCACCACGCCGTCCACGCCCGCGGCCAGCAGGGCCTCGGGCGAGTCCGCGGCCTCGGCGCCGAAGCGCTCGACGGCCGCCGTGACCGCGCCGGGGTACGGGTCGCAGACGACGAGGGAGTCGACCGCGTCGAGCCGGGAGAGGGTCTCGGCGTGGAAGGCGCCGATCCGGCCGAGGCCGAGGATGCCGATACGCATGGTTCAGGGGCTCCTTGATCACGTGCTTGGGTGCGTGCGTGTGCGGGTGCGTCACGCGGTGGGCCGGCTGCCGATCAGTCGAGACCGCCGAGGACGTTCTGGTCCCAGTCGATGACCGAGCCGGTGACGACTCCGCTGCGGTCGGAGAGCAGCAGCACGACGAAGTCGGCGATCTCGTCGGGCCGGCCGAGCTTGCCCATCGGCAGCCGCCGCGCCGCCTGTTCGCGCCAGTCGTCGCCCGCGCCGTGGAAAGCGCGCTGGGTGGCGTCCTCGCCCTCGGTCTCCGTCCAGCCGATGTCGAGGCCGTTGATCCGGATCCGGTCCCAGCGGTGCGCGTGCGCCGCGTTGCGCGTGAGCCCGGCGAGTCCGGCCTTGGCGGCGACGTACGGGGCGAGGAAGGGCTGCCCGCCGTGCTCCGAACTGGTGATGATGTTGACGACCGTCCCTGGCGCCTCGCGGGCCACCATGTCGGCCACGGCGGCCTGCATGGCGAAGAACGGGCCCCTGAGGTTGACCGCGATGTGCGCGTCGAACAGCTCGGGGGTGGTGTCGAGCAGTGTGCCGCGCGAGGTGAGCCCGACGGAGTTGACGAGGCAGTCGATCCGGCCGTGGGCGGTGATCACCTCGGCCACGCTGCCGCTCGCCTGCCGCGCGTCGGCGAGATCGGCCCGTACGTACAGGGCCTTGACACCGGCCCCGGTCAGCTCGGCGACGAGTGCCTCACCGGGCTCGGGGCGGCGGCCCGTGACGGCGACGGTCGCGCCCTCACGGGCGGCGGCCCGCGCGACGGCCGCGCCGACACCCTGGGTTCCGCCGTTGACGAGAACGACCTTGTCGTCGAGAAGTCCCACAGTCTGTTCCTGTTCCCTTCGGATCTCGGCTCTCGGCTCCCGCGAGCGCTGTCAGCTCTCGCGGCGGACGGCGGCGGCCCGCAGCGCGTCCCGGAGGTACTCCGGGGACCGCTCCTCACGCAGTGCGGCGCGCACGAGGTCCGCCTGGGACTGCGGCGCGAGGCCGTCGACGGGCGGGTCGGAGTCCAGGTTCGTCGGGAACGGGTAGCCCTCCGCGCCGGCCGCGACGACCGTGTCCAGCCACTCCTGGCTCGCGCCCGCCGCCTTGCGCTTCAGCAGCACCGGGTAGACGGCGTTCGACAGGGCCTCGCGGTCGACGCTCTCCATGGCCCGGCCGAAGGCGGAGGAGACCTGCAGCAGGTTGGCCATGCGGCGGATGTCCGCCGACCTGTTGTGTCCCGCGGCGTGGAAGAGGGCGGGGTTGAAGAACGCCGCGTCCCCCGCGGCCAGCGGCAGCTGCACGTGGTGCTCCTCGAAGTACGTGTGGAACTCCGGCAGCCGCCAGGCGAGATAGCCGCTCTCGTACTTCTGCGAGTGCGGCAGGTACAGCGTCGGTCCCGACTCGACCGGCATGTCGACGTGGGCGACCGCGCCCTGCAGGGTCAGCACCGGTGAGAGGCGGTGGACGTGCGCGGGGTATGCGGCGGCGGCCTCGTTGCTGAGGAAGCCCAGGTGGTAGTCGCGGTGCACGGTCTGCGCGGCGCCGCCCGGGTTCACCACGTTGATCTGCGAGGTGACCTGGTAGCCGGGGCCGAGCCAGGCGAGGGAGACCAGGGCGAGGATGTCGTTGGCGTAGTAGTCGGCGAACGCCTCCGGGTCCAGCAGGGCCGCCTTCTCCAGCGCGTTCCAGACGCGGTCGTTCGCGCCCGGCTTGGCGAAGTGGTCGCCCGCGGTGGCACCGGAGGCACGCTGCTCGGCGATCAGCGCCTCGAAGGCCCCGGTCGCCCGGCCGAGTACCCCGGGGTCGGGGAAGGCGCCCTTGAACACCACGATGCCGGGTCCTTCGGCGAGCGCCCGGACCAGCTCCGCCTGTACGTTCCCGCGGCCCTCGGGCGTACGCGTCGCGGCGCGCAGGCTCTCGCTGTCGTACAGCAGGACGTTCTGCTCGACGGCCGCGGCGTACGGGTAGCCGGCCGGGTCGGTGCTCTGCTCGACCAGCTCACGGAACCCGTCGAGGTCGCAGTCGTGCGCGGACAGCCAGGTGCGGGGTCCTGAAAGGGTGCGGGACATCGTCGTCCTCTCGGAGTCGTCCTCTGCGGTCGCGGCCTCTGCGGTCGCGGCGAACCGTCCGGCGTCGCGGCGGCGCGTCGATGCCATTCTTGTGATGCGGGATCCCTCAAGCAATCATCAGCGAGCCGTCAAAAACCCCTCAAGGAGCCGACGCATGGGCCATCCGTACGCGATCAGGGAGATAGCCCGCCAGGCGGGGCTGAGCGAGGCCACCGTCGACCGGGTCCTGAACGGGCGGGGCGGCGTCCGGGAAAGCACGGCCAACTCGGTGCACCAGGCCGTCGCGGACCTGGACCGGCAGCGGACCCAGGTCAGGCTCACCGGCCGCACCTTCATGACCGACATCGTCATGCAGACGCCGGAGCGGTTCTCCAGGGCGGTGCGCTCGGCCCTTGAGGCCGAACTGCCGTCACTGAGCCCGGCCGTACTGCGCTGCCGGTTCCACTTCCGGGAGTCGGGCACGCCGGACGGGCTGATCGCCACGCTCGACCGGATCGTCAGGCGCGGCTCCCAGGGCGTGATCCTCAAGGCCCCGGACGTACCGGAGGTCACGGCGGCCGTCGGCAGGCTGGTGGACGCGGGCATCCCGGTGGTGACCCTGGCGACCGACCTGCCCGCCAGCGGCCGGCTCGCCTATGTGGGCATAGACAACCGGGCGGCGGGCGCCACCGCCGGATACCTGATGGGCCAGTGGCTCGGCGAGGGCCCGGGGCACGTCCTGACCACCATCAGCCGTGGCTTCTACCGGGGCGAGGAGGAGCGCGAGATGGGGTTCAGGGCCACCCTGCGGTCGCTGCGTCCGGCCCGGCGGCTGGTCGAGGTGACCGACAGCGACGGCCTGGACGCCACCCAGTACGACCTGGTGCTCGCCGCGCTCCGGCAGGACCCCGGGATCAGGGCCGTCTACTCGATGGGCGGGGGCAACAACGCCACGCTGGAGGCCTTCGACGCCGTCGGCCGGGAGTGCGCCGTCTTCGTCGCGCACGACCTGGACCACGACAACGCCCGGCTGCTGCGTGCCGGGCGCCTGTCCGCCGTGCTCCACCACGACCTGCGCCAGGACATGCGCACCGCCTGCCAGGCCATCATGCGGGCCCACGACGCGCTGCCCGCCGACCCGGCGCCCTCGCTCCCGTCGGCGATCCAGGTCGTGACGCCGTACAACATGCCGCCGCGGACGCCCGGTCCTCAGCTGTTGGGGCGCAGCGTCCAGACGACGGTCATCTCGCCGGTCACGGCGCCGTCCTCGCGCTGAATGGCGACGGCCACCGGGAACTCCGGACGCCGGCCGGCGTCGAGTTCGGCGACGACGTCGGCGATCGGCCGCCCCAGGGTGGCGGTGGCCGTGACGGGTCCCCTGGCCAGCTTCCGGAACGCGATCTCGGCGCTCACGGCCAGCGGCACGGCCCGTGCGAGCTGGTCCCCGAACGCGGCCAGCACGACCGCGCCGCTCGCCGACTCGCCCAGGGTGAACATCGCCCCGGCATGGGGTCCGCCCACGTGATTGTGGTAGTCGCTCTGGTCGGGCAGTGCGAGCACGGCCTTCTCCGGAGTGGTTTCGAGATACTCCAGCTTCAGGGTCCGGACCATCGGCACCGTGGCGGCGAGCATCTCGCCGATCGACATCTGATCTGCGCTCATGGCCGCATGTTACCCACGAGTAGCGAATCTTGACCAGAAGGCCCGCGTCTCCGCCCCCGCTCCACAGGGGTCCTTGGTGCCGTCAGATCCGCATAAAGACCCATCTGACTCCTGATCCGGTACGTACCTGACGAGAGGCGGTGACCGAACCGTGTCCCGTGCGGCACTAGGGTTACTGGCCATGTGGCCAGGAAACCAGCCGCCCGGGGGCGAGCAGAACCCGCAGGACCCGAACCTCAATCCGTACCAGCAGCCGGGGTACCCGCAGTCGGGGTACCAGCAGCCGAATCCGTATCAGCAGAGCGGATACCAGCAGACCGGACCGCAGCCGCAGACTCCGTACACGCAGCCGGGGCAGCCCGGCTGGAGTGCGCCCGGCGCCCCGAAGCCCCCGGAGGGCGGCGGCAGGAACCGGACGAAACTCGTCGCGATCGTGGCCGCCACGGCGGTGGTCGTCGCGGCCGGTGTGACGGGCCTGCTGGTCCTGGGCGGCGACAAGGACGACGAGGCCGAGGGCAAGAACGGCAAGGGCGGCACCACGAAGCCGCCGTCGTCGAGCGCGGCCGAGGACCCCAGCGCGTCCGCGTCCACGACGGAGGAGAACCCGCGCGGCACGGACGCCGAGAAGCCGACCGTCGCGGGCTGGAAGGTCGTCATCAATCCCCGCTTCGGCACGATGTTCGACGTGCCCGCCGAGTGGGAGATCGAGAGCACCGACACGAGCGTCGGCTTCGAGTGGGAGGAGAAGGGCAAGACCGACCGCACCACGGTCACCGCCCCCGCCTACCTCAAGTCCAAGTGGTGCACCACCGACAGCGACAAGGACGGCCGCGAGGAGGACACCGCGCTGGCCACCGCCGGGACGCGCGGCGAGAACGGCGCCAAGGACTCGGCGGAGGCCGCCGAGACCCGCGTGCCGTGGTGGATCTTCGGCGGCTACACGCAGCCCGACAAGAAGAGCGTGAAGTGGGACAAGGCGACCGCCTACACCACGAAGTCGGGCCTCAAGGGCAGCGTCGCCAAGGCGCACTCCAGCAACACGCCGCAGAACAAGAAGTGCGACAGCGAGGGCAAGGCCATCACCTTCGCCTTCAAGAACGGCGCGGGCGACTTCGTCACCTGGAACCTGTACGGCGCCCAGGGCGTCGACGGCGAGATCCCCGAGGCAACGGTCCAGAAGATCCTGAGCACCGTACGCCTCACCAAGGACGCCCCGACAGACGGCTAGAAACCGGCGGCATTTCAGGGGCGCGGGGAACTGCGCACCCAACCCCCACCCACCCGCACCCAACAACGGACCGCAGCATTTCAGGGGCGCGGGGAACTGCGCACCCAACCCCCACCCACCCGCACCCAACAACGGACCGCCCCTCCCCTCCCCAGCGACGGACGTCGAAACTCGGCGCGGGACAGGAACAGGCCGACAACCCGTTTGGCAAGTCGCCCCGCCGCCGGGGATAGTCGCCAGGTGGACCCCGCCGCCGACTCCCCCACCCGACCGCGCCGCCCTTCCTGGGCCGGCCGCAACTACACCCTGCTGACCGCCGCCGCGGTAGTGACGAACCTGGGCAGCCAGGGCGCGCTCATCGCGGCGGCGTTCGCCGTCCTCGACGAGGGCGGCGACGGCGGCGACGTGGGCCTGGTGGCGGCGGCCCGCACCCTGCCCCTCGTCCTCTTCCTGCTGATCGGCGGCGCGGTCGCCGACCGCCTCCCCCGGCACCGCGTGATGGTCGCGGCCAACGCCCTCAACTGCCTCTCCCAGGCCGCGTTCGCCGCACTCGTGCTCGCCGGTGAGCCCCAGCTCTGGCAGATGATGCTCCTCACCGCGCTGGGCGGCACCGGCCAGGCGTTCTTCAACCCCGCAGCCGAGGGCATGCTGCTCTCCTCCGTGAGCGGCAAGCAGGCCGGCCGCGCCTTCGCCGTGTTCCGCCTCGCGATGCACGGCGCGGGCCTCGGCGGCGCCGCGCTCGGCGGTGTCATGGTCGCGCTCGCCGGGCCGGGCTGGGTGCTCGCCGTGGACGCGGTGGCCTTCGCGGTCGCGGGCGCCCTGCGCGCCTTCCTCGACGTCGGTCACATACCGCCCCGGGTGCCGGGCACCGGCCTGCTCGCCGACCTGCGCGACGGCTGGCGGGAGGTCGTCGGACGGCCCTGGCTGTGGGCGATCGTCGCGCAGTTCTCGGTCGTGGTGGCCGTCGTCGGCGCCGCCGAGGCGGTGTACGGCCCCCTGGTCGCCCGGGACAGTCTCGGCGGCGCCGGTCCATGGGGCCTGGCCCTCGCCGCGTTCGGCGCGGGCACCGTGGGAGGCGCGCTGCTGATGATGCGCTGGAAGCCGCGCAGACTGCTGCTCGCCGGGACGCTCTGTGTGTTCCCGCTCGCCCTGCCGTCGGCCGCGCTCGCCGTACCGGTCGAGGTCGGCACCCTGTGCGCGGTGATGTTCGTGACCGGCGTCGCCATCGAGGTGTTCGGCGTCTCCTGGATGACCGCGCTGCACCAGGAGATCCCGGAGGACAAGCTCTCCCGGGTCTCGGCGTACGACTGGTTCGGCTCGATCGCCATGGTCCCGCTGGCCACCGCCCTCGCGGGCCCGGTCGAGTCGCTCTTCGGACGTACGGCGGCGCTGTGGGGCTGCGCGGTCCTGGTCGTCGTGGTGACGGCCGCGGTGCTGTTCGTGCCCGACGTACGGAACCTGACGCGGCGTACGAAGGAAGTGACGCAGGGACTGCCGGCGAAGAGCGAACCTGCGCGCTCGGAGGGCTGACCGGCCCGCGTCCCCCGGTCAGCCGATGCTGAACGCCCCGGCGGGCGGCTCGGGCGACGGCACCGCGTCCTCGTCCCGTACGGGCCGCGCGTCCCCCATGAAGACCCGCAGTGTCTCCCCGTGCTCGACCCGGGCCGGAAACGCGTCGGAGGCCGTGCGGCGCGTGAGGGTGGCGGTGTCGAGGGGCCGGTGCGAGGCGACGAGCACCGCGTTCCCGAAGCGCCGGCCGCGCAGCACGCCCGGTTCGGCGATCAGCAGCAGCTCCTCGAACACGGTGGAGAACGTGGCGAGTTGGGAGCGCAGGAAGGTGAAGGGCGAGGCGTCGGCGAGGTTGGCAAGGTAGACGCCGTCGGCCCGCAGTACGCGCGCGGTCTCGCGCGCGTACGCCACCGAGGTCAGATGCGCGGGCACCCGGGAGCCGCCGAAGACGTCGGCGACCAGGACGTCCGCGGAGGCCGCGGGGGCGGTTTCGAGCCAGGCGCGGGCGTCGGCGCCGTGCAGCGTGATGCCCGCCTCCTCGGGGACGGGCAGCCGCTCGACGACGAGGTCCAGGAGCCCGCTGTCGGCCTCGACCACGTCCTGCCGGGACCCCGGCCGGGTCGCGGCGAGATACCGGGGCAGGGTGAGCGCCCCGCCGCCGAGGTGCAGCGCGTCCAGCGGCCGGCCGGGCTCCGCGACCGAGTCGAGGACGTGCCCGAGCCGTCGCGCGTACTCGAACTCCAGGTACGTCGGCTCGTCCAGGTCGACGTACGACTGGGGCGCCCCGTCGACCGTCAGCAGCCAGGCGCGCTCCCGGTCGACGTCCGGCATCAGCTTGGCGGTCCCGTGGTCCACGGTCCTGCTCACGGGTATCGGCTCGTCCACGGGTCCCATTGTGCCCGTACGGACGATCGGGCCGGGCCGGTACGGAGGTGCACGGCCCCGCCTCCCGTCGTGGAAGGCGGGTCCGTGCGCCGGGCGGGCACCCGACCGGCGCCCGCCCGGCACCCACCACCCTGTCGGCAGCGCCGGGTTCAGCCGACGGCGGTCACCGTGCCGGCGCCGACCGTCCGGCCGCCCTCACGGATCGCGAAGCCGAGGCCCGGCTCCAGCGGGATCTCCCGCCCCAGCTCGACCGTCATAGTGACGGTGTCGCCGGGCCGCGCGACCGCGCCCCCGCCGAGGTCGACGTCGCCGACCACGTCCGCGGTGCGGATGTAGAACTGCGGCCGGTAGCCGGTGGCCACCGGCGTCGTCCGCCCGCCCTCGCGCGCCGACAGGACGTACACCTGCGCGGAGAAGCGACGGCTGGGGACGACGCTGCCGGGCGCCGCGACGATGTGGCCGCGGCGCACGGCGTCGCGCGGGACGCCGCGCAGCAGCAGCGCCACGCTGTCACCGGCCTGCGCCTCGTCCATGGGCTTGCCGAACGTCTCCAGGCCGGTGACCACCGTGTCCACGGCGGCCCCGAGCACTTCGACCCGGTCGCCCACCCTGACCGTGCCGCGCTCGATCGCTCCCGTGACGACCGTGCCGCGTCCGGTGATGGTGAGCACGTTCTCCACCGGCAGCAGGAACGGCGCGTCCAGGTACCGCTCGGGCAGCGGCACATAGGTGTCCACGGCGTCGAGCAGCGCGCCGATCGCCTCGGTCCACCGGGGGTCGCCCTCCAGCGCCCTGAGTCCGGAGACCCGTACGACGGGGACGGAGTCGCCTCCGTAGCCGTGCGCGGTCAGCAGCTCGCGGACCTCCAGCTCCACGAGGTCGGTGAGCTCCTCGTCACCCGCGTCGGCCTTGTTCAGGGCGACGACGATGTGGTCGACGCCCACCTGCCGGGCGAGCAGCACGTGTTCGGCGGTCTGGGGCATGATCCCGTCGAGCGCGGAGACCACGAGGATCGCCCCGTCGAGCTGGGCGGCGCCCGTGACCATGTTCTTGACGTAGTCGGCGTGACCTGGCATGTCCACGTGCGCGTAGTGCCGGGTGTCGGTCTCGTACTCGACGTGCGCGATGTTGATGGTGATGCCGCGCGCGGCCTCCTCCGGCGCCCGGTCGATCCGGTCGAACGGTACGAAGGTGCCGGAGCCGCGCTCGGCGAGGACCTTGGTGATGGCGGCGGTCAGGGTGGTCTTGCCGTGGTCGACATGACCCATGGTGCCGATGTTGAGATGCGGTTTGGTGCGCACGTAAGCCGTCTTGGGCATGGCTGTACCTCGAAGCCTCTTCGGTGTCAGCAGAGCTGAGTGAATGGCCCCGGCGTCAGAACGGCCGGGACAGGGACCCCGAGGACCTGCCGACCCTCCCCCTGGGGGGTCCGCCGGACGATCCGGGGAGGGTCAGCTTCGGGTGCCTTCTGTGGCGGCCGCAGTGCTCAGGAGGGCAGCCTTCGTGGCATCCGCGACCGCGGATGCTGCGCAGAGGAAGGCGTACCGGAACATGAGGCGATCATCGCTGACGGGTGCGGCCGCGTCGAATGGTTTTCCGTCGGCTTTCCGTGGGCGCGGGCCACGGGCAGGAAGCCGGACGAGAGACGCCTCACATGCCGGCGCGGGTGGTCGACGGCGAAGTGCTGCCACTCGCGCTCCGACGGCCGCCCGCAGCGCGACGCCACCGCAGTGCGGTCGGCCTCGTCCGGCGGGGGCGGTCCCGCCAGGGCCGTACGGGAGAGCGCGCGGCGATCAGGCGTGGTCAGGCCCGGGAAAGGGGCGACGTCCTTCCGCTACGCGCGCGCCGACGCGGCGGTGTGGGTGAGGGGCAGCCGCTTCAGCGCGGTGTCCACGAGGAGGCTGTGCTGCGACTCGGGGCGGTCGTCCGATGTTCCGGAAGCTGTGACGCCCATGAGACGAACCATACGGCGAACACATACACGGGTCGGTTAGTGTCGCCGAATGCTCGATGCCACCACCCGCTCTGGGGGCACCGCCACGGTCACTCCCCCGCTCCCCGCAACGGAACTCGTCCCCGTCGAGTTCACCGCCGCGCCGACAGGCCTGGCCGCCCGCTGCACCAGAGCGCTGCTCTCGCCGTGGTCGCGGCTCTCGCTGCTGGTGACGCTGCTCGTGTCGGCCGCCGCCACCGTGCTGCTGTTCGAGCCACAGAAACTGCTGTCCGACGGCTGGCCACCCCAGCTGAACGGTGCCGCGGCGGCCGTGGTCTTCGCGGTGGCGTACGGACTGTGCACGGTCGCGTTCGTGCCCCGGCCGATCCTCAACCTCGGGGCGGGCGCCCTCTTCGGCTCTCAGCTGGGGCTCGGGGCCGCGCTCACCGGTACGGTCCTGGGCGCCGGGATCGCCTTCGGTCTCGGCCGGATGCTGGGTCAGGACGCGCTGCGCCCGCTGCTCCGCGGCCGCTGGCTGAAGGCCGCCGACGGGCAGCTCAGCCGGCACGGCTTCCGCTCGATGCTGGCCGCGCGGCTCTTCCCCGGGGTGCCGTTCTGGGCCGCGAACTACTGCGCGTCCGTGTCCCGGATGGGCTGGTTCCCCTTCCTCCTCGCCACGGGGCTCGGCTCGATCCCCAACACCGCCGCGTACGCCGTCGCGGGCGCCCGCGCCTCGGCTCCGACCTCCCCGGCCTTCCTGATCGCCATGGCCTTCATCGCGCTGCCCGCACTGGCGGGCGCGATCGTCGCCTGGCGCAAGCGCCACCACTTCCGTTCCCGCTGACACGGCCCCGCCGGTCGGCGGGCAGCCGACACTGCCGGGTGCGGGCCGCTCACGGCTGAGCGCGCAGTTCCCCGCGCCCCTGGAAGCGGGGCTGCGCGGCCGGCGCTTTCATCTTTTGGAGGCCCCTACGGCCCCGGGTACACCTCAAGCCGCCCGCACATCCCGAACTTCCCGTGTGCCGAAGGCTGTTCGGCCCGTACGGCGGCGTCGGCGAGGTGGGACAGGTCGCCCCGTTCCAGCCGTTCGAGCTGGTCGCCCGTCGCCGCGGCCGCCGCCTCGGCACCTCGCCGCCACCGCTCACGCCAGTCGGCGAGCCGGGGCCGTACGAGGGCCGCGGCGGCCCGGTGGAACGCGGCGAGGGGCTCGGGCCCCGGCGCCTCGCGCAGCGCCCGGTACCCCTCAAGGGCGAGGTCGCGCCGCTTGCGGGCGATCCGCTCCTTCTCCTCCTCGGAGGCGTCCGGCGGGATGACGGTCGCGGCGGCGTAGGTCTCCGGGTCGGTCAGATACGCGGGCGGCAGCGTGAGCACCGCGTCCCCCGCCTCCGGCAGCCCGCTGTTCTGCATGAGGACGGTGATGCGCAGATCGCCGTCGTTGACGAGCCGGTGGACCGTGCCGGGCGTGAACCAGGCGACCGTGCCGGGCGCGAGCGGCGTGACCTCGTACCCGGAGGTCGTCAGGGTCTGCACCGCGCCCCGCCCGCCGGTCACGACGTACGCCTCCGAGCAGGTCAGATGCAGATGCGGGGTGCCGCCGCACACCCCGTCGTCGGCGGGCCAGTCGTAGACCGACAGATGCGAGACGGCGACCCCGCCGGGCAGGCCCGCGAAGCCCTCCGCGGCGCTCACCACGGGTGCTCCGCCAGGTACTTGGCGATCTCGTCGCGTTCCCAGGCGCCGTCGGCGACGACCACGCGGTAGCGGCGGGTGAGTGTGTCGCCGGGCGCGAGTGACAGCTCGTCGAAGAAGGCGAAGGAGGGCGCGACCGCCGCGAAGGGCTGGTTGCGGACGAACCAGTGGGCGGGGTGGGCCCCGTGCTCACCGGTGTGGCCGTTCTCGGGGGCGTGCGCGAAGACGAGCGTGGCGTGCCCGTCGGTCACGTCGTGCTCGGCGGAGTACGCGAGCCACGGCGCCTGCTGCCCCATCAGGCCGGGCCCCTCCGCGTCGGGCCCGATGATCCGCCCGTCCCGGAAGCCGCGGGGGCCGCGCCAGAACAGGCCCGTGTACCCGGCCAACTCACGCCCGGCCGTCGTGGGACTGCCGAACCGCAGGGGTTCGTCCCGCCGGTTGGTGACGGCGGTCGTCCAGGTCAGGGCCCAGGAGCCGGCGGCCGGGTCCACGTCGTGCACCTCGACACGGCGCTCCTCCTCGGCCCAGAGCGAGCCGGCGTACGGATGCCAGGTGAGCCGCTCGGCGATGACCGCGCCGCCCGAGCCCGCGCTGTTGGCCTCGACCCGGTCGAACGCGACGTGCCGCATCGACCCGACCCGCTCGGGGAGTTCGAGATACCCCTCGCCGTGGACGTACGTGTTGCCGCCCCACAGGTTCGAACCCGACAGGTGGGAGGCCGTCATCTGCAGGCCCTTGTGCCAGCGGTGGTCGTTGGGCCGGTAGTCCGTGACGACGTCGCCCGCGAGTGTCCTGATCGGGTGCAGATACGGCTTCGGGGCCTCCCAGGCCGCCTCCGGAGCGTAGACATAGCTGAACAGCTCCACCCCCGTGGTGGGTTCGGTGACCGTCACGCGGTCCCCGTGGGCGTGGACGACGCTCAGTGCGCCTCGTGCCGTCATGCCGGTGCCTCCTCGTGCGTCACGGGTGCCGCGGGTGCCGCGGGTGCCGTCGGTGCCCAGCCGGGCGCGCCACCGTGCAGGGCCGTGTAGTAGGGGTCACCGGGGCCGATGTCGCCCGCGCGGACGGTCGTGTCCGTGAACGCCGACTTGTAGAGCGCGGTGATCAGTTCGAGGCTGGTGCGGCCGTCGGCGCCGCTGCTGCGCGGCCGTTCGCCCGCGCGCATGCTCGCGACGAGGTCGCGCAACTGGGCCAGGTGCGAACTGGGCACGTCGGGGCCGAAGTCCTGCCAGACCGCCACGTCCTCGGCGGGCGCGTCCGGCGCCGGGGTGATGCGCCAGTTGTCGTTGCTGTGCCCGTAGAGATGGGTGAGTTCGACCGTGGCGCGCTCGCAGTCGATCCGGATGCGGCTGATCTCGTCCGGGCTGAGGACGCTGTTCACCACGGTCGCGAGGGCGCCGCTCCCGAAGCGCACGAGGGCGGTGGAGACGTCCTCCGTCTGCACGTCGTGCACCAGGCGTCCGGCCATGGCCCGCACCTCGCTCCACGGTCCGAGCAGGTCGAGCAGGAGGTCCATCTGGTGGATGCCGTGCCCCATCGCGGGACCGCCGCCCTCGGTCTCCCACTTACCGCGCCAGGGCACGGCGTAGTAGGCGGCGTCGCGGTACCAGGTGGTCTGACAGTGGGCCACCAGGGGGCGCCCCAGGGCCCCGTCGGCGATCAGGCGGCGCACGTGCCGCGCGCCGGAGCCGAATCGGTGCTGGAAGACGATGGAGGCGTACGGGCCGCCCTCGGTGCCCTCCTGCGCCTCCACGGCGTCGAAGTCGGCGAGGGTCGGCACGGGAGGCTTCTCGCACCACACCCAGGCACCGGCGCGCAGCGCGGCCTCGGTCTGCTCGCGGTGCAGGGTCGGCGGGGTGCAGACGGAGACGAGGTCCGGCCGCTGTTCGGCCAGCATCCGGTCGAGATCGGTGTATCCGTGCGGGACACCGCCGTCCGCGCAGAAGCGCTCCACCGCTCCGGCGTCGATGTCGACCGCGGCGACGATCTCCACCTCCCCCTCGGCGGCGAGCGCGGCCAGGGCGGGCAGATGGCTGCCGGAGGCGATGGCTCCGGTCCCGATGACGGCGGCCCTGATGCGGCGGCCTTCGAGCGGGACCGCCGCGGACCGCCGCTCGTTCCCGGGGTCCCGGTGCACGCCGTCCTCGTGTCCGTGCTCGGTCGTCTTGTCTGTGGGGGCGTCGCGGGAAGTACGCATGTACAGGATCAGCACTCCATCGGACGTGACAGCGGATCGGGCAGGCGCCTGCCCGGCGCGGTGATCACGGGACGACCCCCGCCGAGAGCAAGCGCTTTCACCCTTCGCGGAAACGTAAGCAGCCGCATCGTCGCGGGTCAACACCCCCGCCGTCACCGCGGAACCTCCACAGGGGAGCCCTGTCGTCGCCCGTACACCTTGGGGCGCTACGCTGCCCCGGACGCGCCCTGATCACGCAGGCGACACCACGGCTCGTCCGTCCGCCCATTCGCTGCGCTCACGCCATCAGCACTTGGATCACGTAACTTCATGTCTTGGTTTGAATCCCTCATCCTCGGACTCGTCCAGGGGCTGACCGAGTTCCTGCCCGTCTCCTCCAGCGCGCACCTGCGACTGACCGCGGCGTTCGCGGAGTGGAAGGACCCGGGAGCGGCCTTCACCGCGATCACGCAGATCGGCACGGAGGCGGCGGTACTGATCTACTTCCGCAAGGACATCGGCCGGATCATCTCGGCCTGGTTCCGCTCGCTCACCGACAAGGCGATGCGGCAGGACCACGACGCCCGGATGGGCTGGCTGGTGATCATCGGCTCGATTCCGATCGGCGTGCTCGGCGTCACCCTCAAAGACCAGATCGAGGGGCCGTTCCGCGACCTGCGCGTCACCGCGACCACGCTGATCGTGATGGGCGTCGTGCTCGGCGTGGCGGACCGGCTCGCGGCACGCGACGAGTCCGGCGGGAAGCACCGGGTCGCGCGGGAGCGCAAGTCGCTCAAGGACCTGAGCGTGAAGGACGGCCTGATCTACGGCGTCTGCCAGGCGATGGCACTCGTCCCCGGTGTGTCGCGCTCCGGCGCCACCATCAGCGGCGGCCTCCTCATGGGCTACACCCGCGAGTCCGCGGCCCGCTACTCGTTCCTGCTCGCCGTCCCGGCGGTGCTCGCCTCCGGCGCGTTCGAACTGAAGGACGCGAGCGAGGGCGGTCACGTCTCCTGGGGCCCCACGATCTTCGCGACGATCGTCGCCTTCGTGGTGGGTTACGTGGTGATCGCCTGGTTCATGAAGTTCATCACGACCAAGAGTTTCATGCCGTTCGTCTACTACCGCATCGCGCTCGGCATCCTGATCATCGTGCTGGTGAGCATGGGCGCGCTGAGCCCGCACGCGGCGGAGTCGTCGGGCTGACGTCCGCACACACGCACGGGGTTCCCTCGACGACGAAGCCGCCCGCCTGATTCCCTGTGGCGGGCGGCTTCGCGCTCGGAGCCCGCCGCACCGGAGGCCAACTCGGAGGCGCCCAGGCGGTGATGGCGTGACCAACCGCATACGTCACGGGTAGTCATCCGGTAGCGCACCGTCAGTCTTTGGCCTTACGCTGATGCGCATGTCCCCCGAATCTCCGACCCATGGTTCCGTGCGGTCTTCGGCCGTACTGAACGACCACATCCGAGCGTTATGGATCCGCGCGGGCGGTTACCTCTCGCCCCAGGACCGCGCCGAGTACGAACTGCTGGTCGTGGCCTGGGCCGCGGCGGTGCGCGAGGAAATAGTCGAAGCGGCCTGACCTTCGGCCTCCGGCCTCCGACCTTCGACCGCAGACCGCCGAGGCACGCCGGCCCGGTCACACCGCCGGTGTCGCCCGCGCCGCCGCCGCCGTCACCCGTGCGGCCTGCGCGACCCGCGCCGCCCGTACCGCCCGCGTGACGTGGTCCCGGAAGGTGCGCGGCGGGCGGCCCGTGAGACGCCGGACCGTGTCGGTGGTGCGGTCCTCGGCCCCTTCCGCGTTCGAGCGGTCCAGGCCGGCCAGCATCGCGGCGTACTCGACCGGCATCGAAGCCGCCAGACGGTCCCTCATCTCCTCGTACGCCAGCGCCCGGTGAACGACCGCGCGCCCGGTCACGTCCGTGAGGACAGCCGCCACCTCGGAGTGGCTCAGCGCCTCCGGCCCCGTGACGACCAGGTCCGTACCCGGGGCCTTGGCGTCGGTCAGCGCGTGCACGGCGACGGCCGCGATGTCGTCGGCGTCGACGAAGGCCACCCGCCCGTCCCCCGCCGCGGTGCGGATCACCCCCTCCTCCCGGACGCTCCGGGCGTGCGGGTGCTCGCCCGTGAAGTTCTGCATGAACCAGGACGGCCGCAGCACCGCCCACTCGTCGAACAGACCGGGCAGCTCCCGGTGCACCTGCCCGACGACCGGGCCTCCCGCACGGATCGCGGACGAACTGAGCAGCACCGCACGGCGCAGCCCGGACGCCCTCGCCTGCGCCAGGAACGGCAGCATCACATCGGCCGGTGTGGCGGAGTCCACGGGCGCGACGAGGTAGACGCGGTCCGCGCCCCGCAGCGCCTCCTCGTACGTCGCCGGGTCGTGCCAGTCGAAGCGCACGGCCTCCGCGCCGTCGACGGGGGTGGCGCCCCGGCTCGCGGCCCGCACCCGGTGACCGAGTGCGGCGAGTCGGGAGGCGACCCGGCTGCCGGTGGTACCGGTCGCTCCGAGGACGAGGGCGGTACCGGGGCCGGTGCCGAGGGTGGTGCCGAGAGTGGTGCCGCCGTGGGCCGTCATCGGTCGCTCCGCGTGAAGTCGGCCGCGCCACCCCGGGAGACCGCGAGGGGGTTCCAGTAGTCGCGGTAGTGGGTGATGAGACCGCCGGCCACCGTCACCACGGCGACGTAGGTCATGTCGAACGGAGCCCCGGTCTCGACCAGTTGCCCCACCCCGCGCATCTCCACCACGATCCTCCCGGACTCGGTGCTCTCGTGGATCTCCACGGCGGGGAAGTCGTGCAGGTCGATGTGGTCGGGATAGTGGCGCATGTAGTCCAGGACCGCGGCCCTGCCCGCCAGCCGCTTCGGCCACCCGTCGGGCGCGAAGGGGAATTCGAGAACGCCGTGTTCGTCCCACAGGTCGACCCAGGCGGGGATGTCCTTGTCGAGCAGCAGCCGCAGCCCTCGGCGGAAGAGGTCGGCCGGTCGCTCGGCCGTCTGCCCGGTGGCCGCGGTCGTGGCGTCGGTCGTTGCGTCGGTCGTGGCTGCGGCCGGGGTCATGTTCGTGGTCATGGATCTCCTCCGATAAGATACGGACCGTCGGTCCGCTTGACCCAGTCGACCATACGGACCGACGGTCCGCTTATGCAACCCGCACCTGCCCCGCCCCCGCTTCGCCCCCGCCGGATCCTCGGAGGACCCCGTGCCCGCCCCCGTGCCCGAACGCAAGCCCCGTGCCGACGCCGTGCGCAACCAGGAAGCCGTACTCGCCGCGGCCGACCGGCTCTTCGCGCGCAGCGCCAGCCCCGAGCACGTGACCATGGCCGACATCGCGGCCGAGGCGGGCGTCGGCAAAGGGACGCTCTTCCGCGGCTTCAAGGACCGCACCGGTCTGATCCAGGCGCTCTTCGCGGCCCGGCTGGAACCGGTCCGCCGAGCCGTCGAGGACGGCCCGCGACCGCTGGGACCCGGCACCCCGCCGGCCCTGCGCGCCCCGGCCCTCCTGGACGCCCTCCTGTGCTTCAAACTCGACCACCGGCACCTCTCGCTGGCCCTGGAGGACGCGGGGACCGGCAGTCCCTACGGCGCCGGGCACTACGACTGGTGGCACGGCACGCTCCGAGGCGTCCTGGAGGAGCTGCCCGGCTTCGACGGCGGCGACTTCGCCGCCCACGCCCTGCTCGCCGCGGTACGCGCCGACCTGATCGACCACCTGTCGGTGAGCCGGAGTGCCTCTCGTGAGCGGCTGCGGGCGGAGCTGGCCACGTACGCCGCGAAGGTCCTGACCGGCCCGTACCGGACGCCGCCGGAAAGGCTCGTACAGGAGTGAGGGTCCGGCCGAGAGCCGACGCCCGCCCGGCGACGGCCGTTTCGGGCGTCCGCGCGGCACACTGCCGGTGAATATCGCCGCACGCCCCTTGGCGCGCCCCTCCCCGTGGCCAACACTGAGCCGATGACACAGCGCGTGGAACTGGCGACGGTGATGGACCGGCTCGCGGTCGACGAGGTGGTCACCGAGTACGCGGTGGCGGTCGACGACGGGAACTGGGAGGCGTACCGGCGGCTCTTCGCGCCGGACGGACGGGCCGACTACCGGTCCGCCGGCGGTGTCGAAGGTGATGCGGGGCAGATCGCCGAATGGCTGTCGAGGACCATGGAGCTGTTCCCGATACGGCAGCATCTGATCGTCAACCGGCGGGTGAGTTTCGGCCTGTCGGAACAGCATCCGGAGCAGGACGGGAACAACTCGGCCCGGGTGCGGGCCGACTACGTCAACCCGATGCGTTTCGCCGGGCAGGACGACGGGTCCACCGAGCCCGACTTCGTGTGCGGCGGCCGGTACGACTTCGTGCTGCTGCGCACGGACGACGGCTGGCGGCTGCGTGAGGTGGTCGTGCGCGAGAAGTGGCGCCGGGTCACCCCCTCGCGCCGGGCCCCCGCCGCCCACTGATCCGGACCCGACGGCCCGTCAGCTCCCGGCGGTCCTCTGCCCCCTTACGTAGATCGTCCCCGAGCACCACACTGGGATCACGCACCGTGCTCGGGGTGCTTGAGGGAGGCGCTCGATGAACCTGTCCGATCCTGGATGGCGCCGGCGCCTCGGCTCTCCTCGGTGGCGCGGCTCGGCGGCGGCACTCGCCGGTGCGCTGCCGATGCTGAGTTTTCCCGCGCCGTCCCTGTGGTGGTTCGCGTACGTCGCGCTGGTGCCGTGGATCCTGCTCGTGCGCTCCGCTCCCACGGGACGGCGGGCGGCGTACGACGGCTGGCTCGGCGGCCTCGGCTTCATGCTGGCCGTGCATCACTGGCTGCTGCCGAGTCTGCACGTCTTCACGGTCCTGATAGCCGCGCTGCTGGGCGCGCTCTGGGCTCCGTGGGGCTGGCTGGTCCGCCGGTTCCTGGCCGGCGCGCCCTCGCCCGGCCGCCTGGTCGCCGCCCTGTTCGTACTGCCGTCCGGCTGGCTGACGGTCGAACTCGTACGTTCCTGGGAGGGACTGGGCGGACCCTGGGGGCTGCTCGGATCGAGCCAGTGGGACGTGGAGCCCGCGCTGCGGCTGGCCTCGGTCGGCGGGGTGTGGCTGCTCAGCTTCCTGCTCGTGGCGGTGAACGTGGCGGTCGCCGTCCTCGTCTCGGTGCGGTCCTCCCGTCTCCCGGCCGTCGCCGGACTCCTCGCGACGGCGGTGGCCACCTCGGCGGTCTGGATCTGGTCGCCGCGCCCGGCGGAGGACGGCCGGGCCCGGATCGCCGTCGTGCAGCCCGGCGTGATCGACGGCGTCGGCGGCCCGGAGAAGCGGTTCGCGCGCGAGGAGGCACTCACCCGGGAGCTGGCCGGGCAGGACGTGGACCTCGTCGTGTGGGGCGAGAGCAGTGTCGGCTTCGACCTCGCCGACCGGCCCGACCTGGCGGACCGGCTCGCGGCGCTCTCCCGCGAGCTCGACGCCGACGTCCTGGTCAACGTGGACGCGCGCCGCTCGGACCGGCCGGGCATATACAAGAGTTCCGTGCTCGTGGGTCCGCGGGGTCCGACCGGCGACCGCTACGACAAGATGCGGCTCGTGCCCTTCGGCGAGTACGTCCCGGCGCGTGCCCTCCTCGGCTGGGCCACCTCCGTGGGCAAGGCGGCGGGCGAGGACCGGATGCGCGGCACCGAGCAGGTCGTGATGACCGTGGGCGGCGGACTGCGGGTGGGCCCGATGGTCTGCTTCGAGTCGGCGTTCCCCGACATCAGCCGGCATCTCGCGCGGGACGGCGCCGAGGTGCTGCTCGCGCAGTCGTCGACCTCCACGTTCCAGAGCAGTTGGGCCCCCGGACAGCACGCCTCGCTCGCGGCGCTGCGGGCCGCCGAGACGGGCCGGCCGATGGTCCACGCGACGCTCACCGGCGTCTCCGCGGTCTACGGTCCCAGCGGCGAGCGCGTCGGCTCCTGGCTCGGCACCGACGCGAGCGCGTCCGCCGTGTACGACGTGCCGCTGGCGCACGGCGTCACCCCGTACGCGCGGTTCGGCGAGTGGCCGGTCCCCGCGGCGCTGCTGATACTCGCCGCGCTGGGCGCCACCGAGGGCGCCCGGTCGCTGCGGGTCAGGCGGCTCGGGCAGGGCGGGCGGCTCAGGCAGGGCCCTCCGTCACCGCACGCACCACTCGCTCACACAGTTCATGGGTCGCGAGGGCGTCCCGGGCGCTGAGGACCTTGCCCGCGCGCACGGCGTCGAGGAAGGCCAGCACGATCTGTTCGACACCGCGCTGCCTGGCCACCGGCACCCAGTCGCCGCGCCGCCGTGTCGTCGGCTGCCCCTTGTGGTCGACGACCTCGGCGAGGTTGAGCACCTGACGTTTGGTGTCCTGCCCGGACACCTCCAGAATCTCCTCGGTGGAGCCGCTCAGCCGGTTCATCACGCCGAGCGCCGTGAACCCGTCACCGGCCAGCTGCAGGACGACGTGGTGCAGCAGTCCGTCCTCGACCCGGGCCCGCACGGTGACGTCGTCGTACGGTCCCGGCACCAGGAACCGCAGCGTGTCCACGACGTGGATGAAGTCGTCGAGGATCATCGTGCGGGGCTGTTCCGGCAGGCCGACCCGGTTCTTCTGCATCAGGATCAGCTCACGCGGGTGCTCGACGCACTGCGCGTACCCGGGTGCGTGACGCCGGTTGAACCCGACGGCCAGGCTGATGCCCCGCTCCTCCGCGAGCCGCACCAGACGCTCCGACTCGGCGAGTTCGTACGCGATCGGCTTGTCGACGTAGGTGGCGACGCCCGCTTCGAGCAGGCGGGCCACGATCTCGGGGTGCGCGTGCGTGGGCGCGTGCACGAACGCCGCGTCGAGGTCCTGCGCGAGCAGCCCGGACAGCTCCGTGTGCCGCTGCCCGGCCGGCAGGTGCAGGCTGTCGGCGACCCGGGTGAGGGTCGCGGGCGTCCGCGTGTGCAGATGCAGTTCGAGCCCCGGGCGGGTGGCGAGCACCGGCAGATACGCCTTCAGCGCGATGTCGCCGAGTCCGATGCAGCCGACCTTCACAGGGATCTCCTCAGGGGAACACGGGAGTGGGGGAACGCGGGAAGCATACGGCGACCGCCCGCCGGCGATCGAGGCGTGAAATGAAGTGGGGCCGAAGTCGGTCGTCAGCGATGATGCAGCCATGACGATCGAGCGCACGGAACCCGCGACGGACGCCGGTGAACGGGCCATGCTGGAGGGCTGGCTCGACTACCAGCGCGCCACCCTCGCCCTGAAGTGCGAGGGCCTGGACGACGCCCAGCTCAGGACGGCCTCGGTGCCGCCCTCCGAGCTGTCCCTGCTCGGTCTCGTCCGGCACATGGCGGACGTGGAGCGCAGCTGGTTCCGCAGGGTCCTCGCGAACGACGACGCCGGGCCGATCTACTACAGCGACGAGGACCCGGACGGCGAGTTCCATCCCGGTGGGTCGGACACCTGGGCGGAGGCGTACGCCACGTGGCAGGGCGAGATCGCGATCGCCCGCGGCAACGCCGCGCGGCTCGGCCTCGACGACCTCTCCGAGGGCAGGAGCAGATACACCGGCAAGCCCTTCAACCTGCGGTGGATCTACACCCACCTGATCGAGGAGTACGCCCGCCACAACGGCCACGCCGACCTGCTCCGTGAGCGCGTCGACGGGGTCACCGGCGACTGAGCAGGCGACCGGGTCACCGGGACCGGGTCACCGGGACCGGGTCACCGGGACCGGGCGTTCACCCGTGCGGGGCACAGTCCGCTTGTCGGCACCCCAAATCGGGGCGGACACAGCAGAGTTGCGCGGGTGCATCGAACCTCGACCACCGCAGCGCTCCTCGTCACCGTGGCCGTCTCGGCTGTCTCGGCCGCCGTCTCGGGCTGTACGACCGTCCAGCGACCGTCCGCGCCCGCACTGCCGTCCCCGCCGACACTGTCGGAGCCGCGCCCCGACAGCAGGGGCGAGCCGCAGGTGGTGCAGGCCCCGGCCCGCGAGGCCCTGGAGCTCATCGGACCGTCCCACCGCCCCCCGGCACCCGCGTCCGCGTCGGCCCGTACGCGTCCCGCGGGCCCCGCCGCCGGCCCGGCGGACCCGCCGCGGCACGCCCCCGCCGACCCTCCGCGGCGCTCGGAGTCCCGGCGGCCCGAGCACCGCCCCGTGGACCGAGGACCCGCGTCCGTGCCGTCGACGAACGCGGATGTGTGTGCCCTGGGCCGCGCGTACGGCGGCTGGCCGGCAGGCAGCCCGGAAGCGGCCATCTGCACGAACGTGTACGGCCGTTGACCCCCGTCGGCCTGGCCCTCGTCCGCCTACCCCCTGTCGGCCTAGGACTGCCGGCGCGGTGGCCCCAGTGTCTCGCCGCCCGGTCCCCTGCCCGGTCCCGGCGTGGGTTCGGGTGCCCCGTCAGGACCCGCCCGGTCCAGCCTCGACTCCAGGCGGCCGATACCGGCCCGGATCCCGTCGCCGTACGCGTCGTCGCCGAGGACGTCCACGCTGTCCCGCGCCACCCCCAGATGGCCCCGGGCCGCCTCGGAGCGGCCGAGCTTCACATAGTCGGCGGCCAGGTTGAGATGCAGGGACGGGTAGAAGGCCCGCACCGCGAGGGACCCGTGGTGCTCCGGCACCCGCGCGTCGGTCAGCTCGTCCGCCGCGGACAAGGCCCGCAGGTCCCAGGCGAGTTCGTCCGACGGGTCGTCCTGTGTGTCGGCCATGTAGTGCGCGAGCGTGCAGCGGTGGAGCGCGTCGCCCTCCTCGCCGATCTCCGCCCACAGGTCCAGGAGACGGCCCCGGGCCTCCTCGCGGTCGCCGCCGTGCAGGAGCATGGCGGCCTGCCCGATCCTGGTCATCATCGCGTCCGCCGCCGCCTGCTCCTGTTGCTCCGCCACCGCGTCGCCCTCCACCCGCTCGTCCGCCGACCGGCACGACCGCGCCCGCCGCTGCCACGTCCCCCGACGCTAACGGCAGGCACGGTCGATCGAGCTCAGGCAGCCCCGTACACCACTGGGCCACCCCGGTGACGACCGGTCGGGACCACCGGACCGGGGCCGGGATCGGGGCCGGACCACCTGGTCTCCCCCGGCACCGGCCCCGCCCCGTCAGCCCAGGTCAGGGATGCGCCAGTCGATCGGGGTGTGCCCCTGCTCGGCGACCGCCTTGTCGATCTGGGTGAAGGGCCGCGAGCCGAAGAACTTCTTCGCGGACAGCGGCGAGGGATGCGCGCCCTTGACCACGATGTGCCGCCCCTCGTCGATCAGCGGCAGCTTCTTCTGCGCGTAGTTGCCCCACAGGACGAACACCGCCGGGTCGGGCCGGTCGGCCACGGCCCGGATCACCGCGTCCGTGAACTTCTCCCAGCCCTTGCCCTTGTGCGAGTTGGCCTCTCCGGAGCGGACCGTCAGCACCGCGTTGAGCAGCAGGACACCCTGCTGGGCCCACGGCATCAGATAGCCGTTGTCCGGCACCGGGTGGCCGAGCTCCTCCTTCATCTCCTTGTAGATGTTGCGCAAGGAGGGCGGCGTCTTCACGCCGGGGCGGACCGAGAAGCACAGGCCATGGCCCTGGCCCTCGCCGTGGTACGGGTCCTGGCCGAGGACGAGCACCTTCACACGCTCGTACGCGGTTGCGTCGAGCGCGGCGAAGACCTCGTCGCGCGGCGGGTAGACGGGTCCCTTCGCGCGCTCCTCCTCGACGAACTCGGTGAGCTCCTTGAAGTAGGGCTTCTGCAGCTCTTCGCCCAGGACGCCGCGCCAGGACTCGGGCAGCATGGCGGTGTCGGTCACGTGAACTTCCTTAGATGTGCGGTCGTTTCCGGTTCCCAGAACCTACCGCCGCCCACTGACAATCGCCCCGCCGTTCCCACCGGTCGGACCGGTTCCGCTACCAGCTGGTCTTCCGCTCCAGCTCCCAGACCAGCATGATCGTCGACGGGTCGATGGACCGCTCGACGCCGGAGATCTCCTCACTGGCCGCGACGTACTGCTTGCCCTGCCACAGCGGCAGCAGCCGCGCGTCGTCCACGAGGATGTCCTGGGCCTTCTCGAACTGCCTGGCGACGTCCCCGCGGTCGCTCTCACGGCGGGACTCGGGCAGCAGCACATCGGTGATCTCGGGGGACGCGTACGGCGTACCGAGCGCGTTCTGCTCCCCCACGAACGGCGCGATGAAGTTCTCGGCGTCCGGGAAGTCGGGGAACCAGCCACGGCCGAACACGGGGTACTCGCCCTTGCGGTACCCCGCCTCGTACGTCTTCCAGGGGCGGCCCTTGATGGTGACGCTGAACAGGCCGGTCGCGTTGAGCTGCCGCCTGAGCTCCTCGAACTCCGGTTTCGTCGTGGAGCCGTACCGGTCCGTCGTGTACCAGAGGGTGAGCGGCACCCGTTCGGCGATGCCCGCCTCCAGGAGGATCTGCCGGGCCTTGGACGTACTGGGACCGCCGTAGTCGTCGAAGAAGCCCGTGGTGTGACCGGCCAGTCCGCGCGGGACCATGGAGTACAGGGGCTCGACGGTGTCCTTGTAGATGGTGTGGGCGAGGGTCGGCCGGTCGACGACCTGCGCGACGGCCTTGCGGACCGCGGCCTTCTTCGCCCATGGATCCTTGGGGTTGAAGACCAGGTAGCGGATCTCGGTGCCCGCGCCCTCCACCAGCTGGATGTCGTTCTCCTCCTGCCGGGCGTCGAGGGCGACGATGTCCTCGGCCGCGAGTCCCCGCAGCGTGACGTCGATCTTCCCGTTCTTCAGCGCGTCGACCAGCTCGTCCGAGCCCTGGAAGTACCGGATGGTGACGGCGCCGTTCTTGCGGTCGGCGAAGCCCTTGTACTCGTCGTTGCGGACGAGCCGGGCTTCCTGTCCCTCTTCGTAGGAGCTCAGGCGGTACGGCCCCGATCCGGTGACCTTGCCGTCCTCGCGCAGGGCGTCGGCCGGGTACTCCTCGGGGTCGACGATCGACATGGCCGGTGTGGCGAGCACGAACGGGAACGTGGCGTCGGGCTTGTGGAGGTGGAAGACGACCTCGCGCTCCCCCTTCGTCTCGACCCGTTCCAGACTGCCGAGGAGCCCCGCGGGGCCACCGTCCACGGCGATCTTCCGGATGCGGTCGATGGAGTGCTTCACCGCTTCGGCGTCGAGACCGTGCCCGTCGGAGAAGGACATCCCCTCCCGCAGGACGCAGCTGTACGTGCGCTTCGAGGCGTCGGTGAAGCGGCAGCGCTCGGCGGCGTCCGGCTCGGGCGCGGACGCGCCGGCGGGGTAGCTGAGGAGGGTCTGGTAGATGTTGCGGAACAGCTCCCAGGAGCCGTCCCAGGACGCGGCGGGGTCGAGGGTGCTGGGCGCGCTGGTCGTGCCCACGACGATCGGGCCCTCCCCCTCGGAGTCGTCCGAGGAGAGCACTCCGCACCCGGCGACCAGGGATCCGGCGATCAGGGATATGGACGCGAGCACCGACACGTTCACGTTCCGCAGAGACCGGTTCCGCTTCAACACGCGCACGCTCCTCGATGTGCCTGCCCTGCCACGGTGGGCGAGACCATATCGCAGCGCCCCGCCGTCGACCTGGGCCAACGACAGGGCACTTGACGTGCACGAACATCATCTGTGCGATATCTGCGCGATTATTTTCGGCTCTGCGGTTCTTGTTTGGAATCTGTGCGGAACATATCCGTCAACGGACGAATTTTCCGAGCGTGAGTCCTGTGAAAAGCCCGTGTACGACACAGCGTTTAAATCGCCGAATTCCGTGCCGCGCAAGGCGCCGCTCAGCGGCCGGCCGCCGCGACAGCGCCTAGGACACGCCCGCGTTGAGGAAGATGCCGCCGTCGACCACGAGCGTCTGCCCGGTGATCCAGTCCGACTGCTCCGAGGTGAGGAACGCGGCGGCGCCCCCGATGTCCGACGGCACCCCGAGCCTGCCGAGCGGGTACGCCGCGGCCACCTCCGCCTCGCGGCCCTCGTACAGGGCCTGCGCGAACTTGGTCTTGACCACGGCCGGCGCGATCGCGTTGACCCGCACCAGGGGTGCGAACTCGTGCCCCAGCTGAAGGGTCAGGTTGACCATGGCGGCCTTGCTCATGCCGTACGCCCCGATGAACGGCGAGGCCGAGACACCCGCGAGGGAGGCGATGTTGACGATCGCGCCGCCGTTCGCGCTCTGCCACGCCTTCCACGTCCGCTGGGCGAACCCGAGCGCGGAGACGACGTTGGTCTCGAACACCTTCCGCGCCACGTTGAGGTCGAGGTCGGCCATCGGTCCGAACACCGGGTTCGTACCGGCGTTGTTGATCAGGAAGTCGACGCGGCCGAACGCCTCCATGGTGCGCTCGACGGCGACGGCCTGGTGCGCCTCGTCGTGGGCCTTGCCCGCGACCCCGATCACGCGGTCGGCGCCGAGCTGCTCGACGGCCTCCTTCAGCGCGTCCTCGTTGCGGCCGGTGATGCACACCCGGTCGCCGCGGGCCAGCAGCGCCTCGGCGATGCCGTAGCCGATGCCACGGCTGGCGCCGGTGACGAGGGCGACCTTGCCCGAGAGTTCCACAGTGGTCATGTCCCTTGTCCCCAGTCCTAGTTGAGCGGTCCGCCGGCCACGTACAGCACCTGGCCGGAGACGAATCCGGCGTCGTCGCCGGTGAAGAAGGCGATCGCGTTGGCGATGTCGTCCGGGTTGCCCACACGCTGGACCGGGATCTGGGTGGCGGCCGCGGCCTTGAACTCCTCGAAGCCCATGCCGACCCGCTCGGCGGTGGCCGCGGTCATGTCGGTCGCGATGAAGCCGGGCGCCACGGCGTTCGCGGTGACACCGAACTTGCCGAGCTCGAACGCGAGGGTCTTGGTGAAGCCCTGCAGACCGGCCTTGGCGGCGGAGTAGTTGACCTGGCCGCGGTTGCCGAGCGCCGAGGACGAGGAGAGGTTGACGACCCGGCCGAACTTCGCTTCCACCATGTACTTCTGGACGGCCCGCGTCACCAGGAAGGAGCCGCGCAGGTGCACGTTCAGGACCGTGTCCCAGTCGGACACGCTCATCTTGAACAGCAGGTTGTCGCGGAGCACGCCCGCATTGTTCACCAGGATCGTCGGCGCGCCGAGCTCCTGGGCGACCCGCGCCACGGCGGCCTCGACCTGCGCCTCGTCGGAGACGTCGCAGCCCACCGCGATCGCCTTGCCACCGGCGGCGGTGATCTTCTCCACGGTGTCCTTGCACGCGGCCTCGTCGAGGTCGATCACCGCGACGGCACGGCCCTCGGCGGCCAGTCGTACGGCGGTCGCGGCGCCGATGCCGCGCGCGGCACCGGTGACTACGGCGACGCGCTGCTCAGTGGTGGACATTCCTGGTCTCCTCGCCCTTGGGGAAGCGGTCCACCCCTCCGGTGAGCGACCGCTTAGTACCTTCAGCAGACCAGACGCTAGAAGCCTTGGCACCCAGTGTCAACGGCTAACCACGGCCATGTGATCCATTACCTGGCGCGCCGGTGATCCCTCACCTGACCAGCGGCTGATCCACTACGTGACCAGCAGGTCGAGCAACCGTGCGAGCTCGGCCCCGGGATCCGCCGTGAGACCGGTGTGGACGGGCCCCGGCTGCACGATCGTGGAGCGGGGTGCGATCAGCCAGCGAAAGCGCCGCCCCGCGTCGTCGCCCGCGGCCTGCCCGGCGGCCGCGCCCCCGGCACAGATCCTCTCGACGGCCCGCAGGGCGTCCCGCACGGCCGCCGCGTCCGCCGCCGGGTCCAGGGCGAGCAGCTTGGTCTCGTCGAGGTGGGTCCGCGCGGCCACGAAGGTCTTCGCACGGCAGTACACGAGCACCCCCGCGTTGAAGCACTCCCCGCGCTCGACGCGCGGCACGACCCGCAGCAGCGCGTACTCGTAGACGTCACGGACGTCGCGGCTGTCCTGTCCTGCGCGCTCGCTCACTTCGGCCCCTCCTGGACACGGATGCGCTCGTGGACGGTGGCGGCCCGCGCGAGGAGCGGCTCCGCGTACGCGCGCCGGAGCGCGTCGGCGGAGTCGAACCCAGGTTCACCCGTCAGCCACTCCTCGGGGATCTCGGCGGTCACGTCGGCGAGCAGTTCCTCGGTGACACGCGGCCCCAACTCCTCGGCGGCGGCCGAGATGTCGGGGGTGAAGGGTGCGAGCGCGTGGTCCGTGGCGTCGTACGGCTTGGCGGCGGAGACCTGTACGCCGGGCCAGTTGTGGTGCCAGATCATGGTGGCGCCGTGGTCGATGAGCCACAGGTCGCCGCCTCGCATCAGCATGTTGGGGTTCCGCCACGACCGGTCTACATTGTTGACCAGCGCGTCGAACCAGACGACCTTCCCGGCCTCTTCGGGGCTCACCCGGTGCGCGAGGGAGTCGAAGCCGATCGCCCGGGAGAGGAAGTCCGTCCCGAGGTTGGGCCCGCCGCTCGACTTGAGCAACTCCTGTACCTGCTGGTCCGGTTCGCCCAGTCCGATGACCGGATCGAGCCCGATCACGACCAGTTCCGGTACGCGCAGGCCCAGGCGGCGGGCGAGGCCGCCGCAGACCACCTCCGCGACGAGGGTCTTTCTCCCCTGCCCGGCGCCGGAGAACTTCATGACATACGTTCGGAGATCGTCCGCCTCGACGAGCCCCGGCAGCGAGCCGCCTTCACGCATGGGCGTGATGTAGCGGGTCGCGCTGACTTGCTTGAGCATCGCCCCAGGTTACTGGGGCGTTCCCCGTCCACCGACACGTCCACCGGCACGTCCGTCGACACATCCACCGACACATCCACCGACACGAAGGGATCACCCGTGACCGCAGAGGACCTGCCCCTGCAGTTCGCCCGCACCAAGCGCTTCTCCCTCGGTGTGCCGCGCGGCTTCACCGTCTCGCCCGACGGCGACCGCGTGCTGTTCCTGCGCACCGAGAACGGCCGCTCCACCACGAGCCTGCTCTGGCTCTACGAGAACGGCGGGGAACGGCTGCTCGCGGACCCGCGCTCGCTCGGCGGGAACGACGCGACCGACGAGACCGACGCGAACGGCGAGGTCCCCGAGGCCGAGCGGATCCGCCGGGAACGGGCCCGCGAGTCGAGCACCGGAATCGTCTCGTACGCCACCGACGCGGCCGCCCGTCTGGTCGCGTTCGCGCTCTCGGGCGCCCTGTGGGTCCTGCGCACGGACGAGGGCACCCCCCGCCGGATCGCCACGGCGGGCCTGGCCGTCACTCCGCGCCCCAGTCCCGACGGCACCCACATCGCGTACGTCAGCGAGGGTGCCCTGCGTGTCGTGCGCGTTGACGGCACCGGCGACCGCGCGCTGGCCGAGCCGGAGGGCCCGGAGGTCACGTACGGGCTCCCGGACCACGTGTCGGCCGAGTCGGTGGACCGGGCGGGGTCCTTCTGGTGGTCCCCGGAAGGTGACGCGCTGCTGGTGGTCCGGGTCGACGACACGCCGGTCCAGCAGTGGTACATCAGCGACCCGACGTACCCCGAGCGTCCGCCGCGCGCCGTCCGCTACCCGGCCGCGGGCACGGCCAACCCGTGGCTGTCCCTGCACATCGTGGGCCTGGACGGCGCCCGCGTCGACGTGGCACTCCCCAAGGAGGCCGAGTCCCACCCCGGCGGCGAGTGGACCGACCCGGCCTTCGAGTACATCGCGTACGCCGACTGGGGCGAGCGCGGACCCGTCGCCCTCGTACAGACCCGGGACCAGCGGTCGGCGTATCTGCTGGACCTCGACCCGGCGACCGGGGCGACCTCGACGCTGCACCACCTCACGGACCCCGCCTGGCTGGAGTTCGTCCCCGGAACACCCGTCTCCACCCCGGGCACCGGTTTCGTCCTCACCACCCAGGAGGGCTCCCGAGGACTGCTGATGGCAGCGACCGGCGTGCGGACACCGGAGGGCATGTACGTCCACGAACTGCTCGGGACGGCGGGCGACCGGCTCTATTTCATGGCCGCCGAGGAGCCGACCGAGGCACACGTCTGGTCGTACGACGCCGAACACGGCTTCACCCGGCTGACCGACGAACCGGGCGTGCACCACGGCGCCGTCGGCGGCGGCACCGTCGTGCTGGACAGCTCGACGCTCGACGGGCGGACGGTGACGGTGCTGCGGGACGGCGCCCCTGCCGGGCGGATCCAGGTGCTGGCCGAGCAGCCGGTGACCCGGCCGCGCCCGCGCTTCCTGACGCTCGGCGAGCGCGAACTGCGCGCGGCGCTGTACCTCCCCCGGTCGCACGAACCGGAGTCCCACCACCCGGAGGCGTACGAGCCCAGGTCGCAGGGGCCCGGCGCGGAGCGCCTGCCCGTCATCGTCCACTCGTACTCCGGGCCGGGCATGCTGACAGTGGTGAAGGCGGCCATGTGGCACCACGCCGTGAACCAGTGGTTCGCCGACCAGGGCTTCGCCGTCCTGTCGGTCGACGGGCGCGGCACCCCGGGGCGCGACCGGGCCTGGGAGACGGCCGTCCACGGCGACCAGCTGACCCCGGTGATCGAGGACCAGGCCGACGCCGTACGCGCGGCGGCGGAGCTCTTCCCGGAGCTGGACACGGGCCGGGTGGCCATCCGCGGCTGGTCCTTCGGCGGTTATCTGGCGGCCGGGGCCGTGCTGCACCGGCCCGATGTGTTCCACGCGGCCGTCGCGGGCGCGGCACCCACCGACATGCGGCTGTACGACACGCACTGGAAGGAGCGGTTCCTCGGGCACCCCGACGTGCAGCCGGACCACTACGATCGGTCCTCCCTGGTGGCGCACGCCCACAAGCTCACGCGCCCCTTGATGCTCGTCCACGGGACGGTCGACGACAATGTGGCACCCGCACACATGCTGCGGTTCTCCGCGGCGCTGCTCGCGGCGGGCCGGCCGCACACCGTGCTCCCGCTCGCGGGCGCGACCCACCTGGTGACACAGGAAGGCGTGATAGACACCCTGCTCCGAATGGATCTCGATTTCATCAAGAAGTCGCTCGATCTCCGGACCCTCTGAACCACCCGGGTGACGTGCCCGTACCCCTTGTCGGATCGACGCACATCCACGCAAAAACGCGCCCACGTACGTGCGCGCTCGCACCATCACGCATTCACGCATACGCACATCCGTACGTCTGCACATCTGTGGAAGGGACCGCCACTATGTCCAGCGAATCACTTCAGCCCGCGCCGGCACTCTGTCGTCGCACCGTCCTGGCGGCACTGGGCGGCGTCGGTATCGCCGCCGCGCTGACCGCGTGCGGGGCCTCCGACGACGACTCGTCCGGCTCGTCCGATGCCTCGACCGGCTCCGCGGGCGGTGGGGCCCTGGCCAAGACCACCGACATTCCCGAGGGCGGCGGGAAGGTCTTCGCGGACCAGTCCGTGGTGGTGACCCAGCCGACGGCCGGGGAGTTCAAGGCCTTCTCGACGGTGTGCCCGCACCAGAAGCAGCGCGTGAACAGCGTGGCCGACGGCCTCATCACCTGCCCGGCCCACGGCAGTCAGTTCAGCGTCACGGACGGCAGCGTCGAGAAGGGCCCCGCGACCGCCGGACTGACCGCCGCGAAGATCACCGTGAGCGGGGACTCCATCACGCTCGCCTGACCCGGCGGGGCCGTTCGAGGCAGGCCAGCACGTCGTCCGTGGTGGTGACGGTGGCCACCAGGGCGAGCGTGTTGCGGATCATCGCGGGGGTGTAGTCCGAGGGCACACCCGCGATGGCGTCCCTGGGGACCACGGCGGTGTAGCCGCGGTTCACGGCGTCGAACACCGTGTTGGGCACGGCCACGTTGGCGGAGACGCCGGTCACGACGAGCGTGCGGCAGCCCAGGTTGCGCAGCAGCGCGTCGACGTCGGTGCCTGCCAGGGGCGACAGCCCGTGCAGGCGACGTACGACGAGGTCCTGCGCGGCGACCTCGACGGGCGGCGCGACGCGGACCGCCGTACTGCCCGCCAACTGCTGCACCGGCAGGCGTTCGGCGGCGCGGAAGAGCCGGGCGTTGTGGTTCGCGCCGCGGCCGTCCGGGCGGCGCTCGGCGACCGCGTGCATCACCTGTACGCCGCTCTCGTGGGCGGCGTCCACCAGGCGGGCGATCCGGCTCAGCGCTCCCGACGCGCGGGCCTCCCGGGCGAGTTCGGGCAGCGCGCTGTCCGGGCCGACGACACCCTGCTGACACTCGACGGTCAGGAGCACGGTGGTCGTGGGGTCGAGGAGTTCTCTGAGCTCTTCGTACGACGGCATGGCGTCCCCCTGTCGTGAGCGGTCCCGCGGTTCTCCGGGCGCCGGGGCGGGCGAGCGTAGCCACCATTGCGTGCGGACGGAAGACGGCCCATGATTTTCTGACCCGTTGTCAGAGAAAGAGGGAACCGTATGGCCGCCACTCAGCGCCGGGGACGGAAGATCATGATGTCGCCCGACGAGCTGGACGAGTTCCTGACCACCCAGCGCACCTGCCGCGTCGCGACCGTCTCCGCGGACGGCGCTCCGCATGTCAGCACCCTCTGGTTCGTCTGGGACGGCACGTCGCTCTGGCTGTACTCGATCACCCGCAGCAAACGATGGGCCGACCTGCGCCGCGATCCGCGGGTGGCCGTGGTGGTCGACGCGGGCGAGGAGTACGGCGAGCTGCGGGGCGTCGAGGTGTCGGGCTCGGTCGAGTTCGTCGGCGAGGTGCCGCGCACGGGCGAACCGCACCCCGAACTCGACGCGGTGGAGCGGTTGTTCGCGCACAAGAACTTCGGCCTGGAGGAGATGCCGCACGACGGCAGGCACGCCTGGATGCGGCTGACGCCGGAGTCGACGGCTTCATGGGACTTCCGCAAGCTCGCCGGCCTGTGACGGAGGAGGGGTGACGTACAACGGGGGCGTGGCGCGTGGGCGCCGCGCTCCTGGCTCACGGGTACGCCCCTCGTGTCACCCACCCATGCATCCGTGCATCCGTGCCCCGCGTCGCCACCCGGGGCACAGCCCGGGTCACTCGTGCGCCGAGCCCGCCGTCCGCAGCGCCTGCGCCACCGCCCTGATCGACGGGCGGCGGTCGGCGTCCGCCCGCCACACGCCGTACACATGCCTGGTGACGAGGTGCCGCACCGGGACCGTCCGCACGCCCGCGGGCACCGGGCCGCGCCCGAGTCTGGGCGCGACACACACACCGAGCCCGGCCGCGACCAGCGCGAGCTGCGTGTGGTGCTCCCCCGCGCGGTGGGCTATCACCGGCTCGATGCCCTTGCCGCGCAGCGTGAAGAGCAGCCACTCGTGACAGAACTCGCCCTCCTCCCAGGCGATCCACTCGTCGTCGGCGAAGTCCGCCAGGTCCACCTCCGTACGATCCGCGTGGCGGTGTCCCGCGGGCATCGCCACGTCGACGGGGTCGTCCAGGAGCGAGGCCTTGACCAGCCCCTCGGGCATGGGCAACGGCTTGTTGTACCAGTCGAGGACCACCGCCAGATCGATGTCGCCGCGCAGCACCCCGGCGACCCCGTCCTCCGGCTCCAACTCGCGTGAGCGGACGCGCAGTCCGGGATGTTCGGCGCGCAGTGCGGCCAGGGCCACGGGGAACAGCCCGCGCGCCGCCGTCGGGAACGCGGACAGCCGCAGTTCCCCCACGACCTGCCCGCGCTGCGCCTCCAGATCCGACTGGGCCAGCTCGACCTGGGACAGGATGCGCGCGGCGTGGTCGGCGAGCAGCCGTCCGGCGTCGGTGAGCCGCACGCCCCGACCGTTCTTGGCGAGCAGTTGCTGGCCCACTTCCCGCTCCAGCTTGGACATCTGCTGGGAGACGGCCGACGTCGTCACATGCAGCCCGTCGGCCGCGCCGCTGACCGACCCGTGGCGGGCGAGGGCGTCGAGAGTGCGCAGGCGTTCCAGGCTCAACATGTAAGCGATTCTACGAGATACCCGGCGCAAAATCTCGCTTGTCCTACGAGGTCGCCCTCCGTCATCGTGAGACACATGAGCGCCCCGACCGAGCCCCGCACCTCCCCCGCTTCCCCTTCCCCTTCCCCTTCCCCTTCCCCTTCCTCTCCCTCTTCCCCTCCCAGCTCCCCGCGCGTCTCCCCAGCCGACGCCTCGCCCGGTGGCGCCGGGGACCGGTCCAGGTCCCGGTCCAGGCCGGCTCTCGACTGGCGGCTCCGCTTCGGCGCCCTGTCCCTCGTCTGGGGTTTCAGCTTCCTCCTGATCAAGGTGGGCACGGACGGCTACGCGCCTTTCCAAGTGACGCTCGGCCGACTGCTGTTCGGCACGCTGGTGCTCGCCGCCGCGATGGTCTGGAAGCGTGAGCGCCTGCCGCGCGGAGTGCGCACCTGGGGGCATCTGACGGTCGCGGCCTTCTTCCTCAACGCCCTGCCGTTCTCCCTGTTCGCCTACTCCGAGCTCACGATCCCGTCCACGCTCGCGGGGATCTGCAACGCGACCTCACCCCTGTGGGGCATGGCCCTGTCGATGGTCGCCCTCTCCGAGGACCGGCCCACCCGCCGCCGGGTGGCCGGCCTCGGCATCGGGTTCCTCGGCGTACTCACGGTGCTCGGTGCCTGGCAGGGCTTCCACGGCCTGGACGCCGCGGGCACCTCGCTGGCGCTGCTGGCCTCGCTCAGCTACCCGATCGGCTGGATCTACGTACGCCGCACGCTGGCCGGCTCCAGCCATTCCAACCTCTCCCTGACCGGGACGCAGTTGTTGCTCGCGACGGTGCAACTGGCCGTCGTCACACCACTGTTCACCTCGGCGCCGACCCGCTTCGCGCTCGTGCCGCTGCTCGCGGTGATCGCGCTGGGCGCCCTCGGCACGGGTTTCGCCATGCTCATCCAGTACGGCCTGGTCTCCGAGGTCGGCCCGACCACGGCCCAGACGGTCACGTACTTCATCCCCGTCATCGCCACCGCGGCGGGCGTGGCGATCCTCGGCGAGTCGCTGACCTGGTCGACACCGGTGGGCGCCGTCGTCGTACTGGCGGGCGCGGCGCTCACCCAGTCCCGGCCCAGGTCGTCACCGACCGGGGTGCCTCTGCCGAAGCCGTCCCCCTCCGGCCCGTCGTCGGCGGCGGATCAGACGTAACGCCGGGCGGGCGCCGGTCCCACGGCCGCGGCGATCGCCTCCGCCACCGCCCCGGCCTCGTCCGGGCCGAGGGTCGAGACGGTGATCCGCAGTCCGGGCGGCGCGCTCATCCGGAAGCGGGCACCCGGCGCCACGGCCCAGCCGGAGTGCAGCAGCCGCGCGACGGCCCCGGTCTCGTCCGGGACGGGCACCCACACGTTCATGCCGCTGCGCCCGTACGCCTCGATGCCGCGCTCCGCGAGCGCGCCGATCAGCGCGTCCCGGCGCCGCCGGTAGGTCAGCGCCACGGCCCGGGTGTCCACCGCCTCGCTCGACCACAGCCGTACCACGGCCCGCTGGAGCAGCCGGCTCACCCAGCCGGGGCCCAGCCGCTGCCGCCCCTGGACCCGGTCCATGGTGACGGCGTCGCCGGTGAGCACCGCGAGGCGCAGATCGGGCCCGTACGCCTTGGCCGCCGAGCGCGTGAACGCCCAGTGCCGGGTCGTACCGGCCAGCGGACACAGCGGCAGGTCGACGATGCGATGCCCGTGGTCGTCCTCGATGAGCAGGGTCTGCGGATACTTCCCCAGCACGGCGCGCAGTTCACGCGCGCGTGCGGCGCTCAGTGCGGCGCCGGTCGGGTTCTGCGCCCGGTCCGTGACGATCAGCGCCCGCGCCCCGGCGTCCAGCGCGGCCCGTACGCCGTCGGGCAGCGGGCCCTCCGGGTCGACGCCGACGGGAACGGCCCGCAGCCCGAGGGCCGGGACCAGGTCGAGCACGCTGTGCCAGCCGGGATCCTCCACGGCGACCGTGTCACCGGGCCGCAGATGCGCGGCCAGTACCCGCTCGATGGCGTCGAGGGACCCCGAGGTGACCACGACCGGCCCGTCCGGTACCCCGTCCGCGTCCAGGTCCGCGCGGGCGAGCCGCGCCAGGTCCGGTTCCACGGCGGCCTCTCCGTAGAGCCCCGGCGCACGGTCCGAGATCTCCGCGGCCGCCGTGAACGCCTCGACGAGCGAGGGCAGCAGCGCCGGGTCCGGGTTGCCGTCGGACAGGTTCCGTACGCCCGGAGGGACCTCCAGACGGGACAGCTCGCGTGCGGTCGTCACCGGCTTGGAGCGGACGCGGCTGCCGCGCCGGCCCGCGGTCTCGATGACCCCGCGTTCGCGCAGCGTGCGATAGGCGGCCGCGACGGTGTTGGGATTCACCTCAAGTCGGGTCGCCAACTCCCGCATCGGTGGCAGCAATTGACCGGGCTCCAGCTCTCCGGAACCCACCGCGCGCTCGACACTGGCCGCGATCTCGGCTGCGCGTCGCCCTTCGATCCGATACTCTCCTAGCACAAAGCAGAGTATGCACTAGTGCAATACACCGCGCAAGGTGGACACGACCGACCTGGAGAGCCTCATGACCGAGACGGCCGCCCCGAGCCCCGCCGCCTACACCCCGACCGACCGCACCGTCCCCGCCCGCTCCCGGGAACGCGCCGCGTACGACCACGAGCAGGTCCACTCGATCCTCGACGAGGGATACGTGTGCCATCTCGGGTTCGTCCGGGACGGACTGCCGGTCGTGCTGCCCACGCTGTACGCACGGGTCGGCGAGCGGCTCTACGTGCACGGCTCGACGGGTTCACGCCCGCTGCGGATGGCCGGGCAGACCGACCCCGGCCTGCCGGTCTGCCTCACGGTCACACACGTCGACGGGCTGGTGCTGGCCCGCTCCGCCTTCCACCACTCGCTCAACTACCGCTCGGTGGTGGTGCACGCGGTGGCGCGCCAGGTGACCGACCCGGACGAGAAGCGGGAGGCCCTGGACGCGCTGGTCGACCACGTGGTGCCCGGCCGCTCCGCCGACTCCCGGCCCGCCAACACCAAGGAGCTGGCGGCCACCACCGTGCTGCGCCTCGACCTCGACGAGGTCTCGGCCAAGGTGCGCACCGGCGGCCCGAACGACGAGCCCGAGGACCTCGGCCTGCCCCACTGGACCGGAGTCCTCCCCCTGCGCACGAGCCACGGGACCCCCGTGCCCGCGGACGACCTGGCTCCCGGCATCGAGGTCCCCGACTACCTCACGGCTCTCTGAGGCTCACGATCCCCGCGGGCTCACGAGCTCTCCGCCCGGTGGTCCGTCCGGACGGCGGTTCCGCGCCCGGACAGCTCCCTCTCGGCGTCCGCCGCGCCACGGGCCACCGGCGTCGGCGAACCCTTCACCGGTGCGGACGTCTGCGCGATGAACGCCCCGCACAGCACCACCGCCCCGCCGATGATCTGGGGCGCCGAGAGGTGCTCCCCGAGCAGGACCCAGGCGAGCACGGTCGCGATGACCGCCTCCAGACACGCCACGACCCCGGCCACCTGGGGCGAGAGCCTGCGCACCGCCAGGACCCCGGTCACGTAGGCGACGACGGTCGCGATCAGCACGATCCAGCCCAGCAGCAGCGAGGCCGCGACGGACGTGCCGTCCAGGTCCGCGCCGCCCGCGAGGACCGACCAGTCCATGCCCCACGGCCGCGCCACGACCGTCAGGACGAGCACACCGACGAGCAGCCCGTACGCGACGACGCCGAGCGGGGCCGGCGCCTCCTCGCCCGCGTCGCCGCCCTGGTCGGACAGGACGAAGTAGCCGACCTGGCAGCAGGCAGCGCCGAGCGCGAGCAGCAGCCCGAGCAGATCGAAGCTCAGGCCCGTCCACACCTCGACGACACAGGCCAGACCACCGACGGCGAGGACCACTCCGAGGGCCGCGGCACGGGTGACGGCCCGGCGCTGCACGAACCGCACCCACCCGAGGACCAGCGCCGGCGCCAGATACTCGACGAGCAGCGCGACCCCGACGGGTATCCGGGAGATCGAGGCGAAGTAGCAGGCCTGGACCCCGGCGACGGCCAGCAGCCCGAAGCCGGCGAGCAGGGCGGGGCGCCGACGCACCAGGCTCCGGTGGCGTACGGCCAGCGGCAGCATGACCAGTGCGGCGCCCGCGACCCGCAGCCACACCACGTGCAGGGGGTCGAGACCCGCCTCGATCAACGGCTTGGCGGCGACGCCGGATCCCCCGAAGGCGACCGCCGAGCCGAGCGCGAGCCCGATGCCGATGCCTCTCCCGCCGGTTCCCTGACTGCTCTGTGACGTATGCACCGGCACATGATGACAGGCGACGACATGAGCGTCATCCTTGTTCACACCTGTCTCGACGACTGGACGGACCGCGCCCCGACGGCGCCGCGGGCCCGCGGTGCCTCAGGCCTCGACGCCCCGCTCCGCCGCCCCGTCCAGGCGCGCCAGCAGTTCCCGCACGTCGATCCCCGCGCGGCCCAGTACCTCCACGGCCCGCGCCTCGGGTTCGGCGGCGAGCGCGGCGAGCAGGTCCACCCCGTCCGCGTGCGGGTCGCCCCGCAGCGCGGCGCGCGCGTACGCGGCCGCCATGACGCCGGCCGCCACCGGCGACCAGCCCCCTTCGGTCGCGTCCACCGTCACGGTCGGCACGGCACCCGAGTCCTCGACGGAGCTCTGCCATCGGAGCCCGTAGCCGATGCTGCGCTGGACGAGGTAGCCGAGCAGCCGGGCGACCTGCGGACCGCTCTCGAAGGTCTCGCGCACCTCGGGGTCGGACTCCAGGAGCGTGTGCAGCAGATGAGCCGTGTCGATCTGCCGGTCCCCGTCCCGCAGGGCCCGTCTGCGCGCACCGGCGACCACCGCCGCCAGTTGCGCGCTGAGGTGGGCCTCGATGTCCGCGCCGCCGGGGCCGACCGGGCCGCTCTCGGCGGCCTGCTGATGGGGGATACGGTGTTGCACCCTCCCACCCCATCAGTCGCCCCCCACCCGGTCATCCTCGCGGGGAAGCATCTTCACGTCCGACACAGGTTGGGGGTCGGTGTCCGGCTCCTCCTCCTTACGGATGACATCGCGCCGTATCCGACTCAGGGGCGCGCACCGCAATCGCCCGGTACGCCTCACGCGTTCGCGCCCCTCAGATGCGCCTCCGATGCGCCTTCGATACGCCTCCGTCCCGGACTTCCTGACAGTTCATCAGTATTGAATATTCAGGCCACGGCGGCTACGTTCCGCGACACCGTAGCCAGCTGCGCCCCGCGCAGCGCCCGAGACGAGGGGGCCGCATGGCCGAAGTCAGCGCGGAAGCACGGATCGAGGCGCCCGCCGAGAAGGTCTGGGCGCAACTCACCGACTTCTCCTCGCACAGCGAGTGGAACTCCACCCACACCAGCTTCCCGAAGGGCGGCCCCGAGAACCTGGAGGTCGGGGGCACCTTCGAGGAGAACATGAAACTCATGGGTTTCCCCGCCGAGGTCACCTGGACCATCGAGGAGCTGGAGACGGCGCGTACGTTCGCGATCCGCGGCAAGGGCCCGATGTCCGTGACCGTCGCCACGCGCTACACACTGATCCCCGAGGGGGAGGCCACCACGGTCCGCATCGACGGCGAGTTCACCGGCGCCGCCGTCTCCCTGATGGCGGGCAAGCTGAAGGACTCGGCAACGGCGGCCCTCAACGAGTCCCTGCGCAAACTGGGCGGGCTGGTGACCTAGACGGAGCGACGCCCCGGGCAGAGACGAAGGAGGGTGCTTCGCGGTCGAAGCACCCTCCTCGTCGCACTCTCGCGGCCCGCTGGGCCACGTGAGCCATCAGTCCTCGTCGGCGAGGATCAGATACAGCTTCTTGCGCGTCTCGTTGACGAGGGACAGCGCCTTCTCGCGCTGCTCCTTGCTGCCGGTCTTCCAGACCTGCCCGAACGCCTCCATCAGACCGAAGCCGGCCTGCCGGATGTCACTCAGCGCCTCCCAGTCGACCCCGCGCCCCGCGTCCTCCCAGGGCGCATCCGGACCCTCCTCGGCCGCGGCGTCACCCGCTTCGGTCAGCGAGAACAGCTTCTTGCCGCCCTCGGTCGCGTTGCTGATCAGACCTTCGTCCTCCAGCAGTTGCAAGGTGGGGTACACCGAGCCGGGGCTGGGCTTCCACGCCCCGCCGCTACGCTCGGCGATCTCCTGGATCATCTCGTAGCCGTGCATGGGCCGGTCCTTGAGCAGGGCCAGGATCGACGCGCGTACGTCGCCGCGCCGCGCCCTGCCACGCGGTCCGCCACGGCCTCCGCGTCCACCCCAGGGACCCGGACCGAAGCCGGGACCGCCACCGGGACCCGGACCGCCGAAGCCGGGTCCGAAGGGCCCGAAGGCCGCGCGCAGCCCCTCGAAGGCACCCCTGTCAGGGCCACCGTGACCGCCGCGGCCGCCGCCGGGGCCACCCCGGCCTCGTCCGTGACCATGTCCGTGACCGGGGCCGAAGCCGCCCGGTCCGTATTCCTCTCCATGGGAACGCATCGCCATCACTCCATTCCATCGTTGATCTGTCGCGATGCGTCAACGATATATCGGAATAGCTCGCCTGACAAGACCCGAGTCCACCGACCCCGGATTGGCCTTGGCCCACGCCCCGGACCAGCGTCTACCGTCCGGGGCATGCGGATTCGTATCGTCGACGCCTTCACCGACCGCCCCTTCGCCGGCAACCCGGCCGGGGTCCTCCTCCTCGACGCCCCCACGGCCACCGCCGCGGACTCGACGTCCACGGCGGCCTTCCCGGACGACGCCTGGCTGCAGAACGTGGCCCTGGAGGTGAACCACGCCGAGACGGCGTTCGCCCACCGGCTCCCGGAGGGCGGCGAGGCCGACTGGGCGCTCCGCTGGTTCACGCCCGTCGCCGAGGTCGCGATGTGCGGCCACGCGACACTCGCCACCGCGCACGTGCTGGCCACCACCGGGGCCGCCCAGGGGCGCGTACGGTTCGCCACCAGGAGCGGCGTGCTCACCGCGACCGCGCTCGACGACGGCTCCATCACGATGGACTTCCCGACCGCCCCGCTCACCGCGGTCGACATCCCGCAGGGCGTCGCGCGGGCCCTGGGCGCCGAGCCGCTGACCACGTACGACACCGGCCCGAACATCGGCGACCTGCTCGTCGAACTCGCCGACGAGAAGAGCGTCCTGGACCTGGCCCCCGACCTCGTGTCCCTCGGCCGCTACTCCGAGCGCGGCATCATCGCCACGGCCCGCGCCGAAGACCCCTCCCGGGGCTACGACTTCGTCTCCCGCTGCTTCTTCCCGAACTACGGCATCGACGAGGACCCGGTCACCGGCAGCGCGCACACCGCCCTCGCGCCGTTCTGGTCGGAGCGCCTCGGGCGTACGGATCTCACCGGGCTCCAGGCCTCACGGCGTTCCGGCCGGGTCCGCACACGACTGCGCGGCGAGCGCACCCTGCTCTCCGGCCGCGCGGTCACCGTGATCGAGGGCGATCTCCTCGTGTGAGGAGCGACGCGCGCCGGGCGCGGCCCAGGACCGGGCGGCCCACGCGGACCGACACCGAGCGGCTCACGCGGTGGGCAGCCACCCCACCTTGCCCGCCAGCAGCGCGTATCCCACGAACGCCCCGATGTCGAGCAGCGAGTGGGCGACCACCAGCGGCCCGATCCGGCCCCAGCGGCGGTACAGGAAGGCGAAGACCACGCCCATCACCATGTTGCCGACGAACCCGCCGATGCCCTGGTAGAGGTGGTACGAGCCGCGCAGCACCGAACTGGCCACCAGGGCCGTGAGCGGTGTCCAGCCCAACTGGCCGAGCCTGCGCAGCAGATACCCGACGACGATGACCTCCTCCAGGACCGAGTTCTGGAGCGCGGAGAGGATCAGCACCGGGTACTTCCACCACACCTCGGGCAGCGCCTCGGGCACCACGGTGAGGTTGAACCCGAGCCCGCGGGCCGCCAGGTAGAAGGCGATGCCCGAGCTGCCGATGACCGCGGCGATGCCGGCGCCCCGGGCGAGATCGAACCAGGGGCGCGTACGGTCGAATCCCAGCGTGCGCAGCCCCTTGCCCTCACGGAGCAGGAAGTGCGCGACGAGTGCGACCGGCACCAGCGCGGACGCGATACCGAACAGCTGCCATGCCAGATCGAGCCAGGGACGGCCCGGGGCGGCCGAGGCGTTGAGCGTGGCCGCCTGGTCCTTCAGCCCTCCCGGCCTGGTGACCGAGCCGACAAAGCTGATCAGCGCGGAGACCCCGCTCGCCCCGAGCGAGACCCCCAGCACGAGCAGCGTCTCGTCACGGAGGACGCGCCGCGCGGGCCGATCCTCGGGTACAGAATCAACTACCGGCCCCTGCCCCACCTGCACTCAAGCCTCCAGTTGCGTAATCCCGCCTCATCCCCATCTTCGCCCCGCTAGGGTCTCGAAAGGAGCTACGAAGATCGTGTGCGACAAGCCGTCGGGGGACGGACACCATGGGGGCGCACCCCCCTGAGTGTCATACCATTCGGCCCTTTCACGACTTCAACGGCTTCAGGCCCGATCAGGGAGGGGTACCACCGTCATGGGACGTCACAGCTTGCCCGACGGGTTGCGCAGGGGCGGCACCGCCCCCCGGTCATCCACACGGCGCCGCAACGTGGCGCTCGCGACGGCCCTCGTGCTCGCCGTCGCGGGCGGCACCGCCGCCGCGGTCGACGGTGGCCTGCTCTCCTTCGGCTCGTCCTGCTGGGACAGCCCCGTAAGGCTGAGAATCGCCGCCGCTCCCGGCATCGCACCCGCACTCAAGGACGCGGCCGACTACGCCCGGAACAACGACGTGACGTCCGACGGCAGTTGCCTCGACGTCCGGGTCTCCGCCCAGGAGACCTACAAGGTCACGGACGCCCTGCGGTCGAAGAGCAAGGGCGCGACCGAGTTCGAGGCCTGGGTGCCGGACTCCAGCGTGTGGGTCAACCGTGTCCTGGCGGACAACCAGTCGCTCTCCGTGACGCCCGCGGGCAATGTCGCCTCCTCACCCGTCGGTGTCGCCATGATCCCCACGGCCGCGAAGTCCCTCGGGTGGCCCAAGAAGACCTATTCGTGGACCGATCTGGCCGGCGCGACCATGGCCGACGACCGCCTGAAACTCGGTGCGGGCGACCCCTCGCGCAGCGCCACGGGCCTGCTCGCCCTGACCCAGCTGGCCCAGACGGCAGGCAGGTCGAAGGGCGGCGACACGCTCGCGGCGGCCACCGCGAAGGCCCTCTCACAGCGCGCCTCCGACAGCGACAGCCAGGTCCTGGACACCCTGCCGCGCGACCTCTCCGGCACCGAGCAGGGCAACCCGAAGCGCAACCAGGCACTGATCCTCTCCGAGCAGGCGGCGTTCGCGTACAACGCGTCGGCGGACAGCGGCGACGAACTCGACCTCTTCTACCCCAAGGACGGCGCGCCCCGCCTGGACCATCCGTTCGTGCTGGTCGACGAGCCCACACTCACCACGGACGAGAGCCGGGCCGCGCTGCGGTTCATGACCCTCCTCGGCGAGCCCCAGGGACGCAGGATCCTGGAGAAGCGCGGCTTCCGTACGGACGAGGACGAGGTCCCGGCCGACATGGTGGCCGGAGCCGGCGGCCGCGCCCCGCAGCCGTACAAGGAGGTCCCGGAGAAGCCGGCCACGGACAAGGAGGTCGAGGAGGCCCTCGGCCTGTGGACGATCACGGTGCAGAGCGCCCGTCTCACCACCGTCGTCGACGCCTCGTCGTCCATGTCGGACCCGGTGCCGGGCACCAGCGAGTCCCGGATGGACGTGACCAAGGCGGCGCTGCTCCAGGCCCTGGCCACCTTCACCCCGGAGGACGAGATCGGGCTGTGGAAGTTCTCCCGGAAGATCGACGGCAAGCGCGACTACCGCGTCCTCGTCCCGACCGACCGGCTCGGTGACCAGGTCGGCGGCGCCACCCAGCGGGACCGGCTGTCGGCGGCCTTCAGTGACCTCAAGCCGGTCAAGGACGGCTCGACCGGCCTGTACGACACCACACTGGCCGCGTACAAGGCCGCCACGGCCTCCTACACCAAGGGCAAGTTCAACGCGGTGGTCCTGCTCACCGACGGGGTGAACCAGGACGCCGGAAGCATCTCGCTCACCGAGCTGATCTCCGAACTCCGCGCGGCCACCGACCCGGAGCGCCCCGTGCCCCTGATAGCGATCGCCGTGGGCCCGGACGCCGACAAGAAGGAACTCAACAAGATCGCCGAGGCGACCGGCGGCTCGGGACACCTGGTCACCGACCCGTCCCAGATCCACTCGGTGATACTGAAGGCCGTCGTGCAGGCGGGCAACAAGAGCTGATCCCCCGCTGCTCCGCCCGTCACCCCGGCCCCACCGCGCGTCACGCCGTGTCATGTCATGCATGTACGTCATGTCACGTCAGCGGAACGGCCGGTTCAGGCAGTCCGACCGGCCAGGTGTGCACCGGTTCGCCGAGGTGCATCAGCTCGCTGTACCGCTTCGTCGTGGCGGCCAGCGCGGCATCCCTGCCCAGGCCGCCCGCCAGCGCCTTGTGGAACGTACGGGACTGCCAGGAGGCACCGTTGACCCCCCGCTTGCACCGCTCCTCGATCACACCGAGGTAGAGGTCCCGGTCGGCGGGCTCGACGCCCCACGCGTCCAGCCCCGACGCCGCGAGCGGCAGGAGTTCGTCCAGCACCAGCTGCGCCGCCGGCACCCGCGCGGTTCCGCCGTACCTGCCGCGCCGCGGCCACTCCAGCTGCGCGTCGATGCCGTGCCGGCAGGCCTCGTCGAAGTTGGCCTCCGCCGCCTCGAAGGGCAGCCGCGTCCAGACAGGCCGCGCCTCCGCCGCGAGGGCGCGTACGAGCCCGTAGTAGAACGCCGCGTTGGCCACGACGTCGATCACGGTGGGGCCCGCGGGCAGCACGCGGTTCTCCACGCGCAGATGCGGTACGCCGTCGTCGATGCCGTACACCGGGCGGTTCCAGCGGTAGACGGTGCCGTTGTGGAGCACGAGCTCGGCGAGCCGCGGTGTGCCGCCCTCGTCGAGGACCCGCAGCGGATCCTCCTCGTCGCGGATGGGCAACAGGGGAGGGAAGAAGCGCAGGTTCTCCTCGAAGAGGTCGTACGCCGAGGAGATCCACCGCTCGCCGAACCAGGTCCGCGGCCGTACGCCCTGCGCCTGGAGCTCGGGCGAACGGGTGTCGGTGGACTGCGTGAACAGCGGGGGCCTGGACTCTCGCCACAGCTCACGGCCGAAGAGGAACGGCGAGTTGGCGCCCACCGCGATCTGCGCCGCGGCCGCCACCTGCGCGCCGTTCCACACGTCGGCGAACCGGTCGGGGGTGACCTGGAGGTGCAACTGCACAGAGGTACAGGCCGCTTCGGGCGCGATCGACGCCGAGGTGCAGTTGAGCCGCTCCACGCCGTCGATGTCCAGCGTGAAGTCCTCGCCGCGGGCCGCGACGATCTGGTCGTTGAGCAGCGTGTAGCGGTCGCCGTCGGAAAGGTTCGCGGAGACCAGGTCGTCGCGGGCGAGAGTCGGCAGAATGCCGATCATCACGATTCCGGCGTCCACCTCGTTCGCCTTGCGGTGGGCGTACGCGAGAGAGGTGCGCAGCTCCTCGGCCAGCCGGTCGAATACCCGGCCCTCCAGCCGATGGGGAGCAATGTTGACTTCCAGATTGAACATGGCGAGTTCTGTTTGGAAATCACGGCTCGCGATGCGTTCGAGTACTTGCGCATTCATCATTCTCGGTGTGCCGTCGGGACCTGCCAGATTCAGCTCGATCTCCAGACCCATGAGATTCCTGGGACGGTCGAACTGCTTCTCCGCGAGAAGCCGTCCCAGTCCCTCCAGACACTGCTGGAGCTTTTCTCGGTACCGTCGGCGGTCGGACAGACCGATCGTCCCCGCCACGACCTTCTCCCCCATCGAAGCTTCCCTCCTCGACTGGGCAGCCCGAAGAACCGGCCGCTGGTGTCCCGGTCACGGGGGATGATGCCCAGGCATTGTGATCGATAACGCCCCGGACCTGCCTCCGGGCCACTACTCTGAAGTCAGTTTTCTGCGGGCACATTCATCAGGCATGGTGCACGACGTTTTCTCGGCGGCCCACTCTGTCGTGAAAAACGCCGACGAGAACCGGCCGTCCACTTCGGCGGAATACACCGAGGTCATCGACGAGTACCCCCGGAGAACCAGGATCAAACGCACGTAACGGCGACCTGATAGCCCCTTGCCCTCACCATGCGGAACGGCTAGGCGAAACACCACCTGAACACGTGTCGTATAAACTCCGCTGACGAGGCAGAGAGTTGGCGCTCGCGACCACAGGACCTGTCGTCGAAGTGACGTCGTCCGTCCGAAGGGCAGGCCGCGCGGCGTCCGGTGCGTGCGTTCGCAAAGGCGCCGGAGGGAACCACGTAGCGGAAATCGGAGCTACCGGACCTTCCGGGACAGTTCGGCGAGCACGCGTACCGGGCATCACGCGGCAGGCGTCCCTTGGGCAGCAGGTCCCGCACCCCCGCCCCCTTTGACCCCGAGAGCTGACAACGCCGTCCGCCCCCGCCCCGCGCCACCATGCCTGTCGAATGAGAGAGGCGACCCATCATGCCGCTGCACGTCCCTCCGGCTCCCGCACCCGCATTGCGCACCGTCCTCACGGCCCTCGGTTCCCCCACCGCCGTCCGTGAAGCACGTACCCCGTCCCTGCGCGACACCCAGGGACCCCTCACGGCCGAACTCCCCCTGCCCGTCCATGTGCTCGACCGAATCACCCCGGCGGGCACCTCGGCCACCCGGCTCGCCGGATGGCGCTTCCTGGTCCGCTGCCACGAACGTGCCGTGGCGGCCGCGGAGACCAGGCTGACCCCCGACGGCTGGGCCTTCTCCCACTTCTTCGAGGGCCCGTACGTCACCGCGACCGAGCGTGCCCTGCGCCAGGCGGAGACGATGCCGGGGTCGTACCAGCCACGTCTGCTCTCCGTACCCGAGCTCTACATGCTCACGCTCTGGCTGCACGGGGACGTCACCGTGGACGGCGCCGAGGGCTCCCTCGCCGCCACCGACCTGCTGGTGCCGCTGGCGCCCGCGCCGCCGGGCATCGCCGCGCACCGCCCGCACCGCGTGGCCGAACTGCTGCCCGTCCTGACCCACCGCCTCACCCCGACGCCCAGCCCGACGTCCACACCGGCGTCCACACCGCTGCTCGGCTCACCCGCCTGAGCGCACCCCTCAGCTCTCCGTGCCCCACGGCCACCACCCCGGCCGCGGGGCACATCTCTGCGCGGGGGTGCTGGGGAGGGTGTGGGGAGGGCGTCGCGTGGAGTGACGCGGGGCGGACTCAGCGCACTCCCGGCCCGGACGGACTAGTCCCATCCGGCCATTCCGAACCACCCGAAGGGACAACCCAGTTGGGCTGAACCGTCCGCACGGGTGATGCGTCATCAACCTGTGAGGAGCGCTGCCGCCAAATCCCTGCGGATCGGCGGCCGTAGGGCAACACTGGGTTCCGGACCATCTGACAAACGGGGGAACGGGGGGCGGCTATGAATACCAGTTCGAGCCGCAGGACACACACGACATCGATCACCGACCTCACACCGAAGCGAAAGATCCCATCAATGTGCCAGCACCAGCCACCGTGCCCGACAGCCGACTCCGCCGACCGGGAGGCAGCGCTCCTCGTGGCGCACCACCCGGAGCAGGGATGGAGCCTGCTGTGCAACGGCGTCCTGCTCTTCGAGGACACCGGTGAGCTTCTGCCGGACGGACGGATCATCGATCCACACCGGTCTCCGGCGCTGGACGTGATGACCGCCGCCTGAGCACGACGGGGCGTCGCGGGCGGCTGAGCAGGCCGTCCGGGGGGCAAGAGGATCAAGAGGGGCCGGCCCGGGAAACACTCCCGAACCGGCCCCGACGCGTGTCCGGGAGCGACTACTCTCCGTGGGCGTCCACTCCTCGTACGCGTCCGCTCCTCGCGGCGCCTAATCCTCGTAGGCGTCCAGCGGCGGGCAGGAACAGACCAGGTTCCGGTCGCCGTACGCCTGGTCGATGCGCCGCACCGGCGGCCAGTACTTGTCGGCCGCCGAGACCCCCGCAGGGAAGACGGCCTCCTCGCGGCTGTACGCGTGCTCCCACGCGCCGCCGAGCGCGGCCGCCGTGTGCGGGGCGTTGCGCAGCGGGTTGTCGTCCGCCGCCCACGCGCCCGAGCCGACCTTCTCGATCTCCGCGCGGATGGCGATCATCGCCTCGCAGAACCGGTCGAGTTCGGTGAGGTCCTCGCTCTCGGTGGGCTCGATCATCAGCGTGCCTGCCACCGGGAACGACATGGTCGGCGCGTGGAACCCGTAGTCGATGAGCCGCTTGGCGACGTCGTCGACACTCACGCCGGTCGCCTTGGTCAGCGGCCGCAGATCGATGATGCACTCGTGCGCCACCAGGCCGCCGGGACCCGTGTAGAGGACCGGGTAGTGCGGTTCGAGACGCTTGGCCACGTAGTTGGCGCTGAGGACGGCGACCTGCGTGGCCCGCTTGAGCCCCTCACCGCCCATGAGACGGACGTACGCCCAGGAGATCGGCAGGATGCCCGCGGAGCCCCAGGGAGCCGCTGAGACCGGCCCCACGCCCGTCTCGGGGCCCGCTGCGGGCTGCAGCGGGTGGTTGGGCAGGTAGGGCGCCAGGTGGGCGCGCACGCCGACCGGGCCGACGCCGGGGCCACCGCCGCCGTGCGGGATGCAGAACGTCTTGTGCAGGTTGAGGTGCGAGACGTCGCCGCCGAAATGTCCGGGCTTGGCAAGCCCGACGAGCGCGTTGAGGTTGGCGCCGTCCACGTAGACCTGGCCGCCCGCCTCGTGCACCTGCGCGCAGATGCCGGCGACGTGCTCCTCGAACACCCCGTGCGTCGAGGGGTACGTGATCATCAGTACGGACAGTTCGTCGCGGTGCCGCTCGATCTTGGCACGCAGGTCCTCGACGTCGATCTCGCCGTCCTCGGCGGTCTTCACGACGACGACCTTCATGCCGGCCATCACGGCGCTGGCCGCGTTCGTGCCGTGCGCGGAGGACGGGATGAGGCAGACGGTGCGCTGCTCGTCGCCGTTCGCCCGGTGGTAGCCGCGGACGGCCAGCAGGCCGGCCAGCTCGCCCTGCGAGCCGGCGTTGGGCTGGAGCGAGACGTTGTCGTAGCCCGTGACCTCGGCGAGCCGCTCCTCCAGCTCACGGATGAGCGTAAGGTAGCCCTGCGCCTGTTCCGCGGGCGCGAAGGGGTGCAGCTGTCCGAACTCCGGCCAGGTGACCGGCTCCATCTCGGTGGTCGCGTTGAGCTTCATGGTGCACGAGCCGAGCGGGATCATGCCCCGGTCGAGCGCGTAGTCGCGGTCCGCGAGGCGGCGCAGGTAGCGCAGCATCGCGGTCTCCGAGCGGTACTGGTGGAAGACCGGGTGCGTGAGGTACTCGTCGGTGCGCAGCAGCGGGTCCGGCAGCGTGTCCTGCGCCGTGGTGTCCAGCGCGGCCACGTCGCCGTCGACCCCGAACGCCGACCAGACGGCGCCCAGCTGGGCCCGGGTGGTCGTCTCGTCGCAGGAGAGGGACAGGTGGTCCGCGTCCACAAGGTGGAGGTTGACCCCGCCCCGGCGGGCGGCCTCCAGCGTCTCGGCGGCCCGGCCCGGCACCCGCACGGTGAGGGTGTCGAAGTACGCCTCGTGGACGACCTCGACACCGCCCGCCCGCAGCCCCGCGGCGAGGATCGTGGCGTAGCGATGGGTGCGCCGTGCGATGGACCTGAGCCCCTGGGGTCCGTGGTAGACGGCGTACATCCCGGCCATCACGGCGAGCAGCACCTGGGCCGTACAGATGTTGCTGGTCGCCTTCTCCCGGCGGATGTGCTGCTCACGCGTCTGCAGGGCGAGCCGGTACGCCTTGTTGCCGTCGGCGTCGACCGAGACGCCGACGAGCCGTCCGGGCAGGCTGCGCGCGAACTTCTCCCGTACGGCCATGTATCCGGCGTGCGGTCCGCCGAAGCCCATCGGCACGCCGAAGCGCTGGGTCGTACCGACGGCGATGTCGGCGCCCAGCTCACCGGGCGAGGTGAGCAGCGTCAGGGCGAGCAGATCGGCGGCGACGGTGACGATCGCGCCCAGCTCGTGCGCCTGCTCGACGACGGGCGCGAGGTCCCGTACGGCACCGGAGGCGCCGGGGTACTGGAGGAGGACGCCGTTGATCTCGCGCTCGGCGAGCTCGGCGGGGACGCCGTCGCTCAGGTCGGCGACGACGACCTCGACACCGGTGGGTTCGGCACGGGTCCGGATCACGGCGACGGTCTGCGGCATGGTGTCCGCGTCGATGAGGAAGAGGCCCTTCTTGTTCTTCCCCATGCGCCGCGACAGCGCCATCGCCTCGGCGGCCGCGGTGCTCTCGTCGAGCAGCGAGGCACCGGAGGTCGGCAGACCGGTCAGGTCGGCCACCATGGTCTGGAAGTTCAGCAGGGCCTCGAGCCGCCCCTGCGAGATCTCCGGCTGGTAGGGCGTGTACGCGGTGTACCAGGCCGGGCTCTCCATCACGTTGCGCAGGATGACGGGCGGGGTGAACGTCCCGTAGTAGCCGAGCCCGATCATGGAGTCCAGCACCTGGTTGCGGTCCGCGAGGGAGCGCAGTTCGGCCAGCACCTCGGCCTCGGTGCGCGCGTCCGGCAGTGCCAGCGCCTCGGCGTTCTTGATCACATCCGGCACGGCGGTGGCCGTCAGCTCGTCCAGCGAGCCGTACCCCACCTGCGCGAGCATCTTGGCGCGGGCCTCGGAGTCGGGCCCGATGTGGCGCTGCTCGAACGGGATTCCCTGTTCGAGCTCGGAGAGCGGAGTGCGTTGGGTGGTCATTGCGGGAGGCCTCCTGGTCTGACGACCTTCGAGGGGCACCACGATGTGGGTGCCCGAACGGCCTCCCCCTCTGTCATCTCGACCTGAGAGCTTCACCGGCTCGCCGTGAAGGCGCTCCGGCTTTCACCGTCGGTGAGAGCGGAAGCCGTCAAAAAGCTCGAACACCGCTCTGCTTTCCAGAGTGACCTCGTCCGTGCGGTACGTGTGCCTGAGAGATTCCGGGGAGGATTTGCTCCTTCGGCGCCTCCGATGAAGCCTGGAGGACTCTCCCGCACGGGGTCAGCAGCCGTTGCCCAGCCTACCAGCGGGGTTCCCTCGAGTGGCCGCCCTCCTCAAAGTGCTCTTTCGTAGTGCTTACGGATGAGTTGCGAGCAGCTGGAGGGCCCGTGCAGACCGACATCGATCCGCGCAACCTGATAGGCCGCAAGGCGTTCGATCGCAACGGCACGAGGATCGGCACCGTCGACGAGGTCTATCTCGACGACGCGACCGGCGTACCGGAGTGGGCGGCCATCCGCACCGGCCTGTTCAGCCGGGACGCCTTCGTCCCCCTGGACCCCAGCGAACTGGTCGGCGGATCGCTGCGCATCCCGTTCGAACGGTCCCTGATCAAGGACGCCCCGGACTTCGGCGTGGGCCGCCACCTCTCCCCCGAACAGGAACTCCAGCTCTACCACCACTACGGCCTGGACACCTCCCGCCCCCCACCGTTCCCAGACCGAGACTTCGGCCACCTGGCAGGCCAGGAAAACCCTCCCTGACCAGGAAGACAGCCCCCGCCACAGCCGCATCGGGAGGACGGCGAACGACGCAATCCCGCAGGGCCGCGGGGACGGCACAGTCCTCTGGGGCCGCGGGAAACGGCTCAATCCTTCAGGGGTCGCAGGCAACGGCGCAGTCCTTCAGGGGTCGCAGGCAACGGCGCAGTCCTTCAGGGGTCGCAGGCAACGGCGCAGTCCTTCAGGAGCGCGGGGAACGGCGCAAGCCTTTAGGGGCGCGGGGAACGGCGCAATCTTTTAGGGGCGCGGGGAACTGCGCGACCAGCCACAACGCACCCGCACGCACAACCACACCCCAGCCCCCACACCCCCACCCAGACCGAGCCCCACCCCTCTACTCCTCCCCAAGCGCCGCAGGCCCCCGCACGGGCGACACCAACGGCAACGGCTCCGCCCCCTCCAACGCAGGATCATCAACCCGAAACGTCTTCACCCGCCCCGGCCCCGAGTCAGGCGTCTCGAACCGCACAGTCACCCGCCCCAGCCCACTCCCCTGCACCCACCCGTGCCCGAACTCGCTGTGCCGAACGTCATGCCCCGCCCGCCACTGCCGCTCCACCACGGGCTCCGCCACCGGCTCCTCAGCCACCACGCCCTCAACCACCCCCTGCCCACCGACACCGGTACCAGCACCGACGCCGCTACCAACACCGGCACCGGCACCGGCCTGCTCCAACTCCACCTCCCCCGCCGCACCAACCCGCGCCTGCGCGAAGAGATCCTCCTGCGTGTAGTCGGCCAGCCCCGAAACCCCCACCCCCAGCAGCCGCACACCCCCCGTGGTGTCCACGGACTCCAGCAGCCGCGCAGCCGCCTCCCGCACCACCGCGGGGTCGTCCGTGGGCCCCCGAAGCGTCTCGGAACGCGTCAGCGTGGAGAAGTCGTACCGCCGCACCTTCAGCACGATGGTCCGCCCCGACAGATGCGCGCCCCGCAACCGCTGGACACACCGGTCGGCCAGCCGCTGCACCTCCATCCGCACCCGCACCCGCTCATGGATGTCCACGTCGTACGTGTCCTCGACGGACACCGACTTGGTGTCCCGCTCGGCCACCACGGGCCGCTCGTCGCGGGCCAGCGCCATGGCGTACAGCGCGACTCCATGGGCCTTGCCCAGAAGCCGTACGAGCTCGTCCTCGCCGGCCTCCGCGATCTCCCCGACCGTGCTGATCCCGCCCCGCCGCAGATGGTCCCCCGTGGCGGGCCCCACACCCGGCAGGATCCGCACCGGCATGGGAGCCAGCAGCTCCCGCTCGGTGCCCGGCTCTATCAGTACGAGCCCGTCGGGCTTGGCCTGCTCGGAGGCGATCTTCGCGAGCATCTTGGAGGCCGCGAGCCCCACGGATCCGGTCAGCCCCGTGACGGCCCGGATGTCCGCGCGCAACTTCCCCGCGGTCAGCCGCGCCGACGTCTCGTCCCAGGCGGTCCGCCCGGCCTCCAGGTCCACGAACGCCTCGTCCAGGCTCAGCGGCTCCACCAGCGGCGACAGCTCCCTCAGGAGCCCCATCACCTGCTCGCTGATCTCCCGGTAGAGCCCGAAGCGCGGTACGAGGTAGGCCGCGTTCGGCGCGAGGCGGCGGGCCTGGGCCATCGGCATCGCCGAATGCACCCCGAAGACCCGTGCCTCGTACGAACAGGTGGAGACCACGCCCCGCGGTCCCAGGCCGCCCACGATGACCGCTTTCCCGCGCAGGCTCGGCTTGGACGCCTGCTCCGCCGAGGCGAAGAAGGCATCCATGTCGAGATGCAGGATCGTGGGCGCGGTTCTCACAGGTCCGATGCTGCCCTACGCCACTGACAATGCCAGGGCGGCCGGCTCGGACGGCCGGTGCGGCGCCGCGTGCGCCAGGCTCAGACGGCCCGGTTGCGGCGCCTCGCCAGCTCGTCCGCGGGGTTGGGTCGGACCAGGGTCTCGCCCGTGTCGACCCGCTCCCCGTGCAGCTGCGAGAGCGCTCTCTCCACGTCCCGCCAGACCACGCCCACGGCGATGCCGAAGATGCCCTGGCCGCCCTGGAGCAGGGCGTGGACCTCGTCGGGCGAGGAGCACTCGTAGACGGTGGCTCCGTCGCTCATCAGCGTCATCCGCTCCAGATCGCGGAATCCACGCTCTGTGAGGTGCTGGACCGTGGTGCGGATGTTCTGCAGCGAGACCCCCGTGTCGAGGAACCGCTTGACGATCTTCAGGACGACCACGTCACGGAAGCTGTAGAGCCGCTGCGTCCCCGACCCGTGGGCGGGCCGCACGCTCGGCTCGACCAGTCCGGTCCGGGCCCAGTAGTCCAACTGCCGATAGGTGATCCCCGCGGCCGCACACGCCGTGGGACCGCGATACCCGATCTCGTCGGACGCCACCTCGCCGTCCCCCGGCACCGCCTTCGGCCGCTGTACGTGATCGGCCGCGCTGCTCTGAAGCGGGTACGGGCCGCTCTCCCCCAGACCGTGTCCGGGAGCACCCCCAGCCGTACCGTCGCCGCTGCTTCTCACGCCGACCTCCGTCCTTGACCTGCCTTCTCGACGGTAGGCAGTCACCAGGGGCGCGTCAACGATCGCCACACTCGGCACGCCGGGTGATAATCACCCTAAGAGTGGTTTCTCGTGCCCCACCGCGGGGAAAGGCTAGCCGAATGCCCTCGGGGCGGTCGTCGCACGGCCTGTCGTCCGCCGGTCCCAGAGGGTCACCGACCGGTTTATCACACCGTCACTACCGTCACTGGCTGTTGGTCCCGAAGTCCTCCGGCGAGATCTGGTCGAGGAACTCGCGGAACTTCTCCACTTCGTCCTCCTGCTCGTCCGGGATCGCGATGCCCGCGTCGTCCAGGACCCCGTCACTGCCGTAGATGGGCGTCCCGGTGCGCAGTGCCAGCGCTATGGCGTCGGACGGCCGGGCACTGACCTCCACTCCGCTGGCGAACACCAGCTCCGCGTAGAAGACACCCTCCCGCAGATCCGTGATGCGCACTTCGGTCAGCTCCTGGCCGACCGCCTCCAGCACGTCCTTGAACAGGTCGTGGGTCAGCGGTCGCGCGGGAGCCATGCCCTGCTGCGCGAAGGCGATCGCGGTCGCCTCCCCCGGTCCGATCCAGATGGGGAGGTAACGGTCGCCTCCCACTTCACGCAGGAGCACGATCGGTTGGTTGGAGGGCATTTCGACCCGGACACCTACGACGTCGAGCTCGTTCACACAGCAACCCTAGGCCGTGCCCGGCACCTTTGGGTAGTCGAGCACGGATTGGGTGCCCTATCCCACGCTCGGCGCGAGCCGCCGGTCAGGGCAGCCGCACCCCGAGCGCGGACTGCACGAGGGCCGCGTGCAGCTTCACCGCGAGTCCCGCCAGCTCCTTGGTGCGCGCCTGGGCGTGTGCCCTGGTCTGCGGGTTGCGATGGAGCCTCAGAGGTGCCACGACCTGGTCCACGAGCCCGGCCTCACGGTCGGCGGCGGCCTTCACGGCACGCAGATGGCGCGGCTCGATCCCGAACCGCCCCAGTTCCAGGACGAGTCCGGCCACGGTCACCGCCTCGGCGTCGTACACACCGTCCAGCACTGGAGTGATGAGCCCGTACGACTCCCACTCGTCGAGCTCCTGCTCACCGATCTCGGCGGCGGCCAGCAGCTCGGCCCGCCCGATCCTGGCCACCGTGGGCCCCTCGGGCTCGCTCAGGACCTCCCCGTCACGCTGACGGCCCACGGAAGGCTGTGGCACCGCCTCACCGCGCCCCATGGCGTCCAGGTGCTCCCGGATCACCTTCAGCGGCAGATAGTGGTCCCGCTGCATCCTCAGGACGTGACCGAGGCGCACGACGTCGTCCGCGCTGAACTTTCGGTACCCCGACGGGGTCCGCTGCGGCTCGATGAGCCCCTCGGACTCCAGGAAACGGATCTTGGAGACGGTCACCTCGGGGAACTCGTCACGCAGCACGTTCAACACGGTGCCGATGCTCATCAGCCCGCTGTCCGTGGCGGCGGCGCCGTGTCCGGCACCGCCGCTCGGTGTTCGCAGCATGGACCTTCCCTGGGGGTCTCCCCGGACAAAGTCTGGGGGAGGGTCAGATGCCCCGCTGGCTCGCGTAGAAGACCAGTCGGTACTTGCCGATCTGCACCTCGTCACCGTTCGACAGGGGGACCCGGTCGATCCGCTCGCGGTTGACGTACGTGCCGTTGAGGCTGCCGACGTCCGCCACCGTGAACGAGCCGTCGGGCTCCCGGCGGAACTCCACGTGGCGGCGCGACACGGTCACGTCGTCCAGGAAGATGTCGCTCTGCGGATGACGGCCGGCCGTGGTCAGCTCGCCGTCCAGCAGGAAGCGGCTGCCCGAGTTGGGCCCCCGCCGCACCACCAGGAGCGCCGAGCCGAGCGGCAGGGCGTCGACGGCGGCCTGTGCCTCGGGAGACAGCATCGGCATCTGCGTCTGGCCGGTGGCCTCGGCGTCATAGGCCTCGAGACCGGAGATGGAGATCGTCGAGGTGGTCTCCGACGGACGCTCCGGGGTCGCTCCGGCTCGCAACGGCGCACCGCAGTTCGAGCAGAAACGGCTCGCTTCCGCGTTGCGATTACCGCACCTCGTACACACCAGGGCCGACATGGACGGATCCTCCTGCCGCGGCTGCCCCGCCGGGGTATTGGACGCGTACGGGTCGGAGCCGAAACCTCCACCCGCACCTGAGGCTGACGGATCTCCGAAACCTATGCGTCCCGACTGGGCAGGGTCAACAGACGGCGCGCCCTGACCACCGGAAATGTCGCCGCCCGGTCCACCGACCTCGTCCCGGAACAGCGGGCGGTCCTCCTGCCCCTCGGCCTCCGAGGGGCGCGGTGCACGATGCCGGGCAGTGGCGTTGTCGCTGCCCTCTCGTGCGCTCTTGCCGAACAACTTCGCAAACAACTTCACGGGCGATTCCCCTTGACCGAAACAGACCCGCCCGTGGGGCAGGACGAACCCTGATTGCACACACCGGCCGAGCCGGACACCCTCACAACGTCCGTATCCACCAGACAGTTTCCACCACGCACCACCCATTCGGTGCGTCGACCCCCCGCAACCTCATGCCCTCGAGGAGCGGGCCCCAAGCGCCCCCGGTTCACCGGGAGGACGACCGAGCGTAGTCAGGCCTCTTCGCCGGTCGCAAGGCGTCCACGACGATCTTGTCCGAGCGCGCCACCGTGACAGTGGCCTGCTCCTTCTCCAAAGTCTGCACCACTCCGCCTGGGATGTTGAGCGCCGGTTCCAGGTCCTGGGACTTCCCGATGACCTTGAAACGATACGGGGAGCTGATCTTGTTCCCGTCCACGGCGACTCCGCCGCCCGCGTCCGTCAGATAGGTGCCCGCGACAATCCGTACACCATTGACCTGGATCGCCTCGGCGCCGGCCGCGCGCAGCTCCTGGATCGCGTCGAGCATCATGTCCGCCTCGACCGTCCCCTTCTCGTCGTCGATCTCCAGCGTGATGCCGGGGCCCTGCGCCGCCACGGTGCCCGCCAGAATGCCGAGTTGCTTCTCCTTCTCGACAGTCTGCTTGCGGGCCTCCTCGGCCTGGTCCGAGCTGTTCTCCAGCTCGGTGCGCTGGTCCTCGAGCCCCTGCTTCTCCTCTTCCAGACGCTGTGTGCGGTCATCCAGTTCATCGAGGATGCGTACGAGATCCTCCTGGCGGGCGCCGCGCAGGGCACCGTCGCTGTCGCTGTTGGACGCCACCTGGACGGCCAGTCCGAAGCCGAGCCCGAACAGCAGGAGCGCGACGATGAGCTGCGCACGTGACACGCGTGGTGGCCACAGGCCGTTGACCAAGCGCTGCCGGCCGGTGAGGCCCGCCGCCCCGGCCTGTCCGGACCCGGCCTGCGTCGTCCCGGGTTCCGCAACCGTCTCCGGATCCTGGGCCTGGGCCTGGGCCTGGCTCTGGTGCCGGGCCTGGGCCGACACCTCTTGGGGCAGTTCCCTGCGCAGGGGACTTCTGGGGGCGTCCGGCGTCTCGTCCTCGCTGTTCATCGGCCTCACGCCCGGAAGACGTGCCGACGGATCGCCGCGGCGTTGGAGAAGATGCGGATACCGAGGACGACCACGACGCCCGTGGAGAGCTGGGCGCCGACGCCCAGCTTGTCGCCCAGGAAGACGATCAGGGCGGCCACCACGACGTTGGACAGGAACGACACCACGAAGACCTTGTCGTCGAAGATGCCGTCGAGCATCGCCCGCAGCCCTCCGAACACGGCGTCGAGCGCCGCCACGACGGCGATCGGGAGATAGGGCTCGACCACCGCCGGAACCTCGGGCCGGACCAACAATCCAGCCACGACTCCCACGACGAGGCCCAGTACGGCGATCACGATGTGCCTTTCTCTGTTCTCGGTTCTGCTGTTCGTACGATCACACTCGGTGCCGCGGGCAGCCGGACCTCGTCCTCGACGGAGATGCTGGTCCTGATCCCGAAGTTCTCCTGCAGCGCGTGCAGATAGAGGCCGTCACCGCTGTTCTGGAACTTGCTGCTCAGCCGGCTCCCGTCCCCCACGGCCAACACCGTGTACGGGGGCACCAGCGGCTTGTTGTCGACCAGTATCGCGTCACCCGCGGCCCTGATCGCGGACAGGGCCGTCAGCCGCTGTCCGTTGATCGTGACGGCCTCCGCGCCCGACTCCCACAGCCCGTTGACCACGCGCTGCATGTCCCGGTCGCGCACGCGCCCGTTGTCGGAGAAACCCGACGTCTCGCGCGCGTCCCCGTCACCACCGTGGTCGGCTTCCTTCGCGTCGTCGACGACGAGCTTCACGCCGGGGCCGTGCACTTCGACGGCGCCGGACAGGATGCCCACCAGCTCACCCTGATCACCGCCGTGCTTCTTCAACGCCTCACGCTGACGCGCGCCCACGTCGTCACGGAGCTTGTCGATGCCGTCCTCAAGGCCCTCGGCCGCCGACGTCTCGCTGTCGATGCGGTCGATGAGTTCCTCGCGCTCCTTGGCGACGCCCGGGGCCGCTATCCGCGCCTGCGCCGCGCCCACGGTCACCACGAGCGCCGCGAGCACCAGACCGGCCGCCAGACCCAGCTTCGCGCGCAGTGTCCTGGGCATCCCGCCCGAGCCTTCGGCCTTCTTCCGGGCGGCCGCCTCGGCATAGCCCTCGTCGAGGCTGTGGTCCATGACGTTGGTGAGCAGCGACATGGACGCGTCCGGGCGCGAAGGGCGCGTAGGCGTGCTCCGAACGGCGGGCTGCTGCGGCATGCCGCACATCGTCGCACGTCGCGGCCAGTACCTCCGAATGGCCCCACCGACGTGCCGGACAGGCCCTCTTGAGGGCACCGTCCGGCACGCGCGCGTGCGGCTCAGCGACCGGCGCTGTCCACCACCGACGACCACTCGTCGAGCAGTGCCTGCGCCGACGCGTCGTCGGGCCCCTCGGCCCACAGATGGGTGACTGCCTCCGCCGGATCGGGAAGGACCATCACCCAGCGTCCGTCGGTCTCCACGACCCGGACACCGTCGGTCGTGTCCACGAAGCGGTCTCCGGCCGCCTCCACGACCCGGCGCATCACAAGCCCCTTGACCGCCCAGGGAGTCGCGAGATCGCGCTTGAGGACGTGCGCCCGCGGAATCCGCGCGTCGATCTGACTGAGCGTGAGCTGTGCCCGCGCCACCAGGCCGATGAGCCGGACGAACGCCGCCGAACCGTCGAACACGCTGCTGAACTCCGGCACGATGAACCCACCGCGCCCGTCACCGCCGAAGATCGTCGACTCCTCGCGCCCGACGCGCGTCAGATCGTCCGGAGACGTCGTCGTCCAGTCGACCTGAGTCCCGTGGTACGCCGCCACCTGCTCGGCGATCCTCGTGGTGGTCACCGGCAACGCCACACGCCCGCTGCGCCGTTCCGCGGCCACCAGGTCGAGCATGACGAGCAGCGCCCGGTCGTCCTCGATGATCCGGCCCTTCTCGTCGACGAGCGACAGCCGCTCGCCGACCGGGTCGAACCGCACTCCGAACGCGGCACGCGCGGAGGCCACGATCTCGCCGAGCCGCACCATCCCGGACCGCCGGGTGTCCACCGTCTCCGTGGGCCGCGACTCGTCGAGTCCCGGGTTGATGGTCAGCGAATCGACCCCGAGCTTGCCCAGCAGGCTGGGCAGCACCAGTCCGGCACTGCCGTTCGAGGCGTCCACGACCACCTTGAGCCCGGACTCGGCGATCCCGGTCGTGTCGACGTTCCTGAGCAGGGATCCGGTGTACGAGTCGAAGACGCTGGCCGGGAAGTGCAGGTCCCCGATCTCACCGGGGAACGCACGCCGGTACTCCTGCCGCGCGAACACCCGGTCGAGCTTGCGCTGGCTGCCCTGCGAGAGATCCGCGCCGCGGCCGTCGAAGAACATGATGTCCACCGAGTCGGGAACCCCGGGTGTCGTACGAATCATGATCCCGCCGGCGCTGCCCCGCGCGGTCTGCTGCCGGGCCACCGGCAGCGGTACGTTCTCCAGGTCGCGCACGTCCATGGCGCTGGCCTGCAGAGCGGAGATGACCGCCCTCTTGAGCGCGCGGGCGCCTCGGGAGTGGTCGCGGGCCGTGGTGACGGTGGAGCCCTTCTTGAGCGTGGTCGCGTACGCCCCCGCCAGGCGCACCGCCAGCTCGGGCGTGATCTCCACGTTCAGGATCCCGGACACCCCACGGGCCCCGAAGAGATGGGCCTGCCCCCTGGACTCCCAGATGACCGACGTGTTGACGAACGCGCCGGCCTCGATGGTCTTGAACGGATACACCCGGACGTTGCCCTGAACGATCGATTCTTCACCGACCAGGCACTCGTCCCCGATGACGGCGCCGTCCTCGATACGAGCGGCCCGCATGATGTCGGTGTTCTTCCCGATGACACAGCCACGCAGATTGCTGTGCTGGCCGATATACACGTTGTCGTGCAGTACGGCCTTGTGCAGGAACGCCCCGGACTTGACGACGACGTTGGAGCCCACGACGGTGTGCTCACGGATTTCGACGTCGGCCTCGACCTTGGCGTAGTCCCCGATGTAGAGCGGCCCGCGCAGCACCGCGTCGGGGTGGACCTCGGCGCCCTCGGCGACCCAGACTCCGGGCGATATCTCGAAGCCGTCCAGCTCGACGTCGACCTTGCCCTCCAGGACGTCGGCCTGCGCCTTCACATAGCTCTCGTGGGTACCGACGTCCTCCCAGTACCCCTCGGCGACATAGCCGTAGATCGGCTTGCCTTCCTTCATGAGCTGAGGGAAGACGTCGCCGGACCAGTCGACGGATACGTCGGCCTCGACATAGTCGAAGACTTCGGGCTCCATGACGTAGATGCCCGTATTCACGGTGTCGGAGAAAACCTGGCCCCAGGTCGGCTTCTCGAGAAAGCGCTCGACCTTGCCTTCGTCGTCCACGATGGTGATGCCGAATTCCAGCGGATTGGGGACCCTGGTCAAGCAGACGGTGACCAGCCCTCCCTTTTCCTTGTGGAAATTGATCAGATCGGTGAGATCGAAGTCGGTCAGAGCATCACCGGAGATGACCAGGAAGGTGTCGTCCTTGAGCGCCTCCTCGGCGTTCTTGACACTGCCGGCAGTACCGAGTGGCTTCTCCTCGTTGGCATAGGTGAGCTCCATACCGAGCTCTTCACCGTCACCGAAGTAGTTCTTGACCAGCGAGGCCAGGAACTGGACGGTGACGACGGTTTCATTGAGCCCATGCCGCTTGAGCAGCCGTAGCACGTGCTCCATGATCGGGCGATTGGCCACGGGCAGGAGCGGCTTGGGCATGCTTGAGGTCATGGGGCGAAGGCGTGTGCCTTCACCTCCGGCCATCACGACGGCCTTCATGTCGGAAGCGTCCTCCTTGAAGAGACGGTCTAGCCGACTTCACCCGTCAGATTGTCCCGCACATTCTCGTCGCGGGCCATCAGAGACCTCTACGGCCGCCCATTGGGGTGGCTCAGTCGGCCATGGTCGTCCGCACGAACAAGGCGGCGGACCTGTACCACGTAGAGGATCCCTGCCCACCAATACAGAGTTGTACCCCATCCGGCGAACGCCCATCCGAAAATAGCACCGAGTGACGCAAGCCACCCACTTCCGTCACTGAGCAGCAGCAACGGGAAGGCGTACATCAAGTTGAACGTGGCGGCCTTCCCGAGGAAGTTCACCTGGGGCGGTGGATAGCCGTGCCGTCTGAGGACGCCCACCATCACGAGCAGAACCAGCTCCCGCGCCAGCAGGACGGCGGTCAGCCACAGTGGCAGAATCTCGCGCCAGGTGAGCCCGAGAAGGGTCGACAGAATGTAGAGCCGGTCGGCCGCGGGATCCAGGAGCCGGCCGAGGCTGCTGATCTGGTTCCAGAGCCGGGCGAGCTTGCCGTCCAGGTAATCGGTGACACCGCTCAACATGAGCACCAGAAGTGCCCAGCCGTCGCTGTTGGGGCCACCGAACTCCGGCCTGAGGATCAGCCACAGGAACAGCGGTACGCCGGCGAGGCGCGCCATGCTGAGGATGTTCGGGATGGTGAGGACCCGGTCTGTCTGGACGCGGGTCTCCTGGACCTCCACCCGGGGGCCTCCTGATGGGAACGGGCCGACGTTGCCCCCTGACCCTACCCTCAGGCATCTGCCCGCATCGCGGAGGGGTTCCGGTGGCCCTCCGGGAAAACAAAAAAAGCTCCGGCCCTCGGACTTTCGTCCGAGAGCCGGAGCTCTAAAAGAAGTTCAGCGGCGTCCTACTCTCCCACAGGGTCCCCCCTGCAGTACCATCGGCGCTGTAAGGCT
>NZ_JBLFJV010000012.1:0-34416 GCF_047444975.1 Streptomyces sp. CWNU-52B | reverse complement strand
CCCGCAGAAACAACACAACCCCACGCCCCACCAACCCAGGGGCGCGGGGAACTGCGCGACCAGCCCCCACCAACCCGCAGCCACATACCGCTCAGCCCCGCGCAGCGGTCAGCGGCGCTTTCGGAGTGCTCTGCCCACCACGATCGCCGAAGCCAACGCGAACGCCGCCGCCGGCGCGGCCCAGCGAAGGGCCGCCCCGGTCCCCCCGGACACAGGCGCCGGCACCGGCGCGTACCGCCCCCGCGGCGGCGCATGGTCGACCTCCTCCGCACTGCGGCCGATCATCGTGCGCCGCGCGTGCGCCGCCTCGGCCGGTGCCCCGGGCGGCACGATCGCGTCGTCGTCCTCGAAGCCACCCACGAAGTCACCCTCGGCGAACGGCACGTGCGTGGAGTGCGGCTCCTCCTCCACCGCCGGAGGCAGCGGCGCCTGAGACCGTGGCTCCGGTGCCGATTCCGGTTCCGGCTCCGCCCCCAGGTGTTCCGCGAACCGGTTCAACAACCGCGTCGCCACCGCCGTCACCTCCTCCGCCGGCAGATCCGCGATACGGCCGTCCGCGGAGGCCGTACCCGTGAAGGCCACCGTCGAGCCCCCCTCCGCCGGCCGAAGCGCCAGCGCGAGCGCGAGCTTCACCGACCCGGTGCCACGGGCCTCCGTCGCGTCGGCCTCCACCGCGTACGAACCGTCGTCCTGCGGCGAGACCCCGAGCGTGCCGCGGTACGTGATGGAGTGCCCCCCGATCCGTACCTTCAGGCGGCCGGAGACGGGCGCCGTCCCCGCGTCCTGCTGGAGACCGGGCAGCGCTCGGGCCACCCGCGCGGGATCGGCGAGAGCCTCGCGCAGACGCTCGACGGGAACCGGAACGAACACCTCATGCTCCATGTCGGCCGAGCCTACCCAGCGCCACCCGTACCGCACCCGCACATACCGGGATTCCCCCAGGATCCACGCACGCAGACGGCCGGCCGATGGCAGTCGGTGTCAGCCGGGGTACCTCGGATGGACCAGCGTCGAGGGCGGCAGGCCCCGCAGCCGGGTGCGCTCGGCGGCCCGGACACCCGCCCGGAGCGACGGCACGCCCGGCGCCCCCGCCGCCGTCCCCAGGCGCGGCCGCGTACGCGAGGCGAGCACGTACCCCCAGTCGTGCGGAACCCGCGCCCCTCCCCCCGCCGCGTCGCTCCCCACGCCCCGGCCGCCCACCGCGTACGGCACGGTCCGCAGCCCCGCCGCCCGTACCGTCGCGTCGACGGTCCAGAACGCCCGCGGCCGCGCCGCGACCGGCCCCGCGTGCACGACGAGCCGTCCGCCGTCGGCGAGGACCCCGCGGGCGAGCCCGTAGAACTCCTGCGAGTACAGCTTCGTACTGGACGTGTTCTCGGGGTCCGGCAGGTCGGAGACCACCACGTCGTACGCGCCCCGCGCCCCACCCCGTGTCCCGCCCCGCAGCCATCCGAACGCGTCCGCGGCGACCACCCGCACCCGCGGATCCCGGAACGCGTGGCCGTTCAGCACGGACAGCGCCGGGTCGGTGCGCGCCAGCTCCACGAACTGCGTGTCGAGTTCGATCACGTCGACGTGGTGTACGCCCGGGTGTCGCAGCACCTCGCGCACGGCGAGCCCGTCGCCGCCGCCGAGGACGAGCACGCGCGCGTGCGGGCCGTTCATCGCGGGGTGGACGAGGGCGTCGTGGTAGCGGCGTTCGTCGCTGCCGCTGACCCGCAGCCGGCCGTCGAGGTAGAGGTCGAGACGCCGGCCGTCCGTGCCGCCGGTGAGGACGACGTCCTGGACGTCGGTGTGCATCGCCACCCGTACGTCCTTGCCGTACATCGCGTGCCGCGCGGCCCGCTCGAAGTCGTCGACGAGGACGGCGGCCGAGGCGAGCAGCGCGAGGACGAGGAGGTTGGCGACGACCAGCAGCCAGCGCCCGCGCCGGGTCAGGTCCTGCCGGAACAGGCCCAGGACGAGCGCGCCGCCCGCGATCGCGTTGACCGTCCCGGTGATCAGCGTGGCCGTCAACTGGCCGAGCAGCGGCAGCAGAAGGAAGGGGAACGCGAGCCCGCCGGCCAGCGCGCCCACGTAGTCCGCGGCGAACAGGTCCGCGACCGCTCCGCCCGCGTCCTGCCGGCGGACGCGCTGGATCAGCTCCATCAGCAGCGGGACCTCGGCGCCGATGAGCAGGCCGATGGCGAGGGAGAAGGCGACGAGGAGGTAACTGGAGCCGTCGGCCCAGGCGCCGCCCCAGTCACCGGTCCAGGCGAAGACGGCGTACAGGGCCATCGCGCTGCAGCCGCCGACCAACGCGAGCAGGGCCTCGACGGCGCCGAAGCCGGCCGCGGCGCGACAGCGCAGCCGTTTGGCGAGGAGCGAGCCGATGCCCATCGCGAAGACCATCACGGACAGGACGACGGAGGCCTGGGTGACGGAGTCGCCCATCAAGTAGGAGGCGAGGGCGACCAGTTCGAGTTCGTACACGAGCCCGCAGGCCGCACAGACGAACACACCGGTGAGGACGAGAAACCGCCCGGTGGCAGGTCTGACCGGCAGCCGCGCCTGGCCCGCACCGCTGCGGGGCGGCGAGGCCGTACCGGGCGGGGCGGGAGCGTGCGGCTCGATCACTCAGGGAACGGTACGTCACCACTTCGCTGCACCCTGTCACCCACACGTGTGGAAGTCCGGCCCCCTGCGCATACTTTGGCCGGGCCGGACGGGCACGGTGAGCGGCACTGGAGAGACCGGAAAGACCGGAGAGACCGGAAGCTGGAGGGACGCGGGCTAGAGAGTCGCAGGCACGCGCACCCCGACCTTCGTGCGGGTGGCGACCAGTTGGCCGTCCTGGGGATAGGCGTGCCAGGTACGCCACTGCACTTGACCCTCGTGCCGCTGCGCGAGCATCGCGGTGAAGGCGTGGGGACTGCCGGGGAAGACCCCCGCAAGTCCGTTCGGATGGTCGGCGACAAGAGCGAGCAACTCCTGGGCGCGGCCCGCGAAGGAGCCGCGCGACAGCGTCTCCACGCGCGCGGCGAACTCGTACTCCCAGTCGCCCAGCCGCTTGGACACACCGAGCGGCAGTGGCGTGCTGCTGCCGGCGATGCAGGCGACAGTCTCCGAACAACTGCCCCCTTCTTCCTCCAGAAGCACTTGATGGGACGCGCCCAGCAGTCTCAACTGCAGTTTCGCGTCGGACAGTTCCAGGTCGAGTGTGGCGAGCGCGGGCAGCGGTTCGCGTCCGAGGGCCCAGGCGAGGTCGGCTGCGCGCGTGTCGGTGTAGGCGGTGTTGAGGGTCGTGAGCATGGGTCGGCTCCGCTGCACGCAAGGGTGGGATCGGTCCGTCGCACCCCGGTCGGCGCCGGGCGGTTATCGGGCCCGGTCGGCCAGGTCAGAAGGATGTTCCGGGGTCTGCGTCGGCGATACGAGGGAATCATGAACGGCGCGTCCGCCACAGCGTTTTTACCCAACTTCGTAGGGTTTCCATCCCCCCGAGGGCTCCACAGCTCAACTGTTCAACCAGAAGACGCGCCCTTAGCTCACACGTACGCCTCCGCGCCCCCGTCACCAACAGCGGAACGCCCGCCGGGAGATGACCCCGACGGGCGCTCGTATCGCCGGACGGCCCGGACGATCCGAAGCTCAGCTGCCCCGTGTCAGCTGCCTCCGCCACATCCGCCGCCGCCACCTCCGCCGCAGGACGAGCCGCCACCGCAGGACGAACCACCGCTGCAGGACGAGCCACCGCCGCACGAGGAACTCCCGGACGAACAGCCACCGCCGCCCCCGACGCCACCGGCACCGCCCGAGCCTCCGGCCCACCAGCTGGCCTTGCTGCGACGCGAGCGCGGACTCGGACGCGCGGCCTTGGCTATCAGGGCCACGACGACCAGTACAGCGAACACCGCCAGGATGATGCCGACCATGGCGTCACCCTCCTTCCGTTCCCCCGAAGCGGCCCCCCGTGGGCACTGCTTCTCATCGTTTCCTGCTGCTGCCTCTTCTTGCTGTTTCCTGCCGTTGTTTCCTACTGCTGTTTCTCGCTGCGCTCCTTGCGTGAAATGGGGATGCCCTCCCCCCTCACGGGCCAAAGCCGAGTTGAGCAACTTCAGAGCCTTCTCATGGGCCAACGGCCCCTGACCTGCACAGAAGGGCAGGTCAGGGGCCGTTGGTGCCTCACTGGGCCGTCTGTGGGCCGTGATCTTCCCCTGAGAGGTGCTGAAACACGGAGTCGATGGCACCGCGAGCCCGGTCGCGGCTGTCCGGCATCAGATGGGCGTACACCCGCAGGGTCAGCCCCGGATCAGCGTGTCCCATGTACTCGCTCACGGCCTTGATGTTCTCCCCCGCGTCCAGCAACGCGGAAGCGTAGAAGTGCCGTAGAGCGTGCATTCCATGCTCGCGCGCCGATTCGTACCGGCCGTCCGCCCTCGCACCCCCAATGAGCCCCGCAGCGGCCAGGGCAGGCTTCCACTCCTTGCTGTTGAAGTTGCTCCGCCACACGATGCCGCCCTGCTCCGCCGTGAAGAGCACCCGCGCGGACACCTTCGGCCCTTCCGGCACTCCCCACGGCAGCGTGATCTCCACCGGCTTCCAGGCGTCCATGTGCGCCCGGAGGGCGTCCGCCACGGAGCCGGGCAACGGCACGTCCCGCTTCTTGCCGCCCTTGGGCAGGTCGAATACCGGGTGCCCCTCTACGTGCTTGATCTGCCGCACGACGTGAAGCGTGCGCCCGTCGGGGTCGATCGCGTCCTCCGCCAACCCGAACACCTCGCCCTGCCGCAGACCGCACCCGGCGCCGATGTCGACCATGGCCCGGTACCGCTCCAAGAGCGCCGTTCGAACGGCGAACATCTGCGCGGGCTCCCATGGGACCACTCGGTGCGCGTCCGGCCGGGGGCGGCGCACCGTTCTGGCACCGCACGGATTTCGGGAGAGCAGCGAGTCATCCACGGCGGCGGACAAGACCGACTGAACGTCGGCGAAGATGTTCCGCGCGTAGGCGGGGCTCACCCCCTTCTTGGCTTCTAGGGCGGCCAGCAGCTCCCGGATGTGCTCGGGCCGGAAGGTTCCAACGGGTCGGGACCCGAGCACCGGAAAGACGTGCAGCCGCAACCGCCGGCCGAGTTCCTTCCGGGTCATCGGGCTGGACGTCTTGCTGTCCAACCACTTCTCTGCGTACTGCCGGAACGTGACCCGCACCGACTTGGGGTCGGTGTACTGCCCGCGCGTCATGTCCGTCTCGATGGCGCTGAGCCACTTCTCGGCGCGGCGCTTCTGTCCGTCGGGGAAGCTCTTGGACTTCTCGGTGCCGTCGGGGCCGATGTACCGGGCCCGGTAGCGCAGGCCGGTGCCATGTCGGTCGCTCTTGACGCGGGTGGTCTTGCCGTTGGCGTTCGTCTCGGTCTTGAACCAGCGGTCTTGGATGTGGCCTGCCATGCGGCGGGAGTCCCTTCAACACGCAGCAGGGAGAGCCGCCGGTTAGCGGCTCTCCCTGCTGTCTGCGGTGGGTGTTGGGTCAGGCGGCGTTTCGGTCTGCGCTCTTGAGCTGGGTGACGTAGGCACGGACGTCGGCGGGGTCATAACGGAGGTGCTTGCCGATGCGGAAGCCCGGCGGGCCGATGTCTTTCCGGCGCCACTGGTAGACGGTCTCTTTGGGCACTTCGAAGATTTCGGCGATGTCGTCGGGGGTGAGGTAGCGATCTGGCAACCCGCTGCGGAGCGTTGCGCGGGGATCCGGCTGTTCACGTGCGGTGCTCATGGCGTGTCCTCCGTGCGCGGGCCGGGCGTGCCGAGGGGGCGTGTGTGTCCGAGGTGGGGATTTCTGCGTCACCCGCGTCATCTGCGTCATGCGCGCTTCTGACCTGCGGGTTTGGGGTGACGCAGAGGATTGGGCGTGCGTCATCGGTGACGCAGGCTTCCGTCATCGGTGACGCAGATGACGCACGATGACGCAGAGATATGCCGTCTGCGTCACCCGTGTCTGCGCAGGTCACCCGCTGTTTTCGGGGGTCGGGTGACGCAGGTGACGCAGGCCTCCCTACTTAGGAAAAAAGGAGGGGCTGTTTGTGGTGGTGCGGTGCCGCTCAGAGCGTGAAGAAGGGGCCGCTTCGCGGCACGTCCTTCGAGCGCCGCGCGGGCGGCGAACAACAAGAGGAGCACCCCCGGGCGGGGCGTGCTCCTCTTGCTTGTAAGCGGTAGGGGGTGCCCGTCAGAACGCCGCTTCCTGCTCGTGCGAGGGCGGGGCGAGCCGGACCATTTCGATGTAGCGGCCCTCTTTGGTGCGGCCGGAGTCGATGATCACGCCCCGGGCGGCGAGGGTGGGCTGAAGACGCTTGAGACGGTCGGACAGGACCTTGCCGGTGGTTGGCCACCCCTTGGGCAGCACGCGCAGGTCCTCGCCCGCGTAGAGGCGGCTGAGGCAGTGCAGCCACTGCGTGGACGTCATCCGCTCCTCCGCCCCCGCCGCCATGCCCGCAGCGTGCTCGATGACGGTCTGCGCCAACAGGTCGCCCTCGATCACGTCGTCATTCAGGTCATCGAGACTCGCCCGGTAGGCGACGAGAGCTCCCAGACCGGTTGCCGCGTCGAGCTGCGCGCACAGGTGCGCGAAGTCCGCCATCCGCAGATCCGTGGGCGTCTCCGCGTCCACGGCCCGGACCTTGACCGTGAGGTCGAGGAGCGAGCCGAGGACGACGGGCAGTACCTGCGCGTACTCCGTCCACAGCTCATCCTCGGTGCGCCGCACCCGGGGCCGCTCCAGCCGCAGGGGAAGCAGCCGTTCGGCTAGGTCGGGGCGGATGACGCCGACGTCGATGCCGGTCAGCAGGAGAGGGCGGCGGTAGCCGACCCGGAAGACGTCTCCGTCGGTGAACAGGGCCCGCTTGACGCTTTCGGCGCCGGTGACGATGCAGCACATCGCGTCCGACAGGTCCGGCGTCATGTGGGACAGGTTGTCCAGCGCGGTGACCCATCCCGCGGCCACGGCCGCGATCAGGTTCTCCTCATCCTTGGGTGCGCGGCGCAGATCGCCGGTCATGCCCTCAATGATCCGTACGAGCATCCGTCCGCCGGTGGACTTGCCCGCACCCTGGGGGCCGGTGAGGAAGGGGGCGGGGACGGGCACGGACGGTCCGAGGCAGCCGATGAGCCACGCGATGGCGAGGCATTCGGTTTCGGCGGTGGCGAAGTTGCAGAGCCTCATCAGGAGGTCAATGCCCTTGCCGTCGGTGTCCTTGACGGGCAGGGGCAGTTCCCCGGTGAGCTGGGTGCGGCGCCAGCAGACTTCCCGTGGGTCGGGGGTGAGGATGTCCCATCCGGTGGGGTGGATGCGGACGGACTGTCCGTCGTCCCGGCCCAGGTCCAGCCACGTCGCCCCATCGAATCCGGGGGCCACGCGGATGTGGACCGGCTGGACGTCCTCGGACAGGGCAAGTGCTTCGATCAAGTCCAATGCCTCCTTGAGGGCGGTTCCGTTGAAGACGCCGACGCCGTCGCGGAACAGGCCGACCATGAGTTCCTGCCGGTGACTTCCCGTGGTGCCCTGCGAGCGGATCGGACGGGCGACAGGGTGGGCGTTCTTCTGCGCGTAGACGGTTCCGTCGGCGGTGCGGAAGTACCGGAAGTGCGCCTGCGCGTAACCCGTGATGACCTCGCGGGCCGGATTCTTCTCGTCCTCGCTCATGGTCACAGCCCCAATGCGGTGTGGGCGTTGGTCCACGCGTCGGTGCAGTGCCGGACCGTTTCGCCCCGGGTCTGCGCGGCGGTGAACAGCCGGGCGACGTGGGCGTCGGTGAGGCAGCCGCACCGGCCGTGCGTGGACAGCACCGCGAGGAACGTCCGGTAGACCGTGGCGTGCACCGCGCTGGACGCGTCGGTGATGCGCTGCTCCGCCATGGCAATGCCACGATCGAGGTAGGTCGGTGTGCGGTGCCGGCACTCTCCGCCCCCGCCCCGTGCGGGCATGGCGACAGCCTGCGGTACCGGCCGGGCCGGGCGCTCCTTCACGGCCAGTGCGCGCACGGAGTCCGGCAGGGCCGTGACGGTGCCGGTGCCGGAACCGAGCCAACGGGCGTAGGCCATGGTCGACTTGATGTCGACGCCGGGGCGTACGGCGTTGGCGGACTGCATGGCGCCCTGGTAGATCCAGTGTTCCCCGCGGGTGGTGGCCACGGTCCGTGTGGTGGGCAGGTTCGCACGGGCCCACGCGATGGCGGCGGGGTTGTCGAGGTCGACAACGGTGAGTCCGGCGCCGCCGGGGTGGTAGGCGACTGCCGCCGCATCCTGCCATGCCCGCGCCCACGGCCCCGAGGTGATGACGTCGGCGTCGGTGGTGGCGGCGGCCCATGCGTGGCAAGGGTGCGGGCAGGTGCAGGGGCCGGGGGTCCGCATGTTCGGACGGCCGCCGCACGCGTTCTGTGCGCACGTGGGGCAGTTCCCGAAGGGCACCTTGCCCCTGCGCAGTGGCAGCGCGGGCACGCCGTGGGACGCGAGTTGCAGCGCGGTGTGCACTCGCGGGATGTCGGTGGGTTGGGTCATGCTGGAGACCTCCACAGGTCTGTTGAGGACTGGAGACAAGGGCGGCCCCGTTTCTTTGGCGAGAGGGGGGCCGCCCTTGGGGTAGCTAGAAGGGGGCGTGCTGCCGGTAGCGGGCGGTGGTGACGATGTCGGTGTGGTCGAACGCGAGGTCCCGGGCGTTGTCGAGCGGGGTCCAGCGCACGGCGGCGGCGTCGTCTCCGGCCTGCGCGATGGTGTCGGCGGGGACGGTGACGAGGTAGGCGGCGGTGACGTACCGGCCGCGCGGGTCGCGCTCGGGGGCGTCGTAGATGCCGATCAGGGTCAGGTCCCACGGGTCGACGTGCACGCCGGTCTCTTCCAACAGCTCCCGCGCGGCGGCGGCCCGGGAGGTCTCGCCGGGGTCGACGTGCCCGCCGGGCAGCGCGAACTGTCCCTTGTGCGGGGGCCATCCGCGCTCGATCAGCAGGACGGCGCCGTCGCGGATGCAGACCACGTCGGCGGTGTAGCGGATGGTCTCGAAGATCTCGGTCATCTCTTGGGCTCTCGATTCTTGGTCGGTTCAGCCGTGGAAGTGGTTGCGCTTGATCACGGCCTTGCGGATGTGGAAGGTGTTGCCGCCGCCGTGGCCGCTCGCACCGAGGACCTGGACGGCGATCCAGCCGCCGAAGATCACGGCGGCGAAGGTGATCAGTTGGGTGATGAACGCGGTCAGTGCGGCGATGAACGACGTGAGGAGCAGCAGGCCGCCGCAGACGGCGAGGAACCCGACCCCTCCAAGCGCGACGTTCACCGCGGCCCGGGAGACGGGCGGTTTGGCGGTGAGGGGTTCGGGCTGCGCGGGGCTGATCGCGTAGCCGGTGACGACTCGCCCGTCGGGCAGGACGATGCTCGCCACGGTCGGGACGGTGCCCGGCTGTATGGGCACGGGCGGGGCGGTCTGTAGGTGGGTGAGGGGGGTGGGCTGGTGGACGGTCACGGCCCGCTCAGCGGGCAGGCGGCCAAGGTGTTCGGGGTACATCCGGAATCCCTTCTCCGGTCAGGCCAGGGAGGCACAGACACCCCTGGGGAAGGCGTGTGGAGCGGGTTTCGGGGGCGGTGACCTGCGGTCCTCCCTGCCTCCCTGGCAGATCGTTTGTGCAGGTCAGGGTGAGGGAGGCGGGTCAGGGAGGGGTTCAGGGAGTTCTCCCTGCCTCCCTGACCCGCTGGGGGTCGGCTCCCTGCTGTTAGGAGGCGGAAGCGGAACCCTCGTTGTCCTGGTTGGCGAGGGCGCGGGCGAGGCGGTCGCGGCCGACGACCATGCGGCCCTCGGACTTGTACGGTTCGGCTCCGGTGCCGTCGAGGACGCGCTTGAGGTCGCCGTTGGTCCAGGTGCCGTAGGCGTCCTCGTTCAGACTCGCGAGGCGCTTGAGGACGTCCGTGGTCGGCACTCGCGAGGCGTCGCCGAGGGCGGCGAGGATGTCGGCGAGCGGGTCGCGCTCCTCGCCCCGCTCGATGACCTGAAGGGTGATGACGCCGTCCCGCAGCGCGCGGGCCCGGTCGGCGATCGCGGTCGCGCGTTCGTCGTCGATGTAGTGGGTGCGCACGGTCACCGACGCCTGCCCTGCCGGGATCTCGATGCCGTCGGAGGCGACCACGAGCGTTCCCTTGTCCAGGCCGGGGCGCAGCAGGTTCGGCGCGGCCCCGCCGTCAACGGCCTTGTCTCCGAGCGCCATGCGGGCCTGCGACTCGGTACCCAGGGCGAGGGAGGCGCGGGTGTGGGCGCCCTCGCGGACCAGCTTGGGAAGGTTCTGGTCGGTCGGGTCCTGCGTGCCCTGCCACAGCGTCACGTTCACCGCACGGCCCTGGTTGTGAATCTTCCGCGCCGCCATGAAGTAGCGGGAGGTGGCCTTCGAGCCGCCGTAGGGCCGCTTGGTGTCGTCCTGGAGCGGGCACATGAACGCGACCTGCGCCTCATCCACCAGCAGCACCAGCGGCGGGAACACGCTGCCAGGCGGGGCCTGGAGACGGCGTTCCATCTCGCGCACGCCGTCTTCAAGCATCTCGGTCGCCTGGATCACGTGGTCATCCGTCGGCCCCTGGATCAGCACGGTGGCGAGCCCGAGGAACATCGCCCAGTCACCCGCGCCCTTCAGGTCTGCGATGCGGAACTCCACCGTGCGATCCAGCGCCAGCCACAGGGCCAGGGCCCGCAGGGCGGCGGTCTTGCCCTGGTTGGACAGGCCGGTGATGAGGAGGTGGCGCTGGTAGACGCTCAGTGCGGCAGCGTCCCCGCGGAGGTCCTGACCCCAGGGGGCGCGCCCGGTCTTGTAGTTGGCGGTCATGCTCTCGTCCGTGACCAGCGGAGACGGACCGATCGGCTCATCCAAAGCGCCGGAGTCGGCTACCCACAGCCGGACCGTGCGGGCGGCCACGGGGATGGTGATGAACACTTCGTGCTCGTGCCGTCCGAGGTTTTCGGCGAGCTTCCGCCGGCGCTTTTGGACCTCGTCCGTGGACACCCCGGAGGGGAGGGTGACGTCGACTTCGACGCCGCATCCGGCGATCCGGATCGGCCCGAGCATCGAGGCTCCGGCGTCGCCCATGTCCTTGATGGCGTTGCGGAGCGGGGCGACGCCGAGGTTGCGCAGGGCCAGCACCACGGCCGACGGGGTGACGGGTTCGCCCTCGGTGTCGCGGAGGTTGGCGGGCATCGCCCACGCGGGCGCCGCTTGCTGGTGTTTGCCGACGGCCCAGAGGCCGATCAGGGCTGCCCAGGGGCCGATCGTCACGGCCGGTCCCCAGGTCACGGAGATGACGAACACGATCCACTGGATGAGCTGGATGACGGCCATGACCGGGGTGGCGACGTCGGCGAAGTTCTCGTTCGCCACCGCCAACGCGATCCCGATCAGCAGCAGCATCCCCGCGCCCATGCCAGCGGCGGCGGCGACGCCCTTGGCGGCATCGAGCGGGGCGGTGAGCAGGTCCATGCGGCGCCGGTGGCGGGCGTCGCGGAAGCGCTGCCCGCGCTCCTCCCACTCGGTCGCGGCCTCATAGTTCCCCGCGGCTTCCGCCGCACGGATCATCCGCTCGTACCGGGCAGGCGTACGGCTCTCCCACGTCCGACGGGCCACGATCCGGGTCCCACCGACCACGTACAGGCCGTGCCGGGCGACGGCCCGGCACGCGGTGGTGGTGGTTTCGTGGGTGGCCATCGTGCGGATGACCCGTGCGGAGCGCGCCCACAGGGGCACAGACGGCGTCCCGGTGTCCGGCGCTGCTACAGCAGCCACCGCGACCGGGGCAGGCGTCTCGGGGCTGTTCTGCGGGTCCTTGAAGAGGTGAACGACGTTCTCAGTCATGCGAGTTGACTCCTGACGGGTTCAGGCAGCGGCAGCGGGAACGATCTGATGGGCGAGGTAGTGGCAGCCACGCGCCTCGCGCTCCTCCTGCTCCAACAGGAACTGGTGGGCGCGGGCATCGCGGCGGGACTGGCGCTCGATACCGAGGCGGTCACGGGTGTCGCGCACGACCCGATCGATGACGCCCTTGCGGCTGAACTGCATGGCGTGCACCAGCTCGTGCACGACGGTCACGGCGAACCCGGCCTCGGTGCGGTGCTTGTCGGCGATGACCAGCACTAACACCGACCCGTCCGGGCACGGAATCGCACGGGCCATGCTCGTGCGGGCGAGGCGCTTGCCCTCGTCGACCGCCCGCCGCTGCGCACGGCGGTCGGTGCTGTCGGCCAGGGCGAGATCGGCGGCGGCGCTCAGTTCGGCCATGCCGCGCTCGGTGGTCAGCGTGACCTCAACATCGGGCATCCGGCCCGGTACGGCGCGGCCGACGATCCGCACGGCCTGATCGGTGAGGCGCTTGGCGGTACGCATCGTGGGCCCGTAGCCGGGCAGCTTGTGCGCGCTCACGGTGGTCTTCGCGGACATCAGGCCACCAGCCGCTTCCACGCCGCCCGCAAGCGGACCTCGGATGCCGAGTGACCGGCCGCCCGGAAGCGGGTGGCCATCTCCCTGTACGACAGGGCGGGTACCTCGCTGTGCCGGATCTCGTCAACCAGCGCGTCAAGGGCCGCGTCGGTGAGCGCGGGCGCAGCCTCCAGCCGGAGGGCGGTGACCGGCTCGATGGGGCCCCAGACGGGCAGGTCCCAGCGGGGTGTGACGTCGGGTGTGACGCGGGCCGTCACGCTGCTCAGCGCCCTGCCCGTGTCCTCACCCTCACGCGCTACTTCCAGCGTCGACCACGCCCGCGACAGACTCTGTGCCGTCCTGGCCTGGACTCGGGCGACGCGCGCACCGGCCTCCGTCACGGCCGTCAGCCGGGTCTCCTCGGTGCTGGCTTCGGCCCGCAGACGGGCGCGGGCCACGGCCGCCTCATCGCGCGCTTCCTGCTGAATCCCCTTGATCGCACCCAACGCGTTGGAGGTGAGGGCGGTGCGCTCCCACAAACCGTGAACCAGCCACAAGGCTTTGGCCGCGATCGGCAGCCACGCCACCGCCAGCCACGCACCCGGGTTGTCCTCGCCGGTGAGGGCGTGGGCGATCAGGACGCCGGTGGCGATGAGGCCGAACGACCAGCCGACGGCGGTGACGGCGTTGCTGTGGTCGCCCTGCGCGGCAAGGCGGCGTTCGTAGGCGAGGGTGGCGAGCCATCCGCCGTCAATGCCCAGACCGACGACCAGGGCGACCGGCCACGGCATCGCACCCCCGAGCCACATCACGACCACGGCCAGCGTGAGGACCATGGACACCGCCGTCATCGCGACGGCGGGAAGAACGGTCTTGGCGTTCATGCGGACACCCCCGCCGTGCGCGTCGCGGCGGTGTTCGCCAGCGCGCGGCGAGCGGCCAGCACCCGGCGGTGGGCCCGGCGGATACGCCGCGCGTCCAGCTCGGTGGGGATGCGGTCCAGCGTGATGATCTGCGCGTCGAGCAGGTCGATCTCCGCCCGGATGACGGGCATCTCCAGGTCGATCGCGTCCAGCTCCGCAGCCGTCGGCTCGCGGTCGAGAACGTCGGCGGTAACAACCGCCTGATCAGCAACGATGTGCTTCATGGGTCGTGGTTCCTCTCACAGGATGGAACGGCCCGAACAGCGGCCCCGGAGTTGCACCTCCGGGGCCGCGCGCCGTTGAAGTCGGATGTCCGGCTCCCCTCAGCGCTGCTCGTACGAGACGAGCAGCGGAGGCAACCGGCCCACAGCCGATGAGCTGCGGAAAGGTCGAGAGTTCTTGCAGTCACACGTGGTTGAACCTGCGTGTGCCGCCCACTTGGTCGCAGAGGTAGGGCAGTCACCTCAGGCACGCTGTTGAGTTTTCAATCAATGCATGCTCACTTCGTACTCACCCCCTCGGGCTTTCCTCCGGGCACATCCCTAAGGTTCCCTAGGGTTCCCTGCGGTGTCAAGCGGTAAGCTAGGGAACCTCAGGGAAGTGACGACAAGGAGCAAGCGACATGGCAGGCCAGGCCGACAATCGGGCCCCGTACGCGAAGATTGCCGCCCACTACACGGAGTTGATCGCGTCAGGTCAGCTACAGCCGGGGTCCCTCTTGCCGAGCATCAAGAACCTCTCGGAAGAGTGGAAAGTGAGCACCGCGACGGCCGAGAAGGCGCTGCGCAAGCTGCGCAACGAGGGCCTCGTTCGCGGCATCCACGGGATCGGAACTGAGGTGTTGGACCGGCCGGCGTCGATGTCGTCGGGGTCTCAGCGCCAGGACCGGGGACGCCGCACCGGGTCCAGTTGGGGTCAAGGCGAGCGGTCCGACTCGCATGAGGCGGCCGTGGTGTCTGCCCCTGCCGAAGTAGCTCAGGCGCTGGACATTGACCCCGGGGCCGACGTGGTCCGACGCAGCCGGGTCTACAGGGACCGGCACGGCATCGTGGCTCACAGCACGTCCTGGATCCCTGCGCGATACGGAAAGCTGATCCCTCAGCTGGCAGCAAGTGAGCGGCTTACGGGCGGAACGTCGCTCCAACTCATCACTCAGGTGACCGGCCACCCGATCAGCCACCGAATTGACACCGCTTCCGCGCACCTTCTTACGCCGGAGTACGCACGGCTCTTGGAGCTTGACCCCGATAACCCACTGGCGGAACCGGTAGTCGTCATGACCGCAAAGTTCGTCGACACCGAGGGCAACATCGTTGAGTACGGCGTGGACCTCGGCGGTCCGGGCCGTACATGGCGCACGGAATCGGAGGTGTCCTCGTGACGGTCCTGGATGACACGCTCATGAGCGTGCTGGAAGACCGCCTAGGAACGCTGCTCGTGGCCCGCAGGGCGGGCACGATCACACCCGAAGCCGAAGCGGAGATCGAAGCCATCTCCCAGACCTTGACGAGACCGATGCCACCGCGCCCGCCTTTCTGCGTCCTGATGGCCGGGCTTCCCGGCTCCGGAAAGACCACCCTTTCCCGCGTTCTCACAGCCCGTGGGTTCGTTCGGCTATGCCCGGATGAAGAGATGTACCGCCGACACGGGGTCTACGGGGTGGATTTCCCTCGGGGCACCTTCCCCGCCCTGGAGCGGCCGGTCCTTGAGGACGTGGCAGCCGAACTGAGCGAACAACTCAGGTCGGGGCACAACGTGGTTGTTGACCACGGCTTTTGGACGCCGGAGGATCGGAATAAATGGCGAACCATCGCTACTGACGCCGGTGCCACACCCGTGCTTGTCTACCTCGCGGCTAGCCACGATGAGCTTTGGGCGAGGATCAACAAGCGCAACGAACTCCACGAGAATGATCCGAACTCGATTTACTTCGCAGAGAGCGACCTACAACGATATCGCACGCGGTTCATCCCTCCCAAGGCAAATGAACCGCACCTTCGGTACAACAATGACACTTCAGCCCTATTTGCGGCGCTACATGCCACTCCGCCTGAACACCATAAAGACTGATGCACAAATACTTTAGGCGATACTCCACTTAAGGATTCATCTCGCGACGCCTCACACCCAAGCGCCATAGCAATTCACACACTCCATAAAGACCTACATGCGACAGCCATTAAGGTGACTGGCTCGGCTTTTTCAATTATTGCCAAGAATTCTACTTCGCTCCGCGAAGGCCCATTGCGCGCCCTCTTGATGTTTCAGAAATGAATCAATCTCCGACGAGTTAACCCAAGATTCCGAGCGGGCTAGGCCTACCTCCAACTCCACTTTAGCTGTTTTTTCATCCTCCAGAAGGACTGCCTTCATGAACGAATACTCCGTCTTAAGTGCGGAGACATCAAGGGATTCCACTTCTTTCCTAATAGATTCCAGACCAGACAGCCTTTTGCAGGCTAGCCAATAACTGAACCGCAAGTCGAACTTCATATCCAGCCTTGAGTTCATTGCCTTGAGATTGGCACAAACCTCTTTTACGCACCGCCAATACCCAAGATCCATGAGTTCATTAATATATAGGAATGACATTCCCGCCGCCGCCACTTCATGCTTCGGGTTGAGGTGAATGAATGTGCGCGCACTAATAAGCATCCCCAACGCCATGACGCTCGATAGCGCTTCCTTCAGGTAAGCTTCATCCAGCATCAACAAGGCTCCCTTCGCGGGAGATCCCTTCACCTTAGAGACGTAAGTAGAGTTAACCTTCCCTTGAGTGTGGATGTACGCATTTCTTCGCATGAAGACTTCAACAATGTTAGGCCAATCTAGGCCTAGGTTCTGAAACTGTACGTCGAACTTCTGGAAGGTCGTCGCCCAATCCTCGATACTTCCTCGCAAGGCCGCATCGACTCTACGCTCGATAGAATCAGCTACAGCATCTTCAATCGAATTGAAGCTCACCAAATCCGCGAGAGAGAATTCTTTGTTACCAGAGATAACTCCGTCCGGTTTCGATTCCAAGATTGCCCTATAGCAGGCTGTCACTAGGCCCTCAAACGCCGAAACGGACGTTACGAGGATTGCTCTATAGATTAGCTCTTCCGGGCGGGGACGTGAACTAATTTGATGCAAGGCCATCTGCAAACTTCCGCGACCGCCGTTGGGGATGCTATCAATCAACCTACTTAGATCATCTGCTCGCTTTAGGTCATTCTTCTCGATAGCCTCTTTTCGCTCAACTGGGTCCACAATCTTGCGAGCCTCGTCCGCATCCTTGAGCCATTCCTCCTTCCAAGTTTCAATTACCTCCTTACCGGTTGCCCTACCAAGTGCCTCGAAAATAATATTTGCCCGCCTTTCAATGTCGTGACTTTTGACGCCATGATGCGACCCTGCACGGAGCATCTGATCCAGGGACAACATTGTCTCCATGAACTCGAATTGCGCACCTACAACATTGCGCATCTCTTTACCCTTGGATTCCTTAGGCATTTCACGCCTCATTTCCTCGAATTTTTGTGACCTTTGAATTCTAGCGTTTCGAGTGGCCTCTGTGGGAGGTTTTAGAAGACTTGACAATTGATCAAGCACATTTATGCTTCATACCCGGTTCTCCGCGCCTGGTTGCATGACCCCTTCTTGACAGGCGCCAGCACATAGGCCAGTCCGGGCCGTCCTTGGGCCGTCCGACAGGAGCCAGCAACGACAGACAACAACAACGGACGACAGCTCCTGCCCTGATCAGACAGGGTCCGCGGGACACCCCCCGCAGGCCCCACCCCCCGAACCAGAGTTGAGCAACTCCAGAGGTTGAGCGCAGGATGGCGGGCATGACCTCCAGCTCGCGTCGTCCTCTCCTCAACCGCCGTCTCGCCGAGTTCGGTACGACGATCTTCGCCGAGATGTCGGCCCTCGCCCTGAGCACCGGCTCGATCAACCTCGGCCAGGGTTTTCCCGACACGGACGGCCCCGAGGAGATCCGCGAGGCGGCCGTACGGGCGCTGCGCGACGGGCGCGGCAACCAGTACCCACCGGGGCCCGGCATCCCCGAGCTGCGTACGGCGATCGCCGCGCACCAGGAACGCCGGTACGGGCTGACGTACTCCCCCGACACCGAGGTGCTGGTCACCGCGGGCGCGACCGAGGCCATCGCGGCGACCCTGCTCGCCCTGCTGGAGCCCGGCGACGAGGTGATCGCCCTGGAGCCGTACTACGACTCGTACGCGGCCTGCATCGCGATGGCGGGCGGTACGCGCGTACCGGTCACCCTGCGGCCGCACGAGGAGACCGGCGCCGACGGGGCCGTGCACCGGCGCTTCCGCCTCGACCTGGACGAGCTGCGCGACGCGGTCACGGACAACACCCGGCTGCTGCTCCTCAACACCCCGCACAACCCGACCGGCACGGTCCTCACGCGTGCCGAGCTGACCGCGATCGCCGAGCTGGCCGTCGAGCGGGACCTGCTGGTGGTCACGGACGAGGTGTACGAGCACCTGGTCTTCGGCGCCGCCGAGCACATCCCGCTCGCGACCCTGCCCGGTATGCGCGGGCGCACGGTCACCATCGGCTCGGCGGGCAAGTCGTTCTCGTTCACCGGCTGGAAGGTCGGCTGGGTGACGGCGTCGCCCGAGCTGGTGTCGGCGGTGCGCTCGGCGAAGCAGTTCCTCACGTACGTGTCCTCGGGGCCCTTCCAGTACGCGGTCGCGGAGGCGTTGGCGCTGCCCGACACGTACTTCCAGGCCTTCGCCGCGGACATGCTGGCCAAGCGGGATTTGCTGAGCACGGGCCTCGCGGAGGCGGGCTTCGCGGTGTTCGAGCCGGCCGGGACGTACTTCGTCACCACCGACATCCGGCCGCTCGGCGAGAGCGACGGCTTCGCCTTCTGCCGGGCCCTGCCGGAACGCGCCGGAGTCGTCGCGATCCCGAACGCCGTCTTCTACGACCACCGGGAGGCCGGCGCCCCCTTCGTCCGCTTCGCCTTCTGCAAGCAGACGTCGGTACTGGAGGAAGCGGTGAGCCGCCTCAAGACGCTCGCCGGCGGAGCGGGCGGAGAAGGCTCGGGCCGTGTTGCGGGAGTGGAACGGCTACGACCCCAGCGGTCCTGAGCAGGCCGAGCTGGACGCGGAGTTGAACCGCCGTATGACCGAGTCGGCTGCCGCCTGATCCAGCGCGCTCACGCCGAGCCGGGCCGGTTCCTGTACGCCACCGTGCGCGCCCTGGCCGAGGCCGACCGGCCGGACGGTGCGGTGATCGCGACCACCAGGCCGCACACGTGGAAGGAACATCCGGTGCGCACCCTGGACCTCAGCCCTTGAACTCAGCCATCCGCTCAGCCGGTCGCTCAGCCGGCCGCACGGAGTTGGTCCCCTGACCTGCAGTCCCGGCAGCGGCCTGGTTCGGCCGCGCGGAATCCCCGGTCGCAGCCGTCGCAGTTGCGCAGGGGCACGACCGCCGGGCGGTGTACGGAGGGTTCCGTGCTCCTGGCCGGGGCGGGCGGGGCGAGGGGTGTCTCCTTGAGCCGGTAGGCGAGGATGCCTGCCGGGCGGGTCAGGAAGTGGTCCGGGAGCCGGGCGGTGAGGTGGTCCGTGATGTGCGTGGGCAGCAGACCCGCCGCGAGCCATCGGGTGACGCCCGGGGCGAGGCGGGCGGCCTCCTGCTCGGACAGCGCGAGGCGGGGGTCGATCCGGCGCAGGGCGGCGAGTACGGCGACGGCCCGCGGGTCGGCCTCGGCGAGCGGGGCGGGTGCCTCAGCTGCCGTCTCGGCCCGCACGGGCGCGGCCGCGGGTGTGACCGCGGTGACGGCGGCCTGCCTTCGGGGCCCACGCGGCGTCAGTGGCGGCGGCGGCTCGGGAGATGCATCCGAGTCCGAGTCCGAGTCCGGGCCGGGGTGCGGGTCGGCGCCGGGGATGTCGTAGAAGTAGGTCCGGGTACGGATCTTCCCGGTGGACGTTCGCTCGCGGCAGCGTTCCAAGTACCCGGCCGCCTCCAGGTCCCTGAGGGCCCGTGAGATCAGGATCTCGCCCTCGCTGAAGTGCTCGCACAGGGCGGTGATGGTGACAGGTGTGCCGTCGGGCAGGGAGAGGATGTACACCGCGACGCCGACGGTGACCGCGCTGCCGCGTCGCTGGGCGAGGGCGTTGGAGACGACGGTGAAGTCGGCGGTGAGGCGGGTGCGTACGTGGGTCACGCCGGAGGTCGGTGTTCCGGCGGCGGCGCGCAGGCGCGCGTTAGACTGGGATTCAGCCATCGGGAAGGTGATTTCTTCCTAGGTGGTCAGGCCCTCGTTCGGGATTGCCGTCCCGGCCGGGGGCCGTATCTGTTTGCGGTTGTCGCGGCGAACGTAACCGTCCCCATCCCGCTCCTGCAAGCCGGTCACCCGGACGGGTGACGCGCGCCTTCCGGCCAGGGAGGGAGGGCGGGTGGGTAGTTCTTTCCCCCGGTTCTTTCAGGAGGTCAGCGGCCCACCGGACCCTCGCAGACGAGGGCCCGGCGAGACCGGAAGACGGACGGCGACCGGGGCCCGGCCGCCTCGGGGACGGCGACGCCCGGCCTTCAACTCGCCCGGGGCAGCCCGGACCCGCCCAGTCGCCCGGTGCTCGCAAATGGCATGAAATGCCCGCAATCTTCGAGTGTGATCCTCGCACGCACCCTCACACCCCCCACCGCGCCTCCCACCACATCTCCCGCATTTCCCAGCCCCTCCGCCTCCGCCCCCGTCCCCGTCCCCGTCCCCGTCCCGCCACGGCGCCGCCCCGGTCCGGCCCTGTCCATGGGCGCCGCCCTCGGGCTGTTCCTCGCCGCCCGGGTGCTGGGGGTCTCGGCCGTGGCCGTCGTCGCCCGGGTGGCCGGTGGGCATCCCGTGTCGCTGCTCGGGCGGTCCTGGGACTCCGTCTGGTATCTGCGGATCGCCGGACACGGGTACGGGTACAGCCAGTCGTTCCATCCCGACGTCGTCCACAGCGACCTGGCCTTCTTCCCGCTCTATCCGGGGCTGTTGCGCGTCGTCACCGAGCTCACCCCGCTCAGCGGGCCCGCGGCCGGGCTGCTCGTCGCGTGGGTCGGCGCCGGGGTCGCCGCCTGTGGGATCTACGCGGTCGGGGCCCATCTGCACGACCGGGCCGTCGCCACCGCGCTCGTCCTCCTGTGGGGCCTGCTGCCGCACTCGGTCGTGCTCTCGATGGCGTACACGGAGCCGGTGCTCACCGCCTTCGCGGCCTGGGCGCTGTACGCCGTCCTCACCGGCCGCTGGGTGTGGGCGGGCGCCCTCGCGCTGTGCGCGGGGCTGACCCGGCCGAACGGGTTCGCGGTGGCCGCGGCGGTCCTCGCCGCGGCGGCGTACGAGCTGTACCGGCTGTACCGGCGGCGTGGAAAAGTTACCCACAGGCTGTGGACAGGCGCGGCGCTCGGGCCGCTCGGCTGGCTCGGGTACGTGCTGTGGGTGGGGCGGCGGCAGGGCGACCCGCTCGGCGGGTACCTCGAAGTGCAGCGGCTGTGGGGCTCACGCTTCGACTTCGGCCTCGACGCGCTGCGCTTCGTCAAGCACCTGCTGCTGGCGGGGGACCTGCTCGTCTTCCCGGTGTCGATGGCGCTCGTCGCGGCGGCCCTGCTCCTGTACGCACTGCTGGTCGCGGACCGCGCTCCCCTGCCGCTGCTGGTCTACGCGGGCGTACTGCTGCTCGTCGCGGCCGGCGGCGCGGGCTTCTTCGAGTGCAAGCCGCGGTTCCTGCTGCCCGCGTTCCCGCTGCTGCTGCCGCTCGCGTGCGCGCTGGCCCGGACGGCAAGAACCCGGCCGTGGCACGCGACCCTGGTGGTCGGCGCACTGGCCGGGCTCTCGTTCGCATACGGGGCGTATCTGGTCGTACTCGCCCACAAGCCGTTGTGAGGGCTGCGAGCCACGCTGTACGGACTGGCGGACTACTCGTCCTCTTCGGGCTTCTCGGCCTCGTCGATCTCCTGCTCCAGGCCGAGCTGCTCGACGAGCCACTTGTCGAACTCGATCGCGGCCCGCACCCAGCTGACCGTCGACGACACGAAGTGCTCCAGGCTGACGCCCGTGCCGATCAGCATCTGCGCCTCGCCGATCAGGCGGACCGTGCCGTCGTCGTGCGTGTGGCTGTAGACCTTGGGCCACAGCGTGCGCCGGTTCCAGTCGTCGATCGACTCGAGGAGCTGGGGCTTCTCCTCGATCTGGTGCGGCCGGTCGTAGAACGTCCGCACCGAGAAGACCTGCTGGTCGCCCTCGCCGCGGAACATGAAGTACGTACGGAACTGCTCCCACGGCGCCGCGAGGTCACCCTCGTCGTCGACGACATACTTCAGCTCCATCTGGTCCAGGAGCTGCTTCACAAGGTCCTGATCCGGGACGACGGGGCCCGCCGGTCCGCCGGGGTTCGGCTCTGGCTGGCCCCCGAAGTTCGGAATCGAGGACGGGTCGATGCTCACCGTGATTTTCCCTTCGTACGGATCCCGCCATCCTCTCCCATCCGGGGCGGGGGCCCGCAACCCCCGCCCCCGCCGGTGACGGAATTCCGCTCAGAGCGTTTTGCCCAGCGCCGGACCGCTCCCGGACCCTTCCGCCGCGTCGTCCGAAGACCCCGTCACCCGGCCCGTCACCGGGCCCACGATCAGGCCCTCGCCGAACGCGTCCACGCGGACCGTGTCGCCGTCCTTGATCTCGCCCGCCAGGATCTCCTTGGCGAGGCTGTCCCCGATGGCGGTCTGGACGAGACGGCGCAGGGGCCGGGCCCCGTACGCCGGGTCGTTGCCCTCGTCCGCCAGCCAGGCCAGCGCCTCGTCCGTGATCTCCAGGGTGAGCCGCCGCTCGGCGAGCCGCTTCGCGAGGCGGCCGACCTGGAGCCTGGCGATGCGCTCCAGCTCCGCCTTGTTCAGCGCCGAGAAGACCACCAGGTCGTCGAGCCGGTTGAGGAACTCCGGCTTGAAGGAGGCCCTCACCACCTCCATGACCTGTTCCTTCTTCTGCTGCTCGCTCGTCAGCGGATCGACGAGGAAGTGACTGCCCAGGTTCGAGGTGAGGACCAGGATGGTGTTGCGGAAGTCGACCGTGCGGCCCTGGCCGTCGGTCAGGCGGCCGTCGTCCAGGACCTGGAGCAGGACGTCGAAGACCTCCGGGTGCGCCTTCTCCACCTCGTCCAGGAGCACGACGCTGTACGGGCGCCTGCGGACCGCCTCGGTGAGCTGGCCGCCCTCCTCGTACCCGACGTAGCCGGGAGGCGCGCCCACCAGGCGGGCCACGCTGTGCTTCTCGCCGTACTCCGACATGTCGATGCGGATCATGGCCCGCTCGTCGTCGAAGAGGAAGTCCGCGAGCGCCTTGGCCAGTTCGGTCTTGCCGACACCCGTGGGGCCGAGGAAGAGGAACGAGCCGGTCGGGCGGTCCGGGTCGGCGATGCCCGCGCGCGTGCGGCGTACGGCGTCCGACACGGCCTGTACGGCCTCGCCCTGGCCGATCAGGCGGCGGCCCAGCTCCTCCTCCATGCGCAGGAGTTTCTGCGTCTCGCCCTCCAGGAGGCGGCCCGCGGGGATGCCGGTCCAGGAGCCGACCACGTCCGCGATGTCGTCCGGGCCGACCTCCTCCTTCACCATCGTGTCCTTGGCGACCTCCTCCTCGGCCTCGGAGGCTTCCTCCAGGTCCCGCTCCAGGGTGGGGATCTCGCCGTAGAGCAGCTTGGAGGCGGTGTCGAAGTCGCCGTCGCGCTGGGCCCGCTCGGCCTGGCCGCGCAGTCCGTCGAGTCTCTCCTTCAGCTCACCGACCTGGTTGAGGGACTTCTTCTCCTTCTCCCAGCGGGCGGTCAGCCCGCGCAGTTCCTCGTCCTTGTCGGCGAGGTCGCGGCGCAGCTTCTCCAGGCGCTGCTTGGAGGCCGCGTCGGTCTCCTTGTCGAGCGCCAGCTCCTCCATGCGCAGCCGGTCGACGACCCGCTGGAGCTCGTCGATCTCGACCGGGGACGAGTCGATCTCCATCCGCAGCCGGGACGCGGCCTCGTCGACGAGGTCGATGGCCTTGTCGGGCAGGAAGCGCGAGGTGATGTACCGGTCGGAGAGGGTCGCGGCGGCGACCAGCGCGCTGTCCGCGATCACCACCTTGTGGTGGGCCTCGTACCGCCCCTTGAGCCCGCGCAGGATCGCGATGGTGTCCTCGACGCTCGGCTCGGCGACCAGCACCTGCTGGAAGCGCCGCTCCAGGGCCGCGTCCTTCTCGATCCGCTCGCGGTACTCGTCGAGGGTGGTGGCGCCGACCATGCGCAGCTCGCCGCGGGCGAGCATGGGCTTCAGCATGTTCCCGGCGTCCATGGCCGAGTCACCGCCGGCGCCCGCGCCCACGACGGTGTGCAGCTCGTCGATGAAGGTGATGATCTGCCCGTCGGAGTCCTTGATCTCCGCGAGCACGGTCTTGAGCCGCTCCTCGAACTCACCGCGGTACTTGGCGCCCGCGACCATCGCGCCCAGGTCGAGCGAGACGAGCTGCTTGTTCTTGAGGGACTCGGGCACGTCGCCCTTGACGATCCGCTGGGCGAGCCCTTCCACCACGGCGGTCTTGCCGACGCCCGGTTCCCCGATGAGGACGGGGTTGTTCTTGGTGCGCCGCGACAGGACCTGGACGACGCGGCGGATCTCCTGGTCACGGCCGATGACGGGGTCGAGCTTGCCGTCCCGTGCCGCGGCGGTGAAGTCGGTACCGAACTTTTCGAGTGCCTTGTACTGGCCCTCGGGATCCGGGGTGGTCACCCGGCGCCCTCCCCTGCTCTTCTGGAACGCGTCCAGCAGCTTCTTCGCGCTGGCCCCTTGCTGGGAGAGTATGTCGCCGACCGCGCCGCCCTTGGCGGCGAGCCCGATGAGCAGGTGCTCGGTGGAGAGGTACTCGTCCCCGAGCTCCTTGGCCCGGTCCGCCGCGTCGGCGATGACCGCGAGCAGTTCGCGGTTGGGCTGCGGCGGGGCGACGGTGGAGCCGGTCACGCTGGGCAGCGCGCTCAGGACGCGCTCGGTGCCGGCCCGTACGGCGGCCTGGTCGGCCTCGACCGCGGCCAGCAGGTCGGTGATGTTCTCGTTCTCCTGCCCGGCCAGCAGCGCGAGCAGCAGGTGCGCGGGGGTCAGGTCCGGGTGGCCCTCGGACACGGCCCGACTGCTGGCCGCGTTGATCGCGTCCCGGCTCCTGTTGGTCAGCTCGGCGTCCACGTTCGCGTTCTCCTCCTCGTGCGTCACTCACGCTCGTGCTCGTACGTACGTGTACGTGTACGTGTGCACGTGTGCTCGTACTCGTCCTCGTGTCCCTGGTCGCGTCCGGCTGGGTCTGACCCGACCGACGTACACAAAGTTGAGCGTACTCCACTCAAGTGGGTCGGTGGAGGGCGTACGGCCAAGTTCCCCGGGGGCGAACGCGGCCGTCCGCCACCGGCGGCACGGGCGATTGGGCTAGGTTCCCGGCCATGGCCTCGCATTCCGTTGACCCGCACGATCCCGACGCCTCGTATCTCGGCTTCTGGCGGGAACGTCATCTGTGCACCCTGACCACCCTCCGGCCCGACGGCACCCCGCACGTGGTGCCCGTCGGCGTCACGTACGAGCCCGCGGCCGGTCTGGCCCGGGTGATCAGCAACAAGTCCAGCAGGAAAGTGCGGAACGTGCTGGCCGCCGGACCCGACGGGATGACGGTCGCCGTCTGCCAGACGGAGGGACGGCGGTGGGCGACACTGGAAGGGCGCGCGCGGGTGTCCGAGGACCCCGAGCGGGTCGCGGAGGCGGTGCGCCGCTACGCCGAGCGCTACACCAGGACGCCCGCACCGAACCCGTCCCGGGTGGTCATCGAGATCACGCTGACCTCGGCGATGGGGAACTACTGACACGGGAGGGGCCGCCGGTGCCACTGATGCCACCGGTGTCCCCGATGCCGCCGAAACCGCCGGGCGGGCCCGCCGTCACGAGGCCGGTTTCACCCCTTGCGCCGCGTAAAGCTCCGGGGACAGCCTGTAACCGGCCCGAAAACTGCAGCGGCGTCACCGTGTTCAGGTCACGGTGACGCCGCTGCGGGGGGAAGCGCCTGAGCGATCTACTACGACGGGGGAATCGCGTCAGGCACTGCGGGGGGTGGCTGAGATGGTTCGGATGTCCGGGGCTTCCGGCTCGACCAGCCGGTGATCGCGCTGATCGAGGTTCACAAAGATCATTCCGTATCGGATGGCACACCGCACCGGCTGCGGCGCCCCCCGGGGCCGACGCAGACAGCGATACGCTCGTACGTCGTCATCGTCGTCCCGGGTCACCACGACCGGTTCCCCGAAGACCGTCACCATCAACGAGTCACCGCTGTGGGGGATGGCGGTGGCCAGGTCGATGAAGTGCCAGCCCGAGCGATAGGCCGTGGCCATCTCTCTACGGAAGGAGCGGTCGTCAGGTGGAGTCGTCACATCAGCCCCCGGCACCGTCGTCCGCACCGATGGGAGGTGCGGGCCAGGTGCTGTCCCCGGGAGGGATGGCGACGGACTCGGCCGCCGACGGCCATGTGCTGTCTGCCCGTGTATGAATGTCGCCCTTCGCACCGGAGAGGCCACTCAGAGCACCGAAGGCCATGACGGCGGAGAAGGCGGCGACAAGCACCGAGCGAAGCATTTTCTTACCCATAATCGGCTTCGTCCTCACTTGAAGGTCCCCTCTTCCCCCGTCGGATACGACGATGGCTCATTCGGGCACGTCATGACCACATAATCGATGCATCATGTTCCTGCATGTTCAGGACCCTGGGGGGTGGAGATTTGGCAACGAATCAGACTAAAGCGACACATCCCCATTCGGTGACCGAACTGTGCGAGGAAGGTGGCCGCCTCTACGCGAACGCTCTCCGCACGGGACGTATCGCCCGAGAGGATGCGAAGCCGGCTCCGTGCCTGATGGAGTTCGCCCTTCTTCATCCCGATCCTGACGACCCGAACTGGCTGCGTCCGGTGCCTCCGACCGTCGCCCTGGCCCAGCGGCTGAACCCCATAGAGCACGAGATCCTCGAGCGCAGACGGCAGTCGATCGAACTGGCAGACGCTTTCGAGCCGTTCATGACCCTCAGCGCCCAGTCCACGGAATCCACACATTCGATCACCGTGCTGGAGGGCGGCGACCGCATCAACGCGGCGCTGAACCTGGCCACCGCCCAGTGCCAGGTCGAGATGCTCACGGTCCAGCCGAGCAACCGCCTCTCCGAGCGCCAGCTCCTCCAGGGGCTGGAGCGCGACAGACCCCTGACCGAGCGCGGCGTGCGGATCAGGACCCTGTACCAGCACACGGCCCGGTACAGCCCCGAGAAGCTCGCCTACGTGGCCCAGCTGTCCGACGGCAAGGTCGAGTACCGCACGATCGACGAACTGGTGGAGCGGCTGATCATCTGCGACGAGACCGTCGCCTTCATCCCCACCCGCGACGACCAGCAGGTCGCCCTGGAGCTCCGCCATCCCGGCCTCGTGCGCTATCTGATCAAGGTGTTCGAGTTCATGTGGGGCCGCGCCGTCCCGCTCAGCGCCGGCGCCCCGTACGAGACCGCCCCCGACGGCATCACCGACATCCAGCACTCCATCGCCAAGCTCCTCGTGGAAGGCCATGTCGACGAGGCCATCGCCCGCCGCCTCGGCATGAACGTACGCACCTGCCGTGCCCACATCGCGAAGCTGGCCACGGCCCTGGGCAGCGGCAGCCGGGCACAGCTCGGCTATCTGATCGCCGAGTCGGGAATCCTGAAACAGGACGGAGCCGCGGGGTGAGAGTTCCACATTCCGCACACAGCGCGGAGGAACTGTGCGCGACCGGGGCCGAGTTGTACGAACGGGCCCTGCGCGAGGGGCGGATACCCAGCTCCGACGCCGAGGACGCGCCCTGTCTGGTCGACTTCGGGATGCTCCACCCCAGCGTCGAGGACCTGAGCCTGCTGGAACCCGTCGCGCCGGCCGTCGCCCTCCACCGGATGCTGCGGCTGTCCGAGGAACGCATCGCGGACGAACGCCGGCACGAGGACCGGCTGGCCACGATGTTCGAGCCCCTGATGCGGATCGACAGCCGGTGGACGGTGGCGACGGACACGCCGGCGATCAGGATCCTCAGCGGGACCACACGGATCAACCAGGCCATCACCGACGCCATGACCGACGCGTCCCGCGAGATCCTCTCCATCCAGACCAACGCCGGACACACCGGTGACCGCCACCAGGTCGCGGAGGTCGTCGCACTCGCCCGCGACCAGGCCCTGCTGGACCACGGCGGCAGCATCCGCTGCCTCTACCAGCACTCGCTCCGCCACTCGCCCACGGTCCTGTCCCGCTACGAACAGCTGCGGGGCGACGTCGAGGCCCGCTCCCTCGACGAGGTCACCGAGCGGCTCATCGTCGTCGACCGCGCGGTCGCCTTCATCCCCGCGAGCAAGGACGGCGCCCTCGCCCTTGAGGTCCATCACCCCACCCTGGTCGGCTACTTCGTCACCACCTTCGACCGGCTCTGGCGGCTGGCCACCCCCATGTACCCCGACTCCGTCCAGCGCCCGTCCCTCAACGGCGTCACGGCACGCCAGCGGGCCATCGCGGGTCTCCTCGTCGAGGGCCACACCGACACGGCCATCGCCGAACGGCTCGGCCTGAACGTACGCACCGCCCGGGTCCACATCGCCAAGCTCGCCGGGATCCTGGGCAGCGAGAGCCGGGCCCAGCTCGGCTACCTCATCGGCCGGTCGGGGATTCTGGACGATCAGGAGCAGTGACCGGCTGGAGCTCCGGGAAGCTCGGGGGCCCGTCGAGGCCCGCCTGGGCTATCCGGACGCCGAGCTGGGTGCGGCTGGCGGCGCCCAGGGTCTCCGACAGGCGGGCTATGTGGGCGCGGCACGTACGGACGCTGATGCCCAGGCGTTCCGCGACCACCGCGTCCTGGTGCCCCTCGGCGAGCAGTGCCGCGATGGAGCGTTCGCGGTGGGTGATGCCCTCGATGCCGGTGTCCGGGAGCGGCGCGGTGAGCGGGATCGCCAGGCGCCAGAGCCGTTCGAAGACGGTGACCAGATAGTCCACCAGCGCCGGGTGCCGCAGCTCCAGCGCGATCGTGCGGTCGGCGCTGGCCGGTATGAACGCGACCGTGCGGTCGAAGACGATGAGCCGGTCGGTGACCTCGTCGAGGGTGCGGGCCTCCGCCGCCTCCTCCATCAGCTCCATGTAGTTCAGCAGGCCCTGCCCGTGCCGGGCCACGTGCGTGTACAGGTCGCGCATCCGCACGCCGCGGCGGCGCAGCGCGAGCGCCCGGTGCAGGCCCTCGGAGAGTTCGTCCTCGCGGCGGATGCCGCCCGGCTGGACCGCCAGCACCTCGGACGTGCACGCCTCGGTCGCCTCGTCCATCGCGGCCCGGATCCGGGGCAGTCCGTCGAGCACCCGCAGCGCCACGCCCTCGGACGGAGAGCGCGCGTTGCCGCCGAGGCCCGCGTACCACTCGAAGGCGGACACCGCCTCGCCCATGCGGGACTGGGTGGCGACGACGTGGTCGTGCATCTCCCGCACCAGCCGCGTCATGACCTCCTGCGGTGAGGTCGGCACCAGCCAGCCCATGTCGTCCGGGTCGGGGTGCAGCAGCGCCAACTCGACCAGACAGGGCACCGTTTCGGCGTCCTCGCGGGACACCCTGCCGCGTCGTACCGCCCGGGAGTAGACCCGGTCTCCGGCATCGCACAGGCGGTCAGCACCGTGCGGATGCGCTTCCGTCCTGTGCCCGGCCATCTCCCCAACCCCCGGTTCCAGCCTCTTCCGCAGCGCAACTATGCGCGGCGTCACCCCGCTCCGCAACACGGCTCTCCTGCCCTCGTGCCCCTTATCGCACCACTTGATCCGCCTTTGCGGCCGCCTCCGGATGACTCGTTGCGACAAACGGAAAGCGACGGCGGCGCGCGGCCTCGGCGCACGGGCAGAGTGCCCGTTCGGGCCGCCGGGAACCGCCGGGAACCCATCGGGCGGACGTCGTGCGGCGCACAGCGTGCGACGTCAGGTCGCACGGAGCGTAAGTGGCCGATACATGTGGTGTGGCGCGCAGGACGGACCGAGCGGGCGGCCCGGCGCGCCCCGAACGCCCCGCGAGCCGCCCGAGGACCGGCGCCCGCGACACCGCAACCGACGGAACCGGCCGAACTTGGGTAGCGGGTGTCGGCGGTGTCGGGTGCGGGCGTTATCGGGTGCCGGTGCTATCGGGCGCGGGTGCTGTCGAGTGCCGGTGCTATCGGGTGCGGGTTACTTGATGCCGAGCGAGTCGCACTGCGACTTGTACTTGGCCGTGCAGATCTCGTCGGCCGAGTAGATGCCGTCCTGGACGACCGTCGACTCGATGGTGTCGCGGGTCAGGACGGAGACCTGGACGAGGTTGGCGGGGATGTCCTTGACGGTGGGGCTTGAGACCTTGTCGGGGGTGAGCGCGTCGAACTCGATGCCGAAGCCGCGGACCCGGGCCACGGCCACCTCGGCGGCGGTCTCGGCCTCCTCCGGGTAGGGCTTGTAGACGCTCATGAACTGCTCGCCGCCGAGGATGCGCTGCACCGCTTCCAGCTCGGCGTCCTGGCCGGTGACCGGCGGCAGATCGGTGACCCCGGCGGCCTTGAGCGCGGAGATGACGCCGCCCGCCATGCCGTCGTTGGCGGAGTACACCCCGGCGATGTTGTCGGCGCCGACGGAGGAGATGGCGGCCATCATGTTGGCGCGGGCGTTCGCCGGCTTCCAGTCCTTGGTGTCGTACGTCTTGGCGATGGTCACCTTGCCCTGCAGCTCGGCGAGGGCGCCCGCCTTGAACTGGGCGGCGTTCGGGTCCGTCACCGCGCCGTTCATCATGACGATCTTCTGGGACCTGCTGCCGTCCAGCTTGTCGGCGAGCGCGCGGCCCTGCACCTGTCCGACGACCTCGTTGTCGAACGAGATGTACGCGTCGATCGGCCCCTCGGCCAGCCGGTCGTACGCGACGACGGGGATCCCCGCGGCCTTGGCCTGCTTCACTCCGGAGGCGATGGCACCGGAGTCCACGGCGTCCACCAGCAACACGTCGACCTGGTCGTCCACCATTTTCGCGAGCTGCCGGTTCTGTACGGCGGCGTCGTTGTCCGCGTTGGCGTAGACGACCTTTCCCTTGCCGTTCGTCAGGGTGCCGACCTTCTTCTTGATGATCGGGTAGTCGAACTTCTCGTAGCGGGAGTTCGACTTCTCCGGCAGCAGGAGGCCCACGGTGATGTCGTCACCCTTGGTCGGGGTCGCGTCGGCGCCGTCGCCACCGCTGCCGCACGCGGCAAGGGTGGTCAGGGTCATGGAGGAGACGGCGATGGCCAGGGCGGTACGACGTGTGGCGCGGTTCACTTCGAGTGCCTTCCGGACGAGGGCGACAGTGCGGGCCCAGGTGACAAAAAGCCAACGCGGGGGTTCACGGGGCGTCAAGGAGTAAGTGCTAACGAGATTGCAACAGAAACCTGTGAAGAGACCGGGGTGAAGTCGGGCGGATTCGCAGGGTGACAATCCACGGTGTCCGCGCACTGTGCCGGAACGGCTCGGAGGATTAACACTCGCGTCGAATTGGAATGCGCGAGTTTCACGATTCGGTGTGGGCTACCTTCGAAGGTGGGCCGATCGGCCAGACCGGCCCGGCCCGGTCCGTGAACCGGTGCGTTCCGCTCATCCTCGGCGAGGTACGCGATGCGAAAGATCATTCTGAGCATGTCCGTCTCCCTCGACGGTTTCTTCGAGGGAGAGAACCACGAGATCGGCTGGTCCAAGGTCGACGACGAACTGCACCGGCATTTCAACGAACGCATCGGCGCGCTGGGCGGCCTGCTGACCGGCCGCGTCACCCACGAACTGATGGCGGACTACTGGCCGACCGCCGACCAGAACCCCGAGAACTCGCCGACCGTCCGCGAGTTCGCCGGCATCTGGCGGGACATGCCGAAGACCGTCTACTCACGGACCCTGGAGAAGGCCGACTGGAACGCGACCGTCGTACGGGAGGTCGTGCCCGATGCGATCAGGGCGCTCAAGGAGCAGCCCGGCGGGGACTTCGTGGTCGGCGGGGCGGAGCTGGCGGCGGAGTTCCGGCGGCACGATCTGATCGACGAGTACACGATCTACGTTCACCCGGTGCTGCTCGGGCGCGGGCGCCGGCTCTTCCACGACACCGACGCGCTCGCGGAGTTGAGCCTCGTCGGGTCCCATGCCTTCGGCAACGGGGTGGTGCTGCTGCACTACCGGCGCGCCGCGGGCCCGACGGACTGAGCCGTCGCAGAGCCCCTTCGCCGTGGGCCGTCACCGCGCCCTTCGCCGTGGGCCGTCAGTCGCCGTCGTCCGAGGGGTGCTGCCGGGGGTGCCGGGGGAAGGGGAGGAGGCGGGCGGACGGGTGGTCGGGTGGGCCGTCAGGGCCCGCCACGCCCTCCTCCTGACCGGAGTCCTCACGGAGCCTGTGCCCAGCCCCTTGGTCGGGCCCCTGGCCGGGCTCCTGGCCGGGCTCCTGGCCGGGCTCCTGGCCGGACGCGCGGGCGTGTTCCTCCCAGCCCGCGCGGAACCAGCTCAGCTGGTGGCGCTGGAGCTCCTCCTCGGTGAGGACGCGGACGGCGTCGGGGCCGGCCGAGCGGACCTTCTCGGCCAGTGCGTCGAGGAGTTCACCCACGAGGTGCGCGACGCGCAGCGCGTCGGAGCCCCGGCCGTCCCGCGCACCGCCGTCGCCCGCGCCGCCGTCGCCCATGCCGTGCCCCGGTCCCATCGCCGTCAAGCGCCCTCCGACAGGAACTGCCGTGCCACCTTGGCGAACAGCTCCCGCAGCTCGGGCGGAACGCCCATCCGCAGGGCCGCCTCCTCGGGGTCGAGCCGCGGGTGTTCCTCGCCGTCCGCGAGGCGCACCGCGCCGGTGAGCGGCAGGTCGTCCTCGGTCAGCCGCCCCGAGCGGATGAGCATCTCCCGCAGGGGTACGCCGAGTACGGCCGCCACGCGCCGCATCGTCTCCAGGTCGGGCATGGACTGCCGCTGGAGCAGCCGGCTCACGGCGGCGCGGTGCACGCCCGCGTCGTCGGCGAGCTTCGAACGGCCGCCGCCGCGCGGGCTGTCGATGTCGTAGCCGCGTGCGCGCAGCAGTTCCTCGATCCAGCCGGCGAACTCCTCGAGCCCGGCGGCCCGGTACGTCTGGTCTGTACGGGCCCCGGCCCGTGAGCTCGAAGCCATGTGTCCGCTCTCCCCTCGTCGCCGGGGCAGCGTATCGATCGCACCCGCGCCAGAATGTGTGCGCGCTCGCACGTAACTGTGGAGATTCGGCAAGTTCTGGCAACGCAGGGTGGTTTGAGGGTCCATCACCACGGCCTACCTCCACGGAGCGTAATCACTTGCGTACGCGCTCGCAACATGCAACCCTGTTCGCTCGCTCGCAACGTTCGAACACATGTTCCCACAAACGAGAAGGGGTTGCGGCTTTATGACCACCACCGAGACCGAGGAGGTCGTCCTGGAGCTGGAACGCCTGCGCCGCGCGGTCGACGTCGGCTTCGCCACCACCCGGGGCGACCTGGCGCTCCTCCTCCAGCGCGCCGACCAGACGGACAAGGCCCTCGCCGAACACGAGACCCGCATCGAGGCCCTGGAACGCACCCGCTGGCCCCTGCCGTCACTGGCGGCGGCCACGTCGTGCCTGGCCCTGGCGCTCACGGTGTGGCAGTCGACGGGCCGGTAGCCGCCGGCCGGGTGCCGCGCCGGGTGCGCGGGACCCGTGATCGCCTCCGTGCCGACGAAGCCCTTCGCGGGCATCGTCGACTCACTCCGCCGCGCGCAGTTCGAACCACACGCCCTTCGCGTACCGCCCCGTTCGCCCGTCGGCGACGCCCCACGCGTCCGCGACCTCCGCGACCAGGGCGAGCCCTCGCCCCCAGCAGGCGACGGCCTCCGCGGCGGGCCGTGCCACGACCGGCGGGTCCGGGCTCTCGTCGAAGACGCTCACGTGGAGGCGGGCCGGGTCGAGACGGACTCGGAGTATCGCGGCGCCCTTCGTGTGCAGGTGGACGTTCGTGACCAGCTCAGAGGTACAGAGGGCCGCGGGCATGACGAGGGGTTCACGGCCGTGCGTGAACAGCACCGCCCGCACGAAGTCCCGGCAGACGCGGGCCGCGGTGACGTCGGCGGACGCGAACAGGCTGTATTCGTGACTGAGTTGATCGATCCGGTGGGCGGCACGACGAGCAGGGTCCATGGGCGTCGCTCCAGTCAGCGCTGTCGACTCGTGGGCAGGGGAGGCTGGTGGCCCCTTTGGGTAACTGGAGCCACACTCAAAGTAGCGGCATAGGTTTACATTGTTCAAGCTATTCACTCGTATCGGTGGACGAACACCCGCGATCCGGAGAGACTTCGGGTAACCGGTAAGGAGTGAACTGTGGGACTGCGCACCACCATCAGCGAACGCCAGCGACGACTCGGCTACGAGCTCAAACACCTGCGCGAACAGGCGGGTTTCAGTGCGGGGGAGGCCGCCGAGCGGATCGGTATGGGCAGGGCCCAGCTGAGCCAGATCGAGACGGCGAAGACGACCATCCTGACGGAACGGCTCCGCGAGCTGTGCCACCTCTATGGGTGCATTGATGCGACCTATGTTGACGCACTGGTCGCGATGTCGGAGGCGACGGGCAGGGGGTGGTGGACGGCCTACAAGAAGCCCATGGAGCAGGGGCCTTTGAACATGGCGGAACTGGAAAGGGATGCCGTTGAACTGCGGTTGCACCAGTCGCTTTTCATCCCGGGCCTCTTCCAGACCGCCGACTACGCACAGGCCGTCTTCGCCACGCCGAAACTCGGTTTCGAGAACGAGGACATCGGGGACGCTCTGAAATTCCGTATGCAACGGCAGAGCATCTTGACCCGCGAGAGCCCTCCCTCTGTACACGCCGTGATCCACGAGTCCGCCCTGCACATGAAGTTCGGGGGCACGGACGTGCTCCGCGAGCAACTTCTCCATCTCGTCGAGTTGGCCCGGCTCCCCCATGTGGCCATCCGGATCTATCCGTTCAGCTCTCAGACCGCGTTTGAGATCTGACATGGGATGATCGGTCGGTGACTCGCCTCGTGAAC
>NZ_JBLFJV010000011.1:0-381584 GCF_047444975.1 Streptomyces sp. CWNU-52B | reverse complement strand
CACGGTGAGCTCAACGAACGCCTCAGCAACGGGACACGGCAGATCTCAAACACGGTCTGAGACGCACGTTAATGCGGCCGTTCAGGCCGGTCGGTCGAACCAGGTGCCCAGCGCGGCACCAGCGTGGTGGCGTCGAGGTCCCGATCAGCAGGGCAGCCCCGCCGGCGTTGAGTTCGATCGCCCACGTCACCAGCTCACCGCCGCTCGACTCCAGCACATCGCCGATCAGTTCGAGCGGCCCCCAGTTGGGGAACGCCCGCCTCCGAAGTCGTTCCGCTGTCTGTCGCGGGAAGACCTCGCCAGCGTCTTCTCACCAAGCGATCTTTGCCTTGCACCCCGATGAGTGGCCGGGTCGTCGCGGCATGCCGGGCGGCCAATCGTTCGAAATCACCGCCGAGTTGGAGACACGACCGTCACCGCGGCCGGTGGAGTGCGCATCGTCCGGAAAGGCATCGAGTCCAGCGGGCGATCAGGGCGTCGGTTGTGGGGGAATCGAGCGCACGATGTCATGGCCGTCCGGTTACCGCAGACTCCGTCCCCGCTACGAGCGCCGACCCCGCAACCACCTGGCATCTCTCGGACTCGCCGCCGCCCTCTGCTGCGGCAAGCGCCTCCTCGAACCGACCATGCGGGACACGGTGTCAGGCATCCGTGAGAGCACGGCCCGCGGGCACCACAGCGGCGACGCTCTAATCCTGGCCTCAGGTTGATCGGGGACAATGAGCGGCCACAGCATCGACTGGAGGGGGCTGGCCGGCGTGCGGATCATGATCGCGGATGACGAGGCGGCCATCCGTGAGTCGCTGGAGCGGGTGCTCCAGGTCGAGGGTTACGACACCAGCACCGTCGCCAACGGTTTCGCCGTGCTCGACGGGGTCGGTGGCGACGCGCCGGACCTGCTGCTCCTCGACGTGATGATGCCCCGCCTCGGCGGGTTGGAGACCTGCCGGCGGTTGCGGGCCGCGGGCCGGGATCTGCCGGTGCTGATGCTGACCGCCCGTGACCAGGTCTCCGACCGGGTCGCGGGGCTGGACGCGGGCGCCGACGACTACCTGCCCAAGCCGTTCGCCACCGAGGAGTTGCTGGCCCGGGTGCGGGCCCTGCTGCGCCGACGCACGTCGACCGACGAGGAGTCGCAGATCCTCTCGTTCGCCGACGTCCGACTCGATCCCGACAGGTTCGAGGCGTGGCGGGGCGCGCGGCCCCTGCGGCTGACCCGGACCGAGTTCTCCCTCCTGCAGGTCCTCATGAGCAACGCGACCCGGGTCGTGACCCGCGACGCGCTGTTCGGGGCGATCTGGGGCTTCGGCATGAGTTCCACCGCCAACAACCTCCAGGTATACGTGAGCTACCTGCGCCGTAAGATGGAGGCCGAGGGTGAGCCGCGATTGCTCTACACGCTGCGCGGCCTGGGATACACGTTGCGGGAGACTCCTCCGTGAGCAGGCGCGCCGACCGGGAACCGCGCCGGCTGACCCGATGGTGGCGCCGGTGGTCCCTGCGGGCCAGGCTGACGGTGATCGCGGCGACGGCCATCGCGGTCAGCGTGTTCGTGGCCTTCCAGGTGGCCAGCGAGCTACTGGACCGGGAGCTGAAGGACACCGCCGAGAACCAACTGCGCGCCGACTCCCGTGTCCTGGCGGCGAACGCGGAGCGCGCCGGTCTGGCGCAGGTCCAGCTACCGCCGTATCCCGGATCCGGTCGGCTGGTGCGGGTCATCCTGCCCGACGGCTCGATCCGGACCCCGGCCGGCCAACCCGCGCTGCCCCCGGTCAGCGAGGACGCCGGGCGCGTGGCGCAGGGCGCGTCGGCCGACCTGATGGAGTCGAACGACAGCGACGAGGACGGCTACGTCGTCTACACGCTGCGGGCGGGCGACGGCGCGGTCCAGGTGGCCCACGTCGTCGACGACAGCCCGATCAACCAGTTCGGGTTCGGCATGCTGCTGATCGGGCTGCTCTGCGTGGTCGGTGGCGCCCTTGTCGGGCGGACCGTGGCGCGGACCGGGCTGGCCCCGATCGACCGGCTGACCGCCGCCGCGGTACGTGTCGCGCGCACCCGGGATCTCGACGCCGACATCCCGGATGAGGGCGGTGGGGAGATCCGGCGGCTGATCCGGTCGATCAACGACATGCTCGCCGCGCTCCGGGACTCCCGGCGGGCCCAGCGGCTGCTCGCCGAGGACGCCGCCCACGAGCTGAAGACCCCGCTCACCAGCCTGCGCCTCAACGTCGAGCTGTTGATCCGGCTCGATCGGCGCGGCACCCTGGACAGCGCGCTGCCGGCGGAGGGCCGGACCCGGCTGCTCAACGATCTCGGCACCCAGGTGGCCGAGTTGAGCACCCTTGTCGCCGAGCTGACCGACCTGGCGCGCGGTGACGTCAGCGACGAGAGCACCGAGGTGCTCGACCTCGCCGACGTGGTGGCGGCCGCAGCGACCCGGGCGGGTTCCCGCGTGCCCGACATCGAGGTGACGCTCGACGTGACCTCTGTGTGGGTGAGCGGGCGTACCGCCGCGCTCGAGCGGGCGGTGCTCAACCTCATCGACAACGCCGGTAAGTGGTCCCCCGCGGACCAGCCGGTCCAGGTCCGGCTCCGTGCCGAGGGCGCGTCGGCGGTGCTCGAGGTCGACGACGCCGGGCCGGGCATCGACGCCGCCGACGTACCGCGGGTTTTCGACCGGTTCTACCGGGCCGACAGCGCCCGGGCGTTGCCGGGATCCGGTCTGGGGCTGTCGATCGTGCAGCGGGTCGTCGACGCTCACGGCGGCCGGGCCGCCGTCGCCCGCTCCGCACGCGGTGGCGCGCTGCTTCGGGTCGACCTTCCGGCCGCGGACCCGCCCGGCCCGGTCGCGCGCCGGGCCGCCGGGGAGGACACCGCGGTGCGCTGACCCGCCCCGGCGGCGCGAGGCGGGACGAGGGGCGGCGGCTGTCGGCGTACACGTGAACGTGGCCCTGGCACACTCCCGCCGCACGAAAATCTTGCCGGGCCCCATGGGCGAGTACGCCGACAGCGGCCCTCGGGCATGGCCCCGCGCGGCTCCGCCGCGGGTCCATGAAGAAGATCCGGGACGGGCCTGGGGGCCTGTCCCGGATCTCGTCCGTGCCGCCCCGCTCACCGTTGCAGCGCGGGCTCCTCGTCCTCGACGAGCGGCTGTTGACCGTCCGGCAGCTCCGCCGCCGGACGGGACAGCCGGCTCGGCCACCAGATCCGGCGGCCGATCAGCAAGGTGAGGGCGGGCACCAGGACCGACCGCACCAGCAGGGCGTCGAGCAGCACGCCGAAGGCGACCAGGAACCCGACCTCGATCAGCATCACCAGCGGAAGTGTGGCGAGGACCGCGAACGTGGCCGCCAGGACCAGGCCTGCCGAGGTGATGACGCCACCGGTGGCGGAGAGGGCTTTGAGCATGCCCTCTCCGGTGCCGAGACGCACGGTCTCCTCCCGGGCCCGGCTGGCCAGGAAGATGTTGTAGTCGACGCCGAGTGCCACCAGGAACAGGAATGCCAGCAGCGGCACCGAATAGTCGATTCCCTTGAACCCGAGGATCGTGTCGAAGACGAACACGCTGCCGCCGAAGGCCGCGGCGAACGAGACGATCACGGTGGCCATCAGGACCAGCGGGGCCAGGATCGCGCGCAGCAGCAGCCCGAGGACGATCAGGACGACGGCGAGCACCAGCGGGATCACCAGCTTCTCGTCGCGCCGGGTGGTCACCTCGGTGTCGAGGTTCTCCGCACTCGGCCCGCCGACGATCGCCTCCGCCCCGCTCACCGCGTGCACGGCGGTGCGCACCCGCTTGATCGTGTCGTACTCCGCGACGGTGTCCGGCGCGTCCTTCGGGAACACCGAGATGTCGGCCCAGCCACCGCTGGTCCGCTCCGGGTTGGCCAGGGCCACACCGCGGGTGTTCTTGACGACGTCGAGCACCCGCTCCTGGTACGCCGGCCGCGTGAAGATCGTCATCGGCTGGCCGCCGAGTTCCGGGTAGTGCTGGCGGAGAACGGTGAAGCCGGTGACCGACTCCGGCGCGGACAGGAACTGGTCCTGCTCCCGCAGGGCGCCGGTGTTGCCCGCCAGCCCGAGGGCGAGCACGCCGAGGACTCCGAGCGAGCCGAGCGTCGCCACCCACCGGCGGCGGCTGATGGCGCTGCCGAGCCGTCCCCACAGCCCCGGCTTCTCCTCCACGACCGTGCTGAACCGCGGGACGGCCGGCCAGAAGATCCGCCTGCCGAGCACCACGAGCACCGCCGGGAACAGCGTCAGCATGGCCACCAGCGCGCACAGGATGCCGGCCGCACCGATCGGGCCCAACCCGCTGGTGCTGTTCAGGTCCGCGACGAGCAGGCAGAGCAGGCCGGCGACCACGGTGGCCGCGGATGCGACGATGGCCGGCGCCGCGCCGCGTAGCGCGTGGACCATCGCGACCCGGACGTTCTCATGGTGGTGCAGTGCCTCCCGATATCGGGCGATGAGCAACAGCGCGTAGTCCGTGCCGACGCCGAACACCAGGATCGTCAGCAGCGCCGAGTTCTGGTCGTCGACCACGATGCCGAAGCCCTTGACGAGCAGGTAGACGGTTCCCATCGAGGTCAGTGCGGCCGCACCGACTGCCACCAGCGGGACGATCCACAACACCGGGCTGCGGTAGGTGAGGATGAGCAGGAGCGTGACGACGACGATGGTGGTGAGGAGGACCTGCACGTCGATGCCGTCGAAGACGGCATCCATGTCGCCGTCGATCGCGCCCGGTCCGGTCACGTCGAGTTCCAGGCCGGAGGGGCGGTCCTTCGCGGCGTCACGCAACGGGCCGACGATGTCCTCCGGTGCGCCGTAGGCCGTGCTCACCTCAAGGGTGAACATCATCGCCTCGCGGTCGGTGGAGGGGCTCGTCGGTGAGCCCTCGCCGTCCTCGCCGGCCGCCGCCGTCGCCTTCGGCGGGTACCGCTCGGCAAGGGTGTCGTAGTGGCGCTCGACCGTCGCTCGGTCGGCGGCGGTCATGCCGCCGGCGCGGTGGTACACGAAGACGAACGTGTTGTTGTCACCGCCGGGGAGACTGTCGTCCAGCACCGCCACCTTGGTGGACTCGGCACGGGCCGGCAGGGTGTCCACGGCGCTGTCGGTGGTGACCGAGCTCAACTTTCCACTCAGCGGCACCATGCCCGCCGCCAGCACCAGCCACAGGCCGATCACCAACCATGGCACCCACCGGCCTGCCAACCGACCGGCCGGCGCTTCCCCGGACGGCGCTGCGTCGACTGCCATCACTAGCCTCCTACATACGGGTCACATCGCTCATCTGGACGCCTCCTTCCTAGCGAGCGAACCTGAGACGACTGTTAGTGCGGCGCTGGTGAGAGTGAGCAGGGCCTGTCGGCCGAGAGGCTGGAAAAGGCTCGCTGAAGCCCCCGCTGCCGCCCCACCGGGCCGGTCGCACACCCGCCACCCGCAATCACGCCCGCCTTTGGCCACCGCCCACGTGACCTTCGCTGCCGCAAGGTCGATACTGCCGATGACAGCACTCTCACCGACCCTCATCCAGCCACCCGAAGAACTGACGACCCCTCACCAAAGTCGGCATCAGATCAGCGCTAGGTCAGCGTCAGTACCGCCACAGCCCGCTTTCGACCGCCACGGACCGCCAAGATCCCTGACTCACTCCACACTCTTCGACCAGCAAAAACGCAGGCCGGACGCCCGCCTGCCGGGCTCCCCAGGAGGTACAGATGAAAATGCTCATCAACGTCGCCGAGACCGTTGTCGCGGACGCGTTGCGCGGCATGGCCGCCGCGCATCCCGAGCTGACCGTGGATGTCGAGAACCGGGTGATCGTCCGGCGGGACGCTCCGGTGGCCGGGAAGGTGGGGCTCGTCTCGGGTGGCGGATCGGGGCACGAGCCGCTGCACGGTGGATTCGTGGGCCCGGGGATGCTGTCCGCCGCCTGTCCCGGTGAGGTGTTCACGAGCCCGGTGCCGGACCAGATGGTACGGGCCGCCGCGGCCGTGGACAGCGGCGCCGGCGTGCTGTTCGTCGTGAAGAACTACACCGGTGACGTGCTCAACTTCGACATGGCGGCGGAGCTCGCCGAGGACGAGGGCATCCAGATCGCCAAGGTGCTCGTCGACGACGACGTGGCGGTCACCGACAGCCTCTACACGGCAGGCCGCCGCGGCACGGGCGCCACCCTGTTCGTGGAGAAGATCGCGGGCGCCGCCGCCGAGGAGGGCCGCCCCCTGGAGAAGGTCGAGTCGCTGGCCCGCCGGGTCAACGAGAACTCGCGCAGTTTCGGTGTCGCGCTCGCCGCCTGCACCACGCCCGCCAAGGGCAGCCCCACCTTCGATCTGCCTGCCGGGGAGCTGGAGCTGGGCGTCGGGATCCACGGCGAGCCCGGCCGGGAGCGGCGGGCGATGATGACCTCGCGGGAGATCGCCGACTTCTCGGTGAACGCCGTCCTGGAGGACTTGAACCCGCGCAACCCCGTCCTGGTCCTGGTGAACGGCATGGGCGCCACCCCTCTGCTGGAGCTGTACGGCTTCAACGCGGAGGTGCAGCGGGTACTGGCCGACCGCGGCGTCCCGGTGGCCCGCACGCTCGTCGGGAACTACGTCACCTCGCTCGACATGGCCGGTGCCTCGGTGTCCCTGTGCCAGGTCGACGAGGACCTGCTGCGACTGTGGGACGCGCCGGTGCGTACGGCGGGACTGCGCTGGGGCATGTGACGCACGGTCCGCAGCGAGACCTCGGCAACCGCCGGTCGACACCCTCACCACGCAAGGAGATCCATGCTCGACGCCGACTTCTTCCGCCGCTGGATGGCAGCGACAGCCGTGTCCGTGGAACGCGAGGCGGAACGGCTCACCGACCTCGACTCACCGATCGGCGACGCCGACCACGGCAGCAATCTGCAGCGCGGCTTCCGGGCCGTGGCGACCACGCTGGAGAAGGAGGAGCCGGCCACGCCGGGCGCCGTCCTGACCCTCGCCGGACGCCAGTTGATCTCGACCGTGGGCGGCGCCTCAGGACCGCTGTACGGCACACTGCTGCGCCGCACCGGCAAGGCGCTCGGTGACGCGGCCGAGGTCGACGAGCGGGAGTTCGCACAGGCGCTGCGCGCCGGGGTGGACGCGGTGATGCAGCTCGGCGGGGCGGCGCCCGGCGACAAGACGATGATCGACGCGCTCGTCCCGGCGGTCGACGCGCTCGGCCGGTCCTTCGCCGAGGCGCGGACCGCCGCCGAGGAGGGCGCCCTCGCCACCACGCCGTTGCAGGCGCGCAAGGGCAGGGCCAGCTATCTGGGTGAGCGCAGCATCGGGCATCAGGATCCGGGGGCCACCTCCTCCGCGCTGCTGATCGCCGCACTCGCGGAGACGGCCGGTGAGTGACGTCGGGAGCGTGGGCACGGGTGCGGGCGAGAAGCTCGTGGGGGTCGTCCTCGTGTCGCACAGCGCCGCGGTGGCCGCCTCGGTCGCCGAGCTGGCGACGGGCCTCGCGGGCGGCGGCACGCTCGCTCCGGTGGCCCCGGCGGGCGGTGACGGGGACGGCGGCCTGGGCACCAGCTCCGAGCTGATCTCCGCCGCGGCCGCCGCCGTGGACCGCGGCGCCGGTGTCGCCGTACTCACCGACCTCGGCAGCGCGGTCCTCACCGTGAAGGCCCTGCTGGCCGAGGGCGACGAACTCCCCTCGGGCACCCGCCTGGTGGACGCGCCGTTCGTCGAGGGCGCGGTGGCGGCGGTCGTCACGGCCTCCGCGGGGGCCGACCTGGCCGCGGTGGAGGCGGCCGCCGCCGAGGCGTACACGTACCGGAAGGTGTGACGGGGCGGCCCGCCGCCCCGTCCCGCCTCAGCTCCGCCCGACGAACGCGCGGGCGAGCCGCTCGCCTTCGGCGGCGGCCGCCCCGGGGCTCTCGATGGGCGAGGCGGCGGAGTTCTTGAACAGGATGTAGGTGACCCCGGACGGCGCCCCGCCGCCCCTCGGGTCGGAGCGGATACCGAGGTCCCGGGCCAGGGCGTACGACCCCTCGCCGATGATGTCCTCGGGGCCGATGTCGCCCACGACCGCGTACCGGACACGGTCGCCGTGGACGACGGCGGCCACCGTCCCGCGCCGGATGCCGTGCTCGTGGTGGTCCCAGCGGTGGCTCGGCGCGGGCAGGACCACGTACGGCAGTTGTTCGGCGCTCAGCTCGCGCCCGTCGGACTGCTGGTAGGCGGTGGCGGCGCTGAAGAGCGGATCGGTCCGTTCGTTGCAGTGCGGGCCCGGCCTGCCGTCGCAGTCGATGTCCATGTCCGCCTTCCAGAAGACGGCGTCCCGCCCGCCGCAGATATCGATGTCCGCGGGCTCACCGTCGTCGCTGCGGTAGCGGTCGCCGGAGACGGGGGCGCAGTCGCGCACCGCGTTCAGGAGTTCCGCGGCCCGGACGGTCCGCGTGCCGTGTGTCTTCCGCGCTCCCGGGCCGTGGCCCGTGCCCGGCACGTGCCCGGCGCGGGCGTTCCCGTTCCCCTCCCCCTCCGCCGGACCGGGGCCGGGGCCGGGCGTCGGGGCGGCGCCGGGCAGCACGGTGGGGGCGACCAGGGCGATGCCGGCCGCGGCCAGCATCAGTGACCGGACACGCACGATAGAGACCCTCTCCTGAGCGGGCACTGACGGACACTCGGCCCAATCTGGTGGGGGTCCCGTCGGGCGGCCACCGCTGGGGGTCCGTACGGTGCACGCCCGGTGACGTGCCGTCGGGGGCCGGACGACCGGATCAGCGACGACTCCGGCCACCCGGCCGCCCTCGCCGGCGCGGGATCAGCGACGACAGCGTTCCGCACCGTCGGGCTGAACTCCCCTTGTCACACAGGTGAGTTCAGCCGCGAAGAGGATCAGCATACGTAACGTGCGAGCGGAACCGCGAACGGCGGCCCCCTTGCTGCGGTCACCCCGGCGGCGGCATATTGGTCCGGACCAATCCTGTCGAGGGAGGGCTGGGCCGTGCGACGTGCACTCCTGCGAACCGCCGTGGTCTGGGGCGCGCTGCTCACCACGGTGTCCTGCGGCTCGACCGGACAGGGCGGTGGCGAGGACGGCGGCCCGCCCGCGGCTCCGGCCGGTGTCACCGCGGCGGCGGGCAGCGCGACCAGCGTGCACGTCATGTGGAACCGGGCCGCCGGGAAGCCCGAGGTCGCCCACTACGAGGTGTATCGCGGCAGCGCGAAGGTGACGGAGGTGCCCGGTTCCCAGCACATGGTCGACGTCACCCGGCTCAAGCCGTCGACCGGGTACGCCTTCTCCGTGCGGGCGCGGGATGCCGCCGGAAGGCTCGGGCCGTCGAGCGAGCCGATCCGGGCGACCACGCCCGCCGCGACCGCCGCCGACGAACGGGCCCCGGGCCGCCCGCGGGACCTCCGCGGCAGGGCGGCCGGGAGCAGGGCCGCGCAGTTGTCCTGGACCCGGTCGACGGACGACCGGGGCGTGTCCTCGTACGACATCCACCAAGGCACGACGAAGATCCACAGTGTGGGCGGCGGGCAGACGGCGACCGTGGTGACCGGGTTGCGGCCGGGCTCCCGCTACTCCTTCACCGTGCGGGCGCGCGACGCGGCGGACAACATCTCTCCCGCGAGCGAGGCGGTCAGGATCACCACCCCGGCGGGCCCCGGCGACGGAAAGGGCGCGGGCACCGGTACGGGCATGGCGCCCACCGCGTTCCGGGCCACGACGCATCGCGCGGACGGGGCTCACTACCTCGACCTGTCGTGGACGCAGCCCGAGGTGGACGGGGTGATCACGGAGTACCAGATCCAGCTCGACGGCAAGCCGGTCACCTCGCTCGTCTGGGGCGCGACACCGCCCCGCGGCAGGGCGACGTACAGCTTCTACGTGGGCCGGGAGGCCGGGCTCACCCAGCGGGTGCGGATCCGGGCGAAGCTGCCGGACGGGACCTGGGGCGCCTTCTCGACGGAGCGGACGGTGACGACCGGACAGCCGTAGCCGCGCACGGCCGCGCGCCGTCGCCGGTCGGCCGGACGAAGGATTCGTTCACCTGCACGGTCCTCGCCCGCGTGCGGAAACGGTGGCCGTCGCATTGGCTCGGTCCGATGGCAGCACGGTCGTTCCCGACCCCCGGCGGCTCATGGGATGTACCGCCAACCGTGCCGTCGGAGGGCAGTCCAATGCGTATAACTCAGACACTCGTCCGCTCCGGCCCGGCCCTGGCGGCCGTCGCGCTGCCACTGGCCCTCACCGCGGGCCTGCCCGGCGTGGCGGCCGCGGCGGCCACCGGCATCAATGTGACCACCAGTGGCGCGACCGTGCAGGTGACCACCAGCGAGTGCGTCACCCGCTCCAACGGATCGATGGGGAACGCCTCGCTGCTCGCCGGCGGCCAGACGAACTTCGCACAGGGGCGCCAGGCGACCTTGTCCGGGACCAGCAGCAGCCAGTCCGCCGCCTGGTCGAACGTCACCTCAGGCACCTACACCGTCGTCGTGGTGTGCGCCGACGGCTCGACGGCCGGCACCCAGTCCGTCACCGTCTCCCCGGTCTCCACGCCCACGATCTCGGCGACGGCGTCACCGTCGCGCGGGGTGATGGGCGGCATGGGCAGCACCACGAAGGACTACGGCGCCGTCACCTACGCGGCGGGCGGGGTCCTGGTGGCCGCCGGTCTCGGAGCCACGGCCTGGGTCCTGCGCCGGCGCTCCAAGCCCAACCGGCTGTGAACCCGGCGGTGGTCCGGCACTTCGGCCGGGATCGGGCACCGGACCACCGCCGACCGCTGGAAGATCCTGATCAGGACACCTGATCAGGACACCGGTCACGATGCCGGGTCCGCCGCCGGAAACTGCTCGAACTCCGCCAGCGCGTGCGTGAGCCAGCCCGTCCAGAAGGTCTCCAGGTCGATCCCGGCACGCAGGACCAGATGCTGGAGCCGGTCGGCGGGAGCGTCCTTGCCGGGCGGGAAGTCACGCTCCTGGATCTCCTCGTACTCCGCCAACTGCCGCTGGTGCAGTTCGAGATGACGGCGCAGATCCGCCTCGATGCCCGCGGTGCCGACCACCGCCGCCGCCCGCAGCCTCAGCAGCAGCGTGTCGCGCAGGGGCTTGGGGTCCTGGGACGCGGCGCTCCAGCGGGCCAGTTCGGCGCGGCCCGCCGGCAGGACCTCGTACCGCTTCTTCTGCCCACGGGCCGGCCGCTGCGGTTCCAAGGCCCTGATCGACCCGTCGGCCTCCAGTTTTCCCAGCTCGCGATAGATCTGCTGGTGCGTCGCCGACCAGAAGTAGCCGATCGACCTGTCGAAGCGACGGGTCAGCTCCAGCCCCGACGACGGCTTCTCTAGCAGGGCGGTCAGGATCGCGTGCGGGAGTGACATGGGGTCATCCTAGGGACGGGCGCCGGCGGCCTACAGCGCCGCCGCCACCTCGGTGCCCTGTTTGACGGCCCGCTTGGCGTCCAGCTCGGCCGCCACGTCGGCGCCGCCGATGAGGTGCACGTCGCGTCCCTCGGCACGCAGGGACTCGTACAGGTCGCGGCGCGGTTCCTGGCCCGTGCAGAGCACGATGGTGTCGACCGGCAGGACGGAGCTCTCGCCGTCGACCGTGACGTGCAGCCCGGCGTCGTCGATGCGGTCGTACCGGACGCCCGGGACCATGGTGACGCCGCGGTGCCTGAGCTCGGCGCGGTGGATCCAGCCGGTGGTCTTCCCCAGCCCCGCGCCGACCTTGGTCTCCTTGCGCTGCAAGAGGTGGACGCTGCGCGGCGGGGCAGGCCGCTCGGGGGTGCCGAGGCCGCCGGGTGCCCGGTAGTCCATGTCGACGCCCCAGTGGCGGAAGTACGTCGCCGGGTCCTCGCTCGCCTTGTCTCCGCTGTCGGTCAGGTACTCGGCGACGTCGAAGCCGATGCCGCCCGCGCCGAGGATCGCGACCCGGTCCCCGACGGGGGCGCCGTCGCGCAGCACGTCGAGGTATCCGACGACGCTGGGGTGGTCCACGCCGGGGATCTCCGGGGTGCGCGGGCCGACCCCCGTGGCGACGACGATCTCCTCGTAGCCTGCGAGGTCCCCGGCGGCGACCGGCGTGTTCAACCGGACCTCCACGCCGTGCAGTTGGAGCTGTGTGCGGAAGTAGCGGATCGTCTCGTCGAACTCCTGCTTGCCGGGGACCTTGCGGGCCACGTTGAGCTGGCCGCCGATCTCGGCCGCGGCGTCGTAGAGCGTGACGTGGTGGCCGCGCTCGGCGGCGCCGACCGCGCAGGCGAGGCCGGCCGGGCCCGCGCCTACCACGGCGACGCGCTTGCGCACGCGGGTCGGGGCGAGGACCAGCTCCGTCTCGTGACAGGCCCGCGGATTCACCAGGCAGGAGGTGATCCTGCCGCTGAAGGTGTGGTCGAGGCACGCCTGGTTGCAGCCGATGCAGGTGTTGATGGCCTCGGGCCGCCCGGCCCGCGCCTTGCTCACGAAGTCGGGGTCGGCGAGCATCGGGCGGGCCATCGACACCATGTCGGCGTGCCCGTCGGCGAGCAACCGCTCGGCCAGTTCGGGGGTGTTGATGCGGTTCGTCGTGACGAGCGGGATCGACACGGCGCCCATGACCTTCCGGGTCACCCAGGTGTACGCCCCGCGCGGCACCGAGGTCGCGATGGTCGGTATCCGGGCCTCGTGCCAGCCGATGCCGGTGTTGATGATGGTCGCCCCGGCGGCCTCGACGGCCCGGGCCAGGGCGATCACCTCGTCGAGCGAGGAGCCGCCCGGGACCAGGTCCAGCATCGACAGCCGGTAGATGAGGATGAAGTCCTCGCCGACCGCCGCACGCACCCGGCGGACGATCTCCAGGGGGAAGCGTGTGCGGTTCTCGTACGAGCCGCCCCAGCGGTCGTCGCGCGTGTTGGTCCGCGCGGCGATGAACTCGTTGATCAGATACCCCTCGGAGCCCATGATCTCGACGCCGTCGTAGCCCGCGCTCCGGGCCAGGCGGGCGGCCCGGACGAAGTCGTCGACGGTCTGCTCGATCTCGTCGTCCGTGAGGGCGCGCGGCTGGTGGGGGCTGATGGGTGCCTGGAGGGCGCTCGGCGCGACCAGATCCTGGTGGTAGGCGTAGCGGCCGAAGTGGAGGATCTGCATCGCGATCTTCCCGCCCGCACGGTGCACGGCGGCGGTGACCTGGGCGTGCCGTTCGGCCTCCGCCTGCGTGGTCAGCTTGGCGCCGCCCTCGTACGGCCGGCCCGCTTCGTTGGGGGCGATGCCGCCGGTGACAATGAGACCGACGCCGCCACGGGCCCGCGCCGCGTAGAACTCGGCCATCCGCTCGAAGCCCCGCTCGGCCTCTTCGAGACCGACGTGCATGGAGCCCATGAGCACGCGGTTCGGCAGGGTGGTGAACCCCAGATCGAGCGGGCTCAGCAGATGCGGATAACGACTCATGGGGCCCTCCGTACACGATGCGGTCCCCTTGTTCTAGACGAAGAGCCCCTCTTTATGCAACTAGTTGCAAAAGGAGAGCCCGCAATGAGGTCAGTTCATCCTGGATTGCCTGGTCGGGGCTGCTTGTGTGAGTCACGTTCGGGGTGCTTGTGCTGGTGGGCGGGGTGATCATCGGGGCGAGGTCGTCTGTCAGTGTTGGACCTCGGTGTTCGCCAGGACGAGGAGGGTTCGCAGGAGGGTGGTCGCGTGACGGGTGTTCATGCGGACGGACCTTGGTGAGGCAGCGCCACGATTTCAGGTTCGCGAAGCCGTGCTCGGCGGCGGCGCGTTCGCGGTTGGACAGGCGGTTCGCTGCTCTCTCCGCGTCGGTGAGCTGGTGGTTGCGGATGGCCTTGCGGCCGGTGATGATCACCGGGTGGTCGTCGGGGTCGTCGTCCGGGCCGACGAATCCGAGATCGGCCAGGGCTTCGAGACCGGCCTCGCGCAGGTGTCCGGTGATCTTGTTGTGGCGGGCGGTGGTGATTCGCTGGCCGGCCCGGCTTCGCCGCCGAGATCCAGATCACGTTGCCTTGCTCGTCGGTCAGCGCGAGAAACAGCAGGCCATGGGACTTGTGTTTGCCGCTGTAGTTCTTCGGGTTGTCCTTCCCGGCGCGGCGCCGAGTGCGGATGAGGGTGCCGTCCAGCAGGACCACGACGGGACTCCGGCCGGTTGCCCCCCCGGGTCGTGTTTATTCTCCAAACGTTTACAGATCAGCGCTTCGCAGTCCACTGCCGTATAAGAAGTTCAGCTTTTTTGTCAAACTGCTTGTCGATGAAAGACATAGGGGCACGGAGCATGGTGCGTCGCCCGTCCTTGGTGTACACGGCGACGCGGCTGACGCCGAACGTGCGCTGCACTTCCAGTCGCACAATGTCACTCCACGGAATGTGCTGCCGCCGGTCATTGTGGACGATGAGCGCATCCTCGGTCATGGTCACACCGTGGCGTCGGTACAGAAGTGCTATGAACGCGCTGGCCACTGTCGCCGCTGAAATGAACTGTCCAAGACTCCGAGTTCCGGCGAGCCCTCGGTGACGGAGAGCGCCGCGTACACGAGCACTCCACCGACGAGTATCCCTAAGAGGACAGGAAGGGCGAGTTGAGTGACTCCGGGCCTGAAAGATACCACTCCACTTTCTTGCTCTTCGGCGGAAGAACGAGCTGAGAGATTCATATTTCCACCATCTTGCGCATCAGTTTTTCCTGTCGGTTGCTGCGGTGTCGGTGGCGCTTGCGGCAGTACTTGTTCTTCATGCTCACGTTGCCCGGTGCTGCCCAGCCGTGCACGCCCCAGCCGACGGTGGCTCCGAAGGTCCAGGTGAAGCATCCGCCGCGTTTGACCGCGGAGTTGATGTTGTGCACTGCCCACCAGGTGTAGGCCCAGGCGAGGGCAACGCAGGCGCCGATGGCAACGGGGTGTCCGAGTTTGGTGCACAGATACGCTTCGGCGAAGGCGACGCCGGCTCCACCGATGGTGGCGATGTCGTCCTTGAGGACTTCAGTCTTCCACCTCGTCACGTAGAACTTGCACTTGAAGGTGTAGCCCGTCCAGCCCTAGTCGGTGCCGCACTTGCGCACGTAGAAGGCCTGGCCGGAGAGATCGTAGTTGTTGATCGGGTCCGGGTTGACATAGTCGTAGGCGGTGGCCGATCCGCCGTAGACGGGGTCGGTCTGCAGGAAGCGGCCGGAGGACGGGGCGTACATACGGACGCCCATCAGGACGTCTCCGCCTGTGGTCTCGCTGGAGCGCTGTCAGGGCCACGTCGCCGTGAATGTTGTTCAGGTGCAGGACGATGTCGCCGGTCTTGCTGGTGGTGGCTGCGAGACTGCCGCTGGCGGAGGTGATGTTGCGGGACACTGCACCGGCCGCGGTGTCTTCGGTGATCCACCGGGGATTGTCCCCGTCGTCCCCGTAGTGGTTGACCTTGGCCGCGGTCTGGGTCCAGTTGCTGCCGCTGCCAGTCTCGACCGTCCACGAGCGCAGGCACTGGGCCGCGTCGAGCTGCCAGGTCTGGCGGTCGGTTCCGGTGGTCTGCTGGTAGATGAGGTCGTTGATGTAGTAGCCGAGGGTGCTACCTGGCTGTGCGGTCGTCCGGCCGAGTGCGTCGTAGGTGTACCCGGAGTCGACGAGTCGCCCCACGCTGTCATAGCGGTAGGCCTGGTCGGACCAGCCGGCGTGGGTGGTGACCTGACCGCGGATCGACTCGGTGACGGCGTCTGAGTAGATGAGGGCGGAGTCGCTGTCGTGTGTGTAGGTGCGCTCGGTGACGGCGCCGGTGGTGTCCTTGATCTACGCGAGGGTGTAGCCCGGGCAGTGCCTGACCCAGTCCGCCCGTCACGGTGACCTTGCTCTGCCGGCCTGCGTTGTCGGTGGTCGTGGTTGTGGTTGTGGTGCGGGTTACACCGTTCGCGGTGGTGGTGACCTTGGCAGGGTTTCCCCACCAGTCGTACTCGGTTGTCGTGGTGGGCAACCCAGTGGGGTTGGACCCGCCTCCGGTAATCGCGACGCCCGCGCTGGTCTGGCAGAGCAAATCGGCCCACTCGGGGCGGCCTGCACACGTGCCGGTGCCGGTTGCGGACCAGTAGAGAGTCACCTTGGCACCCGCGTCGGTGCCGGTGGCGCCGGGCTGGAGCTGCTTGGTCACTCGTCCTTGGGTGTCGTATTCCGTACTGGTCGCGATGGCGAGGTTTCCGGGATCCTCAACGGTTTTGGTCGCTGCTCCCCTGGTCCAGTCGTAGACTTCAGATCTGCCTTGAGATCGACGCGGCGCAGGGGCCCCAGCTCTTCCAGCTCTCTGATGCCTTGTCATCGAAGACCCAACGAGTCGACAAGAGTTCGGCGCGTTCGTCGCTGGAGAGTTGGGCGATGCCGAGATCGGCCTGGGCGGCCCGATCAGCGGCGGTGATTCCCAGGGCGATGGCGCGGTTGGACGCCGTCAGGTCACGGACCGTGTTGCCAAACCGGTCGCTTTCCAGGGCGGTGATATGGCCGCCAGGGGCTGCGTTGTTGCTCTCCTCACCGGATACACCGAGATAGTGCACGCCGGCACGCCGGTAGTCGCCAGAAGTGAGGCTGTCTCCGGAGTGCGCGGTCGGTACGGAGTCGGGTGGAAAGACGGCGGTCGCATCGGTCGGGGATTCCAGCTGTCCCCACGTGCGCACTGTCGTGGCGCCCATCTGATAGGGGGCCAGCGTTCCGGTCAGCGGCACGTCGTAGACCACTGAGGTGGTCGAGGTACCTTCTGGAACATCCGCAGTGCCCTGCTTGAGCCCGCTGCGCGAAGCGGTGAGCAGCATGCCGTCCGCTGCAGAGCCGGAGTCTCCGACGTTGCCATAGGTGAGGGTCCAGGGCAGTTCACCGGGCGACGTCAGTTTTACGATCCGGTCGGCGCTGTCGTACTGGTACTGGGTTTTCAGGGAGGGTGAGATCTGCGGGTGCCATGTCTCGCGCAGCTGTCCCTGACCGTACCGCCCGCCACAACAAGATCGCCGGATACCTGCGCGAGGCCGGTCTCGAAGCCCTGGCCGATCTCGGATTCGTCGGCCCGGACGACGACCCCGACGACCACCCGGTGATCATCACCGGCCGCAAAACCACCCGCAACCACCAGCTCACCGACGCGGAGAGAGCAGCGAACCACCTGCCCAACCACGAACGCGCCGCCGCCGAACACGGCTTCGCGAACCTCAAATCGTGGCGCTGCCTCACCAAGGTCCGTCCGCATGCACACCCGTCACACGACCACCCTCCTGCGAACCCTCCTCGTCCTGGCGAACACCGAGGTCCAACAGTGACAGACGACCTCGCCCCGATGATCACCCCGCCCACCAGCACAAGCACCCCGAACGTGACTCACACAAGCAGCCCCCACACACCCGCACGACAAAGAACCTCGCCACCCAGCGGAGCTACCTCGTGCCGATCACCACATGCGCGTACAACTCCCCCGACACCTCCACCCGCGCCACCAGCCCCGCCCCCGCGAACACCTCCACCGCCCGCTCCACCTGCCGCTCGCTCGTCTCGACCAGCAGACTGCCGCCGGCCGCCAGCCACCGCGGCGCCTCGGCGACCACACGGCGCAGGACATCGAGCCCGTCGCCTCCCCCGTCGAGCGCGACGAGCGGCTCATGGTCGCGGGCCTCCGGAGGCAGGAGTCCCACCTCCTCGGTGGGGACGTACGGCACATTGGCCGCCAGGACGTCGACCCGCCCGAGCAGCCCGCGCGGCAACGGCGCGAAGAGGTCACCCTCGTAGACACGGCCGAGCGCTCCGACGTTCCGGCGGGCGCAGCGCACCGCGGCCGGGTCGATGTCGGCGGCATACAGTTCGGCGCCGGGCAGCGACGCCACGAGCGCGGCGCCCACCGCACCCGAGCCGCAGCACAGGTCCACGACGACCGGCGTCCCGGAGGCGAGCGCGAGCGCCTGGCGGACCAGGAACTCGGTGCGTCGGCGCGGCACGAAGACCCCGGGTTCCACGGTTATCCGCAGACCGCTGAACTCGGCCCAGCCCAGGACGTGTTCGAGGGGGCGCCCCGCGGCACGCAGGGCCACCATGGCGGTGAGTTCGGCCGCCGTACGGGCGCTGGAGAGGATCAGCCGCGCCTCGTCCTCGGCGAAGACACAGCCCGCGGACCGGAGCGCGGTGACGACATGGGCGTAAGAAGGTGGCATGGAAGCCGAGAGCCTTTCGGGAAGCCGAAGGGCGCCCTCGAGGTCACCTGATGCCGGTGAGGCCCTGAGGCGAGAGCACCCGAGCTGACACAGCGGTAATGGGGCTCACCTCCTTGGTCGTTCACGGCTGGGGCGGTCCTCAGCCGGACGGCAACATTACACGCCCACGGCCCTGCCCACCCCACGACCTCGTTGTACCGTGCAACCAATAGGGGAAGGGCAGGGCCGTGAACAGAGCCGACGCGACCGTCGAGGCCATCGAGGCCATCGAGGCCATCGAGGCCATCGAGGCCATCGAGACGATCCACCACGAGATGACGGCGTTCGCCCGTCGCGCCCGCGCCTCGGCCGGACGGATGCACCCGGAGCTGTCCCTGGTCTCCTACACGCTCCTCGCCCACCTGGAGACGAACGACGGCTGCCGCGCGACCGACCTCGCCGCGCACTACGCCCTCGACAAGTCCACGGTGAGCCGTCAGGTGTCGGCCCTCGAAGGCGCCGGGCTGATCGAGCGGCGCTCCGACCCGCAGGACCAGCGCGTCCTGGTGCTGCACCTCACGCCGGCCGGGACGGAGATCCTCGCCCAGGTGACCGCAAGCCGCCGGATCGCCTTTCGCGAGCGGCTGGCGGGCTGGCCCGAGGAGGATCTGCGGCGGTTCGCGGGGTATCTGCTGCGCTACAACGCGGCGGGCGAAGGTCCGTCCGTGACCACGCCCACGGACGGCTGAGGAGCCTGCCCCCGCGACGCCCCCCACCCCCACCGACGCCCCCTCCAGCACCCACTCCGACGCCCCCTCGTCCCCGTACCGCCGGGCCCCGTCAGGCGACCCCCACCGTCCGTCCGCCCTCCAGCCGCTCCGGCACCCGCGCCGACAGGAACTTGGTCCTGCGCCGCAGCCGGAAGCCGAGCGACTCGTAGAGCCGCACGGCACGGGTGTTGCCCGCTCCGGTGTGCAGGAACGGGATCTCGCCCCGGGCCCGTATGCCATGGGCGACCGCCAGGGTCAGCCGGGAGGCCAGCCCTTCGCCGCGGAAGGCCGGGTCGGTGCAGACCGCGCTGATCTCGGTGTAGCCCGGCGGGTGCAGCCGCTCCCCCGCCATGGCGACCAGGGCGCCCTCCCTGCGGATCCCGAGATACGTGCCCAGCTCGACCGTGCGCGGCAGGAACGGACCCGGTCTGGTGCGCTCGACGAGGTCCAGCATCTCCGGTACGTCGGCGGGGCCCAGCGGTACCGCCTCCGGATCCGGCGCGGCGGCCAGGCCGTCGTCCACGAACTGCACCCCGTCCACGTGGAACGTCACCTCCCAGCCGTCGGGGATCTCACCGCGGTAGCCGGCCAGCGCGATCTCCTGGCCCGGCCCCGCGAGCGCCGCCACGTCCGCCCAGTCGTCGGCGTCGAGCTCGTCGGGCAGGGCCAGCCACGGCGACACGTCGACGGGGTAGCGCAGCAGCCGGCCGCGGCGTTCGGCGAAGTGGGCGTGCGGGCCCAGCAACGAGGCCCGTGCGGGGTTGTCCAGGACGTGGGGCGTGGCCTCGGGCACGGGCACGGGCACGGAAGGGGATGAAGGAAAGTCGGGCGTCGCGCTCATGCGGTGACCTCGATCACGACCTTGCCGCGGACGTGTCCCTCCTCGACGGTACGCAGCGCCGCACCGGCCTGTTCGAGGGGGAAGGTCCGCGTCACCAAGGGGTCGAGTGTGCCGTCGGCGACGAGCCGGACCACCTCGTCGAGCACCGCGGCGTTACGGGCCCGTACGACGGGTGAGCCACCGAGGCCCTCCACGATGTCCTTGCCGCCCGCGGTGATCAGCTTCGCGCGGTCCTTCACCAGCTCGGCCGCGGCCTCCAGGACCGCACCGCCGACCAGGTCGTACACCGCGTCCACGCCCTCGGGCGCCACGGCCCTGACACCCTCGGGGTAGTCCCGGCCGGAGGGCACGTGCACGGCGCCGAGCGACTCGACCAGGTCCTTCTTGCCCTCGCTCGCCACCCCGATGACGTTCAGTCCTTCGGCGCGGGCGATCTGGACGACCGCGACGCCCACACCGCCGCCCGCCCCCGTGACCAGCAGGGTCGCACCGGCCGGCAGGGCCAGCTGACGTACGCCGTCGTAGGCGGTGGCCGCCGCGACGGGCAGGGTGGCCGCGTCGGTGAAGGAGACACCGGCGGGCTTGTGCGCGGTGATCGCGACGGGGAACAGGGCGTACTGGGCGTATCCGCCGGAGACGGGGTTGCCGAAGACCTCGTCACCGGCCTCGAACCCCGTGACGCCCTCGCCGGTCTCCTCGACGACACCGGCGGCCTCGTTGCCGAGGACCGCGGGCAGCGCACGCGGCTGCTGGCCGGGCCGCTGATAGCCGGTGCGCTGCTTCCAGTCGACGGGGTTGACGCCCGCCGCCCGGACGGCGACCAGCAACTGGCCGGGACCGGGGCTCGGCCGCTCCTGCTCGACGAGGGCCTCGGTCTCCGGACCGCCGTACTGGGTGAAGACGTACGCCTTGGGCATCGCTCCGTCACTCTCCTTCACACCGATGTGGGTACTGCCGATGAGGCACTGCGGGTGGGCACTATCGGCAAGGAAGATCTCCGGTGCCGCTATTCCCGGGGCGGTCGAGTGTTCATACGGCGGCAATGATCCCGGGACGGAGCCCGGCGCCGGGGCCGGTACCGTGGACGAGGTACACCACGATCAAGGGTCGCCGTCCGGCCGGCCTGGAGGCACCGCTCGCATGAACGTCACCCGAGGCTTCGCCGGTCGTCCGCGCGTCCACAACGACGGGCTGCCGCCCGGCCAGTACGACGCCCGCGACGACTGGCCCGTGCTCTCCGCCGAGGTCACACCGGAGCTGGCTCCCTCGGAGTGGACGTTCACCCTCGACGGGCTGGTCGCCGAACCTCGCACCTGGACCTGGGACGAGGCGCACGCGCTGCCGCCGTCCGCGTACGAGGGCGACATCCACTGTGTGACGAGCTGGTCGAAGTTCGGCGTGCGCTTCGCCGGTGTGTCGCTCGACGCGTTCCTCGACCGCGCCCGCCCGGCCGCCGAGGCCACCCACGCGGTCGCCTGGTCGCACACCGGTTACACCACGAACCTGCCGCTCGCGGACCTGACGGGCGGACGGGCCTGGATCGTGTGGGAGTACGGGGACGGGCCGCTGCCCGCCGAGCACGGCGGTCCGGCGCGTCTGCTCGTGCCGCATCTGTACTTCTGGAAGAGCGCCAAGTGGATCGCGGGCGTCCGTCTGCTGGACCACGACGAACCGGGCTTCTGGGAGCAGAACGGCTACCACCACCGCGGCGACCCCTGGGAAGAGCAGCGTTACTCCGGTGACTGAGACCTCCACGGCCCGCCTCTCCACGGCGGCCGACACGCCCACGACGGCTCCCGCGTTCCCGACGGCCGACGACCCGGCCGGCGACCCGGCCGCCTGGACGCCGCCGACGCGGTTCGCCGTGCCCGGCCGGATCTCGGTGAGCGACCAGGTCGCGGCCGCCTGGCAGCCCGCCACCCTCACGGAGATCCGCCGGGAGACCGCGCGGGCGGCGACCTTCCGGTTCGCCGTGCCCGGGTGGCAGGGCCATCTGCCCGGCCAGCACCTGATGCTGCGGCTGCGCGCCGAGGACGGCTATGTGGCCCAGCGGCACTACTCGATCGCGTCACCCCCCGACGACCGCGGACACGTCGAACTCACCCTCGACCACGTCGACGGCGGCGAGGTGTCCGGCTGGTTCCACACGGTCGCGAAGCCCGGTGACGAGGTCGAGCTGCGCGGCCCCCTCAGCGGCTTCTTCGCCTGGCCCGGTGACCGGCCGGCCCTCCTCATCGGCGCGGGTTCCGGTGTCGTACCGCTGATGTCGATGGTCCGCCACCACCGCGCGCGGAACCTGACGGTGCCGCTGCGGCTGCTCGTCTCGGCGCGCGGGCCCGAGGACCTGATCTACGCGTCGGAGTACGGCGCCGAGACCACCGCGGTGTTCACGCGCGCCGCCCCCGAGGGCGTGCCCGTGGGCCGGGTGGCGGCGGCACAGGTGGAGCGGCTGCTGGCCGATTCGCCCGAGGACGGCTGGGAGGCCTTCGTGTGCGGCTCGAACGGGTTCGCCGAGCACGCCTCGCGGCTGCTGGTGGACGCGGGGCAGCCGGTGGACCGTATCCGGATCGAACGCTTCGGCTGAGCACGCCCGCTCCCACACCCGCACTCGTTTCTCGCCGTCAGTCCGACCAGGTCCACTCGGCGACCTCGGGCAGATCGGTGCCGTGTTCGCGGATCCAGGCCCCGTGGCGGGTGCGTACGTCGGCCATCCGCTGGCGTACGGCGGTGGCGCGCACGGCGAGACCCGGCACCCGGTCGATGACGTCCATGACCAGGCGGTAGCGGTCCAGGTCGTTGCGCACGACCATGTCGAAGGGGGTCGTCGTGGTCCCCGACTCCCGGTAGCCGCGCACATGGAGGTGGGCGTGGCCGGTGCGCCGGTAGGCCAGCCGGTGGATCAGCCAGGGATAGCCGTGGTAGGCGAAGATCACCGGCTTGTCCGCGGTGAAGAGGGCGTCGTACTCGAAGTCGGCCATGCCGTGCGGATGTTCACCCCGCGGCATCAGCCGGGCGATGTCGACGACGTTGACGACCCGCACGGCCAGGTCGGGCAGGTGGGTGCGCAACAGCCCTGCCGCGGCGAGGACTTCCTGGGTGGGCACGTCGCCCGCGCAGGCCAGCACCACGTCCGGTTCGCGGGTGCCGTCCTCCGTGCCCGCCCACTCCCAGATTCCCGCGCCCCGGGCGCAGTGGGCGCGGGCCTGGTCCAGGGACAGCCAGTCGAAGCAGGGCTGCTTCCCGGCGACGATCACGTTCACGTAGTCGCGGCTGCGCAGCGCGTGGTCCGCCACGGACAGCAGGGTGTTGGCGTCCGGCGGCAGGTAGACCCGTACGACCTCCGGGCTCTTGTTGAGGACGTGGTCGACGAAGCCCGGGTCCTGGTGCGAGAAGCCGTTGTGGTCCTGCCGCCACACGTGCGAGGTCAGCAGGTAGTTGAGGGAGGCAAGGGGCGCGCGCCACGGCAGCTCCCGTGCCGTCTTGAGCCACTTGATGTGCTGGTTGACCATCGAGTCGACGATGTGCGCGAACGCCTCGTACGACGAGAACAGGCCGTGCCGTCCGGTGAGGAGATAGCCCTCCAGCCAGCCCTGGCAGAGGTGTTCGGACAGCACCTCCAGTACGCGGCCGTCGCGGGCCAGGTGCTCGTCGGTCTCGATGATCTCGGACTGCCAGGCCTTGCCCGTCGCCTCGTACAGCGCGCCCAGCCGGTTCGACTCGGTCTCGTCGGGGCCCACGACTCTGAAGTCGCGCCGCTCGGCCGTGTCGGCCATGATCCGGGCGAGCATGCCGCCGAGGACCCGGGTGGGCTCGTGCGTGCCGGCGCCCGGCTTGTCCACGGGGACGGCGAAGTCCGCCAGGTCCGGCATGGGCAGGGCCCGCAGCAGCAGACCGCCGTTGGTGTGCGGGTTGGCGCCGAGGCGGCGGGAGCCCTCGGGAACGCAGTCGAGGACGAGGTCGGTGGGCCGGCCCTCGGCGTCGAAGAGTTCCTCGGGCCGGTACGAGCGCAGCCAGGTCTCCAGCTGCCGCAGGTGCTCGGGGTTCTCGCGGACGCCGGCCAGCGGGACCTGGTGGGCGCGCCACGTTCCCTCGACCGGCTCGCCGTCGACCTCGGCGGGACCGGTCCAGCCCTTCGGCGTCCGCAGGACGATCACGGGCCAGCGGGGGCGCTCGCCCTTCCCGCCCCGCCCCTTCCCGCCCCGTCCCTTGCCCCGCTGCGTCCTTCCGCCTTGTCCCTTCCCGCCGGTGCGGGCCTCCTGCTGGATGGCCGCGATGCGGTCCAGCGCCTGGTCCAGCGCCTCGGCCAGGTCCCGGTGCACACGGCGCGGGTCGTCCCCCGACACGTAGAGGGGGTCGTGGCCGTAGCCCCGCAGGAGTTCGTCGAGTTCGGCGCGCGGCAGCCGGGCGAGCACGGTGGGGTTGGCGATCTTGTAGCCGTTGAGGTGCAGGACGGGCAGGACGGCGCCGTCGTGCACCGGGTCGAGGAACTTGTTGGCGTGCCAGGACCCGGCGAGGGGTCCCGTCTCGGCCTCGCCGTCCCCGATCACACAGGTGACCAGCAGGTCCGGGTTGTCGAAGGCCGCGCCGTACGCGTGGGCGAGCGAGTAGCCGAGCTCACCGCCCTCGTGGAGGGAGCCCGGGGTCTCGGGGGCGACATGGCTGGGGACTCCGCCGGGGAAGGAGAACTGCCGGAAGAGCCGCTCCATGCCCGCGGCGTCCCGGGTGATGTCCGGGTACGTCTGTGTGTAGCTGCCCTCCAGCCAGGAGTTCGCGAGGACGGCGGGGCCGCCGTGGCCGGGCCCCCATACGCAGATCGCGTCGAGGTCCCGCTCGGCGATGACACGGTTGAGATGCGTGTGCACCAGGTTGAGGCCGGGCGAGGTGCCCCAGTGCCCGAGCAGCCGTGGCTTGATGTGCTCGGGTTTCAGGGGCTCGGCCAGCAGCGGGTTGCCGAGCAGGTAGATCTGACCGACGGCCAGGTAGTTCGCGGCACGCCAGTGCGCGTCGAGCGCTGCCATGCGGTCCTCGGCCATGGTGAGGGACTCCTGTTCCGATGTTCCGAAGCTTCCGACGTTCCGAAGCGGTTGTTCCGAAGCGGTGGCACGCGGGTTCCACACGGGGCGCCGATCAGTCGTGAAAAGGCCCAGGGTTGGACCGTCCGTGTGAGGCGGTGTCGTGACGTTCTCACCGAAGTCCCGTCGGCGGGAGTGGCAAATCGGCCCCTGGAGGGGTCCGTTCGACGTCTTGTGGGCACATGGACGACATACAGCCGACATACAGCGGTGAAGAGACGTACAGGCGGTCAGGACGTGGCACGGAAGGGCCGGGGCGATCAGCGTCGGTCGCCCGGGGCGGCGCGAACGGCCCCGAGCACCGAGGATCGGTCGTACGTCCTGAGTGACGGTCGCGAGTGCTGAGGAGACGGGACATGAGCACGCGGGAGAAGCGGACCCGGGTGGCCGGGCGGCGGCAGCGGCACAATCCGCTGTGCCGCCGCTCGGACGTGCTGGAGGCGTGGACCGTGCTGGTCGTCACCGTCGCGCTGTGGGCCGGCGCGCCGCTGGCCGGACTCGCCCTGGGACGGTGGGCCTACGAAGGGGCGCGGGCCACGGCGGCGGAGCAGCGGACCGAGCGCCACCGGGTGCTCGCCGAGATCGTCGAGGGCACACCCACCGCCGCCCCCGCCACCGGAAGCGACCGGCGGCCGGTCCAGCGCGTGACCGTCCGCTGGACCGGGCCCGGGGAGCGTGCCCACACGGGTGAGACCCGGGTGTCCGCCGCCACCAGGGTCGGCGACCACAGGTACGTCTGGCTGGACGACCGCGACAGGATCGTCCCCGCCCCGACGAGTCGCACCGTGGTCTGGCAGCACACGCTGGCGGTGGGCGCCTGCGGTGCCGGGCTGGCCGTGGCCGGCGTCCTGGCCGCGCACGCCCTGGTGCGGCGGGCCGCCACCCGGCGCCGGATGGCCGAGTGGGAGCGGGAGTGGGCCCGTACGGGACCCGAATGGGCCCGGCACCGGGCATGATCTGGCGGCCTTCGGACCGCACCCGTACGGTGTGATCGCCCGCACCCTCATTCGTAGCAAAGGCGGTCTTCCATGGCCTTGTTCGACCTTCCTCTCGATCAGCTCCGGGACTACCGCAGCGCGTCCGTCGAGCCCGAGGACTTCGACGCCTTCTGGGACAAGACGCTGCGGGAGGCGCGCGAGCACGGCCTGGGCGCCCGCTTCGAGCAGGTCAAGGCGCACCTGCGGAACGTCACGGTGTACGACGTCACGTACGCCGGGTTCGGCGGTCACCCGGTGCGGGGCTGGCTGACCCTCCCCGCCGGGGCCGACGCGCCGCTGCCCGCGGTCGTGGAGTTCATCGGCTACGGCGGCGGACGCGGCCTCTCGCATACGCACCTGCTGTGGGCCTCGGCCGGTTACGCGCACTTCGTGATGGACACCCGGGGCCAGGGCGGCGCGTGGGGCGGCGGCGGTGACACCCCCGACCCGGTGGGCAGCGTGCCCGCGTACCCCGGGTTCATGACGCGCGGCATCGACGCCCCGGAGAACTACTACTACCGACGGGTGTTCACCGACGGCGTGCGGGCCGTGGAGGCCGCCCGCTCCCATCCGCTCGTCGACGCCTCGCGCACCGCGGTGGTGGGCACCAGCCAGGGCGGCGGCATCTCGATCGCGGTGGGCGGCCTGGTGCCGGATCTCGTGGCGGTCGCCCCCGACGTGCCGTTCCTCTGTGACTATCCGCGCGCCACGCGACTCACGGACCGCGATCCGTACCGGGAGATCGGCAACTACCTCAAGACGCGCCGCGGGCGCACCGAGGAGGTGCTGCGCACGCTGTCGTACTTCGACGGGGTGCACTTCGCGGCGCGCGGGCGGGCACCGGCCCTGTTCTCCGCGGCCCTGGAGGACCAGACCTGTCCCCCGTCGACGGTCTTCGCGGCCTTCAACGCGTGGCAGCACGACGACAAGGCCATCGAGGTGTACGACTTCAACGACCACGAGGGCGGCGGCCCGTACCAGGAAGCGGTCAAGCTGGCCTGGCTGCCCGCGTACTGCTGACGCTCCGGCGAGGTGGTCGCGGGGCGGGGTCCAGGGGCGCCGGGTGCGGTGTCCGGGCGTTCCGTCGTGGGTGGGTTCACGGACTGTATTCGGCCTGAAATCGGCCGACCCGCCGAGACCCACTTCCAGCATGGTTTAGACCAATGCTAGAGATGGTCCCGCACAGAAGGACCGCGCCCGCCGGGCCCATGACCAGGGCTCCGGGGCGCGGACCCACCACGGCCCGCACGGCTACGTCTCGTCACAAGGGGAGCACGGACATGGCCCGCAGCACCACACCGCCCGACCTCGAACCTCTGTACGCGCGGATCGCCTCGGAGTTGCTCGCGGCGATCCGCGACGGGACCATCCCGCCCGGTGAACGGCTGCCGGGCGAACGGCAGTTGGCCGCGCGCTTCGGAGCGAGCCGGGAGACGGTACGGCAGGCACTCGGCGTCCTGCGCCGCAACGGCCTGGTCGCCACCGACCGGCGCGGCACCCATGCGAAGGCACCCGGCCTGCCGGTCGGGCAGTTCCCGTCACTCTGCTTTCCGCTCGGCGCGCACGCCGCCCGATCCCGCGCCCTCGACCGCGCCACCGTGACCTGGGAGACACCTCCGCCGGAGCACGCGACGGCGCTCGGACTCGCGCCGCGGCGGCCGACGTTGGTCCATCGGTACGAGTCCGCCGCACCCGGCGGGCACGGCCGGCGGACGGCCGTGACGTCGTTCTCGGCCGTCGCCCTCGCCGAGGTGGCGGAACTGGCCCGCTACCGCGACCGCGCCGACGGTACGTCGTCGGCACAGCTGCGGCGGGTGTACGACTGGATGCGCCGGGCGGGGCTGACCCTGCACCACCGCGACTCCATCACCGGACCGGGCAAGGCGGCGGCCTCGGTGCGGGTGACCCGGCGCGTGCACGACCAGTACGCCCGTCCCCTGGAGATCACCGATCTGCTGGTGAACGCCGAACAGGACGCGCTGGTCTACGAGTTCACACTTCCGGCGGTCGACGGGCCCCGCGACGCGTAGCTCCCCGCGTGCCGCGATCCCTGTCGTGCGGGGACCGCGGCACCCGGGCGCGCCTTCCGGTCAGCGGGAGCCGTGCACGCCGACCGCTTCGCGCTGCTCGTCCCGGCCGTCCCCGCCGTCCCGGCCGTCCCCGCCGTCCCGGCCACCCTGGGCGTCCTGTGCGGCCGGGACGCTTCCCGGAAGCTTGGCGCCCTCGATGTCCACATCGGGCGTGACGCGGTCGAGCCACCCGGGCAGCCCCCAGGCACGGCGGCCGATCAGGGCCATGGCTGCCGGGACGAGGGTCATACGGACCACGAACGCGTCCACGAAGACGCCGAAGGACAGCGCGAAGCCGATGGACTTGATGATGGGGTCGTGGTTGAAGACGAACCCGCCGAAGACCGCGACCATGATCAGCGCGGCGGCGCTGACCACCCGGCCGCTGCGGGCCACCCCGTGGACGATGGCCTCGGCCGCGTCACCCGTCTGCTCGTAGTGCTCGCGCATGCGGCTGACGAGGAAGACCTCGTAGTCCATGGCCAGCCCGAAGAGAACTCCGATGACGAGGACCGGGAGGAAGCTGGTGACGGGTCCGGCGGACGGGATGTCCAGGAGGCCGTTGAGGTGGCCGTTCTGGAAGACCCACACGGTGGCGCCGAGGGACGCGGCGACCGACAGGAGGAAGCCGAGGGCGGCCTTGACCGGGACCAGCAGGGACCGGAAGGCGACGGTCAGCAGGATCAGCGCGAGGATCACGATGATCGCGATGAACAGCGGCAGGGCGTCGGACAGTTTGCCCGCGACGTCGATGGCCGCGGCGGTGGCGCCGGCGATGTAGAGGGTGCCGCCTGCCTTGTCGACAGCGGGCGCGGTGTCCCGCAGGCGGTGCACCAGGTCGGTGGTGGCCTCGGCGTCCGGGCCGGTTCGCGGGACGACCGCGACGATCGCGAGGTCGGCGCCCGGGTTGGTGACGGGCGGGGCGACCGCGGCCACCCCGGGGTCACGCGCCAGGGTCGTACGCAGCGTGGTCAGGGTGTCGGTGCGCTCGGCCGCCGGGATCCCGGTGGTGTCGACGACGGCGGTGACGGTCGCGTTGAAGCCGACTCCGAAGCCTTCGCTCAGCAGGTCGTAGCCCTTGTGCTGGGTGCTGTCGGCGGGCTGCGAGGCGTAACCGGGCAGTCCCAGACGCAGGTCGCGGGCGGGCAGGGCGAGCGCGAGCAGGCCGACCACGCCCACCAGCAGAACGATCAGCGGCTTGCCGGTGACCACCCGGGCCCAGCCCAGGGCCCAGGAGCCGGGAGCGCGCTCGGGACGGCGGGCACGCGGGCGCAGCCGCTCACCGAACAGTCCCAGCACCGCGGGGACCAGGGTGATGGCGATGAGCACGGCGAGCAGGACGGTCACGGCGGCCGCCAGGCCCATGATCGTGAGGAACGGGATGCCGGTGACCGCCAGCGCGGCCAGCGCGATGATCACGGTCGCTCCGGCGAAGACGACGGCGCTGCCCGCGGTGGCGACGGCCCGTGCGATCGAGTCCTCGACGTCCGTGTCGGGATCGGCGAGTTGCTCGCGGTGGCGGGAGAGGATGAACAGGGCGTAGTCGATGCCCACCGCCAGGCCGATCATGAGGGCGAGGACGGTGGCGGTGCTGGTCATGTCGATGAAGCGGGAGACGAACTGGACGCCCAGCACACCGATCGCGACCCCCACGACCGCGGTCAGCAGCGGCAGCCCGGCCGCGACCAGGGAGCCCAGGGCGAGGGCCAGGACGGCGAAGGCGATCACCACACCGACGATCTCCGCCGGTCCGCCGACCTCGGTCTTCGGCTGCATCGCCGAGCCGCCGAACTCGACCTCGAGACCGGCGTCCCGGGCCTGCTCCATCGCGTCCGACAGGGCGTCCTTGGACGTCTCGGGCACGTTGTCGGCGGACTGACGGAACCGTACGTCCGCGTAGCCGATGCGCCCGGTCCGCGAGACCGTCCCGGTCTTGGCGGGGTCGGAGACGCTCACCACTCCGGGGACCGTGGCGGCCTTCTTCAGGCTCGCGGCGAGAGCCGGCTCGGCGCCGGACCCGGTGAGCGTGTCGCCCTCGGGGGCGGCGAACACGATCCGGGCCACCCCGCCCGCGGCGGCCGGGAACTTCTCCTCCAGCAGGTCCTGGGCCTGCTGCGACTCGATGCCCGGCACCGAGAACTCGGTGCTCGCCTTGCCGTGCAGGGTGATGCCGAGTCCGCCGACCACGGCGAGCAGCAGCAGCCAGACGGCCAGCACCCTGCCACGCCGGTGCACCGCCCAACGTCCCAAGGTGTACAGGCGTGACGCCATGCCGACTTCCTCCTTCTCCCCGCGGGCCCCGTCCGGACCGCGACATCTCTACACCCTAAAGCATTTTTGCAGTCGGATGTAAATTAACCACGCCTGGTAAAGTGTGCTCATGACGAGTGACGGCCTACGGGAACGCAGCAAGGCGCGTCGCCGGGATGCGATCGTCCGGGCGGCCTACGAGCTGTTCGCCGACCGCGGGTTCGAGACGACGACGATCGCCGACATCGCCGCGGCGGCGGAGGTCTCCCCCCGCACGGTCACTCTGTACTTCCCGTCCAAGCTGGAGCTGGCGATGTCGGAGTTCGACTCCGTCACGGACCGGCTCAGGACCGCTGTGCACGAGCGGGAGGAGGGGGTGACGATCCTGGACGCGCTGGAGCGCTGGCTGCGCGAGGAGAACACCCAGCGCAGCGATCTGGACGAGCTCGCCGACCGCGTGCTGGAGCTGAACCCGCAGTTGGCCGGGGTCGCCGGGGCGCGCGTGGCGGAGGTCATCCAGTACGGTGCGAAGATCCTCGCCGAGGAACGGGGCGGTTCCCCGGACGACTTCGGGCCGCGCATGGCGGCGGCCGCCGCTGCCGCCGTGATCAGCGAGGTGTGCTACCGGCCCGACGAAGGCAGCATCGACACGGCGATGGCCTTCCTGCGCGCCGGACTGGCGACACTGCCGTCGGAGCCGGCCTCCTGACCGCACGCGCGGCGCACCCCTGGAACGGGCCGTACGCGGCGTGCACAGCAGATCACCCACAGGTCACACGACGGGTCACACGGCGGCGGACCTCTTGAAGTACAGGCGCACCACCGAGCCCGCCGGGTCCAGTGTCTCCGTGAGCAGATCGCTCAACTGACGCACCACCCACATCCCGTGGCCGCTCACGGCCCGTCGGTCCGGCGGCAGGTGCCCCGGGAACTGCGGCGGCGCCGTCGACGCCCGCGTGCCGACGTCCGCGACCTCGCAGATCACGTACTCGAAGTCGGTACGCAGCCGCAGGACACCCCGGCCGCCCCCGTGGCGCACGGAGTTGGCCACCACCTCGTGCACCGCGGCCACCATGTCGTGCAACCGCTGCTCGGACATTCCCAGGTCGAGGGCGTACCGGTGCAGGGCACGCCGCACATGCGCCGACCTGCCGCGGCCGAAGGGGATGTCGTCGCGCCCGTCGGGCAGCCCGCTCGGCCGCGCAGCGTCGCACTCGGCGTAGAAGTCGGCGGGATCCGCGTAGTGTCCGCTGGCCGTCGACTCCCCCGCGCTCAGGGCGAGTTCGGGATGTGTACGGGGCACGGAACGGGCCACTTCCGGCGGCAGTGCGCGGGTGTCGTACGGGCAGAGGATCCGGTGTCCGGTGCCCGCGAAGGCCACGTTGAGCAGGGATTCGTAGCGCATCCACTCACGGGTCTCGAACTCCGTGCGGTCCGGCCAGCCGGGCTCGCCGATGATCCGTACCCGGGAAGGGCGGCCGGCCCCGTCCGTGTCGTGGTCGGCGCAGTAGGCGCTGTAGCGGCCCAGGGTGCGGGACGGGCAGCCGTACCAGTCGGCGGCGTCGCCGAACTCGACGTCGTCGCAGCGGTGGCCGAGCGCCCGGCCGAGCAGGCCGATGTTCCGGGGCGCGAGGACGGCGAGGACGCTGTCGTCGGCGTCCAGTCCGTCGAGGGCGAAGAGGAGCGCGCCGTCGAGGAACTCCTCGTCCGACGCGTAGCACAGCGCCTGGTGGACGAACCCCGTACGGGTCATGGGATCGCCCCCTCTCTCACATCCCCCTTGTGGAGCCGCAGCCCCGGTATCCGGTCCCAGCCGGTGACGCGCATCAGCCGCTGGATGTGCGGCGCGACCCCGTACAGGACGAGCGTGTCGCCACTGGTGTGCAGGGCGAGCGCCGAGAACACCAGCAGACGCAGCGCGCCGACGTCGATGAACGCCAGGTTCCGCAGATCGAGCCGGGTACTCGTGCCGTTGACCGGCCTGGCCCGCACCCGGGCCGTCTCGGCCTGCAGGGCGCGCGCCAGGGCGGTCACGTTCGTGTCGTCCACCTCCCCGGAGAGCGCCAGGCCCGGCGGCGCGAAGGTACGGGTGATGGAGAGCAGTTCGTCGCGCCACACGAGGTCGGCGGCGACCCGGCCGTGGTGCAGCCCGTCGAGCGGTGCCAGTTCGAAGTCGTCGAAGACCCGGCGGTCGTACTGGCAGATGCCGAGGACCGGCAGGGACGCGAAGACGGGTTCCAGGAGGAGTTCGCTGTCGTGCAGCGTCTTGAGTCCCTTGCCCGCCTGTCCACGCACGATCTCCATGCTGACGCGCAGGCCGAGATAGCCGTCACCGACCGCGCGGCGCGTCTCGCGGCGGATCGTCTCGTCGAGGTCCCACAGCCCTTCGGGGGTCGCGAGGAGCGGGTCCACCGTCAGCCGTCCGGCGGCCAGTTCGTCGTCGACGGCACAGCCGCGGGACTCCAGGAAGGTGAGGGCGAGTTCGGCCGGCAGGTCGGCCGGGCCCAGCACGAGCCCCCGGTGACCGCTGGCGAGTCCGTCGAGGAGGAACGCGGCGACCACGGTCTCGCGCTCCTCGTCCGCGTCGTAGCCGAGGAGCAGATGGTCGCCTGCGCGCATCTCTCCGACCGCTCTGAGCGCGCGCACCACTTCCATGTCCCGCACCTCCCAGATCTCCCGCTCGGTGTGCCGGAACGCCTCCACGCTACGCCCGTTGAGGCCACGGTGTGAGGGCGAAGACCCGATTGCCGGTCACGGCGCCGGGGCTCGGACACAGCCGTCGCGGAGCGTTAAGGTGACCGCCAGCGGTTGGGTGAGGAGGAGCGATGTGCGCCTCGGTACGCAACAGGAGAAGGGGCAATCTGCCCTCCGAGTCCAATACGTTCGTCGGCCGCACGTCCGAACTCGCCCGGATGTCCGCCCTGCTGGAATCGGCTCGGCTGCTGACCCTCACCGGTCCCGGCGGGGTCGGCAAGTCCCGGCTGGCACTGCGGGCCGCGCAGCTCGCCCAGCCGGCGTTCCCCGGCGGAGCCTGGCTGGTGGAACTCTCCGACCTGCAGAACCCGGACCTCCTCACGAACGCCGTGGCCGAGGCCACCCGGCTGACCGAACAGACGCTCCGCCCGCTGCTGGTGGCGGTCAGCGAGCACCTCGACGACGGGCCGCTGCTGCTCGTCCTGGACACCTGCGAGCACGTGCTCGACGAGTGCGGCCGGGTCGTACAGGAACTCCTGGCACACGTACCGGAGTTACGGGTCCTGGCGACCAGCCGTCAACCGCTGGGCGTGCCAGGGGAGCACCTGTTGTCGGTGACTCCGCTGCCGCTCGGTGAACACGCCGACGCGGTGGCCCTGTTCGCGGCCCGCGCCGCGGCGGCCGTGCCGTCGTTCGCCCTGACCGACGCCAACCGGGCCGAGGTGGCGGCGGTCTGCGCGCGGCTCGACGGGATCCCGCTCGCCCTGGAGCTGGCCGCGGTCCGGCTGCGCGGCTTCCCCCTCGACCGTCTGCTGCGGGGCCTGGACTCCCGCTTCGACCTGCTCGTCTCCGCCGCCCGCCCCCGGCTCGCCCGGCATCAGACGCTGCGTACGGCGATCGGCTGGAGCCATGAGCTGTGCACTCCGCTGGAGCGGCTGTTGTGGGCCAGGCTGTCGGTGTTCGCGGGGGGCTGGGACGTGGAGGCCGCCGAATTCGTGTGCCACGGCGGCCCGCTGGACGCCGAGGTGATCCTGGCGCTGCTCGCCTCACTCACCGAGAAGTCGATCGTCACACGCGAGAACCAGGGGGTGGCCGCGCGCTACCGCATGCTGGACACCGTCCGTACCTTCGGCGCCGACTGGCTGGAGGGCCTCGGTGAACAGGACGCCGTACGCGCCCGTCACCTCGACTACTTCCGCTGGGTCGCCCGCCAGGGGGAGGCAGAGTGGCTGGGTCCCGGCCAGCGGATGTGGGCCGAGCGGCTGAGTGTGGAGCATCCCAATCTGCGGGTCGCGGTGGAGGAGAGCCTGGCGGCGCTCGAACACGAGACGGCGCTCGAACTCACGGGCACGCTCTGGTACTTCTGGTTCGCGTGCGGGTTCGCCGACGAGGGGCGCGGCTATCTGGAGCGGGCCCTGCGCCGGGCGCCCGAGCAGGTCCCCGGGTACGACCTGGCGACCTGGGCGCACCGGCTGGTCACCGTCGTGCCGGACGACGTGGACGCCGCCGAGTCCGTGAGCGCGGCGTACGTGTGGCTGGCGCAGGAGCGTCATCTCCCGGTCCCCGCGCTGCCGTTGACCGGCGCGAGCCTCGCGGTGCGCGGTGAGTCGGCGCGCTCCGCCCTGCTGTACGGCAGCAGTACCCAGGGGCCCGGGGGCGGGGGCGGCGCGGAGTTCTTCCAGCTGCTGACGTTGGCCGTGCAGGCGTATCTCCTGGCCGGTCAGGGCGCGTTCGAGCGGTGCGCGGTGGTCGCGGAGCGGCTGCGGGCCGCCTGTGCGAAGCGCGGGGAGCTGTGGATGCGGGCCTGGGGTGAATTCTTCGTCGCTCTCGCCGGGATCGGGCTCGGGCGGCCGTTGGACGCGCTGCCGTCCGCGCGCGCGGCTCTGGCGGCCAAGTGGCGTGTCCACGACCGTTTCGGCGCGGCGGCCGTCGCCGATCTCCTGATCGTCGCGGAGGCCGCCGGTGGCGAGCCCGAACGCGCGGCCCGGCTGCTGGGCGTGGGCACGCGCCTCTGGCACGCGGCCGGGCTCCCCCAGCTCGCCGACATCGAGACGACCGTCTTCCGCAGGGAGTACGCACGCCGGCTGCGCTCGGCCCTCGGCACCGCCGGATTCGCCGAGGCGGTGAGCGAGGGCCGGGGGCTGAGTCCGGAGGAGGCGATACGGCTCGCGCTGGGCGACGCCCCGGACGGTGTGCTCGACGAGGCGGACCTCTGACCGCGCCGCGCGGCAGGGCTCGGCCGGACCGGCGTCACAGCCAGCCGTTGCGGCGGAACCCCCGGTGGATGACGAGGCAGAGGGTGGCGATGACCCCGAGGGCGAGGGGATAGCCGTACCTCCAGTGCAGTTCCGGCATGTGGTCGAAGTTCATTCCGTAGATGCCGCAGACCATGGTGGGTACGGCCACGATGGCGGCCCAGGCCGTGATCTTGCGCATGTCCTCGTTCTGGGCGACCGTCACCTGGGCCACGTGGGCCTGGAGGATCGAGTCGAGCAGGCCGTCGAAGGCGTTGATCTGCTCGGTGGCGCGGGCCAGATGGTCGGCCACGTCACGGAAGTACGGCTGTATCTCCGGGGAGACGGCGGCCGGCGGTTCATGGGCGAGGATCTGCAGGGGCCGGTGCAGCGGGACCACGGCCCGTTTCAGTTCGAGGAGTTCGCGCTTGAGCTGGTAGATCTGGCCCGCGTCGCCGCGGGCGGTGCGCTCGGCGAAGACCGCGGTCTCCACGGCCTCTATGTCGTTCTGCACGGCGTCCGTGACGCGGAGGTAGTCGTCGACCACCTGGTCCGCGATGGCGTGCAGGACCGCCGAGGGCCCCTTGCGCAACTGGTCGGGCAGCCGCTCCAGTGCCTCGCGGAGCGGACCGAGGGAGCCGTGGCCGCCGTGCCGGATGGTGATCACGAAGTCCCGGCCGACGAAGACCATCAGTTCGCCGGTGTCCACGACCTCGCTGGTCGCGGTGAGCTGCTCGTGCTCGACGTACCTGACGGTCTTGAAGACGGCGAACAGGGTGTCGTCGTACCGCTCGACCTTCGGTCGCTGGTGGGCGTGGACCGCGTCCTCGACGGCGAGCGGATGCAGGCCGAACAGCTTGGCGAGGTCTGCGAACTCGTCCTCGGTGGGCTCGTGGAGCCCGATCCACACGAAGCCGTCCCGGCCGCCTTCGCGGGTCCGGCCGATCGCCGCGTCCGGTGCCCAGTCGCCGGGCTGCCGGCCGCCCCCGTGGTAGACGACGCAGTTCTCCACCGCGCTGCCGAGCGGGGAGCGGGCGGGGTGGCTGAGGTCCACCGGGCGGCGGTGGGCGCGGCGAACCGCTCTGCTCAGGTTGCGGATCATGGGCACTGGCTGGGCTCCTTCGGTGACCGGGTCAGTGTGCCACCGGTCTCCGTCGGTTCCGTCCGCAGGTGCCCGCCGCGGCGGAGGGCGGCCCGACGGGGCCGCCCTCCCCCGTACCCGCCGGCTCGGCTCCAGGGCGTCGAGAGGCGCCCTCAGCCCTGCGCCTGGCCGATGTTGACCATCCAGGGGATGCCGAACCGGTCCGTACACATGCCGAAGACGTCGCCCCACATCTGTTTCTCCAGCGGGACGGCGACGGTGCCGCCCGCCGACAGCTTCTCCCAGTAGCCGCGCAGTTCGGCTTCGTCGTCGCCGCTCAGGCTCACCGAGAAGTTGCCGCCCTTCGCGTACTCCATGCCTGGTGGGGTGTCGGCGCCCATCAGGGTGAAGCCGCTCGGGGTCTCCAGCATGCCGTGCATGATCTTGTCGGCGGCCGGGCCGCTCGGCGCTCCGGACTCACCGAAGGTGTTGAGCGCGAGCGTGCCGCCGAAGACCTCCTTGTAGAACTCCATCGCCGGTCGGGCGTCCCCGTCGAAGCTGATGTAGGGATTGAGGCGGGTAGCCATGAAAACCTCCCAGATCGGACCAAACGAACAGACGCTTGGCACACTAGCGCGGGCCACTGACAACGGCCCGCGCAGGCCGCTGACCAGCGGCCGGCCAGGAGGTCACGCTCGACGGGCGACAGGGGGACGGCGTCAGGACCGGAACGCGGCCATGAACGGTTCGAGCTGCTTGTCGAGCCAGGGGTAGAGCTCCTCGGCGCTGTCGCTCAGCCGGGACTTCAGATCGCGCGTCGACTCGTCGGCCAGCACCTCGATCGAGCCGTCCGCGACCCCGTCGTAGGCCTGCGCGACGACGCTCGCGGCGCTGACCTTCGGAACGTCCAGGCTCGCCGTCATCGGGGTGTCGACCATGCCGACGAGGAGGCCGATCACCTGAGTGCCCTGCCCCTGCAGGAGCGCCCGCAGCGCGTTGGTCGCCGACCACATCGCGGCCTTCGACGCCGCGTAACCGGTCGGCACGTTCACCCAGGCCGCCGAGGACAGGATGTTCAGGAGCGTCCCGCCGCCGCCCGCGGCCAGCACCGGGGCGAAGGCGTTCGCGACGCGGAGCGTCCCGAAGAAGTTCGTCTCGAAGATCCGGCGGATCTCGTCCTCGTCCCCCGAGACGAGATCCCCGGCGGGTGCGATACCCGCGTTGTTGACCAACAGGTCGACGTCGGGTGCGGCCGCGACGGCGCGGACGGCGTCACCGGGGTCCGTGATGTCCAGGGACAGGGGCTCGACCCGCTCGTCGTCCCAGCGCTTCGGCGTGCGTGCGGCGGCGTAGACCCGGCCCGCGCCCCGTTCGAGCGCCTGCAGCACGAACTGCTCCCCGAGCCCGCCGTTCGCACCCGTCACGAGCACGGTCCGGCCGGCGAGTGACTGATTCATCTATACTCCTCGACTAAGTGGGGATGATCCCCGAATGAGTATGTGGGGACTCTCCCCGCTTAGTCAAGGAGGGACGGTCATGACCGCTGCCCAGGGGGCTGCCCGAGGTGCCGCCGCGAAGGAACCGCGTCCGCTGCGTGCCGACGCGCGGCGGAACCGCGACGCGATCCTTAGAGCGGCGCGCGAGACCTTCGAGACGGACGGCGTACTCGCCTCGCTCGACGGCATCGCCCTGCGCGCGGGGGTGGGAAACGCCACGCTCTACCGCAACTTCCCGACCCGCGACGACCTGCTGGCCGCGGTCATGGAGACCAGCATCGACGTCGCGCTGGCCGAGGCGGACGAGCTGTCCCGCGACCTGGCCCCGCGTGAGGCCCTCTCGGAGTGGCTGGTGCGGCTGACCTGGGAGCTGCGCATCTGGCACGACCTGCCGCACTGCATCGACCTCGCCCGTGACGACCCCGAGTCGTCCATGAACGCCGTACGGAACCCGCTGCTGACACGGACAGGCGTCCTCCTGGACCGGGCGAAGTCCTCGGGCGACGCGCTCGACGGTGTCACCGCCGACGAGGTGTTCGAGCTGATCACGGCGCTGTCCTGGGGGGTCGACCGGTTCCGGGACGACCGGCGGACCGCACGCAGGCGCGTGGAGGTCGCGACCGCGGGCATCTTCGCGTAGCGGGAGCCCGCGGTCGCACACCGGCCTCAGCACCCGGTATTCAAAAGGCGGTCTGCAGGAGGCGGTCTTCGGCGCGCCGGGTCTTCACCCCCGAACCTCCAGCGCCCCGCCTTCAGTTCTTGGTCAACTCCCGGAGCGCGGCGTTGAGTTCGAGGACGTTCACCCGGGGCTCGCCGATGAATCCGAGAGTGCGGCCTTCGGTGTGCCGGTCCACGAGCTGCTGGACCCGCGCCACGGGCAGGTCGTTCCGCTCGGCGACCCGGTGCACCTGGAGAGCGGCGTACGCCGGGGAGATGTCCGGGTCCAGGCCCGATCCGGAGGACGTGACCGCGTCGGCGGGGACCTGGGACGGCCGGACCGTGTAGCCGGCCGTCGAGTTGTCCTTGACGACCCGGGCCTTCGCCTCCTTCACCCAGGCGATCAGTTCGGCGTTGTCCCCGGAGCGGTTGGTGGCGCCCGAGAGGATCAGCTCGTACCGGGTGTTGACCGAGTTCTCCCCCAGGCCGTTCGCCGGCCTGGGCTGGAACCAGTCGAGCCCGTAGCCCTGCTGGCCGATGAGCGACGAGCCGACGACCTTGCCGCCCGACGAGATCTCCGAGCCGTTCGCCTCGGAGTGGAAGAGCGCCTGGGCGGCGCCCGTCACCGCCAGCGGGTAGATCACTCCGCAGACCACGGTGAGGACGAGCAGCGCACGCAGACCCGCCGCCAGCAGCCGGGCGGTGTTCGTGACCGAGTTGTTCATGACGATCAGCACGCTTTCAGGAAGCCGCGGACGCGGGGAGTCACAGGCCGGGGAGGAGGGAGATGAGCAGGTCGATGGCCTTGATGCCGATGAACGGCGCTATCAGGCCGCCCAGTCCGTAGACACCGAGGTTGCGCCGCAGCAGCCGGTCCGCGCTCAGCGGCCGGTACCGCACCCCCCGCAGGGCGAGCGGCACCAGCGCGATGATGATCAGCGCGTTGAAGACGACCGCGGACAGGATGGCCGAGTCGGGCGAGGACAGCCGCATGATGTTGAGCTTGTCCAGGCCCGGGTACACCGCCGCGAACAGCGCCGGGATGATCGCGAAGTACTTCGCGACGTCGTTGGCGATCGAGAAGGTCGTCAACGCGCCCCGGGTGATGAGGAGTTGCTTGCCGATCTCGACGATCTCGATGAGCTTGGTCGGGTTGGAGTCCAGGTCGACCATGTTCCCGGCCTCCTTGGCGGCCGAGGTCCCGGTGTTCATGGCCACGCCCACGTCCGCCTGGGCCAGCGCCGGCGCGTCGTTCGTACCGTCGCCGGTCATCGCGACGAGCTTGCCACCCGCCTGCTCACGCTTGATGAGCGCCATCTTGTCCTCGGGGGTGGCCTCCGCGAGGAAGTCGTCGACGCCCGCCTCCTCGGCGATGGCCTTGGCCGTCAGCGGGTTGTCACCGGTGATCATGACGGTCCTGATGCCCATCCGGCGCAGTTCGTCGAACCGCTCGCGCATACCGTCCTTGACGACGTCCTTGAGGTGGACGACGCCCAGCACCCGGGCGCCTTCGGTGTCCTCGACCGCCACGAGCAGCGGGGTACCGCCCGCCTGGGCCATCCGGTCACTCACGGTGGCGGCGTCCTCGGCGACCACGCCGCCGCGCTCCTTCACCCAGCCGAGAACCGAACCGGCCGCGCCCTTGCGGATCCTGCGTCCGTCGACGTCCACCCCCGACATCCGGGTCTGGGCGGTGAAGGTGATCCACTCGGCGTTCGCGAGTTCGCCCCGGGCGCGTTCGCGCAGCCCGTACCGCTCCTTCGCCAGGACCACGACCGAGCGGCCCTCGGGGGTCTCGTCGGCCAGCGACGACAGCTGCGCGGCATCGGCCAGTTCGGCCTCGCCCGTACCCCCGACGGGCACGAACTCGGCCGCCTGGCGGTTGCCGAGCGTGATGGTGCCGGTCTTGTCGAGCAGCAGCGTGGAGACGTCACCGGCGGCCTCGACCGCCCTGCCGGACATGGCCAGCACGTTGCGCTGCACCAGGCGGTCCATGCCGGCGATGCCGATCGCGGAGAGCAGCGCGCCGATCGTGGTCGGGATCAGACAGACCAGCAGCGCCACCAGCACGACCAGGGTGAGGTGGGTGCCCGCGTAGTCCGCGAACGGCGGCAGCGTGGCCACCGCGAGGAGGAAGACGACCGTCAGCGAGGCCAGCAGGATGTTCAGCGCGATCTCGTTGGGCGTCTTCTGCCGGGCCGCGCCCTCGACCAGGTTGATCATCCGGTCGATGAACGTCTCGCCGGGCTTGGTGGTGATCTTGACGACGATCCGGTCGGACAGCACCTTCGTCCCGCCGGTGACGGCCGAGCGGTCACCCCCCGACTCGCGGATGACCGGGGCCGACTCCCCCGTGATCGCCGACTCGTCCACGGACGCCACGCCCTCGACGACGTCACCGTCGCCGGGGACGGTGTCGCCCGCCTCGCAGACGACCAGATCGCCGACGCGCAGCCCGGCGCCCGGCACCTCCTCCTCGGACGTGCCGTCCCTGGACAGCCGACGGGCGACGGTGTCGGTCTTGGCCTTGCGCAGCGTGTCCGCCTGCGCCTTGCCGCGGCCCTCCGCCACCGCCTCCGCCAGGTTGGCGAAGACCACGGTGAGCCAGAGCCAGGCGCTGATCGCCCAGCCGAACAGGTCACCGGGGTCCTGGAACGAGAACACGGTCGTCAGGACCGAGCCGACCAGCACCACGAACATCACGGGAGACTTGACCATGATCCGCGGATCGAGCTTGCGGAAGGCCTCCGGCAACGATCTGACCAGCAGCCTCGGTTCGAAGAGACCCGCGCCGACCCGGCCCTCGCCGCTGCCGTGCCCGGTCGGGGCGGCAGGGTGCGGTGCGCCGGTCCCGGTGACTGTGGACATGGAGTCCTCTTGCTTCTTGTGCGTACGAGTGGTCATGACGCCAGTCCTTCGGCGAGCGGGCCCAGTGCGAGCGCGGGGAAATACGTCAGACCGGTGATGACGAGGATCGCGCCCACCAGCAACCCGGTGAACAGCGGCTTCTCGGTGCGCAGGGTGCCCGCGGTCACCGGCACGGGCCGCTGCCCGGCGAGCGAGCCGGCCAGTGCGAGCACGAACACCATCGGCAGGAACCGGCCCAGCAGCATCGCCAGGCCCAGGGTGCTGTTGAACCACTGCGTGTCCGCGTTGAGCCCGGCGAAGGCCGAGCCGTTGTTGTTGGCCGCGGACGTGTAGGCGTACAGGATCTCGGAGAAGCCGTGCGCCCCGCTGTTGGTCATCGAGTTCCCGGGGGTCGGCAGGGCCATGGCCGCGGCGGTGAGGACGAGGACCAAGGCCGGGGTGACGAGGATGTACAGGGCGGCGAACTTGATCTCGCGGGTGCCGATCTTCCTGCCCAGGTACTCGGGTGTGCGGCCGACCATCAGACCGGCGATGAACACCGTGATGACCGCCATGATCAGCATGCCGTACAGCCCGGAGCCGGTACCGCCGGGCGCGATCTCGCCCAGTTGCATGCCCAGCAGGGTGATGCCGCCGCCGAGCCCGGTGAACGAGGAGTGGAACGAGTCCACCGCGCCGGTCGAGGTCAGGGTGGTGGACACCGCGAAGATCGACGAGGCGCCGACGCCGAACCGGGTCTCCTTGCCCTCCAGCGCGCCGCCCGCCAGGTCGAAGGCCGGGCCGTGGTGGGCGAACTCGGTCCACATCATCAGGGCCACGAAGCCGGCCCAGATGGTGGCCATGGTGGCGAGGATCGCGTATCCCTGCCGGAGGCTGCCGACCATGCGGCCGAAGGTGCGGGTCAGCGAGAACGGGACGACCAGGAGCAGGAAGATCTCGAAGAGGTTCGAGAACGGGGTGGGGTTCTCGAAGGGGTGGGCGCTGTTGGCGTTGAAGTAGCCGCCGCCGTTGGTGCCCAGCTCCTTGATGGCTTCCTGGGAGGCGACCGCGCCGCCGTTCCACTGCTGCGGGCCGCCCGAGAACTGGCCGACCTCGTGGATGCCGGAGAAGTTCTGGATCACCCCGCAGGCGGCCAGGACGAGAGCGGCGACCACGGCCAGCGGTACGAGGACGCGGACGACACCGCGGACCAGGTCCGCCCAGAAGTTGCCCAGTTCGCCGGTGCGCGAACGGCAGAAGCCACGCACCAGGGCGACGGCGACCGCCATGCCGACGGCCGCGGAGACGAAGTTCTGCACGGCGAGACCGGCGGTCTGCACGACGTGGCCCATGGCCTGTTCGCCGTAGTACGACTGCCAGTTGGTGTTCGTGACGAAGGAGGCGGCGGTGTTGAACGCCTGGTCCGGATCGATCGACGCGAAGCCCAGCGAACCGGGCAGCACCCCTTGCAGGCGCTGCAGCAGATACAGGAAGAGCACACCGGCGGCGGAGAAGGCGAGGACGCCGCGCAGATAGGCGGGCCAGCGCATCCCGGTGTCCGGGTCGGCGCCGATGCCCTTGTAGATCCACTTCTCGACCCGCAGATGCCGGTCCGAGGAGTAGACCCTGGCCATGTGGTCGCCGAGGGGGCGGTGGGCGAGCGCCAGCGCCGCTGTGAGTGCCAGCAGCTGGAGGACGCCGGCGAGTACGGGGCTCATGTCGGCGCTCAGAACCTCTCGGGGAACACAAGGGCGAGGACGAGATAGCCCAGCAGGGCGACGGCCACGACCAGGCCGACGATGTTCTCGGCGGTCACAGCTTCGTCACCCCCTTGGCGACGAGGGCCACCAGCGCGAAGACCGCGATCGTGATGACGACGAAGGCCACATCGGCCATCGTGAGCTCCTGGATGAGGGTCGGGATGCGATCCCGGTGTCCTGACCGACCGCGTCGGGCACCGGGGAACGCGTTGACCTTCTGAGCAAACATCCGCCGGGACCGTTCGCCGCGTCCGTTGACGGCTCCCTGACTCCGCTCCGGGCGCTCTTGACGGCACTCATACGCACGGGGGCCGAGCGGCGGCCACAGCCCGCGGACCAGCGCGTCCGTGCGTGAGCGGGGTGCGGCGGGCCTCAGCGGGCCGGGCTAGGCCGGCTGTCCCTGCCCGGTGGCCACGACCAGGCGGCAGCGCGGGCTGCCGTCGTCCCTGCGGCCGAACTCGGGCAGGGCGTACAGCTCGGCCGTGAAGCCCGCGCGGGACAGTTCCCGCTGTACGTCACCGAGCCGGAACTCGCGGTAGTACATGACGAACGGGGGACGCCACAGCGCGTTGCGCACCTTCATCGCCCCGTCGAAGCCGAGCATGGCCCAGTAGCCGCGCGAACCCGGGCGGGCCGGCGCCACGATCGGGAAGGCGAACCGCCCGCCGGGCCGCAGCACCGAACGGACCTGGGTGAACAGCCCCGGCAGCTCACGGGGCAGGAAGTGGCCGAACGCCCCGAAGCTCACCACCAGGTCGAAGGCCGGGCCGAACGGCAGGGCGCGGGCGTCACCGCGCACCCAGGTGGCGGGCGGCCCGCCGGCCCGCTCACGGCGCCTCGCCACGTCGAGCATGCCCGCGCTGAGGTCGAGGCCGGTGACCCGCTCCCGGCACACCGCTGCCAGCACGTCCATGCCCGCGCCGGTGCCGCAGCACAGGTCGAGGCCGCTCTCGAACGGCCCGATGCCCTCAAGGGTTCGCGCGGTGGACCGCAGGAACGAGTCCGGCGTACGGAACGGGGTGTGGTCGAACTTCGGCGCGAGCAGGTCGTAGCCGTGCTCGACGGACGACAGCGCCTGCACGGCGAGTTCGCGGACCGTGGGACCTTGCGGGGTGAACATCGCCGCCCAGCTTAGACCGACCGGCTTCCGGGAGGGCGGCCGTCACAGGAACGGGGTGCCCGGGTCGACGCCCGAGAGCACACGCCCGTAGATCTCCAGATTGGTGGTCGGGTTCACGAAGGAGTGCAGGCTCAGGGCCTGGATGTCGCGGGCGATGCGCTGCATGGGCACGTCCCGCCGGAGGGAGGAGGCGCCGGCCGCCGAGGCGAGCAGATCCACGGCCTCCTTGCAGAGCCGGGTGAGATAGCCGCTCTCGGCCCGGATCCTGGCCCGCTCCCGCGGCGTGTACGCGTCGCCGTCGCGGGCCTTGGTCTCGATCTCGGCGATCAGCCGGGCGGCCACCAGTTCGGCGGCGGAGATCCTCATCTGCGCCTCGGCGGCCTGCAGATGGGTGACGGTGGCCTCGTTCTGCCGCTCGTAGAAGGTGTACGTGATGCCGCGCCGGTGGATGCGCTCCTCGAACTCCGTCAGCGCCGCCCGCCCCAGGCCCAGCGCCGCCGACGCCGCCCAGGCGCAGAACAGGGGCAGCACCGGCATGCGGTAGAACGGGTCGTCCGCGTTGGTCTTCGACGGGATCAGCCCGGCGAGCAGCGGCCCCACCGGCACCACCCGGTGCGCGGGCACGGGAATGTTCCGGGCCACGACGGTGTTGCTCCCGGTACCGGCGAGACCTGTGACGTCCCAGTCGTCCAGGATCTCCAGCTCGGACATCGGCACCGCGACCCACAGCATCTCGGGCGGCCCCTCCTGGGGCTGTCCGTCGGCCCGGGTCGCCGCGGCCGTCAGCAGATGCCAGGCGGCGTGGTGACAGCCGGTGGCGAAGCCCGAGGCGCCGTTCACCCGATAGCCCCCGTCGTACGGCACCGCCGTGGCGCCGGGGACGAGCGTGCCGCCGATCCTGACGTCCGGACCGCTCGGCCCGGTGAAGAAGTCGTCCTGCGCCTCGTCGGAGAAGAGCGCCGCGATGTACGAGACCCCCGCATGACCGAGTGTCACCCACGCCGTGGAGGCGCACTCGACGGCGATCTCGGCGAACACGTCGATCTGGGTGTGCAGCGGAGTGCGGTAACCGCCGTACCGCTCAGGGACGTTCATCCGGTTCACACCGGTGCCCGTCAGCGCGGCGACGACCTCGTCCGGCACCCGCCGTTCCTGCTCGGCGCGCAGCGCGTTGCGCCTGATCAACGGCCGTAGTTCCCTTACCCGTTCGACGATCCCGGCATCGGCCATGCCGACCACCGTGGCGCGAGGTGCCACCCCTGTCAACATATCGGGGATCGGTCCGGTCGACCCGCACCGGACGGGATGGTGCTACAGTGTCATCAGCACTTGTGTACGCCTGCTTCAGGCGCCGGTGCCGATTCACCTCATCCAGCTGTTCCGCCCGTCGATTACCGACCGGCGCCGCAGCTTCTCAGCACCACCTCTCTCCGTACGGCACACAGGTCACGTACGTCCTCGGGACGTTCGTGCGTCTCGCCCCACGGATCGCACGAGTGGTACCGCCGTGGGCCCGTCCCCGGCGGTACCCGGCGCGAGAGATGACGCTTCCCGCCCGGCAGGGCGAGCCGACACCGCCCCTGCTCCGGCCTCTCCCCCACCCCCATGACCCCATGAACGCGAAACCGTCCACGAAAGGACACCCCTCATGACCACCACACTCGAACGCCCGCCCACTCCCGTCACACAGGAGCAGGCCACCGGCGTACTCGACATCACCTCGAACGGGCAGGGCCACCTGCGCGCCGAGAGCCTGCTCCCCGGAGCGGGCGACCTCCAGGTCTCCACCGCGCTGATCCGCCGGTACGGCCTGCGCAAGGGCGACCGCGTCGACGGCGTACGCGGCCGGCAGCGCGCCCTCACCGAGATCGAGCGGATCAACGGCCGCCCCGCCGACGAGGCACGCGGCCGTCCGCACTTCCGCGATCTGACCCCGCTGCACCCGCGCGAGCGGCTGCGGCTGGAACACCCCGCGGGCGGTCTGACCACCCGCCTCGTCGACCTGGTGGCGCCGATCGGCAAGGGCCAGCGCGGCCTGATCGTCGCCCCGCCCAAGACCGGCAAGACGGTGCTGATCCAGCAACTGGCCGCCGCCGTCGCCGGCAACCACCCCGAGGCCCATCTGATGGTGGTGCTCCTCGACGAACGTCCCGAGGAAGTCACCGACATGCGCCGCTCCGTACGCGGTGAGGTGCTCGCCTCCACCTTCGACCAGACCCCCAAGCAGCACATCGCGCTCGCCGACCTGGCCGTCGAACGGGCCAAGCGGCTCGTGGAGGAGGGCCAGGACGTCGTGATCCTCCTCGACTCGCTCACCCGGCTGTGCCGGGCGCACAACAACGCGGCCGCCGCGGGTGGCCGCACCCTCAGCGGCGGCGTCGACGCGGCGTCCCTGCACGGGCCCAAGCGGCTCTTCGGCGCCGCGCGTCTCACCGAGGAGGGCGGTTCGCTCACCATCCTCGCCACGGCGCTCGTGGACACCGGTTCGCGCGCCGACGACTTCTACTTCGAGGAGCTCAAGAGCACCGGCAACATGGAGCTGCGGCTGGACCGCGCCCTCGCGTCCCGGCGGGTGTTCCCCGCCGTGGACATCACCCCGTCCGGCACCCGCCGGGAGGAACTCCTGGTCCCGGCCGCCGAACTGACGGCCCTGCGCGGTCTGCGGCGTGCCCTGCACTCCCGCGGGGACGGCCAGGCCGGCCTGGAGACCCTGCTGGAGCGGATGCGGGCGACCCCGGACAACGCCACGTTCCTCCGGCAGGTCCAGCAGACGGTCCCGGGGAGCCAGTGAATCCTGCCGGACTCCGGTGTCCGCTGCGGCATCCGGGTGTTCGACAGCTCCGTTCGGCCGGGGCAGCAGGCCGTGCGACCTGGGCGTTCCTACGTTTGCGGTATGACGATCGGATTCCGCGCCCGCACTGCCGTCTCCTGCTCCGCCCTCTGCGTCGTCGGGGCGCTCGCCCTGGCACCGGGCCCGGCCGTGGTCCTCAGCGGGGCGCACACGGACGCCACCGGTTCCTTCGCCGGAACGGGCAGCGCGCACACCGGGCCCGCGCCGAACGCCGCCGAACCACCGTCACCGCCGTCACCGTCGACACTCGACCGACCCGGCACGCAGGTCCGGCCCCGGGCCGGGGCGCCCGGCGTACCGCGGGACCTCTCCGCGCGGTCCTGGCTGGTGGCCGACGCCGACACCGGCGAGGTGCTCGCCGCACAGGACGCGCATGTCGCCCTTCCGCCCGCCAGCACGCTCAAGACCCTCTTCGCGGTGACCGTGCTCCCGGTGCTGCCCCCGGCCGTCCGGCACACCGTCACCGAGGCGGACCTGGCCGGCATCGGCGCCGGCAGCAGCCTGGTGGGCGTCCGCGCGGGTCACACCTACCGCGCGTCCGACCTGTGGCGCGGGGTCTTCCTCAACTCGGGCAACGACGCCGTGCGCGTACTCGCCCGGATGAACGGCGGCTGGCACAGCACCGCGACCCAGATGCAGGCCAAGGCGCGGGCCCTGGGCGCCCGTGACACCCGGGTCGTCTCACCCGACGGCTACGACATGCCCGGACAGGTGTCGTCCGCGTTCGACCTGGCCGTCTTCGGGCGCGCGGGGCTCCGGAACGCGGACTTCGCGCGCTACTGCGCCACCGCCCACGCCCTGTTCCCCGGCGACGGCTCGGCGTACGACATCCAGAACACCAACCGGCTGCTGACCGGCGCCGACGGGGTCGAGCCCTATCCGGGGCTCATCGGCATCAAGAACGGTTACACCTCCCAGGCGGGCAGCACCCTCGTCGCCGCCGCGCGCCGGGGCGGACACACTCTCGTCGTCACGGTGATGAACCCTCAGGAGGGCGGCGGGCTCGCCGTGTACGAGGAGGCGCGCTCGCTGCTCGACTGGGGCTTCGAGGCCGCGGGACGGGTCGATCCGGTCGGTTCGCTCCTGCCGCGTGCCGTGTCCCGGGGCGCCGCGGGACCGGCGGCCGCGGCGGGGCCGGGCTCCGGTACGACGGCCGCGCCGGAGGCCGGCCCCGTGGCACCGACCGTGGCACCGCCCGCGGACCGGGCCGCCGACGACGCCGCGGGTTCCCGTGCCTGGCTGGTGGTGGCGGGGACGCTGGCCGGCGCCGCCGGACTCGGCGCGGGCGCCGTGGCCCTGTTCCTGCGCGTCCGTGGCGGCCGGTCCCCCCAGGGCTGACCGGTGGACCGGCCCACGGGCAGCCCGAGCAGCAGGCCCAGGGTGATCCACACGTAGGTGTTGCTGCCGACGAAGCCGTCGACGCCCGACGCGTCGTCGAACCACAGCCATACGACGCTGCTGCACAGCAGGACGTACAGGCCCCCGGCGAGCCACAGCAGCCGTCCGCGGCGCAGGCCCGCCTCGACGAGGATCACCAGCGAGGGCAGCAGCCAGACGAGGTGATGCACCCAGGTGATGGGGCTGATGAGGCAGGCGACGAGGCCGGTGAGCGCGAAGGCGCCCAGGACGTCCCCCACGGCGAGTGCCCGGCGGGCGCGCCACACCCACACCCCGAGGACGGCCAGCGCCATGAGGGCCCAGACGGCGCGGCTCGGTTCGGCCGGGTCGGCGAGGCGCGCCAGTACGCCTTGCAGCGACTGGTTGGAGACATAGGCGAGCCGGCCGATACGGCTCGTGTCCCAGACCGCCTCGGTCCAGTAGAAGCGGGAGGCCTCGGGAGCGACGCACGCCGCGAACGCGGTGGCGGCCACCGCGACCCCCGTCGCCGTGCCCGCGGCGCGCGGGCGTCTGGCGAGCAGCAGCAGGACGATGAAGATCGCGGGCGTGAGTTTGACCGCCGCGGCGAGACCGATCCCGACGCCCGCCCAGCGGCTCCGTCCGCCGGCCGTCAGCCGGGCGTCGGCCAGGACGAGGGCCAGCAGCAGGAGGTTGACCTGCCCGAAGCTGAAGGTGTCGCGGACCGGTTCGAGGAGGGCGAGCAGGCAGACGCCCACGGCGAGCCCGAAGCGGCCGTACCGGCGCAGCCTTCGCCCGGTCAGGACGTACAGGACGTGCAGGACGAAGGCCGTCGCGGCAAGGTTGAGCAGCAGGCCCACGACGATCGCGGCACGCAGTCCGAGCAGGGCCATCGGCAGCATGCCGACCGCCGCGAACGGCGGATACGTGAAGCCGTACGCCGTCCCCGGCACCCGGTAGTCGTAGAGGTGGCCGCCGTGGTGGATCCAGGCGTCGACGGCCCCGTGGTAGACGCGCAGGTCGAACCAGTCCCGCAGCAGCGGCACGGTCGCGGTGAAGAGGACCACGGAGGTGGCCAGGACGAGGACGAACAGGATCCGCCCCCGGTCGCTGCGCGGCAGTCTCATGCGGTGTGCCCCAGGACGGGGGCGCTCGCCGTCTGGCGTGCCTGCCACAGGACGACCAGGGCGAGCATCCCGCCCGACACCGCCAGAGCCAGCTGGTCGCTGTCGGGCGGCGCGCCGCTGGGCAGCACGGCCAGCGCGAGGGCCCCGGTCACGGCGGCCACCCGGTGGCGTACGGAGGTGCTGGGCGCGGCCGCCGCGATGAGGAACAGGCCCCACAGCGCGTACCAGGGCCGGATCGCCGGGCCGAACACGGCCACCGCGGCCAGGCTGAGGCCCAGCGCGTAGACCGGGCTGACGCGGGGGCGGCGCAGACAGATGACGGCGATGACGACGGCGGTGAGTACGAGACCCAGCGCGTGCCAGGCGGGGACGGCGAGCGGGGCGAGATCACTGCCCGCCCGGTCGAGGAGGGCGCCGGTGGCCCGGCCCAGGACGCTGGTGGGCGACCAGTTGTGCGGGGACACGGGGGTCTTCAGCGCGCCGATCCACCCGTACCCCGTACCGGCCGCGGCCGTCGCGGCGACGGTGGTGGCCAGCGCGGCGGCCGCGGCGGTGACCGTGGACTTCAGCAGGCCCCGCCCGGCGTGTACCTGGAGGGCGACGACGGCCACCAGGCCGAGCGCGGCGGGGGCCTTGACCAGCGCGGCCAGGGTGACGAGGACCGCGCCCAGGACGGGCCACCGGCCGAGGGCGGCCACCAGGCCGGCGCCGAGCAGACCGAGCATGATGGCGTCGTTGTGCGCCCCGGCCACCAGGTGCAGCAGCACGAGCGGGTTGAGCGCGCCGAGCCACAGCGCGGCGGCGGGGTCGGCGCCGCTGTGCCGGGCGAGCCTGGGCAGGGCCGCCGCCATCAGTGCCACACCGAGCAGCGCGACGACCCGCATCCCGACCAGACCCGCGGGTACTTCGCCGCGCGTCAGACCGGACAGCGCGGAGGCGACGGCGAGGAACACCGGCCCGTACGGGGTCGCGGTCTGCCGCCACACCGGGGCCACCTCGTCGGCGAGCGGCCCGCCGAGCACCGCGGGGCCGTGCGTGTACACGTCCATGTGCGCGTCGACCATCGCGCCCTGGGCCAGATAGCTGTAGACGTCGCGGCTGAACAGGGGCGGCGCGAGCAGCAACGGGAGCGCCCACACGGCGAGTACGGCCAGCAGGGCTCGTGGGGTGGGCGGCTCGGGTCTCCGGATCACCCGGCCCAGCAGGGCCCAGGCGGCGATGAGCAGGACCACGCCGAAGTACACGCCGACCAGGCCGAGCGCCGCCTGTCCGGAGGCGAGCGACGGCAGTTCCCGTACGGGCAGGGCGCCGGCGCTCTCGCCGCCCGCCGCGAGGACGACCGAGCCCGCGAGCCCGAGCAGCTGACAGCGGCGCAGATCGACGGTGAACCCTTTGGCCGGCACGCGGCAAGTGTGTCGACGCGGGGTGGCCGGAAGGCGACGCGCCTGTCTCTTGGCGGCAGCCGCAGCATGACCGCCTGTCGACTCCGTCGGCTCCGTCGGCCTTCTCCGGTTGGTTCGGGGGCTCTCAGAACACCGACAGGCCCGTGATGGTCGTGAAGCGGTCCAGGGCGGTGACCGCGGCCACCGAGTTGCCGTGTTCGTCGAGGCCGGGGCTCCACGCGCAGATCGTGCAGCGGCCCGGGACGACGGCGATGACACCGCCGCCCACGCCGCTCTTGCCGGGCAGGCCCACGCGGTAGGCGAACTCGCCGGCCGCGTCGTACGTGCCGCAGGTGAGCATGATCGCGTTGACCTGCTTGGCCTGGCTCATCGTCAGGAGGCGGGTGCCGTCGGCCCGGATGCCGTGGCGGGCGAGGAAGCCGGTGGCGAGGGCGAGGTCGGCGCAGGACGCCTCGACGGAGCACTGGCGGAAGTACTCGCCGAGGAGGACCGGGACCGGGTTGCCGATGTTCCCGTACGCCGCCATGAAGTGGCCCAGCGCGGCGTTGCGGTCGCCGTGGGCGGACTCGGAGGCGGCGACGTCCTCGTTGACGGCGAGGTGGTCGTTGCCGCTCTCCGCGCGCAGGAAGTCGAGGAGGGTGCCGGATGCGTCGCCGGTACGGGAGTGGAGGCGGTCGGTGACGACGAGGGCGCCGGCGTTGATGAAGGGGTTGCGGGGGATGCCGTTCTCGTACTCCAGCTGGACCAGGGAGTTGAAGGGGTTGCCCGAGGGTTCGCGGCCGACGTGTTCCCAGAGTTCGTCGGCCTCGCGGGCCAGGTCCAGGGCGAGGGTGAAGACCTTGGTGATGGACTGTGCCGAGAAGGGCCGGCGCCAGTCGCCGACGCCGTACACCGTGCCGTCCAGTTCCGCGACGGCCATGCCGAACCGCTGGGGGTCGCAAGCCGCGAGTGCCGGGATGTAGTCGGCGGGGCGGCCGCGGGTGGGGGTTTTCTCGATCTCGGCGGCGATGCGGTCGAGGACGGGCTGGAAGGTGAGGGGCGAGCTCATGATCCCCATTCTGCGGGGCGCTTCGCGGGGGCGCGGTGGGATGAGGTGGGGTGAGGTGGGGTGGGTGGCTCGTGGGTGAGTGGGTGCGGGTGGGTGGGGGCTGGGCGCGCAGTTCCCCGCGCCCCTGAGTGAGTGGGGGTGCGGGATGTCGTCGCAGTGCGGGTTCGCTACGGCCGAGCACGCCGTTCCCCGCGCCCCCGGGTGAGTGGGGATGCGGGATGTCGTCGCAGTGCGGGTTCGCTACGGCCGAGCACGCCGTTCCCCGCGCCCCCGGGTGGGTGGGGGTGTCGTCAGCTTGTGGGGGCTGGGGGCTGTAGGGGGTCCAGGGCTCTGGTCGGGCGGATGTGGCCTACCACCTTGCCGCCTCCCAGGAGTGGTGCGCCGGCGAACTCCGTCAGGGCTGCGGGGTCCACACCGCAGCGGGACAGGGCCGCCGCGGTGACCGGTATGCGTGCGCGGTCCGCGCCGTCGGCGATCTTCACCGCGACGGCCCGGCCGTCCGGCAGCGCCGCGACCTGTACGCCCTCGAAGCCGTCCTTGGTCAGCAGCCCGGGTACGGCACGCATCAGCGCGGCGACGTCCCGGCCGGAGCCGGACGCCATCTCGGCGTGCTCGCGCATCGCGTCGGCCACCCGTGCCTCGGGCGTACCGGGCGGGGCGGTGGTGATCCGGGCCGCGGCGCGCGCGAGGCCGTGCAGCGAGACGGCGAACAGCGGGGCGCCGCAGCCGTCGACCGTGACCTGTGCGACCGCCTGGCCCGTCAGGTCCTCGACGATCTCCGCGATCGCCTGCTGGAGGGGATGCGCGGGGTCGAGGTAGTCGTCGAGCGGCCAGCCCCCGAGCCGCGCGGCGTAGAGCATCGCGGCGTGCTTGCCCGAGCAGTTCTGCGCGAGCCTCGACGGCAGCCGCCCCGCCCGGATCCAGTTCTCCCGGACGACCGGGTCGTAGGGCAGGTCGGGGACGTTGCGCAGGTCGTCCTCGGTGAGCCCGGCGAGTTCCAGGATCCGCCGGGTACCGGCGAGATGGCGCTCCTCGCCGGAGTGGCTGGCGGCGGCCAGGGAGAGCAGGTCGCCTTCGAGCGGCAGTCCGGCCCGCACCATGGCCACCGCCTGCACCGGCTTGAGCGCCGAACGCGGGTAGAAGGCCGCCTCGATGTCACCTATCTGCAGTTCCACGCTCCCGTCGGCGGCCAGCACGACCACCGAGCCGTAGTGGATGCCCTCGATGACACCTCCGCGCACGAGATGGGCGACCGGCGCGTGCAGGGGCTCCCGGACGGAGGGCGCGGCGGCGAGTGAACTCTCGTACCCGGCAGGGGCGTCCGGACCGACCGGCTCGCCCCGCCCCACCCGGCCTGTCCGTCCCGCCTGACCCTGCTGTCCTGCCTGTTCGTCGAGAGACTGCTCGTTCACGCCTGGGTTCCGCCTTCTGTGGGGGTGTCCGCATGGTCGGTGCGTTCCGGGCGCACGATCTCGGTGAGGGTCGTCCCGACGCGGTCGAGGTGGTGTGTCATCGCCTCGGTCGCGTCGTGCGCGCTGCCGCCGACGAGGGCGTCGACGATCGCGCGGTGTTCACGGTTGGACTGCTCGCGGCGGCCGCCCAGTTCGGTGAGGAACGCCGACTGTCGGGCCAGCGCGTCCCGGATCTCCTCGATCACGCGGCGGAAGACCGGGTTCCGGGCGGCCTGCGCCACGGCGAGGTGGAAGAGCGTGTCCATGGCCACCCACGCCATGGTGTCCCGCTCGCGCTCCATCCGGTCGAGGAGCTGGGTCAGCCGGTCCAGGTCCTCGGGCGTCCGGCGCACCGCCGCGTATCCGGCCACCGGGATCTCCACGTGCCGGCGGACCTCCATCAGGTCACTGGCCGTGTAGTCGCCGAACGTGGGGTCCTCGACGGTTCCGGCCGACACGACGAACGTGCCCTTTCCGGTCCGGGACACGGTGAGCCCCATCGTCTGCAGGGCGCGCAGAGCCTCCCGCAGCACGGGCCGGCTGACCTCCAGCCGTCGGCACAGCTCCGCCTCGGAGGGCAGCTTGTCCCCCACGGCGTACTCACCGCGCTCGATGGCACCACGGAGGTGCCCGAGCACGGCTTCCATGGCACTGACACGCCTCGGCCGCGAGTCAGCTGTCTGGCTGTCTGACAGGTTCACATAGTTGATCGTGCGGGGTACCGGGAAGGAAAGTCAAGACGGGCCTCCCGGGCCCCGGCTACGCCCAGATCGCCTCGGCCAGCGCGACCCCCGCGAACGCCGCCCCGAGCCCCGCGAGGACGCTCGCGGTCGCGTTGAGGGCGGCCTGGAGCCGGGCGCCGCCCTCGGCCAGCCGCAAGGTCTCGTACGAGAACGTCGAGTACGTGGTGAGCGCCCCGCACAGGCCCGTGCCGAGCAGCAGTTGGAGGTGTGACGACGCCGCCCCCGCCACGGCCGCGCCGGTCAGCGTGCCCAGGACCAGGCAGCCGACGACGTTCACGGTGAAGGTGCCCCAGGGGAAGGCCGAGTCGTGCCGGGACTGCACCGCGCGGTCGGTGAGATAGCGCAGGGGTGCGCCGACCATGCCCCCGGCGATCACCAGCAGCCAGTTCACTTGCTGCTCCCCTCGGCCGTCATCGGCTCCACCGGACCGACACCCGGCGCGTCAGCGCGACCGCCAGGGACACCGCGGCGAGCGCCGCCACGAGGGTGAGGGCGAGGTAGGCGAGAGCGGTGCGGGGGCGGCCGTCGCCGATCAGCCTCTCGATGTCGACGGCGTACGTCGAGAAGGTGGTGAAGCCGCCGAGCACCCCGGTGCCGAAGAAGGGGCGGACCAGCCGGTGGGCCGCCCACACGTCGGTGATCACGACCATGAGGACACCGATGGCGAAGCACCCGACGACATTGACCCAGAACGTGGTCCACGGGAAGCCGCCCGCCTGGGCGGGCCAGAGCAGCGCGGCCCCGTAGCGCGCCGACGCTCCGGCCGCGCCGCCCACCGCGACCACCGTCACGACCGGCCCCTGCCCCCGCCACTGCCCCTGTCGGGCCGGCGACGGTCCGGCGGGCGCGAGGAGTTCCGCGGGTTCGTCCGCCGGCTCCGAGTGGGGGCTGGTCATGGGGCTCATGTCTCCTGGTCGGGGCAGGAGGACAGGCTAACTCCCGGCGGTCAGGACGCGCCCGACGCCTCCTCGGTGACGGCGTCGAAGCGGGCCGCCATCGCCGCCTGGAGCGCGTTGGCCGCCGACAGCGGGCGGACCATGACGGTGAAGTCGTCGATCAGGCCGCTCTCGTCGAAGCGCAGGAAGTCGCAGCCCTGGATGGCACGGTCCCCCACCCGGGCCTCGAAGACGAGGGCCAGGTCACGCCCGCCGGGGTCGGCGATCTCCCGGACGTAGCGGAAGTCCTCGAACACTTCGATGACGGCGCCCAGGATCGCCGAGGTGATCGCCTTTCCGGCGTACGGCTTGAAGACCACCGGGCTGGTGAACACGACATCCTCGGAGAGCAGGTCGACGACGGCCGCGTGGTCGCCGTCCTCGACCGCCTTGCGGAAGGGGTGCATCATCCACCTCTTGATCTCTCTGACTCATACTCAACATGTTGATTAGGTGCGTCCGACAGTACTCCGCGACCGCGCCGATCCGCAACGGGTACGGAAGGGGGTACGCAGGAGGGGGTACGGAGGGAGTCCGGCGAGGTAGGAAGGAGTCACCGACCCGGAGGTGCTGTCGTGTACTACCCGCTGACCGTCCGTGACTTCCTCGACCGTGCCGCCCACGCGTATCCGGACCGCGTCGCCGTCGTCGACGAACCGGAACAGCCGGGGCCGAGCCTCGGCGAACCGACCTACCGGCAACTCGCCGCGCTCGCCCGCGCCCAGGCGGCCAGGCTCGACGAGCTGGACGTCCCGGTGGGCGGCCGGGTCGCGGTGATCTCGCAGAACTCGGCACGGCTGCTGACCTCCTTCTTCGGCGTCTCCGGCTGGGGGCGCGTCCTGGTCCCGGTGAACTTCCGGCTCACCGGGGCGGAGATCGACTACATCGTCCGGCACTCCGGCGCCTCCGTCGTCTACGCGGACGCCTCCTGCGCGGACGTGCTCGACACGCTCGACGTCAAGCACAAGTTCGTCCTCGGCGCGAACGACGAGGACCTCTTCCTGCCCGGCGCCGAGCCCCGGGAGTGGGCCGACCCGGACGAGGGCGCGACGGCCAGCATCAACTACACGTCCGGAACGACCGCCCGCCCCAAGGGAGTTCAGCTCACCCACCGCAATCTGTGGCTGAACTCGACCGTGTTCGCACTGCACACCACGATCAGCGACCGTGACGTCTATCTGCACACCCTCCCGATGTTCCACGCCAACGGCTGGGGCATGCCGTACGGCGTCACCGGGGTCGGCGCCCGGCACATCGTGCTCCGCCAGATCGACGGGGCCGAGATCCTGCGCCGTGTCGAGCGGCACGGCGTCACCCTGATGTGCGCGGCGCCCGCCGTCCTGAACGCCGTGCTCGACGCGGCCGCCGCCTGGGAGGGCGAGGTCCCCGGCCGCGACCGGGTCCGTATCGTCTGCGCGGGCGCACCGCCCCCGACCCGCACGATCGAGCGCGTGATGGCCGAACTGGGCTGGGAGTTCATCCAGATCTACGGGCTCACCGAGACCTCACCGCTCGTCACGGTCAACCGCCACCGCGCGGAGTGGGACGGCCTGGAGCCCGCCGAGCGCGCCCGCAGGCTCGGGCGGGCGGGGGTGCCCGCGCTCGGCGTACGTGTCGAGGTGGACGTCGACGGGGAGGTGCTGACCGCGTCGAACCACAACCTCGACGGTTACTGGGAGCAGCCCGAGGAGACGGCCGAGGCGCAGGCGGGGAACTGGTTCCACACCGGGGACGGCGGATACCTCGACGACGACGGCTACCTGGTGATCTCCGACCGCAAGAAGGACGTCATCATCTCCGGCGGCGAGAACGTCTCGTCGATCGAGGTGGAGGACGTGCTCACCTCGCATCCGGCGGTGCGCGAGGTGGCGGTGATCGGCATTCCGGACGCCAGGTGGGGCGAGCTGGTGACCGCGCTCGTGGTGGCGGACGGATCCGGGGTCACCGCCGAGGAGCTGATCGCCCACTGCCGTACGCGGCTCGCCGGGTTCAAGACGCCCAAGCGGGTCGACTTCGTGGAGTCGCTGCCGCGTACGGCGACCGGGAAGCTGCAGAAGTTCAAGCTGCGCGAGCCGTTCTGGCGGGAGTGACCGACAGGGCCGTACCGAAGGGTGTGCGGTGTGCCGGAAGCCGGGTCGCTTCCGGCACACCTCACCTCGGGCGTCCTGAGTGCGTCCGCAGGGCGCCCTCAGTCCGTCACCGGTGGCTGAACCACGCCATCGCCGGCAGCGCCCTGTCGTCGTAGCCGAACAGCGCCTGGTTCTCCCAGCCGTTGCCGGACGAGGGGTCCGTCGGGTCCCAGCCGTTGCCGGTCACCGCGGTCCAGGTGGACTCCCAGTAGAAGACGCCGAGGCCGCGGCCGTTCGGAACGGCCTCCACGATGCTCGCCACGTCCTTCATCCACTGTGTCTGGCCCGCCGTCGAGGCGGCATAGCCGGGGACGAGTTCACCGGACAGGTCGATGATGTTCTCGGTCGGGTCCTCGCTGTCCAGCCGGAAGGGGTAGGCCGTCTCGGCGAGGTACACGGGCTTGCCGTAGCGGGACGCCGCGTCGTCCAGGGTGGTCTGGAACTCGGCGAGCGTGCCGTGCCAGTAGCCGTAGTACGACAGGCCGACGACGTCGAACCTCACCCCGTTCGAGACCGCGTTGTCGAACCACCAGCGGGTGCCCGCGAGGTCACCGCCCTCGGCGAGGTGCAGCGCCACGCTCGTACCCGAGTTGACGGCCTTGACCGCGTCGTAGCCCGAGTTGAGCAGCCCGGCGAGCTGCGACCAGTTCGAGGTGGAGCCCTCGTTCCAGAGCATGCCGCCGTTGATCTCGTTGCCGACCTGCACCATGTCGGCCGTGGTGCCCTGGGCCTTCAGGGCGTTCAGCACGTCGTACGTGTGGTTGTAGACGTCTGTCCTGAGCTGGCTGTAGGAGTGTCCGGCCCAGGCGGCCGGCTTGCCCTGGGCGCCCGGGTCGGCCCAGGTGTCCGAGTAGTGGAAGTCGACGAGGAGCTTCATGCCCTGCGCCTTGACGCGCTTGGCGACGGCGAGGACGTGCGCCTTGTCGTTGTAGCCGTCGGCGGGGTTCACCCACACCTTGAGGCGGGCGTAGTTCTGCCCCGCGGACCGGAGAATGGCGAGGGCGTCGCCGGTCGTGCCGGAGCTGTTCCGGTAGACCCCGCCCTTGGCCTCGCTCTTGGCGAGTGACGACACATCAGAACCCTTGACGGACAGCCCTGTCGAGCCGGGCGCGAAGGTCAGGTCGTCGACGTTGATCCAGTTGCCCGCCCTGGCGTCGGAGTTGACGCTGATCGTGCACTGGTTGCCGGTCACCGCGACGGAGGTGACGATCCGGATCCACCCGGTGGACTCGACGGGGAGGTCCGTGCGCTGTTCCGCGCTCCCGCAGTTCTTGAGCGCGAGGTACGCGGCGTTCTGGCCGCCGCCCGACCGGACCCAGGCGGTGAGCTTGTAGGTGCCGTTGGTGAGGCCGGAGAGGTACTGGTACGTCTCCACCTTGTACGCGGCGGCGGAGTAGTGCGTCAGCCGGTAACTCCCGGTGCGGCCACCGGACTCGGTGAACGAGGCGGCGTTCTGGCCGCCCGCCGAGTAGGTCGACCAGCCGGCCGGGGTCGCCGTGCCGGTGCCGTCCGACTCGAAGCCGGGGTTGGTGAGGGTGCTTGCCGCGGTTGCGCTCGGCGCGGGCAGCAGGGTGAGGGCGAGGCCGGCTGCCAGCGGCAGCAGCAGGGCCTTGAGTGTGCGTCTGGGATGGAACATCGTCGTCCGTTGTCCCTTCGACGTGGTCGTGATGGTGGATGTGTGCCCCGGGTCGGGGCTGGGGGATTTCGCCCCGCCGCCCCTTCCCGTCCGTCCCTGGGGGCTGCGCCCCCAGACCCCCGCCAAAAGATTGCGCAGTTCCCCGCGCCCCTTGAGGTAGGCACGCCCAGGGGCGCGGGGAACTGCGCAACGGGGGTTCGGGGGCGGAGCCCCCGAGTCAGTCGTCGAGCCGCACGACCCGCACGGCCCCCGCGGGCACCGCCAGCCGCCCCGCGGCCCGCTCCCCGGTCAGCAACTCCGTGCCGTGCGCGTCGAGCGGCACCTTGACCTCGGCACCGGAGTGGTTGATCGCGAAGAGGAACGAACCCGACTCCCCCACCCGCCGCACCACTTCGACGTCCCGCGGCAGATCCCCCCGCGACGCGATCCCCGCGTCGTCGGCCGCCCACCCGATCAACGCGTCGAGCCCCTGGCCCCCGAGCCGCGTGGACACGTACCACGCGCTGCCCTCCCCCAGACCGTGCCGGGTGACCGCCGGACGGCCGGCGGCGAGCCCGTCGGCGTACGTCCACACGGTCTCGGCACCGCGCGGCACCACGAACTCGCTCCACACGTCACCGGCGAGTTCGGACCCGTCGGGGCCGGTGATGCGCACCCGCTCTCCGGCCAGCAGCGGCGAGAACTCCTCGACGGTCAGGCCGAGTACGTCGCGCAGCGGTCCGGGGTACGGGCCGTCGTGCACGGCGTCGTGCTCGTCCACGATGCCGGAGAAGTAGGAGACGACGAGCGTGCCGCCGCCTTCGACGTACCGCTCCAGGTTCCGCCCGGCGGCCTCCGTCATCAGGTAGAGGGCCGGTACGACGACCAGGGGGTAGGCCGACAGGTCGGCCTCCGGGTGGGCGAAGTCGACCGTGAGATGGCGGTCGTAGAGGGCCTCGTAGAAGGCGTCGGCGCGCTCACGCGGGTCGTGGTCCTCGCTGGGCCGCCACTGGAGGTTCTGCGCCCACCAGGAGTGCCAGTCCCACAGGACGGCGGCGTCGGCCCGGGTGCGGGTGCCGCGGACCGGACTCAACGCGCCGAGGGACGCGCCGAGTTCGACCACTTCACGCCAGACACGCGAGTCCGTGCCGGCGTGCGGCAGCATCGCGGAGTGGAACTTCTCCGCGCCACGCCGCGACTGCCGCCACTGGAAGAACATCGCGCCGTCGGAACCCCGGGCCACATGGGCGAGGGAGTTGCGGGCCATCTGTCCCGGCGCCTTCGCGGGGTTGCGGGCCTGCCAGTTGACCCCCGACGTGGAGTGTTCGAGCAGCAGCCAGGGGGCGCCGCCCGCCACGGAGCGGGTGAGGTCGGCGGCCATCGCGAGGTTCACCTGCGTACGGCGCCCGTCGGTGATCAGGTAGTGGTCGTTGCTGACCAGGTCGACCTCGCGGCCCCAGGCCCAGTAGTCGACGGAGTCGCACTGGCTGAGGGCGGTCATGAAGTTCGTGGTGACCGGGATGCCCGGCGCCAGGCGGTGCAGGATGTCCCGCTCGGCCACGAAGTTCTCGCGCATGGTGGCGTCGGCGAACCGCTTGTAGTCGAGTGCCTGGGCCGGATTGCCGACCGTCGGCGCCGACCGGGGCGGGTTGATCTGGTCGAGGTCCGCGTACCGCTGGCCCCAGAACGCCGTGCCCCAGGCCTCGTTGACCGCGTCGACCGTCCCGTACGTCCCGGCGAGCCAGCGCCGGAAGTGCGCGGCGCAGTTCTCGCAGTAGCAGGCCGAGACCGGGACGCCGTACTCGTTGTGGACGTGCCACAGGGCGAGCGCGGGGTGTGCGGCGTACCGGGTGGCGAGCTGCGTGGTGATGTTCGCGGCGGCCGACCGGTAGTGCGGGTCGCTGTGGCAGATGGCGCCGCGCGAGCCGAACTCGTAGCGGGTGCCGTCGGCGGCCACCGGCAGCGCCTCGGGGTGCGCGCGGTAGAACCAGGCGGGGGGCGCCACGGTCGGGGTGCCGAGGTCGGCACGTATCCCGTTCTCGTGCAGCAGGTCCAGGACCCGGTCGAGCCAGCCGAAGTCGTAGGTGCCCGGTGAGGGCTCCAGGAGGGCCCAGGAGAAGATGCCGACGCTGACCATCGTGACGCCGGCCTCGCGCATCAGCCGGACGTCCTCGTGCCAGACCTCCTGCGGCCACTGCTCGGGGTTGTAGTCCCCACCGAAGGCGAGCCCGGTGAGGCCCTCGGGGGTGGTGTCCGGCGTGGACTCCGGCATGGATTGTCTCCCGGTCGGTCGAACATATGGGAACGTGCACACACATTGCCAGCGGTGCGAGGCCAACATAACCGCAGAGCAACAACCATTGACAAGTGTCCAGGATGTTTCTCTACTGTGAACGCTCACAGAAGCATGGCAGGCCTCCGCAGCAGGCGGGGACCACGGTCAGGGAGATACATCCATGCCACAAACGAAGCAGCGCCGCCTCGTGACCCTCGCGGTCGCCGTCACGCTCGGCGCCGGCGCACTCGCAGCCTGCGGGTCCTCCGACGACTCCGGCAAGGACGACGAGGCCGGCTCGGGACCGGTCTCGCTGACGTACTGGTCCTGGACGCCGGGCATGGACAAGGTCGCCGACCTGTGGAACAAGGGCCAGGGCAAGAAGGACCAGATCACGGTCACGGTCAAGAAGCAGGCCTCCGGCGACACCCTGGTCACCAAGATCCTCACCGCGCACAAGGCCAAGAAGGCCCCGGACCTGGTCCAGGCCGAGTACCAGGCCCTGCCGACGCTGGTCAGCAATGACGCGCTCGCCGACATAGCCGGCGACGTCGACGGGGTGAAGGACAAGTTCGCCGAGGGCGTCTGGCAGCAGACCACCCTGGGTTCGGACGCGGTGTACGCGATCCCGCAGGACTCCGGGCCGATGATGTTCTACTACCGCGAGGACCTGTTCAAGAAGTACGGCCTCGAAGTCCCCCAGACATGGGAGCAGTTCGCCGAGACCGCCCGCGCGCTGAAGAAGAAGTCGCCGGACACGGACCTGACCACCTTCTCCGCCAACGACTCCGGGCTCTTCGCCGGTCTCGCTCAGCAGGCCGGTGCCAAGTGGTGGACCACCGAAGGCGACCGGTGGAAGGTCGGCATCGACGACGCGGCGTCGCGGAAGGTCGCCGACTTCTGGGGCGGTCTCGTCGAGGAGGGCGCGATCGACAACCAGCCGATGTACACGCCCGCCTGGAACAAGGCGCTGAACACCGGCAAGCAGATCGCCTGGGTGAGCGCGGTCTGGGCGCCGGGCACCCTCACCACCGCCGCGCCCGACACCGAGGGCAAGTGGGCGATGGCCCCGCTGCCGCAGTGGTCCGCCACGGACGATGTCACGGGCAGCTGGGGCGGTTCGTCCACCGCCGTCACCACGGACTCCTCGCACAAGTCGGCCGCCGCGAAGTTCGCCACCTGGCTGAACACGGACCCCCAGGCGCTGACCGCGCTCGCGAAGGAGGGCGGCATCTACCCGGCGGCCACGACCGCGCAGACCAGCGGCGCCTTCGCCGAGCCGCCGGCGTACTTCGCGAACCAGCCGGACTTCTACACCCGGGCCGCCGCCATCGCGAAGACCGCCGCGCCCTCCGCGTGGGGTCCGAACGTGAACGTCGCGTACACCACGTTCAAGGACGCCTTCGGGTCTGCCGCCAAGAACAAGTCGGACTTCGGCGACGCCCTGAAGAAGATGCAGGACGACACCGTCGCCGACCTCCAGAAGCAGGGCTTCGAGGTCGCGGAGTGACAAGCGCACGCCGGAAGGCTTACGGGGTCAAGGGCGCCCCGTACGCCTTCCTCCTCCCCGCGACCGTCCTGTTCGCGCTCTTCTTCGCGCTGCCCATCGGCTACGCGGTCTGGCTCAGCCTGCACAAGGTCCAGGTCAAAGGGCTGGGACTCGGTACCGGAGCCCGTAAGGAGGTCTGGGCGGGGCTGGAGAACTACACCGACTCCCTCACCGACTCCGAACTGCTCGACGGGGCACTGCGCGTGCTCGGGTACGGCGCCATCGTGGTCCCGGTGATGCTCGGACTCGCGCTGCTCTTCGCTCTGATGCTCGACACCGACCGGGTCCGCCTCGCGCCGTTCACCCGCCTCGCGATCTTCCTGCCGTACGCCGTCCCCGGTGTCGTCGCGGCGATGCTCTGGGGCTTCCTCTACCTGCCGGACGTCAGCCCCTTCTACTTCGTCCTCGACAAGCTGGGCCTGCCGCAGCCGGACCTGCTGGACGGCGGGCCGCTGTACGGCGCGCTGTCCAACATCGCGGTGTGGGGCGGCACCGGGTTCAACATGATCGTCATCTACACCGCGCTGCAGTCCATCCCGGCCGAGGTGTACGAGGCGGCGAAGCTGGACGGCGCCACCCCGCTGCAGACCGCGATCAGGATCAAGATCCCGATGGTGGCGCCCTCGCTGGTGCTCACCTTCTTCTTCTCGATCATCGCGACGCTCCAGGTGTTCAGCGAGCCGACGACTCTCAAGCCCCTCACCAACTCCGTCTCCACGACCTGGAGTCCGCTGATGAAGGTGTACCAGGACGCCTTCGGCAAGGGCGACATCCACTCGGCGGCGGCGACCGCGGTGCTCATCGCCCTCGTCACACTGGCCCTGTCCTTCGGCTTCCTGCGCGCCGCGAACTCCCGTACCAAGCAGGAGGCAGCACGATGAGTTCTCTTGCCGTCCGCAGGGCGGACCCGGCGGCCGGCACCACGCCCGGCACCGCCCAGGGGCCGCCGCCGCGCCGCCGGATCGCCCTCGTCCCGACCCTGACCCTGCTGATCGGCGCGGTCTACTGTCTGCTCCCGGTGGCCTGGGTGGTGATCGCGGCGACCAAGTCCGGCAGCGAGCTGTTCTCGACGTTCACGTTCCTGCCGGGTTCGGGCTTCACCCAGAACGTCTCCGACCTCAACGCCTACCGCGACGGCGTGTACTGGAAGTGGATGGGCAACTCCGCGCTCTACGCGGGTCTCGGCGCCCTGCTGTCGACGGTCGTCTCGGCGTTCAGCGGATACGCCCTCGCCATCTACCGCTTCCGCGGCCGTGAGAGCGTCTTCAACATCCTGATGGCGGGCGTGCTGATGCCGCCGGTGATCCTCGCGATCCCGCAGTACCTCCTGATGGCCAAGGCCGACCTCACGGATTCCTACGCGTCCGTGCTGCTGCCGCTGATCCTGTCCCCGTACGGTGTGTACCTCGCGCGGATCTACGCCGCCGCGGCCGTGCCCACCGACGTCGTCGAGGCGGGCCGGATGGACGGGGCGAGCGAGTTGCGGATCTTCACCCGGATCGCGCTGCCGATGATGGTGCCCGGCCTGGTCACGGTCTTCCTGTTCCAGTTCGTGGCGGTGTGGAACAACTTCCTGCTGCCGTACATCATGCTCAGCGACGACGAGAAGTTCCCGATCACCCTGGGGTTGTTCACCCTCCTCGAACAGGGCTCCAACACCCCGGCCCTCTACACGCTGGTGATCACCGGCGCGCTGCTCGCGGTGATCCCGCTCGTCGCGCTCTTCCTGGTCATCCAGCGGTTCTGGAGTCTCGATCTTCTCTCGGGAGCCGTAAAGTCGTGACCATGAGTCAATCGGGGGGCCGACGCCGGCCGCCGACCATTCACGATGTCGCGCGCGAGGCGGGAGTCTCCCGAGGGACCGTGTCGCGCGTCCTCAACGGCGGCCACTATGTGAGTCCCGGTGCCCAGGAGGCGGTCAACGCCGCCATCCGCAGGACGGGTTACGTCGTGAACCGGCACGCCCGCTCGCTGATCACCGGACGCTCGGACTCCATCGGCTTCCTGCTCACCGAGCCCCAGGAGCGGTTCTTCGAGGACCCCAACTTCAATGTCCTGCTGCGCGGTTGTACGCAGGCGCTCGCGGCGCACGACATCCCGTTGCTGCTGATGCTGGCGGGCACCGAGGACGAGCGGCGCCGCATCACGCGGTACATCACCGCGGGGCATGTGGACGGGGTGCTGCTGGTCTCCAGCCACTCCGGCGACCCGGTGGCCGAGCAGCTGCGCGACGCGGGGGTGCCGCTGGTCCTGTGCGGCAAGCCCATCGGGGTCGGCTCCAAGATCAGTTACGTGGCCGCGGACGACCGGGACGGCGCCCGTGACATGGTGCGCCATCTGGTGTCGCTCGGCCGGCGCCGGGTGGGCATGGTGACCGGGCCGCTGGACACCCCCGGCGGTGTCGAGCGGCTGGCCGGCTACCGGGAGGTGCTCACCGAGTCGGGCATCGAGCTGGACGAGCGTCTCGTCGTGTCCGGCGACTACAGCCGGGCCAGCGGTGAGGCGGGCGCCGAGCTCCTGCTGGAGCGGGCTCCCGACATGGACGCCGTCTTCGTGGCCTCCGACCTGATGGCGCAGGGCGTGCTGAGCACGCTGCACCGGGCGGGCCGGAGCGTTCCCGGGGACGTCGCGGTGGGCGGCTTCGACGACTCCTCCGCGGCGCTCGCGTCGAGCCCCGAGCTCACCACGATCCGCCAGCCCTACGACCGCATCAGTTCCGAGATGGTCCGGGTGCTGCTCGCACAGATCGGCGGGGACGACCCGGCGGCGGTGATCCTGCCGACGGAACTCGTGAAGCGCCAGTCGACCTGATGCCGCGGGGCGGGTGCGCGGTGGCCGACGTCGTCGTCGCGGTGCCCGCCCGCCGTCCGGGCTGCTCGGACCGGTGGCCCTGAGCCTGCGACGGCACACCGCACGGTCGACGGCGCCCGCCACCCGCCCCGTGACCGGTGCCACCGCCGTGCGGCTCGGCGTCGAGGCCCCGCCGCCGAGGCCGAGCTCGCGAAGAACGCGTACGCCGCGTCCGTGACTCCGGTCCCCCCTCGTCTGCCGCCGGGGCGACACCGCCCGCCTCGCGGGCAGCGGCCCCATCCGGCCAGTGCGTGCTTGCCCGGATGGGCCATGCCCCTCCCGTACGACGCCGCTCACGGCCTCCCCGCAGTCCGTACGAGCCTGCCGGGAGGCCGCACATGAAGCCGCACATTCAGGTGGCCTGTACACTGAGTGACTGCGAAGGGGAGTAGTCCTGCGAACCGGTCGTCGACACACTGGAACCCTCGGGTTCCCGGTGGCCGGGCCCGTGTGATCACACGGGTGGACGAGACCTTCGGCCAGGCATCGATGTGCCCGCGATCCCGCGGCGCACCCGACATGCCGGGCCGATCGGTTCTCCCGTCGCCCCAGTCGAGGGCGCTTCGCGAAGATCCGGGGGCCCGGTCCCTACAGAAAGCCACCGGAATGCATCTCGACCCTCTGGCGATCCTCACCGCCTTCGGGCTGATCTTCCTCGCCGAGCTGCCCGACAAGACGATGTTCGCGTCGCTTGCCATGGGCACCCGTATGCGGCCGCTCTATGTGTGGCTCGGCACGTCCACCGCGTTCGTGGTCCATGTCGCGATCGCGGTCGGCGCCGGAAGCCTCATCGGCCTGCTGCCCGACTGGAGCGTCAAGTCGGTCTCGGCCGCGCTCTTCGCGTTCGGCGCGTTCATGCTGCTGCGTGGCAGCGGGGACGACGACGAGGAGGATGCCGGCGGCCGGACCGTCACCGGCTTCTGGCCCGTCTACACGACCGCCTTCATGGCCGTCTTCATCAGCGAGTGGGGCGATCTGACACAGATCACGACCGCCAACCTCGCCGCCACCAACGGAGTGGCGTCCGTCGCCATCGGTTCGGCGGCGGCCCTCATGTCGGTCTCCGCGCTCGCCCTGCTGGCCGGGCGCTTCATCGCCAAGCGCGTGCCGCTGAAGACCGTGCAGCGGATCGGCGGGATCTGCATGCTGGGACTCGCCGTCTGGTCGGTGGTGGAGATCTTCGCCGGCTGACGGCCCGCCCGTCCTTCCGGCGACCGGTCAGGATCGGACCGGTCAGGATCGGAGAAGCGGACCCCCGCCTCATGGCCGTAGCGTGATGGCACCGGTGAGAAACCGGTGGGAAACGGCGAGAACCCGGCGAAAGACCGCCGGTGCCGTCACACATCGTCGCCACTGCGGAGGAGCCCGCCATGCCCGAAGGACTCAAGACCATCACCTACCCCGTCAAGGACCTCACCCGGGCCAAGGCGCTGTTCGGCGCGCTGCTGGGCGTCGAGCCGTACGTGGACGAGGCGTACTACGTGGGTTACCGGGCCCCCGGACAGCCGGAGATCGGACTCGACCCGAACGGTCACGCCAAGGGTCTGACCGGACCTGTCCCCTACTGGCACGTCGCCGACATCGAGGCGAGCCTGGCCGCTCTCGTCGGCGCGGGCGCCGAGGTCGTCCAGGACGTCCAGGACGTCGGAGGCGGCATGCGGATCGCGTCCGTGAAGGACGCGGACGGCAACGCGGTCGGCCTCGCCCAGGGATGAGCGGGACGAGCGGGACGAGCAACCGCATGCAGATGCACTAGTTGCACACTCAATGAGGAGCCCCTTCTCTGTTAGCGTGCGGGCATGGCAGCAGAGAAGGCCGCTCCCCGGCTGGAAGACCAGTGGCGGGACATCCTGTCGGTGCACGCCCGCACCATGTGCGAGATCGACCGCGCGCTGCATCCGCACGGCCTGGGCGCCAGCGACTTCGAGGTGCTCGACATGCTCGCGTCGGGCGCGGGCGACAGTACGGGCCACGACGGACCTGACGGACATGTCGAGCAGTGCCGTGTCCAGAACATCGCCGACCGGATCCACCTCAGCCAGAGCGCCCTCTCCCGGCTCATCGCACGCCTGGAGAAGGAGGGCCTGGTGGAGCGGAGCATCTGCCTGGAGGACCGTCGCGGCATCTGGGTCGCCCTCACCCACAAGGGCCGCGACCTGCACACCCGGGTACTCCCGCTCCAGCGGGCCGCCCTGACCCGCGTCCTCGTCGACGCGGGCTGAACCGCCCCTGGGGGCCCGGCATATCCCGTACCGTCTCCTATGTCGCCGTGACCGCCGCGGGGTGCACATCCGAGCGACGGCCGTGCACCCGTGTGAGGCCACCACGGACGCCCCGCTGCGATCACGATCAAGGGCGCCGTGCGAAGGACGGCGCGTGCTGTGTCAGGGGGCATCACAGTGACCGGAGACGAAGAACGGGACGCCGGGGTCAGCAGGTACGAGACACGGTGCGTGGACGAGTCCCAGGACGTCATCGCGGAGCACTACTACGACCTCCGCCTCGAAGTACCGGGCAGGGAACAGGACTTCCTCACCCGGCTCAGCGTCCTCGACCTCGGCACACTGACCGTCGGGGACGTCAGTTTCGGCACCGAGGTGACGATCGGCTTCGCGCAGCCGCAGGTGTACCACGTGACCGTGCCGATCACCGGCCGCTTCCGCTGCAGGCAGGGACACGGGCCGACGACGTACGCCGTTCCCGAGCGTGCCGTGCTCCTCCAGCCGGAACGCGGCATCCGGGTGGACGACTGGCCGGCCGACTGCCATGCCCTCAGCGTGAAGATAGACATGCCGGCCCTGCACCAGCGGCTCGAGGTCCTGCTCGGCAGGTCTGTGCGGCGTGCGCCGCGCTTCGAGCCGTACATCGACATCTCCCGTGGGGCGGGGCGCGGTTGGGCGGATCTCGCGCTGTGGTGCCTGCTGGAGAAGGACACTCCGGGCGGGCTGCTGAGCCGGCCCCTGATCCGGGCCCGGATGGAGCAGACGCTGCTGGAGGGGCTGCTCCTCGCGTCAGGCCACTCCTACCGCGAGGCGCTGGCGGCGCCCGTGCCGGCCACCCGGCCCGCGACGGTCAGGCGGGTCATGGAGGCCATCGAGGAGCGGCCGGACGAGCACTACGACGCGGCACGGCTGGCCGCCCTGTCCCAGGTCGGGGTCCGCGCTCTCCAGGAGGCCTTCCGCAAACACCTGGGGATGACCCCCACCGCCTATCTCACCGAGGTCCGCCTCCAGCGGGTGCACGAGCAGTTGCGCACGGCCGAACCCGCGACGGTCACGGAGGTGGCCTACCGGTGGGGGTTCGCGCATCTCGGGCGCTTCGCGCAGCGCTACCGGGCCCGGTTCGGGCAGTCGCCCGCGCAGACGCTGCGCTCCGGGTGACCGGGATCACCGCGCATCCCGGACAGACACCGCGCTTTGCGGAGCGATTCCGGCACGGTGACGCCCTACCGTTGTCCCGGCGCCCGTGCGCCGGGGATGAACGGAGTCGGCGCCGTTCATCCCTGCCCGGCCAGGACCGTCAGGTCCCGGGAACCAGGGCGCGGGAGCGGGAGCACGAGCAGGCCCGCGCCCCCAGGGCCCGGCCGCTCCCCCTCCGTCAGGTGGCCGGGCCCGAACCCGTCCGCGCCCCGTGGGCCTCAGGCGGTCGGCCGCGCCAGCAGGGTGCGTACGCCCTGGGAGTCGAGCGTCAGACCGTGCGGCGTACTGGCGTCGATGGTCAGGCGCAGGTCGCTGGCGGGCCACTGGGCGGCGAGCGTCCCCAGGGGTACGAGGCGGTAGCGCGACACCGACGGCAGCAGCTCTGCCATGGTCACCTCCGAGGTGAACACCGGGACGAGCGGGTCCTCCCCCGGCTGTTCGAGGACGGGCAGGGCCACGACCGTGGGGTCGGCGGCCGTGTCGGCGGCGTCGTCGGGTACCGGGACCAGCACGTCACTGGCGGCCAGTGTGTCCAGCGCGGCGCTGTCCTCGGCGTTCTCGGCCAGCGCGCTCAGCGCGCGCTGGGCCTCCACCGTGGCGCTGTCGTTCGAGGAAATCTCCATGGCACATCCAGACGTAGTGGCGAAAACAGGCCGCCCGTGTCGGTCTCCGACTCGGGCGCGGCTGATCGCGTACCCGTCCTGAGAGGCGCCATGCCCCCTCCACGCATCCGTCACGCATCTCACCCGACGGTCACGGACGTCGCGAACACAGCGGGCGTCGCGGGCGTCACGGAACGAGCGGGATGTCGTGCGAGGGCAGCCCCAGCCGGTCCCGGCCGACCCGCCGGGCCAGCGGCTCGGCCATGCTGGGACCGATGTGCGTCCAGTACGTGGCGGCGTCCCGGAAGTAGCGCTGCATGCGCTGGCCGTCCCGGGCGTGGCGGGAGCCTGCCGTGCGGAAGAGGATGTTCTGTACGGCGTCCCAGGCCATCCGGCCGGCGTTGAGGAAGACCGACGCGAGGAGGTTGTCGTCGGCCATGGTGAAGGGTGCCTCGCCCGAGACATTGCGGCGGCAGGCCTCCATGTAGTCCTCGGCGGCGCGCTGGAGGGCGGCCTCGGCGGTGTGGAGCGTGCCGAGTGCCTCGCCGAGGTGGCGTTGGTAGTCGTGGAGTTCCGCGCGGGTGCGGTCCGGTTCCAGGGTCAGCGGCCGGCCGGCGAGGACTCGGGCGTACTCGTCGGCGGCGGCGTACCCCACGCCGGTCATGACGGCCGCCAGTTCCCCGTGGTAGACGCTGGGCGCGCGTCCCGCGTACAGGGGGTTGCCGTGCAGCTTCGACCCGGGGGTGCCGCCCTCCACCGGCAGGTCGAGCAGGCTCACCTCCCGGGTGAGGTGAGCGGGGACACGGACCTGGTCCAGTCGCACGCTGTTGGAGCCGCTGCCGCGCAGCCCGAGGACGCCGTGCCAGTCGTCGAGCAGGGTCCATGCCGAGCGCGGGGTGACGAACAGCACCGGCGGTCCCGGCGGGTCGCCCGGCTTCTTCGGGGCGCGCAGGGTCTGCCCGAGGTAGTGCGTGGAGTACGGGGAGCCGGAGGAGTACGGCCAGGTGCCGTCCAGGACGACCCAGCCGTCACCGTCCGGCCGGGCGACCCCGACGGGCGCGACCGTGGACGCGGCGCGGAACTCGCCGTCCGAACCGAAGATCTCGTCCTGGGCCCGCTCCCCGAACTGCGCGGCGACCTGGAGCACATGGGCGCCGGTCAGGCACAGGGCCCAGCCGGTGGAGGGGCAGCCGCGGGCGATCTCGGTGACCACACGGAAGAAGACCGGCAGCCCGAACTCGTGTCCGCCGTAGCGGCGCGGCTGGAGCGTCCGGTAGAAACCGGCCCGCAGGAAGTCGTCGTGGGTCTCCTGCGGATAACGCGTCAGCCTCTCGGTCTCCGCCTGCCGTTCGAGCAGCGCGGGCCGCAGGGCGACGGCCCGGTCGATGAGTTCGCGTTCGGTCAGTCCGGGCTCGGGAGCGGCGATCACGGTGCCTCCTGACTGGGCGGGGCGGGCCGTACGTGACGCGGTACCCGTGATTGAACACGTGCCCACCGCCTCCTGTACCCATCGGATGACGCCAAGTGGGCCGGGGACGGAGGTGACACGGGAGCGACCTGGGAGCGCGCGGGTCGGCCCCCACACCCCCTGGACCGCCGGAGCGTGCGCCTAGCCTGGACGTATGCCGATGCAACCCTGGTTTCCCGGTGCCAAGCTGGGCATCTTCATCCACTACGGCGTCTACACCGTGGACGGCGTCGCCGAGTCCTGGTCCTTCTACACGGGCGAGACGACACACGAGCGGTACATGGAACAGCTCGCAGGCTTCACCGCGTCGCGCTACGACCCGGACGCCTGGGCCGACCTGTTCGCCCGCGCCGGCGCGCGGTACGCGGTGCTCACCACCCGGCACCACGACGGCATCGCCCTGTGGGACACCGCCCACCGCAATCTCGACGTGGTCCGGGACACCCCGGCCGGCCGCGACCTCGTCACCGGGTTCGTCCAGGCACTGCGCGCGCGGGACCTCAAGGTCGGCCTCTACTACTCGCACTCCGACTGGAACCACCCGGACTACGCCACCGAGCGGCACCCCGGTCCGTACGTCGTGCCGCTCAACGCGTACTCGCAGGCCGAGCCCGGCCAGGAGGACCCGCGGGCCTGGGCGCGCTATCTCGCGTACCGCGACGGCCAGGTGGGGGAACTCGTCGAGCGTTTCCGGCCCGACATCCTCTGGTTCGACGGCGAGTGGGAGCGTACGGAGGAGCAGTGGCGGATGGGCCGGCTCGCCGACCGGATCCTCGCGGGCAACCCGGACACCGTCCTCAACGGCCGGATGCTCGGCCACGGCGACTACGCGACACCGGAGCAGGGCACCCCGCTCCAGGCACCGGACGGCCCGTGGGAGCTGTGCCTGACGATCAACGGCTCATGGAGCCACCGGCCGCAGGACCGTGACTTCAAGTCGGTGCGCCAGCTGGTGCGGTACTTCACCGAGACCATCGGCATGGGCGGAAACCTGCTGCTGGCCGCCGCCCCGCGCGCGGACGGGACGATCCCCGAGGAACAGACCGAGCGTCTGGAGGGGCTCGGCGCGTGGATCGCCCGCCACACCGACGCCGTGTACGACACGGTCGCGGGGCTGCCCGCCGGGCACCACTACGGGCCCAGCACCCTGTCGGCCGACCGGCGCACGCTCTATCTGGTGTGCTTCGACGCTCCGCGTGACACCGTCTCGGTACGGGGTCTGCGCAACCGCGTACGGCGCGTCACGGTGCTCGGCACGGGCACGGAACTGGGCCACCACGTCACGGGCGGCCTCGACACGGTGCCGGGGGTGACCTGGATCGACGCCCCCGCACCGGCGGACCTGGACGACCGGGCGACGGTCCTGGCCGTGGAACTGGACGGAGAACTGGACCTCTACACGGGCAAGGGCCGCCTCTGACCGGGTGGTTCCCCCGCCCGGCCCGCGGCTCTGAACAGCGCCTTCGGATTCGGCGGATTCAGAGCCGTGGGCCGGGCGGAGCACTCACGCGAGGGCGGCGAGCGCCTCGTTCAGCGTCGCGGACGGACGCATCACGGCCTCGGCCTTCGCCGGGTCGGGCCGGTAGTAGCCGCCGATCTCGGCCGGCGACCCCTGTACCGCGATCAGCTCGGCGACGATCGTCTCCTCCTGCGCGCCGAGCGTCTCGGCGAGCGGCGCGATCACCTTGGCGAGCTCCGCGTCGTCGGTCTGCCCGGCCAGCTCCTGCGCCCAGTACAGGGCGAGGTAGAAGTGGCTGCCGCGGTTGTCGATGCCACCGACGCGACGGCTCGGCGACTTGTCGTTCTCCAGGAAGGTGGCCGTCGCGCGGTCGAGGGTGTCGGCGAGGACCTGGGCGCGCGCGTTGTCCGTGGTCTGCGCGAGGTGCTCGAAGCTGGACGCCAGCGCGAGGAACTCGCCCAGGCTGTCCCAGCGCAGGTAGTCCTCCTTGACGAGCTGCTGCACGTGCTTCGGCGCGGAGCCGCCGGCGCCCGTCTCGAAGAGGCCGCCGCCGTTCATCAGCGGGACGATCGAGAGCATCTTGGCGCTGGTGCCCAGCTCCAAGATCGGGAACAGGTCCGTGAGGTAGTCGCGCAGGACGTTGCCGGTGACCGAGATGGTGTTCTCGCCGCGGCGGATGCGCTCCACGGAGAGCTCGGTCGCCTCGACGGGCGACAGGATGCGGATGTCCAGGCCCTCGGTGTCGTGCTCCGGCAGGTACGCGTTGACCTTCGCGATGAGCTGCGCGTCGTGGGCGCGGCTCTCGTCCAGCCAGAACACGGTCGGCTCGCCGGTGGCGCGGGCGCGGGTGACGGCCAGCTTGACCCAGTCCCTGATCGGGGCGTCCTTGGTCTGGCAGGCGCGGAAGATGTCTCCGGCGGAGACCGCCTGCTGCAGGACGACGTTCCCGGCCTGGTCGACGAGGCGGACCGTGCCGGTGACCGGGATCTCGAAGGTCTTGTCGTGGCTGCCGTACTCCTCGGCCTTCTGCGCCATCAGACCGACGTTCGGGACGGTGCCCATCGTCGACGGGTCGAAGGCGCCGTGGGCGCGGCAGTCGTCGAGGACGACCTGGTAGACACCGGAGTAGCTGCTGTCCGGGAGGACCGCGAGGGTGTCGGCCTCGCCACCGTCCGGGCCCCACATGTGGCCGGATGTGCGGATCATCGCCGGCATGGAGGCGTCGACGATGACGTCGGAGGGGACGTGCAGGTTGCTGATGCCCTTGTCGGAGTCGACCATCGCCAGCTCCGGGCCCTCGGCGAGCTCGGCGTCGAAGGACGCCTTGATCTCGGCGCCCTCGGGCAGGGACTCGAGGCCCTTGTAGATGCCGCCGAGGCCGTCGTTCGGGGACAGTCCGGCGGTGGCGAGGGTCTCGCCGTAGCGCGCGAACGTCTTCGGGAAGAAGGCGCGCACCACGTGACCGAAGATGATCGGGTCGGAGACCTTCATCATCGTGGCCTTGAGGTGCACGGAGAACAGCACGCCCTCGGCCTTGGCCTTGGCGATCTGCGCCGTGAGGAACTCGCGCAGCGCGGCCACCCGCAGCACGGAGGCGTCGACGACCTCGCCCGCCAGGACGGGTACCGACTCGCGCAGGACCGTGGTGGAGCCGTCGTCGCCGGCCAGCTCGATGCGCAGGGAACCGGCCTCGGAGATCACCGCGGACTTCTCGGTGGACCGGAAGTCGTCGGCGCCCATGGTCACGACGTTGGTCTTCGACTCGGGGCTCCAGGCACCCATGCGGTGCGGGTGGGCCTTGGCGTAGTTCTTGACCGACGCGGGGGCCCGGCGGTCGGAGTTGCCCTCGCGCAGCACCGGGTTCACGGCGCTGCCCTTGACCTTGTCGTAGCGGGCGCGGATGTCGCGCTCCTCGTCGGTCTTCGGGTCGTCCGGGTAGGCAGGGAGCGCGTAGCCCTGCGCCTGCAGCTCGGCGACCGCGGCCTTCAGCTGCGGGATCGAGGCCGAGATGTTCGGCAGCTTGATGATGTTGGCCTCGGGCGTCTTGGCCAGGTCACCGAGCTCGGCGAGGGCGTCGGGGGTGCGCTGTCCTTCCTCCAGGAACTCGGGGAAGAGGGCGATGATCCGCCCGGCCAGCGAGATGTCACGGGTCTCCACAGTGACACCGGCCTGCGACGCGTACGCCTGGACCACCGGCAAGAACGAATACGTTGCCAGGGCCGGGGCCTCGTCAGTGTGCGTGTAGATGATGGTCGAGTCAGTCACCGGGTACTCCGCTCCACGTCTGCAACATTGCTCGACATCAAGATATCTCGTGATGGGACCTCACCGGACAGGAGGTGCGCCCTCAGGTGGCCGGGTCGAACCAAGTGGGGCCGTCGGACAGTGCCTGCTTGATCCGGGACATCCCGTGCTCGTCCAGCTCCGGCAGCGCGTCCACGGCGAACCAGCCGACCTCCAGCGACTCGTCGTCGTTGACCCGGGCCTCACCGCCGACGGCCCGGCACCGGATGGTGATGTCCATGAACTGGCAGATGTCGCCGTTGGGGTACGTGTTCGGCTTCAGGGCCTGTACGAGGACGACGCGCTCGGCGACGCACCGTACGCCCGTCTCCTCGTACACCTCACGGACCGCGCAGGCCGCGGGCTGCTCCCCCGGATCCGGCATTCCGGCGGTGACGGCCCACTCGCCGGTGTCGACCCGGCGCCCGAGCAGGACCCTGCCCTCGTCGTCGAGGACGACAGCGGTGACTCCGGGAAGCCAGAGCAACTGCCGGCCGGCGCTGGCCCGGATCGTATGGATGAAGTCAGGAGTAGCCATGGACCGACCCTAACGGGCCGGTTCCGCCACCCGGCGGCCGTTCCGCGCACACCTACTCGGTGTGCGTCCGCCCGCCACCCGCGCGGCGCCCGCGCACCGCGGTGGCCGCCGCCCAGCCGAGCCCGCCCGCCGCGATCAGGACCAGCAGCATCTCGGGCGCGATCCCCAGCTTCGTGGCGGGGGTCTCGGAGGAACGCAGCGGCACCTTCTGGACGAGGGAGTCCGCCACGAACATGCCGGTCCGCTGGGTGATCCTGCCGTCCGGCATGATCACGGCGCTGACACCGCTGGTCACCGGGACGGTGACGGTGCGGCTGTGCTCGACGGCACGGATACGGGACATGGCGAGCTGCTGGTAGGTCATCTCGCTGCGGTCGAACGTGGCGTTGTTGCTCGGCACGGAGATCAGCTGGGCGCCGTGGGTGACGGTGTCGCGCACGGCCCAGTCGAAGGCGGCCTCGTAGCAGGTCGCGAGGCCGACCTCGGTGCCCGCCATGGTGAACACACCCGGCTTGTCGCCCCGGCTGAAGTCCTGGCCGACCATGGACGTCCAGTTCTCGTTGAGGGCGCCGATGAGCGAGCGCATCGGGAGGTACTCGCCGAACGGCTGGACCTGCCGCTTGTCGTAGATGGCGCCCGGTCCCTTCGCCGGGTCCCACAGGACCTGCTCGTTGTAGAGCTTGCCGTCCTTCTTCGTCACCACGGCGCCGACCGAGACGGGCGCGCCGATGGCCCTGGCGGCCCGGTCGATCACCGCGTAGGCGTCGGGGTTGCGGAAGGGGTCGATGTCGGAGGAGTTCTCCGGCCACAGCACGAAGTCGGGCTGGGCGACCTTGCCCGCCTTCACCTGGGCGGCGAGGCGCTCGGTCTCCCGCGCGTGGTGGTCGAGGACGGCGCGTCGCTGGGAGTTGAAGTCGAGTCCCGCGCGCGGCACGTTGCCCTGGATGACGGCGACGGTCGCGGTGCCGTCCTCGGCCCGGTCGCTGACCAGGGCGCGGGCGGCGAGGGCGCCCGCCACGGGCAGGACGAGGGCGACCAGGGCCACCGCGGCGGCCCCCCGGCGCACCACGCGGGTGCGCCGCGCTTCGAGGCCCAGCCGGACGGTCTCGTACAGGCCGAAGCCGCACAGGGCGACCGCGAAACCGAGTACGGGGGTGCCGCCCACCGCCGCGAGCGGCAGGAAGATCCCGTCCGCCTGGCCGAAGGCGATCTTGCCCCAGGGGAAGCCGCCGAACGGCACGCGCGCGCGTGCCGCCTCCGCCGCGATCCACAGGGCGGCCGCCCACACCGGCCGGGCGGGGAGCTTCGCCACGGCCGCGATACCGGCGCCGACGAGGGCCACGTAGAGCGCCTCGATGGCGACGAGCGCCAGCCACGGTCCGGGGCCGACCTCCACGCCGGTCCACACGAGCAGCGGCAGCAGGAAGCCGAGGCCGAACAGGTACCCGAGGCCCAGGGCCGCCTTCCAGGTGCGGCCGTGCAGACACCAGCCGAAGACCGCGAAGGCCGGCACCGCGAGCCACCACAGGGTGCGCGGCGGGAAACTGACGTACAGGAGCACCCCGGAGAGTGCCGCGGCGGCGGCCGGAGCGAGCCGCCGCGCCAGGCGAGCCACGCGTGGGACGGGCCGGGACTGCGGTTCGAGCTGATCCGGCTCGTCTACGGAGGTCGCGGTGACGGTCACTCGGGGAGTGTACGGCGCGTGACCGGGGCGCCGACAGCTCGGCCGTCCCCCTGTGGATCACCTGAGCCATACCGGGGTACGCGGCGCCCGACCGGGTGTTCCCCTCACGTGCCGCATCGTTTCTGCGCAACTCGTCCACAAACCGGCGCATCACCCGTTACGGTATGCCGGAGCCTTTGGCGAACGGGCCGTTTCCGGCCGGGCCGTCGAGGCCCGTCACAGGTCGGGGGGCGTCGGGGTGGGGTCCACGGGGATGACTTCGGCGGCCGGTCAGGCGTCGGCACACGAGAGACGCGGCGCGTCGGACGCGACCGGGTTCGCCGTGCTCGGAGCCTGCGCGGTCTGGTCCCTGATCACCGCCGCGGCGCACGGGGGCCGTCCCGAAGGGGTACTGCTCGCGGTGCTCGCCGTGGCCGCCGGCTACGCCGCGGGGCGGATCTGCGGCGAACTCCTGCCGGTCGCCGCTCCCTGCGCCGGCGCGCTGGCCGGGCTCGCACTGGCCGTGGCCGCCCCGCACCTCAGTCCGGGCACCCAGGCGACCTCCCCGCTCGGCCAGACCGGCGCGACCGCCGCGCTGCTCACCCTCGCCGCGGGTGCCGCGTGCTGCGCGGCATGGGCGGCCCGGCCCCCGGGTCTGCGGCTCGCCCTGCGGCTGCTGGCCGCCGGCATCGCGGCCACCGCGGCCGCCCTGGGGTCGACGTCGGGCTTCGTGGCCTGTCTGGGAGTGCTGCTCTGCTCGCTGGCCGCGGACCGGATGCGCCGCCGTGCCGTGGGGCTCGGCGGTCTCGCCCTGGCCGTGGCCCTGGTGACCGGGGCGATCTGGGCGATCGCCGAGGACGCGCTGCCGGACGGTCTGACCTCGTCCTTGGAGGGGCAGCTCACCGAGCACCGGGTGCTGCTGTGGCACGACGCGCTCGACATGACTCTCCGGGAACCGGGTCTCGGTGTCGGCCCCGGGCGCTTCTCCGAGCTGAGCCCGACGGTCGCGCAGTCGCTGCCGCCCGACGGGAAGCCCCACTCGGCGCCGTTCCAGCAGGCCGCCGAGCAGGGTGTGCTCGGGGTCGTCCTGCTCGCCGCGGTGTTCGGCTGGGTCCTGTACGCCCTGTGGAGGTCGCCGCGTCCCACCCCGGTCGTGCTCACCGCGGGCGCCGCCCTGACGGCGCTGGCGGCGATGGCCGCGGTCGGCAACGCGTTGAGCTTCACGACGGTCACCGCCGGAGCGGGCCTGCTCGCGGGCCTGGCCACCGCACGCCCCTCGTCCGCCGAGCCCCTCTGAGGCCGACGACGGTCCCCGGGCGACCGCTGCGGATCGGCGGGGTGTCAGCGGGTCGGGCCCGCCGCGGCGGCCCTCAGCCGGCGCCGGATCACCCGCACGGCCGCCTCCGCGTTGTCCACCGTGATCGTGAACGTGTGCCCGTCGCCCAGCCGGAGCACCAGGCCCTCGCCGCGCCGGACGACCACGGCGGTCCCCTGCTCCGGCCGCCAGCGGTAACCCCAGCCGCCCCACTGGCGTGGGGTGACCCGGGGCGCGAACTCGGCGCCCGTGATGTGCGACAGCGGGATGCGGCGGCGCGGCAGCCCCATGTGGCCGCAGCGCACTTCGAGGCAGTCCTTGTCGACCTTCACGGCGACATGCACGAAGGCGAGCGTGCCGAAGAGAACCAGAAGCCCCGCCGCGATGCAGCCGACCACGGCCATGGCCAGCGGAGCGATGCCCGACGTCCAGGCGGAGTCGACGGCCAGCTGGATGCCCAGCGCCAGGCACGCGGCGCCGCTGCACGCGAGCAGCCACTGCACGCGGTTCGAGGCCCTGCCGTGCCAGACCTCGGGATGCGGGGCGTCGGCAGCGCCCTGTTCGCCGTGGGGGTGGTCCCTCATGTCTATGAGCGTACTCATGTTCCGCGAGGCGGGCACCGGGTTGCGGGCCGTTGGTGCTCCGGGCGGACGCGGGGCTTCCACCCGGTGCGCGGCGGGTCAGCGGGCGGGGCTCAGCGCCTGGAGCAGTCGGCCCTCGTCGTAGGTCAGCGCGGTCGCGGGGAGCGTGCCCCCGTGTCCGCCGAGCAGCACCGTGAGCGTGCCCCGGTCAGGCGCCTGCGGGGCGGGGATCTCACCCGTCCGGCGCAGTGCCTGGGCGGCCACGGCGCCGGCGGAGCCGTGCAGGACGAGGGGCGCGGCGCCGGGCCGCCGCACGGCGGCGCGGATGCGCTCGGCGACCAGTTCGTAATGGGTGCAGCCCAGGACGACGGCCCTTACATCGTCGGGTGTGCGCGCCGCGGCCACGGCGATGGCGGCGTCGATGGCCGCCTGGTCGGCGTGTTCGACGGCGTCCGCCAGTCCGGGGCAGGGCACCTCGGTGACACTCACTCCGTCGGCGAACTCACGGATGAGCCCGCGCTGGTAGGGGCTGCCGGTGGTGGCGGGCGTGGCCCAGATCGCGACGGGTCCGCCGCCCGCCGCGGCCGGCTTGATCGCCGGTACGGTGCCGATGACGGGCACGGCCGGTTCCAGGCGGGCCCGCAGGGCGGGCAGCGCGGTCACGGAAGCGGTGTTGCAGGCGACGATCAGCGCGTCGGGCCGGTACGCGGCGGCGGCCTCCGCGACGGCGAGGGCGCGCGCGGTCACGTCCTCGGGCGTACGGGGCCCCCACGGCATGCTGCCGGGGTCCGAGGAGAGAACGAGCTCCGCGTCGGGGCGCAGTCGACGTACCGCGGCGGCCGCGGCGAGCAGTCCGATTCCGGAGTCCATGAGCGCGATCTTCACCCGGTCACCATAGTCGATCGGCCTGTGCGGGCCACCGTGGTGGGGCAGACTGCGGCGGGTGAGCGCCCTTGTGTGGACCGCCGTCGGATCGCTGGCCGCCTGGCTGTGGCTGCTTCTCGGCCAGGGCTTCTTCTGGCGTACGGACGTGCGGCTGCCGCCTCGCCGGGACCCGGAGAGCTGGCCGTCCGTGTGTGTGGTCGTACCGGCGCGTGACGAGGCCGCCGTGCTGTCCGAGAGCCTGCCGTCACTGCTCGCTCAGCGGTATCCGGGGCGGGCGGAGATCTTCCTCGTCGACGACGGCAGTTCGGACGGCACCGGCGAACTGGCCCGTGAACTGGGGCGCGGGCACGGTGGGTTGCCGCTCACCGTCGACTCGCCCGGGGAGCCGCCCGCGGGCTGGACGGGCAAGCTCTGGGCCGTGCGGCACGGCATCGGCCTGGCACGCGCGCGTGCGCCCGAGTTCCTGCTGCTCACGGACGCGGACATCACCCATGCGCCGGACAGCCTGCGGGAGTTGGTGGCCTCGGCCGTCACCGGCGACTTCGACCTCGTCTCCCAGATGGCCCGGCTGCGGGTGGAGAGCGTCTGGGAACGGCTCGTGGTGCCCGCGTTCGTGTACTTCTTCGCGCAACTGTATCCGTTCCGGTGGATCGGGGTGCGCGGCTCGCGGACCGCCGCCGCGGCCGGCGGTTGTGTCCTGCTGCGGACCACCGCCGCCGAGCGGGCCCGGATTCCGGACGCCGTCGGGCAGGCCGTCATCGACGACGTGGCGACGGCGAGGGCGGTGAAGGGCTCCGGAGGGCACATCTGGCTCGGACTCGCCGAACGGGTGGACAGCGTGCGTCCGTATCCGCGGCTGCACGACCTGTGGCGGATGGTCTCGCGCAGCGCGTACGCCCAGCTGCGGCACAACCCGCTGGTGCTGGCCGGCACCGTGGCGGGCCTCGCCGTGGTGTACCTGGTGCCTCCGGTGGCCCTGGTCGCGGGACTCGCGACGGGCCACCGCACGGCCGCGCTGGCGGGCGGCCTCGCGTGGCTGGTGATGACGGGTACGTATCTGCCGATGCTCCGCTACTACCGTCAGCCGTTCCTGCTCGCCCCGCTGCTGCCGGTCACCGCGCTGCTGTACCTCCTCATGACGGTGGATTCGGCGGTGCGGCACTACAGGGGGCGCGGCGCGGCCTGGAAGGGCCGTACCTATGCCCGCCCGGACGGGGCGCCCGACGCGGCGGCCGAGGAGGGCTGAGCGGGGGTACGGGTCTGGCTTCCCGCGGGGTTCACTTCCTGCCCGGGGTCCAGTTCATGCCCCACCCGTAGGTGTGGTCCACGGTGCGCTGCGGGCTCACGCCGCGGTCGGGGACGAGGAAGCGTGCCTCGCGCTGGACGACGAGGTCGCTGCCGGTGTTCGTGATGAGGGCGAGCGCGCACACGGTCGAGGGCACGGTGCACTCGCCGAGCGAGAAGTCGACGGGTGCGCCGTGCAGCGGCTGGAGGGTCACCGAGGCGTCCAGGTCGGCGAAGGAACGCGCGCCCGCGTAGATGGTCACGAAGATGAGGATGCGGCGGAAGTCCCGGATGTGGTCCAGGTTGACGCTGAGGTTCTCGCCGGTCGACACCGCGCCGGTGCGGTCGTCGCCGTCGAGCTGGATGAACGGGGGCTGGTGCAGCGCTCCGAAGGCGTTGCCGAGGGCCTGGACGACACCCTTGCTCCCGTCGGACAGCTCGTAGAGGGCGCACAGGTCGAGGTCGAGGTCCGCGTGCATGGCGACCGCCCGGCCCAGTTTGGCCTGCCAGCCCGAGAACTGCTTGTGCACCGTCCAGTTGAGGTTCACCCGCATGACTCCGGAGGTGCCGCCCTGCTTGGTCAGCGAGACGGACGGGGCCTCCTTCGTGAGGGTGACCTTGGTGAGGCGTACCGGGGCCGGTGGCGGGGTCGGCGGCACCGGCGGCGGCATCACCGGGCGGGCGGCCGTGACCGGTGGGGCGGCGGGAGGCGGGGGCGGGGCCGCGGGGGCGGGCGGCGCCGCCCGCTGCGGTTCGTCGACCGAGATGCCGAAGTCCGTGGCCAGGCCCTCGAGTCCGCTGTCGTACCCCTGTCCGACGGCGCGGAACTTCCAGGCGCCCTGCCTGCGGTAGAACTCGCCGAGCACGAACGCGGTCTCCACGCTCGCGCCCTCGCTGTCGAAGCGCGCGACCTCCGTGCCCTGCCCGGCGTCCAGGACGCGGATGTAGAGCCCGGGGATCCTGCCGAACGTGCCGCCGTCCGATGAGGCGGCGAGCACCACCGTCTCGATCGCGGGCTCCACGCGCGCGAGGTCGACGAACAGGGTGTCGCTCACCTGGCCGCCCGTGTCGCGCTTGCCCTCGTGGCGCACCGCGCCGGAGGCGTGCGACGGCTGGTTGTAGAAAACGAAGTCGGCGTCGGAGCGCACCTTCCCGGTCGCCAGCAGCAGCGCCGAGGCGTCCGCGTCGGGCACCCCGGGGCCGGCTTGCCAGCCCAGCTCGACCCGGAGCCCGGCCGTCGGCACCGGAACGTTCGATCCTTTAGGCATTGACATGTCCGCCCCCATCGGGTGTCCGTGAAGACCGCGCCCTCGTTACGTTTCTGTCGTTCTGCCCAACCTATTCCCCCGCGCGGCGAACGCCCATGACCACGCCGGGCAGATCGCGGCCGACCGGCCGGTAACCCGCCCGGAACTCGGCCTTTACACGATCTGTGCTCTCGGCGCCGTCCTTTTTCGCCAAATTCGCTCGCATTGGGGGTCCCGCGTCACTGCCGACACGGAAAACAACCCTCTTATCGGTCTCCCCAACCAGCACATCGTGGGCTTAACTTATGTGCCATGACCTCCCCCCGCTCCACCTATGGCGGCGGTTACTACTCCGCCTCCTTCCCGGACACTCCGATCTACGACTCTCTCGTGGCCGAGCGGGGAACCCCGCAGATCGCCCCGATCCGGGTCCCCGCGGCTTACGACACGGGCGGCAATCTGCCCGCGCTTCCGTCGGCGCTGCCGGCCCTGCCCGCCGGACCCTCCCAGCAGGCTCCTTCGTACGGCTACCAGCAGGCCCAGCAACCCGCTCCGTTGCAGCAGGCCGCCGCGCCGTACATCCCGCAGCAGAACGGCGCGCAGCGCGGCTACCCGGGGCAGCAGGCTCCCCAGCAGCAGCGCCCCATGCCCGGCACGGGCTACGAGGCGATGCGCCCGGCCGCGCCCCGTCCGGCGGCGCCGCGCCCGGCCCCGGCGCCGTCGTACCAGGACCCGTACAACAACCAGCAGTACCGCGGCTACTGAGGCGAACCGGCGGAGGCCGTCCGTGCCCTCCGGCAGGATGGCCTCATGTCGAAGCCGGTACTGCACTCGATCCACGTCTACCCGCTGAAGGCCGCCGCCGGGCACGCCCCGCGCGAGGCCGTCGTGGAGCCATGGGGGCTGGCGGGCGACCGACGGTGGGTGCTCGTCGACGAGCGGGACAGGGTCATCACCCAACGCCAGCACCCGCGCATGGCGTTGGTGCTGGTAGAGCGGTCGACGGACGGCGCGGTCCGGTTGTCCGCGCCCGGCCGCGAGCCACTGACCGTCCCCGTGCCCGCGCCGGGCGGCGGCACGACGGCGGTGGAGATCTGGCACGACAAGGTGGAGGGGGTCCCCGCCGGAGTCTCCGCCGACGCCTGGTTCAGCGACTGGCTCGGCGCCGCCGTGCGGCTCGTGCACCTCAACGACCCGGCCATCCGCCGGCCCATCGATCCGCGGTTCGCACGGCCGGGTGAGACCGTCAGTTTCGCGGACGGCTACCCCCTGCTGATCACCTCCCTCGCCTCGCTCGACGCCCTCAACACGCTGATCGCGCGGGGCGACCGGCCCGCGGAGGGCCCGCTGCCCATGGACCGCTTCCGGCCGAACCTGGTGGTCACGGGCACCGCCGCCTGGGCCGAGGACGACTGGTCACGGATCTCGGTCGGGCAGGTCGTCTTCCGGGTCGCCACGATGTGCGGGCGCTGCGTCGTGACCACCACCGACCAGAGCACGGCCGAGCGCGGCAGGGAACCGCTGCGCACCCTCGCGCGCCACCGCCGTTTCGGCGACAAGCTGGTCTTCGGGCAGAATCTCGTACCGGAATCCCCCGGCTCGGTCCGTGTGGGCGACCCCGTGCGGATCCTCGAATAGGCCTTCGCCCGGGGAACACCGACGCCCGGCACGGCCGTTGAACCTGTGTGAGAAGTTCATGAGAGACCGGCGGGAGAGGTGATTTCGCTCTCTCCTGCCCGGTCCCGCGCGTGAACGGCTCCGGTCGGGGTTATCACGGACGCGGAAGGGGGTGCGGAGCGGTGCGGGCAATCAGGGGACTCTGGCGCTGGCGGCACAACCCGCTGCGGCGACCGACGGACCTTGCCGAGGCATGGCTGGCGCTGGGGGCACTGCTGCTGATCCTCGTGGCCGCGCCCCTGGTCGGCCTCCTGGTCGGCCAGGTCGCCGAGGGCGCCCTCCAGCAGTCCGTGCGCGAGCAGCGCGACCACCGCCGTCCGGTGGTCGCGACCGTGATCAGGAAGGCGGACCTCGCTCCGCTCGACCTCGACCCCGAGACGGCCTCCGGACGGGACTCCCACAGCCGGGTGTACGCCCACTGGAAGGCACCGGACGGTACCGCGCGGCACGGCAAGGCCATGGCGGCCCTCGGATCCCCGCAGCGTGGCGACCACTTCACGGTGTGGACGGACGAGCAGGGCCGAATAGTGGGCAGGCCGCTGGACACCGCGACCGCGGCGACTCATGCCGTCCTGGCCGGATTCGGCACGGCCGCCGCCTGCGCGGGCGTCGTCGAGGGCGCCCGGCGTCTGCTGGTCTGGCACATGGTGCGGCGCAGGTACGAGCGCTGGGACCAGGCCTGGTCCCGGGTCGGTCCGGACTGGGGCAGGACGGGCACGGGCAGCTGACGGCCTCCGCGTTCCGTAGGCCACTCCGGTCAACCACGCGGCTCCGATCACGCTACGGTGGACCGGCCGAGGTGTTCGGCACCGTCGTGAGAAGCTGTTTCCCGTTCCCCGCGAGCCGAGTTGACACGGCCGGGTGCCGGGAACACCGCTTCTCAGGACCCGCGTAGACGAGGTGGGGGCACAGCAGCGCCATGGCACAGGGCACGGTCCAGGTGACGCACACCGGCACGTCACGGTGGCGGCGCCGCACAGGTGAGTACGCATCGCTCGCCGCCGCCCTGGAGGCCGCGGCCGACGGTGACGTGCTCACCGTCGCTGCCGGGACCTACCGGGAGAACCTCGTGATCCAGCGGGCGGTGACGCTGCGCGGCCCCGAGGGTTCGGCCGGTTCCGTGCGCATCGCTCCCGTCGACGGGGTGCCGCTCACCGTGCGCGCCTCGGCCGTGGTGCAGGACCTGCTCGTGGAGGGCCAGGACTCGGCCGCGCCCGCGCTGCTCGTCGAGGAGGGCACCCCGGAGCTCCTGGACATACGCGTCGTCACCCGCTCCGCGGCCGGCATAGAGGTGCGCGGCGGCGCCCGGCCGACGGTGCGGCGCTGCACGGTGGACAATCCCGGCGGCGTCGGCATCTCCGTACTCGACGGCGGGGGCGGGGTGTTCGAGGAGTGCGAGGTCGTGGCGGCCGGCCAGTCGGGCGTCTCGGTGCGCGGCGGTGCCCATCCGCGCCTTGAGCGCTGCCGGGTCCACCACACCGCGGGGGTGGGTCTGTCGGTCACCGGCGAGCAGTCCGCCCTCGAAGCGGTGGGCTGCGAGGTCTACGAGGTCAGGGGCAGCGGCGTACAGATCTCCGCGCGGGCCACGGCACATCTCACCGACTGCGACGTGCACCGTACGACGTCGGACGGTGTCACGCTCGACACGGACGCCGTGCTGACGCTCGCCGACTGCCGCATCCACGACATCCCGGAGAACGCGGTCGACCTGCGGTCCCGCTCGGTCCTCACCATGACCCGGTCCACCGTGCGCCAGTTCGGGCGCAACGGCCTCTCCGTCTGGGATCCCGGCACCCGCGTGGACGCCAACCAGTGCGAGATCCACGACAGTACGGGCGACTACCCCGCGGTGTGGGTCAGCGACGGCGCGACGGTCGTCCTGGACTCCTGCCGGGTGCACGACGTGCCGGACGCGCTGTTCGTGCTGGACCGCGGTTCGCGCGCGGACGTCGTCGACAGCGACATCTCGCAGGTGCGCAACACCGCCGTGTCGGTGAGCGACGGCGCCACCGCGCAGCTCGACGACTGCCGGATCCGGGAGGCCGCGACGGGTGCCTGGTTCCGTGACCACGGCAGCGGCGGCACGCTCTCCGGCTGCACGATCGACGGTACGCAGACGGGTGTCATCGTCACCAAGGGCGCCGATCCCACGATCGACCGGTGCACCGTCACCTCGCCCGCGGAGGCCGGTTTCTACGTGTCCGCGGGCGGTCGCGGCAGTTTCCACGGCTGCCGGGTGACCGGCAGCGGCGGCTACGGCTTCCATGTGATCGACGGCTGCCGCGCGACGCTGAAGAAGTGCCGTACGGAGCGGTGCGCGCGCGGTGGGTACGAGTTCGCCGACGCCGGAGGCGACGGGGCGGGCACCGGGCCGCTGGTCGAGGACTGCACGAGCGACGAGAGCGCCCACGCGCGGCCCCCGGCGCAGGAGACCGTCGTACAGGCCACCACCGGCCGGACCACCGGCCTGCTGGGGGCGATCCCGGGCCAGCGCGTCACCGAGCAGGAGCCGCTGCTCGCGGCGGCCGAGCCGGAGCAGCCCTCGCGCTCCTCGGAGGCGGTGCTCGGCGAGCTGGACACCCTGGTGGGCCTCGACAGCGTCAAGCGCGAGGTGCGGGCGCTCACCGACATGATCGAGGTGGGGCGCCGGCGCCAGGAGGCGGGCCTCAAGGCGGCCTCCGCCCGGCGCCACCTGGTCTTCACCGGCTCACCCGGCACCGGCAAGACGACGGTCGCGCGGCTGTACGGCGAGATCCTGGCCTCGCTCGGTGTCCTGGAGAAGGGCCACCTCGTCGAGGTGTCCCGCGTCGACCTGGTCGGCGAGCACATCGGCTCCACCGCCATCCGTACGCAGGAGGCCTTCGACAAGGCGCGCGGCGGTGTCCTGTTCATCGACGAGGCGTACGCGCTGTCCCCCGAGGACTCCGGGCGCGACTTCGGCCGCGAGGCGATCGACACCCTGGTGAAGCTCATGGAGGACCACCGGGAGGCCGTGGTGGTGATCGTCGCGGGCTACACGGCCGAGATGGAGCGGTTCCTGTCGGTCAACCCCGGTGTGGCGTCCCGCTTCTCACGGACCATCACCTTCAACGACTACGGCGCCGAGGAACTGCTGCGGATCGTGGAGCAGCAGGCCGACGAGCACGAGTACCGGCTGGCGCCCGGTGCGGCCGAGGCGCTCGTCAAGTACTTCACGGCGATCCCGAAGGGCCCCGCGTTCGGCAACGGCCGTACCGCGCGGCAGACCTTCGAGGCGATGGTGGAGCGGCACGCGGGGCGGGTCGCCCAGCTCGCCGAGACGAGCACGGACGACCTCACCCTGCTGTACGCGGAGGACCTCCCGGAGCTCCCCTGAGCCCCGGACCGGCCGGACCTACGCGGCCGGCGGGCCCGGCCGGGAAGTCGACGGCTCCTCGGACCCGCCGCCCGGCCGGGGGCCCGGGACGTCCGGCCTGAGCCGGGCGAGCAGCTTCTCCCGCTCCTCGGCGAAGACGGGATCCGCCTGGTAGTCGGAGTGCCCGAGGATCGGCGCGGGCAGGGGGTGCTCCTCGGTCCTGCCGTACGCGAGCGGGTCCTCCAGCACCTCCCGGTCGACCTGGGGGCCGCAGTCGCCGGGCAGCCGCATGGGGCCGCCGATGGGGTCGGTGGCCCGGTACAGGTTGCGCCAGCAGTCGACGTCCTCGTGCAGGCTGCTGAGCGCGGCGGGCCCGAAGTGGGCGGGGAACCAGCGCCCGTAGAGCCGCTCCAGCGGTGAGCCGTACGTCAGCAGCGCGACCCGCTTGCGCACCGACGGCTTGAGCTGCCAGGCCGCGGCGGCGGCGAGGACGCTGCCCTGGGAGTGTCCCGAGAGGACGAGGCGGCCCCCGGTGGCCCGGGTCCAGCCGGCGATCCGCCAGGTCAGGTCGGGTACGGCACGCTCGGCGTAGCACGGGGGCGCGAAGGGGTGCGCGGCGCGCGGCCAGAACGTACCGACGTCCCAGAGGATGCCGATGGTGCGGCGGGCACTCTGGTCCTTGTAGGCGCGGCGGCCCCAGGTGACGAACAGTATGAAGCCGACCCCTATCAGCCAGGAGCCGAGCGCCTGCGCCGTCTCGGCCGCGCCCCGCACGACGGCGTAGCCGCCGTGGGCCGACTCCCCCGGGGTCTCACCGGTGGCCATGGCGCCCGCGAGGGCCAGGCCGCCCAGGACCAGCGTCACGACGGAGGTGATGCCGAGGATCCGGGGCGCCCGGTCGGTGAGGGCGGCCATCGCGCGTGTGCTCGCGATCCGGCGGGTGCGGACGTCGTCCTGGGCCTCGTCCTCGTAGGTGAGCTCCACCGCCGCCGTCTCGACGCGGCGCAGCAGCACGGTGCGCCGGGCCAGCCAGCCGACGAGGACGAGCACGACCAGCAGCAGGGGCGGGATGACGGACGCCTGCCAGGTCAGCAGCACGGGCGGTCCCTCGATGGTGCCGCCGGTGCCGTCCAGCCAGTCGGCGACGCGCTGGGACACTCCCCCGGACATCACCCCGCCCAGGGCGCAGGCCAGCATCGCGACGGCGGGTCCGGCCAGGCCCCGCATCGCGGTACGCGGATCCGGCTGGGCCCGGTAGAGGAGGTGGGCCACGACGCCGAGGGCGATCACGAGCAGGCCCTCGAACAGCGCGATGGTGCCGAAGGTGGCGTCGCCGTGCAGCCGGTGCTCCGACCGCCAGCCGGGGCGCGACCAGCCGGCGTAGACGAGGGTGAGGACGAGCACGGCGACCGAGCCGACCGGCAGCCTGCGTACCAGGGCGGCGTCCAGGCGCCGGTCGAGGCGTCGCTCGCTGCGGCCCCGGCGGCAGACCACCCACAGCACGACGGCCGCCCCCACCACGAACGCCGCGTCCAGGAGCCTGCCGAACACCTCCAGGACGACGGGGCCGCCACCGGCGCGGTCGTAGCGGGCGGCCGAGGTGCCGACCGCGGCGGCGACCGTCAGCAGCCCCGCCGCGGTGTGGGCCACCCGCAGCCGGGCGACCAGCCGGCGTCCGTACCAGAAGCCGGGGCGCCCGAGCCCGGCCCTGTTGCCCTCCTCCTCCGGCTCGGTCTCGCGGGGCATCGGCCGCTGGGACTCGTACGCGCTCCAGGTGCGGTGCGCGAGGTACCAGAGGAGGCCGGTGAGGGCGGCGGGCACCAGGGAGGCGAGGGCGAGGCGGCGGCCCGGCTGGCTCCACCAGCCGTCGTCCGAGACCGCCGGGGACAGGAAGCCGAGCCAGGAGTGCTCCTCGGCGCACGTCCGCGTCCCCGCGCACTGCCACGCGGCGAGGTCGAGGGCGACCTCGCAGGCCGCGGCGACCAGGAGCACCGTGAGGGTCAGTCCGGTGAGGCGCACGAGCAGGCCGTAGAAGCGCACCGCCCGCTTGCGGTTGTCGCTCACCGTGGGCCGCATCCAGTGGGCGAGGTTGACCACCATGAACGGCAGGAGGAGCAGCCACAGGGCTCTGGAGCCGTTGCCCGAGGTGAGGTTGCACCAGACGTACGCCTCGGGGACCGGTTCGCCCCGGCGTCCCTCCGGCCGCCGCTCCGGGTCCTTCTCCGCGTCGACGTCGTCGGCCCGGCGGAAGACCGCGGCGGTGTCGTCGCCCGTGATCCGCACCGTGCGCGGGTCGTTCAGCATTTCCTGGGGCGTCGTGCCTCCGACACCATGGACCAGGAGTTCGAGTGCGGTGTCGGCTGCCGGCCGCCGCTCGTTACCGTTCGCCTCGCTCATCGTGCCGTGCCTCTGCAGACGTTCCACTGTGGTGTTTCCCCCGTGCTGCCCGTACGGCATGTGTCATGTCCAGATACAAGGATCTCCCCTGCCGCCCCTGGGCGCACCGCTCGTCACGGAATCTCCCCGATCCGTGTGACAGTGCCGGACACCGGATGGCAGCGTGACGTGTGCGCACCGCCACGGGCAGTGGCGCGACCTGCGGCGACCCGTGCGAGGATGGGTCGTCCCGTGGTCCGGAGGTAGGAGAACGTCCTTGTCAAAAGGGGTGCGGGCACATGTCGAACAGGTCGAGGCGAAGGGAACCGGAGCGGACGTGAGCGAGAATCAGAACCTCCTCGCGGAGCAGCGGCGCGCCCTGATCCTGGACGAGGTCCGCCGCCGCGGCGGCGTCCGCGTCAACGAACTCACCAGGAAACTCGGTGTGTCCGACATGACGGTCCGGCGCGACCTGGACGCGCTCGCCCGCCAGGGTGTCGTGGAGAAGGTGCACGGCGGCGCCGTCCCGGTGGTCGAGGCGAGTACGCACGAGCCGGGTTTCGAGGCCAAGTCGGGTCTGGAGCTCACCGCCAAGGAGGACATCGCGCGGGCGGCCGCGACGCTGGTGGCCCCGGGCACGGCGATCGCCCTGTCCGGCGGTACGACGACCTACGCGCTCGCCCACCGGCTCCTCGACGTGCCGGACCTGACCGTGGTGACCAACTCGGTGCGGGTGGCCGACGTCTTCCACGCGGCGCAGCGCACGTCGGGGCAGCGGCAGGGCGCGGCGACGGTCGTCCTGACCGGCGGGGTGCGCACTCCGTCCGACTCGCTGGTGGGTCCCGTCGCGGACCAGGCGATCGAGGCGCTCCACTTCGACCTGCTCTTCCTCGGGGTGCACGGCATATCGGTGGAGGCGGGTCTGTCGACGCCGAACCTGGCGGAGGCGGAGACGAACCGGCGTCTCGTGCAGTCCGCGCGGCGCGTCGTCGTGGTCGCGGACCACACCAAGTGGGGCACCGTGGGACTGAGTTCGTTCGCCGCGCTGGAGCAGGTCGACACCCTGGTGACGGACGGCGGGCTGCCCGCCGAGGCTCGCACGGAGGTCTCCGAGCACCTGCGTCGCCTGGTGGTGGCGGGCGAACCCGAGATCGAGGACACGGCGGACGCGGCGGACGCCACGGACGGCTGACGACGGCGGATCGGGGCGGCACTTGGCGGTACAGACATCTGACGTACCGCCAGCTATGGTGACGGTGCCTCGCTGGCCGCCGTGCCGCGGGGCCGCGTCGCGGACTGCTCCGGTGAGCACCCCGCCTTGCCAGCGCTTGTCTTGTCAGCGCCCGTCTTGTCCTTGTCCGTACCCGCGAGGGGGTTGCGCGCATGGCTCACCGACTGCGCCCTGTGGACCTCGACTTCGTCGAGACCGCTCCTGTGCGTCTGGTGTTCGCGAGAGAGCTGACCGCGTCCCCCGAAGCCGTCTACCGCGCGCTGGCCGAGGACGTGGACGGCTGGCCGCAGTGGTTCCCAGCCGTGTCGTCGGCACGCTCGACCGACGGCGGCTCCGGGCGGCGGATCCGGCTCAAGGGCGGCACCCGGTTCGAGGAGACGGTCGTCGCGGCCGAGCCGAACGAGGTGTACGCGTATCGCGTCGACGTGACGAACGCTCCCGGCCTGCGCGCCCTCGTCGAGGAGTGGCGGCTCGCGCCGGACGGCTCCGGTACGCGGGTGCGGTGGACCTGGGCCGCCGACGGCACGGCCGCGTTCCGTCTCGGGCTGCGGCTGGGCCGCTCGGGCCTGGGCCGGGCGTTCCGCGACGCGGTGACGCGGCTGGACCGGAGACTGGCCTCGACGGCCGCGCCCTGACCCGTGGGCCCGGTGGTCCCGGCGCTCAGGCCGGCCAGACCCCGGTGGCCAGCAGCGAGTCGATCGTGGCCGCGTACGGCGCGATGTCCAGCCCCTGGCCGGCCAGCCAGTCGTCCGAGTAGTACTTGTCCAGGTAGCGGTCCCCGGGATCGCACAGCAGCGTCACCACGCTCCCGGTACGCCCCGCCGCCGCCATCTCGGCGACGATCCGCAGCGCGCTCCACAGGCCCGTGCCGGTCGAGCCGCCCGCCTTGCGCCCGATGGCCCGTTCCAGCGCCCGCACGGCCGCCACGCTCGCCGCGTCCGGCACCTTCATCATCCGGTCGACGGCTCCCGGCACGAAGCTGGGCTCCATGCGCGGCCGGCCGATGCCCTCGATGCGCGAGCCGCAGTCGGTGGTGACCTGCGTGTCGCCCGTGGTCCAGCCCTCGAAGAAACAGGAGTTCTCCGGATCGGCCACACAGATACGGGTGTTGAACTGCATGTAGTGCACGTAGCGGGCGATGGTCGCCGAGGTGCCGCCGGTCCCCGCGGTGGCCACGATCCAGGTGGGCTCGGGGTAGCGCTCCAACTCCAGCTGGCGGTAGATCGATTCGGCGATGTTGTTGTTGCCGCGCCAGTCCGTGGCCCGCTCGGCATAGGTGAACTGGTCCATGAAGTGACCGCCGGACTCGGCCGCGAGGGCCGCCGACTCCTCGTACATCGTCCGGGGGTCGTCGACGAAGTGGCACTGTCCGCCGTGGAATTCGATCAGACGGCACTTCTCGGGGCTCGTGGTGCGGGGCATGACGGCGATGAACGGCACACCGATCAGGCTCGCGAAGTACGCCTCGGAGACGGCCGTCGAGCCGCTGGACGCCTCGATGACGGGGCGGCCCTGCCGGATCCAGCCGTTGCACAGGCCGTAGAGGAAGAGGGAGCGGGCCAGCCGGTGCTTGAGACTGCCGGTGGGGTGGGTGGACTCGTCCTTGAGATACAGGTCGATGCCCCAGCGCTCGGGCAGCGGGAAGCGCAGCAGATGCGTGTCGGCCGATCTGTTGGCGTCGGCCTGGACCTTCCGTACGGCTTCTTTGAGCCAGTGCCGGTACTCCGCGTCGCTGTGGTCGACATCGAGTGTGGCCGTCGGCTCATGGGGGCGGGCCTGCTGCGGGGTGGTCACGGCGGGGCTCCTTCGGGTTGCGCCGACGCCGGGTCACGTGGTCGGACGCCTCGATCATAGGCACCTTCCGTACCGTTCCCACCTGCATAAACACTCCTTTGAGCAACCCAAAGAGAACCACTGGTACCGCCGGTCGCACGGCGGCCAGGGGGCGCATTCACGCGAGTGCGCCGAAGGGCATGTGCCGCGCCGCGATGCGCACTGGTGCTCGATGCCTGACGCAGGCAGACTGCTCGCAGGGGACGCCGGAGCCGGGCCGGACGGGACGCAACCCGGGGCGAGACCCTGGACGGGACCACGGACGGATACTGGAACCGGGATCCGCGCAGGATCCCCGACGAGGCTCGACCGAAACGCACGACCGAAGCGCACAAGGGGGCGGGGCACATGGCGGAGCCGGAGTTCACAGCCACAGGCGTGCGGATCGGCAAGAGGCTGCGTTCGCTCACCCGGGCCGGGCAGGTCCGGATCAGCGACGGCAGGCTGGAGTTGCTCACCAGTTACGGCAGCGAGATCGACAGCGCGCCGGTGCAGGCGGTCCGGGCGTCGAAGCCCTGGTTCGCCCCCGAGGACCGGGCGTTGGCCGACGTCAACGGCACCCGCTATCTGCTCACCCTGGGCGACCACGACCCGGCCCCCGGCGAACCCGGCCCGCCGGCCGCCCGCCGGTTCATCGAGGCCGTGCGCAACGCTGCGGGGCGCAGGCACTGAGACCCGCCCGAGCCGCCGTGCGCCCCGCGGCCGCGGCCGAGATCTCCGCGAGTTGCGGGGGCGCGCCTCCTGAGCCACGCTGTTGTCACGTCACTCTGGGTTTACCGGCGACAACGCTGCGAACCAGCCCGCCGGCCACCGACAGCAGGCGGTCGGCGCGCGCAGGCAGCCCGCTGGATCCGCACTCGTCTTCTTCCGGACCTCAATTCGGGGAGTCGCAGCCGTGATCAGCCAGCCAAGCAGGCATTGCACGGTGGAGCTCCAGGCTCTGCCGTCGCGGATCGGCCAGGTCCGCAGAATCGTATCTGCGCAATTGCGCTACTGGCATCTGGATCCGTTGATCGACCGGGCCGCGCTCGGTGTGACCGAGCTCTTGACCAACGTGCACCTGCACGCCCGGCCCGACAAGCTGTGCACCGTCGAGATCGAGCTGCTGCTCGACCAGCTCACGGTCTCGGTGCACGACCGCGACCCCCACCTCCCCGAGGTGCGGGACGCCAACTCCTTGGCGACCTGCGGACGAGGCCTCTCGATGGTCGCCGCGGTGAGCGAGAGCTGGGGTGTGCGGCCGAACGGGGAGTCGGGCAAGGTCGTGTGGTTCACCCTGACGGCCCCTTCCGCCGCCACGCCGGAGCTGCCGTTGTGCCCGCCGTACGCCGCGGCCGCCGAATCGCCCTCCCGCAGTTTCGCGGAGGTGGAGCACGCCGCCGGCGCGCTCCAGGGCGGACACGCTCCCGCCCGGTCGGCCGTTGCCGGCTGACCGGGCGGTGACAGTGTCCTCCGCGGCGCGGCGGTCGGTCGCGGCCGTGGGTGGGCGGGGCTCCGCGCTGTTCTCGCCCCCGCCGCCCCTGCCCGTCCCGGCCTCGGGGGCTCCGCCCCCCGAACCCCCGGTCCGCGAACGCCTGGCGGGCTGAAGGAATGGCGCCGGCCGGGGCCGGCACCCCGGTCCGTCCGGCGTTCGAGGACGAGGCCGTTCAGGCCGATGCCGGGGTCTGGGAGCGGAGTCCCCAGGGGCGGGGACCCACGGGCGGGGCCCCCGGGCAGGGATCCACGGTCCTCGAACGTCGGACGGTCCGGGTGTCCCGGTCCGCCCGGCGCCTGAGGGTGTTCACTCCGTGGCGATCGCCCGCAGCACGTCGAGCCGGGAGGCACGCCGGGCCGGGCGCCAGCCCGCGAAGGCTCCCGCCGCCAGGCCCACCGCGGCGACCACGAGGAGCCGGCCCGGCGGCACCGCGAAGGCGAAGTCGCTGCTCGACGCCCCGTCGGACGCCGCGACGAGCACCCAGCCGAGGAACCCGCCGAGCACCAGTCCGCCCACCGTGCCGAACGCGGCCACCAGCACCGACTCCCAGCGGACCATGGCGCGCAGCTGCGCCCTGGACTGCCCGACGGCCCTCAGCAGGCCCAGTTCGCGGGTGCGTTCGTGGACCGCGAGGGTCAGCGTGTTGGCGATGCCGAGCAGCGCGATGAGCACCGCGAGCGCGAGCAGCGCGTAGACCAGGGTGAGCATCATGTCGATGGCTCCGGCCGCGGACCGCGCGTACTCGTCACAGGTCTGCACCTCGGGATCGCCGTACGCCGCCGCGACCTTCTCGACCGCCGCCTTGCCCTCGGCCGCGCCCACGCCGTCCCGGAAACTCACGGCGACGACCGTGTCGGAGTCCTGGGTGCGGTGCGGGGCCCAGGCCTCGCGGGTGATGACGTAGTCGCCGGCGAGTTCCGAGCGGTCGTAGACCGCGCGGACGGTGAAGGTCTCCTGCTTGCCGTCGGTGAAGGCGAGCCGGGTGGTGTCGCCCGTCCTGAGGCCTTGCTTGTCCGCCTCGTCCTCGGTGACGGCGATGCCGTCCGCGCCGAGGCCGCTCATCGAGCCCCGTACGTCGCCCAGGTCGAAGGTGCGTTGCAGGGCGACCGGGTCCGTGACCGTCAACGCCCTTCCCCTGCCGTCGACTTCGGCCACCCCCCGGCCGAGTCCGACCGCCGTGTCGACCTCGGGCCGTTCGGCGACGGCACCGGCGAGCGCGGGGCTCAGTCCGCTGCCGCCCGCGCCGAACGACGGCGTGCTCACCACGACGTCGCCGGCGAAGGACCGGGACACCGTCTGGTCCATGGTGGCCTTCAGCGAGGCGCCGAAGACCGTGAACAGCGAGACGACGGCGACGCCGATCATCAGGGCACTGGCGGTGGCCGCCGTGCGCTTGGGGCTGCGCAGGGCGTTGCGCCTGGCCAGTCGGCCGGTGACACCGCGCAACCGGTCCAGCGGGCTCCCCAGGACCCGTACGGCGGTGGTGGAGGCGACCGGGCCGAGCACCACGAAGGCCACGAGTGCCAGGAACGCGCCCGCGCCCGCGAGCCACAGGGACGGGCTGACGACGACGCCGGTCAGGGTGAGGGCGATCGCCAGTGCCACGAGTCCACCGCCCACGGCCGCGCGGGTCCGGGAGGCCCCGGAGCGGTCGACGGACGTCTCCCGGAGCGCCGCCAGGGGTGCGGTGCGCCCGGCGCGTACGGCGGGCAGCAGCGCGGAGCCCAGGCAGACCACGACGCCGACCACCAGCGGCAGGACCATGGAGAGCACGCTGACGACCAGGTCGCCCTCGGGGAACGGGAATCCGATCGCCGGGAACAGCGCCTGCAGCCCCGCGGCGATACCGATGCCGCCCGCGAGACCGGCCGCGGAGGCGGCCACGGCGACCACGCTCGCCTCCATGAGGGTCGACGCGGCGACCTGGCGGCGGGAGGCGCCGATGGCGCGCAACAGGGCGTTCTCGCGGGTGCGTTGGGCGACGACGATCGCGAAGGTGTTGTGGATGGAGAAGGTCGCGACCAGCAGTGCCACACCGGAGAACACCAGCAGGAAGGTGGTGAAGAGCGTCAGGAACTGACCGGAGATCGCGTCGGTGTTCTCCTCGGCCAGCTCCTGGCCGGTGATCGCCTCGATCCCCTCGGGCAGTACGGGAGTCAGGGCGTCGACGAGTTCCCGCTGACCGGTGCCGGGCCCGGCCCGCACCAGGATGCTCGCGGCCTCGCCGGGCCTGGCGGTCAGGTACTTCTCGGCGTCGGAGCGGGTCATGCCGGTGAAGGTGACCTGCGCCATGCCGTCCGCGCCGCCGAAGGTCGCCAGACCCACGATCGTCACCTCGACCGGGTCGGGCGTCCGCAGGATCGTCGTGTCGCCGATCCGCAGGTCGCCCTTCTCGGCCGCGCCCCGGTTGACGACGACCTCGCCGGACTTCGCCGGGGCGCGGCCCTCGGCCAGCCGGTAGGCGTTGAGCTCGGGGTCGTCGATCCAGTTGCCCGCGAGGGTGGGCGGGCCCTGGCCGCCGACGGGGTCACCGTTCGCGCCGACCAGCTGGCCCGCGCCCTGGATGTCGGGCGCGGCCGCGGCCACACCCGGGGTCTTCTCGACGGCCGCCACCAGATCGGTGTCGACGGGCTGCCGCACGCCCTGGCTCTCGCCCGGTGTGGTGATGGTGTCGGCGCTGCGGACCACGGCGTCGGTGCCGCTCGTGGCGTTGCCGAACATGGTGTCGAAGCTGGCCCGCAGGGTGTCGCCCATGACGAGCGTGCCCGCCAGGAAGGCGACACCGAGCAGGACCGCCAGGAAGGTCCCCGCGAAGCGCCGCTTGTGGGCCCGCAGGGAGGAGACACTGATCCGTGCCGTGGCGTTCACGACGGGGCCCCCTTGCTGTCGAAGGCCTTCAGCCGGTCCAGGACCCGGTCGGCCGTCGGGGACTCCATGCGGTCCACGAGACGCCCGTCGGCGAGGAAGACGACCTCGTCGGCGTGTGCGGCGGCGACCGGGTCGTGGGTGACCATGACGACGGTGCGGTCCATCTGGTGCACGGCCCGGCCCAGCAGGTTCAGGACCTCCTCGCCGGAGCGCGAGTCGAGGTTGCCGGTGGGTTCGTCGGCGAAGACGACCTCGGGCCGGGCGGCGAACGCCCGTGCCACGGCGACGCGTTGCTGCTGACCTCCGGAGAGCTCGGCCGGCCGGTGGTGCAGCCGGTCGCGCAGGCCGACGATGTCCACGAGGGCGTCGGTCCACTCGCGCGAGGAGCGGTCGCCCCTGCGTCCCCAGAGGTCCATGGGCAGGGTGATGTTCTCCGCGACGGTCAGGGTCGGCACCAGGTTGAAGGCCTGGAAGACGAATCCGACCCGGTCGCGCCGCAGCAGGGTGAGGCGGCGGTCGTCGAGGGTGCTCAGCTCGATGTCGCCGATGAAGGCGGCGCCCGAGGTGAGGGTGTCCAGGCCCGCCGCGCAGTGCATCAGGGTGGACTTGCCGGAACCCGAGGGCCCCATGATCGCGGTGAAGCGTCCGGCCGGGAAGGTGATGCTCACTCCGTCCAGGGCGCGGACGGCGGTGTCGCCGTCGCCGTACACCTTCACGGCCTCGGCGACGCGCGCCGCGGTCCGCGTGGTCCGCGTGGCGGTCGCGGTGTTCATGCCGCACCGCCCTTGCCCGTACGCCCGAAGCGCTCGTCCACGTCCGGGCCGCCGAACTGCTCGTCCAGGACGGACAGCCGGCGCCAGTACTCGTCCTCGTCGATCTCGCCGGAGGCGAAGCGCCGGCCGAGCACCGCGATCGGCGAGTCGCCGGACGGGCGGGTGCGCTGCGGGCCGCGCCAGGGGCCACGGCGGCCGTGCCACACCGTGCGGCGCAGCACGGCCACGGCACCGACCACGACGGCGGCCCAGATCAGCGGGAAGAGAAGGATCCACGGGCCGGGCCCGCCGTCCCAGTTCGCCAGGGTCTGCATCTGAAGTCATCTCCTCGGATGTTCCGGTGATGCTTCGAGACTCGCGCCGCGAGGGGGTCCGGGTCGTCGTACGGCCAGCGGCAGCGCGCGTACCTCCCCGGGAGTAGGAACGCGCGCTTCAGCTGCTCCCCGGCCACGACCGAAGGACGGGAAGGACAGGAAGGACGGGAGCGGGTGCGGGGATCAGGCGCGGGCCAGGGCCGTGATCGGGTCGTCGAGGACCGGCTGCCACGCCAGCTCGGCCGCCCCCACCAGGCTGTTGTGGTCCAGCGTGCAGGCCAGGATGGGGACTCCCCCGCTCTGTCCCCACAGGCTGCGGTCGGCCACGACCGCCCGCAGCCTCTCCGGGTCGGCGTCGAGGAGGCTGCGGTGCAGGCCGCCGAGGATGATGCGGTCCGGGTTGAGGATGTTGACCAGCCCCGCGAGGCCCAGGCCCAGCCGGTCGATCAGTGCCTCGACGGCGGTGCGCACGGTCGGGTCGGCGTACCGGTCGCGGATCAGCTCGTTGGCCTGCTGGAGCAGCGACACCTCGGGGCCGGGGTCGCGGCCGGCCGCCGTGAGGAACGCCAGGGGGTCCGCCTCGACGTCCAGGCAGCCCCGGCTGCCGCAGTGGCAGGGGCGGCCCTCCGGGCTGACCGTGAGGTGGCCGACTTCGAGCGCGAGGCCCGAACTGCCTGTGTGCAGACGCCCGTCGAGCACCAGCGCGCCGCCGACGCCCCGGTGCCCGGTCGCCACGCACAGCAGATCGCGGGCGCCCCGGCCCGCACCGTGCCGGTGCTCGGCGAGCGCGGCGAGGTTGACGTCGTTGGCGGCGAACGCCGGACCGGTGATCCCGGCCGCGCGGACGCACTCCGCGAAGATCTCCCGCACGGGCGCGCCGGCCGGCCAGGCCAGATGGAGCGGGTTGAGCGCGGTGCCCTCGGGTTCGGCGACGGCCGACGGCACGGCGACCCCGGCGCCCACACAGCGGCGCCCGGTCTCCCGGAGCAGTTCGGCGCCCGCCTCGACGACCGAGCCGAGCACCTTCGCCGGGTCGGCGTCCACGGTCTCGCAACCGGGGGCGGTCGCCACGATCCGGCCCCCGAGGCCGACCAGGGCGGCGCGGAAGCCGTCGGCGTGCACCTGGGCGGCCAGGGCGACGGGGCCGTCCTCGGCGACCTCCAGGCGGTGCGAGGGGCGGCCCTGCGAGCCGGCGGCGGCACCCGGGCGGGCGTCGACGCGGATCAGGCCGAGCGCCTCCAGCTCCGCGGCGACCGCGCCCGCCGTGGCGCGGGTGACGCCGAGCTCCGCGGTGAGCACGGCCCGGGTCGGCGCGCGCCCGGTGTGCACGAGTTCCAGCGCGGGCCCGAGCGCACCCCGCCCCCGGTCCAGCCGTGTCCTCGGGCTTCCTTCTCCCACCGCTCCGGGGGCCGCTTCGCCGCTCATGAGGGCGAGTCTCCCATGATCCGGTCGCCCCGTGACCGGTCAGACGTCCGGGAGGCCGCTCACCCGCAGCGTGATGTTCAGACGGCCGGTCAGTCCCAACTCGGGCGGCGCCGTGCCCGCGTGGACGCGCGGCACGCCGTGGTACGCGAGCCGGGACGCGCCGCCGAACACGAACAGGTCGCCGCTGCGCAGTTCCACGTCCGTGTACGGGCGCCCCCTCGACCCGGTGTTGCCGAACCGGAAGACGCAGGTGTCACCGAGGCTCAGCGACACCACCGGGGCGTCCGACTTCTCGTCGCTGTCGCGGTGCATACCCATCCGGGCGTCGGCGTCGTAGAAGTTGACCAGCGCGATGTCGTAGGCCGACGCGACGTCGTACGCGGGTGTTCCTGCCGGAGCCTCCCCGGCCTCCCCTCCGAAGGCGTCCCGTACCGCGCGCCGCCCCAGCTCCCCCAGCCAGGCGGGGAACTCCTTCACGGGTGCCCCGTCCCCGTCGACGGCCGTGGTCGCGTACCCGTACGGATACCAGTGCCGGCCGAGGCAGACCTGCCGGGAGGTCATCGTGCCGCCGCCGGGCGTACGGACCGTGCGCAGCCCCGCGGGCGGGCGGGCCCAGTCGCGGCAGGCCGCCAGGAGGCCGTTCTGGCGCTCGGGCGGCAGCCAGTCCGGCAGGTGCACGGCTCCCGGCGCGACCTGTGTCCGGCTCCTGGGAAACAGTTCGGCGTCCATGCCACCATCCTCGCGCGGCTCGCCCGCGCGGTGCGCCCGCACCCCGGGTGCTCGCGCCGACGTGGGCGCCGGGAGTCCCTGATCTGCGCCTCAGTTAGCCTGGACCCAATGACCGACCGTATGACGACCCCCTCGGCCGAGCTGATGCTGGCGCGCTTCCCCGAGGACTCCCGTGACCAGCTCCGTGCGTGGGATGCCTCCGACGAGTACCTGCTGAAGCATCTCGCGGACAGCGGCCAGGCGCTCGACGGCACGGTCGTCGTGGTCGGGGACCGCTGGGGCGCCCTCACCACGGCCCTCCGGGAGCACGGGCCGGTGCAGATCACCGACTCGTTCCTCACCCGGGAGGCGACCCGGGCGAACCTGGCGCGCAACGGCTCCGACCAGGGATCCGTACGTCTTCTCACCACCCGGGACACGGTGCCCGAGCGGGTCGACGTGCTGCTGGTGCGCGTACCCAAGAGCCTCGCGCTCCTGGAGGACCAGCTGCAGCGTCTGGCGCCCTCCGTGCACGAGGGGACGGTCGTCGTCGGCACGGGGATGGTCAAGGAGATCCACACCTCGACGCTCAAGCTGTTCGAGCGGATCCTGGGACCGACCCGGACGTCGCTGGCCGAGAAGAAGGCCCGGCTCGTCTTCTGCACGCCCAACCCGGGGCTCGTGAGGTCGGCCAACCCCTGGCCGCACAGCTACACCCTGCCGGACGGCGTCGGCCCCGTCTCCGGCCGCACCGTCGTCAACGAGGCAGGTGTCTTCTGCGCCGAGCGCCTGGACATCGGCACCCGGTTCTTCCTCCAGCATCTGCCGTACGGGCACGACGCGGGCCGCGTCGTGGACCTGGGCTGCGGAAACGGCGTGGTCGGCACCGCGGTGGCGCTCGCGCATCCGGCGGCCGAGGTGCTGTTCGTGGACGAGTCGTACCAGGCGGTGGCCTCGGCGGAGGCGACGTACCGGGTGAACACCGACGGCTCGGCGGACCAGGGCGCGGCGGAGTACGGCAAGGCGGAGTTCCGCGTCGACGACGGCCTGAACGGTGTCCCGGACGCGAGCGTCGACCTGGTGCTGAGCAATCCGCCCTTCCACTCGCACCAGGCGACGACCGACGCCACCGCGTGGCGGATGTTCAGCGGGGCGCGTCGCGCGCTGCGGCCGGGCGGCGAGCTGTGGGTGGTCGGCAACCGTCACCTCGGCTACCACGTGAAGCTGCGGCGCCTCTTCGGCAACAGCGAACTGGTGGCGAGCGACGCGAAGTTCGTGGTGCTGAAGGCCGTCAAGCAGTCCGGGGACGGCACGCAGCCCTGAGTCACGGCTGCGGGCCTGTGACCGGTGAGGCGTCGTACACGGGCCCCCGTGGTCCGTGCGCGACGCCTCCCGCGGTGGCGCGGTCAGCCCTTGACGGGGCCGCCGTTGATCGCGACGCGCTGGCCGTAGCGGGCGTAGGGGTAGTAGTCGTAGGTCGCGTGGTGCTGGACGCACCGGTTGTCCCAGAAGACGAGGGTGCCGGGGGTCCAGCGGACGCGGCAGTGCAGGATCGGCCTGCGGGCGACGGTGTCGAAGAGCAGGTCGAGCAGGGCCTGGCTCTCCTGGGCGGAGAGCTGCGGGATGCGGCTGGTGTAGGCCTTGTTGACGTAGAGCAGCTTGCGGTCGGTCTCGGGGTGCCGGGCGACGAGCGGGTGCTCGCTCTTGGGGATCACGTAGTCCGCGGGCGGGGTGTACCCCGCGAGGGCCTGGGCACCGTCGTGCACGGCGGTGAGCGGGTCCAGCAGGGAGCGCATGGCCGGCGAGAGCATGTCGTAGGCCAGGTGCATGTTGGCGAAGAGGGTGTCGCCGCCGCAGCCCGGCTCGGGGATCTCGGTGATGTAGAGCATCGACCCCAGCGACGGTTCGGCGTCGGCGGTGCCGTCGGCGTGCCAGCCGTTGCCCGCCACGTCCGCCGCGGCCGACGTCGTACGGATCTCCAGGATGTACGGATTTCCCTCGGGCGGCGGCGGGTTGACGGGCCGCAGCTCACCGAAGGCGGCGGCGAACCGCGTGTGGTCCTCGACGCTGATCGTCTGGTCGCGGAAGACGAGGACGTGGTGGTCGCGGAACGCGGTGCGTATCTCGTCCAGTTGCTCCGCCGGGATCTGCGTCGACAGGTCGACACCTGAGACCTCCGCGCCCAGCACGGGGGTGATCCGTTCGACCGTGAGCGTGCGGTAGGGGTGCACGGGGCGCGTCGTCACCGCTTCCAGTGCTTCGCGTTCGTATGACTCCATGACGTCCTCCAGAGGGGGGTGGGGTTACAGGCCTCGGTCGAGCGGTACGGCGCCACGGGTGTGCTCCGGGGCCGTCAGCGTGGCTGTGATGGTCTCGGCCACCGTGTGCACATGGGGTGCCGCCACGATGCCGTAGTGGTCGGTGGGCAGGGACCTCCGTACGGCGGAGGGGGGCAGGCAGGCACTCCACTGCCGGTCCGTGTCCTGGGGGTCGCCGGGCGCGGGCATCCCCGCCGTGGGCTGTTCGGCCAGCCACAGGAACGTGGGGGTGAGGGCGAGCGGCCGCACCCGGTGCTCGCCCAGGCTGCGCAGGTTCGCCCGGCAGCAGCGGGCCAGCCGTTCGGCGTACGCCTGCGCGTGTTCCGTCGACAGCGACGAGGCGCCGGTGCCGAGTTCGGCGGCGAACACCTTCTCCAGGTGGGTCTCGTCGTAGGCGGCGACCAGCGCGTCCGCCTCCGGCGGCGGCGGGTCCAGCAGGTGGAGCGCCTCCGGCGGCTGCCCGGCCGCCTCCGCCAGGGCGGCCATCTCCATGGCCACCCGGGCGCCGTAGGACCACCCGGCCAGGTGGAGGCGGTACGCGGAGCCGCCGAAGCGGTCACGGAGTTGCGTGTCGTAGTGCCGGGCACGTTCGGTCAGCGACCACGCGGGGGTCTTCGCGTCGCGCAGTGCCGGGTCGGCGATGAGGCACACGGTCGGCGCGGGCCCGAGGGCCGCCACCAGGGACCGGTAGGCCTGGATGTCTCCGCCCACGGGGTGCACCAGGCACAGGACGGCCGGGCCCGTGCCCTCCTGCCACACGTCGAGGACGACCCGGGAAGCCGTGTCGTCTGCCGCTCCGGCGGTGGGCTCGGCGGAACCGAGGGCCGCCTCGATGTGTTTGAGGATCTCGGTGAGGCCGACCCGGTGGCTGAAGGCGCCCAGGTCGAGTTCGACTCCGTGGTCGTCCTCGATCTGCGCGATCAGGCTGATCAGGGTCAGCGAGTCGGCGCCGAGGTCGTACAGGGAGTCGTCCGGGTCCAGTCGGTCCACGCCCAGCAGGTCCTGGATCACGCGGGCCGTCGCGGCCGCCCGTTCCCCGGCGCTGCCCGGGTCCGGGGAACCGGCCGCGTCGTCCGTGCGGTGCGTGGGACCGGGCCGCGGGGTGGACGGTTCCGCGCGGTCGGCGGCGGCCCGGTCGGCGGTCGGGGCAGCGGCGGCCGAGGGGGCGTAGAAGGCGCGGGAGTCCTCGATGCCGGTGGTGGAGACGAGGAGCTGGGGCAGTCCCAGGGCCAGGGCGTGGGCGAAGACCGCCTGGCCCTCCTCGACCGTCAGACCGACCGCCAGGTGGGCCTGATGGCGGCTGTCCGCGGCCAGGACCCGGGTCGCCATCCCGGTCTCGCGCCAGATGTCCCAGTCGATGCCGATCCGGTGGGTCGTCTCCGTCTCGGTGGCTCGGTGGTGGGCGAAGCCGTCGAGGAGGCTCGCGCCGGCCGCGTAGTCGCTCTGGCCGACGCCGCCGAGCAGGGCGGACATCGAGGAGCAGTACACCGCGATCTGCGGCCGGTAGGTCCCGATCAGGTGCTCCACGACGAGCGCGCCCCTCTCCCGGGCCGTGGCGGCGTCGCGCATCGCGGTGGCGTCGCGTCGTACCAGCAGCGACCCGAACCCGAGGCCGGCCGCGTGGATCACACCGTCGAGGCGCGGTGTGTGCCCGGCGACGGCCGCCGCGACCTCGCGCACGGACATGGCTGCCAGATCCGCCGGGACGAGGCCGACCCGGTCGGCCCAGCGGGTCAGTTCCGCGGGCAGCCGGGGATTCCTCGACAGCAGCAGGACCCGGCCGCCGGTGTGCTCCAGCAGCCAGGCGGCGATGGCGCGGCCGATGCCACCCGTGCCGCCGAGTATCAGGTGGACCGTGTCCTCACCGGACGGCAGGAGGGGCTCCGGGCCGGCCGGCGCCGGTACGGGTGTGGTGCCCGGTCGCCACCAGTGGCCCTGCCGCAGCGCGACCTGGCGGGGCAGAGCCGGGCCGCCGGTACGCCCGGCCCGGCGCGTCCCGGCGGCGACCGAGGCGACGTGTCCGGCCCAGCGGGTGAGGTCGCCGTCGGGGAGGTCCAGCCAGTGGCCGTCCAGGGCGCCCTCCTGGGGGGCGACCTCGACCGGCCCGGCCAGGAGCGCCAGTTCGGGCCTGTCCACCGTCCCGGTCACGGGCCTGGCGCCGTGGGACAGCCACCACACGCGCGGGGAGCCGGACCGTCCGGCCAGTGCCTGGGCCAGTGCCGCCGTGGTGTCCAGGCAGGCGTGGCGGGCGTGTTCCAGCGTCTCGGGACCGACCGGCCCCGTCACGTCCAGGGGCAGCGCGTGCACCCACTCCACGTCGGCCAGGTCCACGGCGCCGTCGGTGCCGCCCCCGGACAGCGCGTCGAGCAGCAGGCGCAGGGACGCCGGGTCGGCCGGGTCGGCGTCGAAGGTGTCGGGTCCTCTGCGGGCGAAGGCGCCGGCCGGGTGCACCCGTACCACCCGTGACGCCATGGCCCGGAACGGCGCGAACGCCGCCTGCGGCGTGCTCCCGGAGGCCACGACGACCACGGCGGACGCGCGGTCGGCCGGTGCGACGGCGTCCGCGGCGGTGCCCTCCGCGGTGGCGCGGCGCAGCCGGACCCAGTGCGGCTGGTGCAGCCAGTCGGCCCGGGGCAGCCGCAGGGGTTCCGCGGCCGGGGCCGGGGCCTTGACCGTACGGTCGAAGTCGTACGCGGCGAGCGCGAAGGACGGGGGCGGGAAGTCCCAGGGTGCCGGGGCGGGGGCCCGCTGCCAGTCGACGGGTCGTCCGGCGGTCCAGTCGGCGGCGATGTCGTGGGCCGTGCGGCCCACGGCGGCGACCGGCGCGGCGTCCGGGTCGGCGGTGCCGTAGGGGACCTCTCCCGCGGCCACGGCGCGCAGCCAGCGCGTGGCGGCGTCGGCGTCATCGAGGGCTGCCGCGGTCCGCAGCCGGCGGGCGGGGCGTCCGGTCTGCAGATGGCGCAGCACGGAGTCGTAGCGCTCGGGCCGCAGCCGGAGGTAGTCGGCGATCCGGGCGGCGTCGGCGGCCAGGGCGTCCGCGCCGGAGGCGGACAGCACCAGGCACTTCGGTACCGTGCCGGTCGCGGCGGGGGCGGCCGCGGTGTCCTGTTCCACGATGACATGGGCGTTGGTGCCGCCGATCCCGAAGCTGCTCACCGCGGCCACCCGGTCGCGTCCCTGGGGCCAGGGCGTGGCCCTGGACGGGACGTGGAAGGGGGTGGGGTCGGGGCCGATCTCCGGGTTGAGGGCACGGAAGTTGATGTTGGGCGGGATGCTCCCGTGGTGTACGGCGAGGACGGCGCGCACGAGGCCCACCACACCGGCGGCCGCTCCCAGGTGGCCCAGCTGGCTCTTGACCGAGCTGAGCGCGCAGCGACCGGACTCGCTCACGTCGAACGCCTGGCGGAGCGCGGCCACTTCGATCGGGTCGCCGAGCCGGGTACCGGTTCCATGGCCTTCCACGTAGCCGAGGTCGGCACCCGTGCGTCCGGCGCGGTCCAGGGCGGTCCTGATCACCTCGCGCTGCCCGGCCAGGGACGGCGCGGTGTAACTCATCTTCGCCGCGCCGTCGTTGTTGACCGCGGAGCCGGTGACGAGCGCGTAGACGGTGTCGCCGTCGCGCCGTGCCTGCCGCAGTGGTTTGAGGACCACGACGCCGACGCCGCTCGCGCCGACCGTCCCGGTCGCGTCGTCGCTGAAGGGCCGGCAGTCACCGTCCGCGGAGAAGATGTGCTGCGGGCGGTAGCGGTAGCCGCCGGTCAGCCCGGGATCGACGAGCACTCCCCCGACGAGCATCACGTCGGCGTCGCCCTGCCGGAGCAGGCCGGCCGCGAGGTGCACGGCGACCAGGGAGCTGGAGCACGCCGTCTGGGCGCTGAAGGCGGGGCCGGTCAGCCCGAGGTGGTAGGCCACCTTGGTGGCCAGGAAGTCCTTCTCGTGGTGCAGGGCCAGCTGGAAGCCGTCGGGCAGCCGGTCGGGGTCCGCCTCGCGCAGCAGGGACTGGAAGTAGGTGTTCTCCCCGGCACCGGCCACCATGCCCACCCGCACGGCCGACGTGTCGGCGACTCCGGCGTGGGCCAGTGCCTGCACGCAGGCCATCAGCAGATGCCGCTGCTGAGGGTCCATCAGGCGCGCTTCCTGGGGGCTGATGCCGAAGTGGCCCGGGTCGAAGTCGAGCATCCCGTCGAGCGTGCTGTGGACGCCGATGACGCCGTCCGGGGCGTCGACGGGGCGGATTCCGGTGCCGCCGGAGACCACCAGGTCCCAGAAGGCCGCCAGGTCGGGGGCGCCGGGCACCCGTACCGCCATGCCGACGACCGCGATCGGCTCGCCGGGGGCCGGGGTCCCCTCGTCCTTCCTGGCCGGTGCGGCGGGTGTCCGGGGGCCGGGGAGCCGGCCGGCGTCGAGGTGGCGGGCCAGGGAGCGGACGGTGACGTGCTCGAACAGGTCCGCGACGCCGAAGCGCAGCCCGAGTGTCGTGGTGCAGCGCAGATGGAAGCGCATGAGCGCGAGGCTGGAGGCACCCGCCTCGAAGAAGGTCTGGTCCGGTCCGATCACCGCCCCGGTGACCTCCTCGAAGGCGGCGGTGAGCTGTTCCTCCTCGGCCGAGAGACCGGTGCGGGCGACGGCCGAACGGCGCAGCTCCTCGCCCGGTGCCCGAAGCGCCGCCTGCCGGTCCAGCTTGCCGCTGGGGGTGCGCGGCAGCGTCCGCAGGCTGCGGAAGCGGTCCACGCGGACGTAGGAGGGCAGCAGGGCGGACAGGTGCGCGGCCAGGTCGTCGGCGGACGGGGATCCGCCACGGATCTCCAGGCAGGCCGTCAGCCGGTCGCCGTCCCGCGCGACGACGGCGTTGGCCACCGCCGGGTGGCGTAGCAGGGCGGCTTCGACGGAGCCGAGTTCCAGCCGGTGTCCGCTCAGTTTGATCTGCTGGTCGTCGCGGCCCGCGTAGTGCAGCAGTCCCTCCTGGTCGAACCACGCCCGGTCGCCGCTGCGGTAGAACAGGCCCGCACCGGGCACCTCGACGAAGCGGGTGTCGTCGAGGGCGGGTTCGTCGAGGTAGCAGCGGGTGGTCATGGTGCCGCCGATCAGCAGCTCACCGGTGCACCGGTCCGGAACCGGGTCGCCCTGGGCGTCCACCACGCGCAGGTCGGCGCCGGCCACCGGGCGTCCGATGGCGGGCCGTTCGGGCCACCGCGCCGGGTCGCCGTCCAGGCACAGGGCGCTGACCACGTGTGTCTCGGTCGGCCCGTAGTGGTTGAACAGGCGGGCGCCGGGCAGTCCCGCGAACCAGCGGCGGACGGTGTCGGTGCACACCAGTTGCTCGCCCGCGGTGACCACCTCGCGCAGCCGGGAGGGGAACCTGCCCAGAGCCACCCCGTACTCGGCGAGCAGTTGCAGGGCCACGTAGGGCATGAAGATCCGCTCGGTCCCTGCGGACTCCAGCCGCGCCAGGAGCGCGGGGGCGTCCTGGCGCCACTCGGGGCGTACGAGCTGGAGGCTGCCGCCGGTGCACAGCGTCCCGAAGATCTCCTGGAACGACACGTCGAACGCCAGCATCGAGAACTGCTGGGTGGCCGCCGGGGCGGTCAGGCCGCCGGGTCCTGACTGCCACCGGATCAGGTCGCACAGCGTGCGGTCGAAGATCTGGACACCCTTGGGGACACCGGTGGAGCCGGAGGTGAACAGGGTGTAGAGGGGGCGGGTGCCGGCGTGCGTGCGCCCGTCGTACGGAGCGCTCGCGCCGTCGCCGGTCTGCGGCGCGCGGTCCGCCGGGGTGACGAGGTGGCGTACGACGCCGTCCGGGAGCAGGGTGTCCAGGGCCGGTTCGCGGTCGGGCGTGACCAGGACGCACAGCGGATCGACCCGTTCCAGGACGCGGCGCAGCGCCTCGACGGGGTAGGCGGGGTCGAGGGGGACGGCGGTGACGTTGAGCCGCGCCAGTGCCAGCAGGGCCACCACGTGCTCGGCGGACGGGTCCAGGTACAGGGCCGCCCGGCAGGGGCTGCCGTCGGCCGGGACCGGGTAGCGGTCGGCCAGTTCCGTGGCGAGGGCCGCGGCGCGGGCGTCGAGCGCCGCGTAGCTCAGGGCGCTCCCGTCCGCGGTGAGCACCGCGGGGGCGTCCGGGGTGCGGGCGACCTGCCGTGCGAAGCCCTCGGCGATCGTGGTGAAGCCCGGTTCCGGGACGGGCCCGCGCCCGTACTCCGGCAGGGACCGCCGGTAGGGCGCGACCAGTTCCCGAGCGGTGGAGCGGCCGCCGGCCGCGAGCGCGTCCACGCCCCGCCGGAACAGCTCGGCCATCGCCTCGACGGCCTCGCCGGTGAACCGGTCCTCGGCGTACTCCCACAGCAGGTCGAGTCCGTCGGGATGCTCGACCACGGAGACCGTCATCGGGCACTTGGCCTCCGGCGCGGCCCACCACAGGGGGCGCTGGACGCAGCCGGGCAGCCGCAGCCCGCCGAAGTCGGTGTTCTCCAGGACGAACAGGAGATCGAACGGGGTGCCGTCGCCGACGGCCTGCCAGCCGGTGAGGACGTCCGCGAGCGCCACGTCCTGGCGGCGCAGCACCTGCCCCGTGCCGGTCTTCGTACGGGCGAGGTGCGCGCGCAGGTCCTCCCCCGGCACGACGGTCACGGGCAGCAGCACGGTGTTCGCCAGCATGCCCACGCTGTCCTCGAACTCGCGTACCGGGCGGTTGGCGACCGGGGCGGCGATGCGCGGGCGGACCAGGCCGCTCACGCCGTACAGGCTCCAGGAGAACACGCTCAGCAGCACCTGGAAGCGGGTCAGCCCGAACTCGGCGCAGAGCTGGTCCACCTGGGCGCGGCGTACGACGTCGAGCGAGGTGTGCAGCAGTCGTGCCCGCGGTGCCGGATCCGCGTCCTGTACGGGCAGCGGTTCCTGGGGCTCCTCCAGTTCCCGGTAGTACGCGAGGAGTTCGTCGCGCTGTGTCCGGTAGGGCGCGCTCTCGAACCAGTCGCTCTGCCAGGCGGCGAAGTCCAGCGGGGTCGGAACCTGCGCCGGGTTCCGGCCGGTTTCGGCGTCGGTCTCGGTGTCGGCATCGGCGCCGGTCTCGGTGGTGGTGGTCTCGGCGTAGGCGGCGGACAGGTCCCGCAGCAGAATGCTCAGCGACCAGCCGTCGACGGCGATGTGGTGCAGGTGCAGCAGAAGTGTTCCGCCGCCGTCACGGGGCAGCCAGCAGGCCCGGAGCATACGGGGGACGGCGAGGTCGAAGGGCTCGGCGAAGAAGGCGTCGGCGTGGGCGTGCGCTTCCTCCTCGTCCCCTCCGCGCTCCCCCGCCCGCTGGGTGCCGGGCTCGTGCCAGGGGTCGTACGGTTCGCCCACCGTCTGCCGCAGGCCCTGCGGCCCGAGGTCGAAGCCCGTCCGCAGTGCCGCGTGGCGTGCCACCAGGGTCCGCAGCGCCCGCCGGAGCGCGGCGGTGTCCACGGGTCCGTCCACGCGGAAGGCCTGGTTGACGGAGTACGCCAGGGAGCCCGGTGTGCGGCGCTGCAGCAGCCACAGCCGCTGCTGCTCACTGGTGGCCGGTGCCGAGCGCGCGCCCGCGGCCACCGGTGCCGGGCAGGCACTGTCCCCGCCGGGGCCGGCCGTGGTGACGGCCCGAGCGATGGTGGCCAGGTCTGCGTGGAGGACGTCCGCCTGGGCCAGGTCGCGGCCCCACCGCTGCCGGACGGCGAAGCAGAACCGCAGCGCCTTCAACGAGTCGCCGCCACTGGCGATCCACCGGTCACCGAGCCCGAGGCCGGTGGTGGCCAGGATCTCCTCGGCCAGCTCGATCACCTCGCGCTCCGTCCGCGTCGCGGCCGGCCCGTCGGAGGCGGCCGGGCGCCAGGGCCGGTCGGCCCGCCGCAGCAGCGCGGCCTGGTCGACCTTGCCGTTGACGTTGAGCGGCAGCTCCTCCACGAGATGGATCTGGTGCGGGCGCATGTACGCGGGCAGGTGGGCCGCGAGGTAGCCGTCGAACTCCTCGTAGGACAGCTCCTGTCGCAGGACGACGAACGCCAGCAGTTCGTTCGGCCCCTCCTGGTCCGCGCGGCGTGTGCACACGTGGGCCCGCCGGACCGCCGGGTGGGCGAGGACGCGCCGTTCCACCTCGCCGGGCTCGATCCGGAAGCCACGGACCTTGACCTGGCGGTCGGTTCGCCCGACGTACTCCACCCGGCCCTGCGCGTCGGCCCGTACGAGGTCACCGGTGCGGTAGTGGCGCACCTCGCCGCCGTCGAGCCAGGCGAGCCGCACGAAGCGCCGCTCGGTCTCCTCGGGCAGGTTGCGGTACCCGGCCGCGAGTCCGGCGCCGCTCAGCAGGAGTTCGGCGACCTCGCCGGGCGCGGCGGTCCTCTCCTGGTCCGGCACGACCAGGACGGCGCCGGTCTGCGGCAGGGGCCGGCCGATCGGCACCACGTCGCCGTCGAAGTCCCGCGGGATCGGATGGCACAGGGCGAAGGTGCTGGACTCCGTCGGCCCGTAGATGTTGAACAGCCGGGTGTCGCTGTCGGCGTTGTCCCGGTACCAGCGGCGCATCACCCGGGAGTTGAGCTGCTCACCGCCCACCAGGACCTGGCCGGCCGCGGCGAAGCAGTCGGGCACGGCCGTGGCCACCGCGTTGAACAGCGCGGTGGTGATGAAGACGGTGTCCACCCGCTCGCGCCGCAGGGCCTCGGCGAGCCGCTCGGGGGTCTGCGCGTCCCGGTCGCCCAGCACCACGCAGCAGCCACCGGTCAGCAGGGGCACCCACACCTCGAAGCTCAGCGCGTCGAACGCCGGGTTCGCCAGCCAGGAGTAGCGCAGACCCGGCTCGACGCGGATGTAGCCGGGGCGTGCCAGCCGCAGGACTCCGGCGTCGCGGACCTCGACGCCCTTGGGCCGGCCGGTCGTTCCCGAGGTGTAGAACAGGAAGGACACCTCGCCCGCGGCGGGCGGCTCCTGCACGGTGGTCCCGGCGTCCGGGAGTCCGGGCAGCAGGGTGTCCACGGCGAGCGGCTTCATGTCCTGCGGGAGCCCGGTGACGCTCTCGGGTCCGGCGTGGACCAGGGCGGCCGCGCCGGAGTCCCGCAGGATGAAGAGGCGGCGTTCGGCGGGGCTCTGGGTGTCGAGCGGCACCACTTTTGCGCCCAGCCGCAGGATGCCCAGCATCACGCAGACCAGCCGCCACGAGCGCGGCAGCGCGACCGCCACGGCCTGCCCGGCGGTCACGCCCCGGCGGTCCAGTGCCTGGGCCACGGCGGCCGCCGCCGCGTTCAGGGTCGCGTAGTCCAGCCGTACGTCGCCGTCGGCGACCGCCTCCGCCCGGGGTGAGCGCAGGGCCTGGCGGTGGATCTCCTGGGCGAGCCCGTCGGGTGCGCCCAGGTCCCCGGCCGGGTCGGCGGGGAAGGTTTCGACGCGCGGTTTCATCGTGCCTCCGACGTACCGGAAAGTGACGTGTGTGCCGTCCCGGCAGCGACCGGGCCGGTACCGGCCGGACCGGTCGTCAGGCCGTCCAGTTCGGCGGCGAGGACGGCCGCGACGCGTGGCAGTTCGTCGCTCTCCAACATGTCCCAGTGCCCACAGGCCACCGGCTCGACCAGGAAGCGGCCCCGCACGCGGCGCTGCCAGAACGCGCGCAGCCGGGCGGCCGCACCGGCGCCGTCGCCGTCCTCGTCCTCGACGGCTGTCGCCTGCATCAGCACGACACGGGCCGGCGATTCGGGTACGACGTAGTCGAGCCCCGTCTCGCGATGATGGTTGTAGACGGTCAGGTAGCGGGCCACCTGGTCGTCGTCGATGCCCGGGTACATGCCGTTGAAGCGCACCAGCTTCTCCCGGAACTCCGCCATGCCGACCGGCGCCGTCGCGGCGCGCCGCTCTCCGTCCTGCGCGCCATGGGTGTCGAGCAGGACCACGCTCACCCTCTCGTGTCCGGCCGCCACCAGCAGGCGGCCCATCTCGTACGCGATCAGACCGCCGTAGGAGAGCCCGCACAGCACCAGTGCCTCGTCCGGGCGGGGCGCGACCAGCCGCAGATACTCCTGGGCCATCGCCTCGACCCCGGGCAGGACGGCTTCGCCGGGGTTGATCCCGGGCGCCTGGAGTCCCACCACGCCGACGTCGTCGGGCAGTGCCGTGGACAGCGGCAGATAGCAGAACGCGGTGCCGCCCGCGGGATGCACGCACACCACGCGCCGACGGCCCGCACCGGCGCGGAACTCCACCAGGCTGCTGAGTTCCGCGGACCGCGCTGCGTCGGCTCCGTTGCCGCGGACCCGTTCGGCGAGCGCCTCGATGGTCGGGTGCAGCATGACGTCCCGGACCGGCAGCGTCACGCCGAGCCGTTCCTGGACGGCGGACGCCATCTTGATCGCCGAGATCGACGTGCCGCCGAGCTCGAAGAAGTTGTCGCCGATTCCGACGTCCGGGTGGAGCAGTACCTGCCGCCAGATCCGGTACAACTCCATCTCGACGTGGTCGCGGGGCGCGGCCGTGTTGACCTGACCCGAGCGGGCTCCCGCCGTGGCGCGCAGCACTTCCGTCCGGTCCACCTTGCCGCTGCGGTTCAGCGGCAGCCGCGGGAACTCGGCCACCACGACGGGGATCATGTAGTCCGGGAGCCGGTCCTGGAGGGCCGCGCGCCACTCGTAGGCGGTCCGGGTGGCTCCGGCGTCGCATCCCACGCCGGCGACCAGGTGGGGGCCGCCCGGCGTGTCGCGGTCGGCCAGCACCACCGCCTCCCGCACACCGGGCACCGCAAGCAGCGCCGCCTCGACCTCGCCGGGTTCGATACGGAAGCCGCGCAGCTTGAGCTGGTCGTCGCGGCGGCCGACGTACTCGGCGTTGCCGTCCGGCAGCCAGCGCGCCAGGTCTCCGGTGCGGTAGACGCGTTCGCCGGGCACGAACGGGTCGGGCACGAACAGCTCGTCGGTGAGGTCGGGCCGGTTCAGATAGCCGCGGGCCAGGCTCGCTCCGCCGACGTACACCTCACCCGGCATCCCCACCGGCACCGGGCGCATGCGGTCGTCGAGCAGGTACAGACGGGTGCCGCGCAGGGGCCGTCCGATGGGGCACGACCGCTCGTACGGCTGCGGGTCGGTGTAGGCGGTGGAGTAGAGCGTCGCCTCGGTCGGGCCGTAGCCGAAGCAGATGCGCAGGCCCGGCAGCAGTTCCCGCATGCGGTGCAGGGTGCTCTCGGGCAGGGACTCCACTCCGGTGAGGAGGTGACGCAGACTCAGCCCGGCCAGTCGCGTGACCGGGTCCTCGCCGATCCACAGGACGTAGGACGGCGGCAGGAACGCCTGGGTGACCTCGTGTTCGCGCAGCCAGCCCATCAGCGCCCCGGGGTCGCCACGGAGTTCGTCGGGAACGAGGTGGAGCACCGCCCCGGTGGTCAGCGGCATGAGGAGTTCGTGCACCGACGCGTCGAAGCCGATGCTCGACCAGGCCGACGACGCCTCACCGGGGGCGTCTGTCATGAGTTCGCGCCAGTGGTCGAAGAGATTGACGACGCTGCCGTGCGTCACCGCCACGCCCTTGGGGCGGCCGGTCGATCCCGAGGTGTAGATGACGTAGGCGAGCCGGGCGGGGTCCGCGTCGACGGCCGGTGCCGCCTCGCGCGTCCCCTCGGCCTCGACCTTCGCCAGGTTCTCCCACAGCTGCCGGTCCTCGCCCTCGGTGTCCGCCCGGTCGGTCAGTACGAGGACCGGTGCGGCGTCGCTCACCATGGCGGTGAGCCGTTCCGCGGGCTGTCCTGGGTCGAAGGGCAGGTAGGCGGCGCCGGCCTTGAGGATGCCGAGCACACCGACGACGAGGTCGGCCGTACGCCCGGCGTGCAGGCCCACCACACGGTCGGGCCCGGCGCCGCGGGCGATCAGCGCGTCGGCGAGCCGGTTGGCCCGGCGGTCCAAGGTCGCGTAGTCCAGTGCCACGTCGTCGGCCACCACCGCCGGCTGCCGCGGCCGTGCGCGCACCTGCGCCGCGAACCGCTCCAGCAGGCCCGCCGGTGCCGGGTCGCCCGGCCGGCCCGCGCTGGGCCCCTCGCTGAAGGTGGCGAGGATTTCCCGCTGCTCGTCCTCGTCCAGCAGCGTCAGGTCGGCGATCTCGGCCTCGGGGCGTTCGGTCATCAGCCGCAGCACGCGGAGGAACTGGCGTACGTACCGCTCGACCGTCGCCCGGTCGAAGAGCGCCACCGCGTAGTCGATCTCCCCGGTGAGCCGACCGCCCTCGTCGGCCAGGGCAAGGACCAGGTCGAACTTCGCGGGGACATGGGCGGCGTCCTCGCGCAACGCGACCTTCAGGTGCGGGAGTTCGAGCTCCCTCCGCATGGAGGGGACCCAGGCGAACATGGTCTGGAACAGTGCCGTGCAGGCAGGGCTTCGTGGCGGGTTGACCACTTCCACGACCCGCTCGAAGGGCAGATCGACGTGTTTGAGGGCCTCGCGGATCCGCTGGTTCACCTGCTTCAGGGCGTCACCGACGCTGCGGGAGCCGGACAGGTCCGCGCGCAGGGCGAGGGTGTTGACGAAGAACCCGATCAGACCCTCGACGTCCCCGCGGCGGCGGTTCGACGTGGGGGCGCCGACAACGATGTCGTCCTGCCCGGAGAGCAAGGACAACAGCACCGACCAGCCGGTCAGAACGGTCGCGTACAGGGAGACGTCGTGGTCCGCGGCGAGGTCGCGCAGAGCCTGCGTCAGGTCCTCGTCCACGGTCACGGGCAGCCGGTCGCCGCGGAAGTCCTGTTCGGGCGGGCGAGGCCGGTCGGTGGGCAGGGAGAGCACGGCCGGGGCGTCGGCGAGCGCGGCGGCCCAGTAGTCGGCGTGCTCGGCGGGCTCCTCCCCCGACATCCAGTCCCACTGCCAGCGGGTGTAGTCGCTGTACTGCCAGGTCAGTTCCGGCAGCGCCGCGTCCTGACCCTGCTGGAGCGCGGTGTACACCTGGCCCAGCTCTCGCAGCAGCAGGGAACGGGACCAGCCGTCGAACACGATGTGATGGGCCGTCAGGATCAGTACGTGGTGGTCCGGTTCAAGTGCCACCAGGCAGCCGCGCGCCATGGACTCCTCGCCCAGCCGGAACGGGGTGCCTTCCACCTCCCGCCGTATCCGCGTGAACCGCTCGGCCGCGTCCGGCAGTCCCGTCAGATCCTCGAAGACCACCGGGAACCCGGTCTCCGGCGGATCGACGACCTGGAGCGCCGACCCGCCGGAGGGCACCAGCCGGGTGCGCAGGCCCTCGTGGCGGACCGAGAGCAGCCGCAGCGACCGGATGAGCAGGTCCCGGTCCAGCTCCCCCCGGATGTCGAAGGGCATCGGCTCGTTGTAGGCGGCGCTGGCGTCTCCGTCCATGCGCGCCATGACCCACAGCCGCTCCTGCGCCAGCGACAGGGGCGCGGGAGGTGTTCCCTCGCCGGAGCGATGGGTGACTGCGATTCGGGGAGAAGACACGGATTACCCTTCACGAGAAGAAAACGTGGCGGAAATCGGATCCTGCGTTTCCGAGGATCAACGGTTCCCGCAATCGTGCGCAGGTATGCCCGGCATGGCCATTTTCAAGCGATTCAGACCGACGCCCGGAATGTTCGCTTTGAAAACAATGCGCGGAGCGGCGGCTTTTCGATGGGCTCGCGGCGGGGCGATCGGCGGTCCGACGTGGTCGTTTCCCTTGCGAAGCCGCTGGATGAACAGTGCGGCGGACCATCCCGGCCCCGAGCCGACGCCCTCACGGACACAGCGGCATCTCGCGCGCGCTTCCGGCTGTCGCCATTTCTTTACCAGAACTCCGTAAAATCACGTCGGATACGCATGGAAGAGGTTTGAAGGAAGCGCTCGTCTTTTCCGGTCACCCCTGCGGTGGCTCATTTCCGCCGATATTAAATGCGCGCCGATTGAACGGTCAACAGTGACCCGTGACACACCTTTTCGCCAGGCAGCGCCCTCGCCGGACCGCCGCATCCCAGATCGCTACTCCGGGTACGCCGTGCCCTCCGCCCGAGGCACCGCGTACCCGGACACGGAGGGCCATCGCACGGTGAGTACCACGGAATCGGCCTCGGCGACCCAGGAGTGGTCCACTCCCTGGCCCCAGACGACGTAGTCGCCCTGTTCCTCCAACAGCACGCTGCGGCCGGGAAACTCCATGCGGAAGCGGCCCGTGACGAGAACCAGGAGAGCGGTCCGCACCTCGCCCTTCACCCACTGGGCTCGCTCCTCACCCTGCGGGTGGACACCCCACTTGACCTCGACGGCGTGGCTGTGGCGAGGATCGCCGTGCTCCTTGAAGTGGCCGAGCAGCCAACCCCGGTCCATCGTCGCGTCCTTGCCCGCATTGCCTACGTACACGCCGTCTTCCATGCGCCCGCACGCTAGCAGTCGCCCACGGGCGCCGGTCGTGACGTGATCAGCGGCGCCTCGCTCATCGGGCCTCCGCGACCAGCAGGTTCGCCGCCACCTCCGCTCCGTCGGTACGCATCCGGCTGCCCAGGGCCCGCGCCCGTGCCCGGGTCTCGGGTGTCAGGGCCGCCTTGAACGCGACGGCCAGGGTCTCGTCGGTCGGGGTCGGAGTGTCGAGTGCCGCCCCGAGGTCCAGGTCCGCCACCTGACCGGCCCAGTACGGGTTGTCCGACAGCTGAAGGGGTATCACCACCTGCGGTGTGCCCGCTCGGGCGGCGGTCAGCGTCGTACCCGCGCCGCCGTGGTGCACCACGGCGGCCACCCTGCCGAACAGGCGCTGGTGGTTGGCCTCGCCGATGGCGAAGCAGTCGTCCCGCCCGTCGACCAGGTCCAGGTCCGCCCAGCCCCGGGAGACGAGCACGCGGTGACCCTGCGCGCGGACCGCCTCGACGGCCGAGCGGCCGATGCCCGGCGAAGGACGCATGCTGCCGAAGCCCACGTAGACCGGCGGCGCGCCCGCGTCCAGGAACTCCACCAGGTCGGCCGGGAGCGGGCGTTCGTCCGCCAGGGTCCACGCACCCGTGTGTACGACGTCCAGGCCCGGGGTCTCCCGCCACGGCCCCAGGACCGGGTCCGCCGCCAGCCACGGCTTGTCGGTGAGGACGTGGTCGCGGACGTTGTCCACCGGTGGCAGACCGATCGCCGCCCGATGACCGTTGAGCGCGTCGCCGAACTGCGCGTTCACCTGGTGGGCGTCCAGCTCCCACAGGGTCCGGTTGTCGGCCGCCTCCGGCTCCGGCCAGCCCGGCCGCGGTGGTGGCGCGTGGTGCGGCGAAGGCAGGTGGACCGCCGCGTAGCTCGCGTACACGTAGCGGACGCCCGCGGCCTCGGCGACGGACCGCGCGGCGATCTGGGCCAGGCCGGCCGCCACCAGCACGTCACAGCCCTCGACCGCCGAGGGGAAGAGGTCGAACTGCGCCTCGACCATCTCGCTCCGGTACCGGGACAGGTCCGCCGCCGACGGAAGGGTCGTCCCGCGCATCAACTCCCGCACCGGTGGCCCGACCGGGACCAGTTCCACCCCGATACCGGCGAGTCTCGCGGCGAACTCCTCGTCCGGCGGGGCGCACATCCGTACCTCCGCACCGAGCGCCCGCAGCCGCACCGCGAGTGCCACCAGCGGCTCGACATCGCCACGTGTCCCGTACGTGGACAACAGCACCCGCATTCCGCGTCCTCTTTCGTCGTGTCGTCCTGCGTCGTGTCATCTCGCGTTGTGTCATCCGTGCGTTTCGGTCCGGTTCCGCTCAGGCTTCGAGCGGCGCCCGATCACGGCGATGCCTCGGTCGTCGGTCGTCGCGAGCATGCGGCAGCAGTGTAGGTCGGGTGGTGCGGAACTCGACGGTGATCCCTACCCACTTGGGGCCTCGCGAACGACGGCCCAGGAGACCGACACACCGGGAGGCGACGACTTTCGTATCCACCATGATTCAACTCGGCTGTACCGGCACAGACTTATACCTGGGGAAGAACGGCGTACACGCGCCGGACCGCCTCGCTGACGCCCCGGCCGGTCAACGCCGCATTTTCTCCTGGGAGATCTTCTCCTGGGAGGCGTCCTCAGTGGCTACGGTGAGCGCCGGCGTGCCTTCGGGGCCGACGGTGCGGCAACGGCCTGTTGTGGGCTGCCCGCGCCGAGCGAGGTGCGCGAGGTCCCCGATCGTCAACACCACCGGAGAGCGACGCGATGCACAGTTCGTCCATGGCCGTCCCTGATGTTTCGGTCATCCTGCCCTGCGCCGGAATCGGCACACGTTTCGGGTCCCCCTACCCGAAGGAGCTGCACTGCCTGGCTCCTGGGGTCACCGTGCTGGACCGCAGCCTGGAAGCCGTCGTCGAACTGGCCAAGAGCGGACTCGACGTGCGTCTGGTCGTCGTGTTCGGGACGCACAAGCTGGACACGGTGCGGCATCTCGCGCGCTACGCCGAGACCTTTCACATGGTCTTCGTCTACCAGGACGAGTCGTACGGACCTGGTCTGGACGGAGCCATCCGCTCCGCCCTGCCGATGACGCGGGGACCGGTGGCCCTCGTGCTGCCTGACATCGTTATCACCGGCTCGGACGCGGCCGGCGCGCTCCTCGCCGCGTTGAGGCAGACAGAGGTGACGGGCTGGAGCGTCGTGGCCGCCGAGGAGCGGGATCCCGACACGCTGCGGCAGATGGGCGCGCTGGCCGTGGCCGAGGAGGGCGGTGTCATGTCCGTGGGGGCGGCCACCGACAAGCCGACGGACCCTTCGGGCTACAACGCGTTCTGGGGCATGGTGGCAGCCACCGAGGAGGAGGCGCACCGGCTGCCCGACGTCGTGGGACAGGGGACGGCCAGCCCATTGGCCGGTGCGGTCGCCCTCATGGTGGAGGGGATCGTCAACTACAACACCCCCGCGGGCTGAGGAGCGCCGGGGCCGTCCTCGCGCGCCGGAACCGATCGCCCGTTCGCACCCGCAGCGGCGTCAAGGACGGCTGCCTGGTCCACCACCGGGCCGCCACCCTCAGCCTCCCCGCCTCCCCCACCTGCACGATCTCCCGGTCTCCCGACCCCCGACTTGCCCTGCCACGTCCCCGGACCCGCACCCGCACCCGCACCCGGTCACCGTCACCGTCACCGTCACCGTCATCGTCACAGCAACCTGGACGATCCCCCTGCCGCCACACGACGCCTCATCACCGGCGGCCGCACCGGCCCCGGACACCCCTTAGGCACGGGCCCCGTCTCCGGACCGCCGGTGTGCCTTCGGGTGGCCGCGGAACCGGTAGCGGCGCTCGGGACGGCCCGCCGCTCCGTAGCGCAGGGTCACCTCGGCGCGGCCGGTGGCGTGGAAGTGTTCCAGGTAGCGGCGGGCGCTGACCCGCGAGATGCCGGCCAGGGCCGCGCACTCGGCCGCGGACAGGGTGTCCTCCGCGGTGCGGAGCGTGCGTTCGATCAGCGCGGCCGTCTCCACGCTCATGCCCTTGGGCAGTGTGGCGGCGGCCGAGGTCGCCGAGGCCGCCCCGGCCAGCACCCGGTCCACGTCGGCCTGGCCGTTCACGACGGTGGCGAGCAGACGGCCGCGCTGGGCGGCGTAACGCTCCAGCCGGACGCGCAGGTCCTCGAACTCGAACGGTTTGAGCAGGTAGTCGACGACGCCGTGGCGGACGGCGCCACGGACCGTGTCGGCCTCCCGTGCGGCGCTGATCACCATGACGTCGCAGTCGTGCCCGGCGGTGCGCAGCCGGGGGATGACGTCCAGCCCGAAGAGGTCCGGCAGATACAGGTCGAGCAGGACGAGGTCCGGGTGCAGTTCGTCGACGGCGCGGGTGGCCTGCTCGCCGGTGCTGGCGACCCCCACGACCCGGAACGGCTCGACACGGTCGACGAAGGCGCGGTGGACCCGGGCCACCATGAAGTCGTCGTCGACCACGAGCACGTCGATCGTGCCGGCTCCACCGGCCGTCGCTGCTGTATCGGCCGTATCAGCCGTGCCGGAGGTACCGGCCGTCGCGGCCCTGCTCGTCGTGGCGGCCGAATCCGCCGTACCGGGCGGCCCGTTCATCGTGTCGCTCCTTCCGCCACCGCGTCGGTGAGGTGGCTGACGGTCATGCGTGCGGTGAACATGGCCCCGTCGGGGGTGTTGGTCACCGAGATCTCCCCACCGTGACGCTCGCAGACCAGTCGCGTGAGCGCCAGGCCGATCCCGCGCTCGCCCTCCTGGGCGGCCTTCGTGGTGAAGCCGTGCGAGAACACCTCGCGGGCGAGTTCGGGCGCGACACCGGGGCCGGAGTCGCGGACCACGATCTCCACGCTGGAGGCGTCCTGCCGCAGTTCGACCTCCACCCAGGCCTCGTGTCCTTCGGGCTCACCGGCGGCCGCGGTGGACGCCGCCCCCGCGGACGCGGCGTCCACCGCGTTGTCGACGAGGTTGCCGACCACCGTCGCTACATCGGCGGCGTCCTCGGGGGTGAGCCGGTCGAGGGCGGTCGCGTCGGAGATGCGCAGGCTGACCTTCCGTTCGGCCGCCAGGGACGACTTCGCCATCAGCAGGGCGGCGACCGCGGTGTCGCGGACACGTCGGCTGAGGGTGACGTCAAGCGACTGGCGGCGCTGGTTCAACGCGCGGATGTAGCGCACGACTTCGTCCTGTTCACCGATCTGGATCAGACCCGAGATGGTGTGCAGCTGGTTGGCGAACTCATGGGCCTGCGCGCGCAGCAGCTCGGAGGAGCTCCGGAAGGACCCGATCTCCCGTTCCAGCCGGGCCAGTTCGGTGCGGTCCCGCAGCGTGGTGACCGAGCCGAGCAGGCGGCCCTCCTTGACGACGGTCATCCGGTTCATCACCAGCACCCGGCCGTGCCGGACGACGACCTCGTCCCGTTCACCGGCCGCACCGTGCTCGCCCCCTCCGCCGCCCACGCCGGCCCTGTCTCCCGCTCCCGCTCCCGCAAGGACGTCCCGCAGCCGCCCCTCAATGCCGAGTTCGGTCAGGCTCCGGCCCACGCAGTCCTCCGGCAGGTCGAGCAGCCGGCGGCCCATGTCGTTGGCCAGGGTGAGCCGATGCTGCGGGTCCAGGGCGATCACGCCCTCGGCGATCCCGTACAGCATGGCCTCCCGGTGCTCGGCGAGTCCGGCGATCTCGCGGGGTTCCAGGCCGAGGGTCTGCCGTTTGACGCGGCGGGCCAGCAGCCAGGAGCCGACCAGGCCGAGCCCGCTGGCGATGCCCAGATAGGCGAGGAGGTACGAGGACGCCCCGCTCAGCCGCTGCCACACCGTCGGATCCGCCTCGCCGATCATCACCGTACCCAGGTGCTGTCCGAGGTCGGCCTGCGTGGCACCGAGCACCGGCACCTGGGCGACGAGTTCGCGGCTGCCCTCCAGTGTCAGCGGGCCGGACCAGCCCCGCGTCGGTTCGGCGCCCTCGCCGAGGGGCAGCGGGGCCCCGATCGCCGTGGGGTTGGTGGAACTGACGATCCGGCCGTCGGCGTCGGCCACCGTCACGGACGTGACCCTGGACTGTGTCCAGGTGGAGTTCACCAGCGGGGCGAGGGCCTGCTGCGGTGCGGGCCGCACGAGCTGGCTGCGAGTCAGGGGGTTGGCCGCCAACTGCTCGGCGAGCGCCATGACCCGGCGGCCCTCGACCCGGTTGAAGGTCGCCTCCGACTGCGCCAGGGAGACGCCCGCGACGGCCAGCAGCACCACCACGACGATGGCGAGCTGCAGCACCAGCATCTCGCCCGCGAGGGTCTGGCGACGGAAAGCGGCGACCACTACGGACTCAATCTCTCGTGCGACACGGCGTCGAACGGCTCGGCTGCCGGGTCGCACCATCATGGCCCGCGCCCGTGGCCGGGAAAAGGGAAGCGACAGGAACGACCACAGGACAGTGACGACAGAACAGTGCCGACACGACAGGCACGAGAGGCACGAGAGGCACGAGTCAGGAGTGCGGCGTGGTGGCGGCTGACACAAAGACCACAACCTCCGTTGGTTCCGGAAGAGAGACAGGCAGCGAACACACGGGCAACATGTGGCGCACGTCACCTCCCCCCCCAGGGGCGTCCCCGTACTTCCCCCGCCCCCCTCGTACGGAGACGCCCCTCCCCCCAGCTCATCGACGTACCGACGACAGGTGGTGGAACCGGTGCGCCTGAGCACTCCCCTCGCCCTGCTCGGGGCTGCCGTGCTCGTGTTCGTGGGGCCTCCGCTCCTGACGACGGGCAGCGGATCCGAGACCGGCACACAGATCCCCGGCCTGCGCTTCATGGTCCCCAACACACCCGGCGGCGGTTACGACATCACCGCCCGTACGGCCGCGAAGAACGCCGAGGACGCCGACCTCACGCACAACATCGAGGTGTTCAACCTCCCCGGAGCCGGCGGCACGGTCGGGCTGAGCCGGCTGGTGAGCGAGCACGGCAACGGCAAGCTCGCCATGTCGATGGGGCTCGGGGTCGTGGGCGCCGTGCACTCCAACGACTCCCCCAAGACGCTCGCCGACACCACCCCGATCGCCAGGCTCACCGAGGAGCAGGACGTCGTGGTGGTCGGCAAGGACTCCCCGTACAAGACGGTCGACCAGCTCGTGGACGCCTGGAAGGCGAACCCGGGCAAGCTCCCGGTGGGCGGCGGTTCCTCGCCCGGCGGGCCCGACCACCTCGCCCCCATGCTGATGGCGCGGGCCGCGGGGATCGCCCCGAAGGACGTCAACTACATCCCCTTCGACGGCGGCGGCGAGCTGCTCGCGTCGATCCTCGGCAACAAGGTCAGCTTCGGGGTGTCCGGTGTCGGTGAGTACCTCGACCAGATCAAGGCGGGCGAGCTGCGGGTGCTCGCCGTCACCGGCCCCGAGCGGGTCGACGAACTGGACGCGCCCACCCTCAAGGAGTCCGGCTACGACGTGGACTTCACGAACTGGCGCGGCATCGTGGCCCCGCCGGGCCTGTCCGACGCCGAACGCGACAAGCTCGTACGCCTCATCGAGGAACTGCACGACTCCCCGCAGTGGCAGAAGTCCATGGAGCAGAACGGCTGGGACGACGCCTTCCTGACCGGCGACGAGTTCGGCGTCTTCCTGGACGAGCAGGACGAGCGCGTGATTTCGGTGCTGAAGGAGCTGGGACTGTGACGACGCCGACCACCGACCTCCCCCCGACGCCCACCGGAACGCGGCGCTCATGGCTGCGGGAGCACTCCGAACTCGGTGTCTGCGTCATGCTGTTGGCACTCGGTGTGCTGGTCCTCACCGACGCGCTCACCATGGACGTCGACATCACCCAGCGCGGGCCGGTCGGACCGAAGACCGTACCGGTCGTGGTCGGCATCGGGCTCCTGGTGATCGCCGCGCTGCTCGCCGTCGACGTGCTGCGCGGCGGCCGGGGCGAGGTCGAGGGCGGCGAGGACATCGACCTGTCCGAACCGGCCGACTGGCGCACGGTGCTGCTGCTCACCGGGGTGTTCCTCGGCTCGGCGGTCCTCATCGAACCGCTCGGTTTCCCCGTCGCGGGCGCGCTCCTCTTCTGGGGAGCCGCCTTCACCCTCGGCAGCCGCAGGATCGACCGGGACCCGCTCATCGCGGCCGTCCTCTCCCTCGCCACCTACGCCGTCTTCAACAACCTGCTCGGCGTGCCGCTGCCCGGCGGCCCGCTGATGGGAGTGCTGTGACATGAACGCCTTCAACTCCCTGATGGACGGCTTCGGTACGGCCCTCACCCCGGTCAATCTCCTGTGGGCCGCCCTCGGTGTGCTGCTCGGCACCGCGATCGGCGTACTGCCCGGCATCGGGCCCGCGATGGCGGTCGCGCTCCTGCTCCCGGTGACGTACGGGCTGGAGCCGGTCGGCGCGTTCATCATGTTCGCCGGGATCTACTACGGTGCGATGTTCGGCGGTTCGACCACCTCGATCCTGCTGAACACCCCCGGTGAGAGCGCCGCCGTGGTCGCGGCCATGGAGGGCAATCCGATGGCCAAGGCGGGGCGCGGCGCACAGGCGCTCGCGGCCGCCGCCGTCGGCCACTTCGCGGGCGGTCTGATCGGCACGATCCTGCTCGTCGCGCTCGCCCCGACGGTCGCCGACCTGGCGGTGGACATCGGCGCGCCGGACTACTTCGCCATCATGGTGCTGGCGTTCATCGCCGTGACGTCGGTGCTGGGCTCGTCACGGATCAGGGGCCTCGCGTCCCTGCTCATCGGGCTGACCATCGGCCTCGTCGGCCTGGACCAGATGACCGGCCAGCAGCGGCTCACCTTCGGCTCCCTCCAACTCGCCGACGGCATCGACGTGGTGATCGTGGCGGTCGGCCTGTTCGCGATCGGCGAGGCCCTGTGGGTGGCGGCGCACCTGCGGCGTCTGCCGGGAGAGCCGATCCCGGTGGGCCGTCCCTGGCTGGGCCGTGCCGACCTCAAGCGGACCTGGAAGTCGTGGCTGCGCGGGCCGCTCATCGGCTTCCCGTTCGGCGCGATCCCGGCCGGTGGTGCCGAGATCCCCACCTTCCTCTCGTACGCCGCGGAGAAGCGCCTGTCGAAGCACAAGGAGGACTGGGGCAAGGGCGCCATCGAGGGGGTGGCGGGACCCGAGTCGGCGGCGTCGGCCTCCGCGGCGGGCACCCTGGTGTCCATGCTGACCCTGGGCCTGCCGACGACGGCGGTCGCGGCCGTCATGCTCGCGGCCTTCCAGCAGTACGGCATCCAGCCGGGTCCGCTCCTCTTCGAGCGCGAGCCCGACCTGGTGTGGGGCCTGATCGCCTCCCTGTTCGTCGGCATGGTGCTGCTGCTGGCCCTCAACCTGCCGCTGGCACCGGTGTGGGCGAAGCTGCTGCGCATCCCCCGTCCGTACCTGTACGCGGGAATCCTGTTCTTCGCGGCGGTCGGCGCGTACGCGGTCGGCGGCGAGGTCATCGACCTGGTGATCCTCCTGGTCATCGGCCTGATCGGCTTCGGCATGCGGCGTTACGGACTGCCGGTGCTGCCCGCCGTCATCGGGGTCATCCTGGGCCCCAACGCCGAGCAACAGCTCCGCCGCGCCCTGCAGATCAGCGACGGCAGCGTCAAGGGGCTGGTCAACACGCCCTTCTCGGTGACGGTGTACGCGGTGACGGCTCTGATCCTGCTCTGGCCACTGCTGCGCGGGCTCGTGAGGCGCGGGCGCACGGCGAAGGCCTGACACACCGCCGTCCGGCATGCGCCCGGACGGAACGCGCCGGCCGCCTCGGGCCCTCACCTTCGGGCCCCGGAGGCCGCAACCGCTTCCAGGGGCGCGGGGAACTGCGCGACCGGCCCCACACACCCGCACCGGACGGGCGCCCTGCGCGTCATCAACCGAGGCGGCAGGGGAATCCACGGCGTGATCACCGAGCTGGCATTCGGCGTCACTAAGTGCCATTATGACACTCGATGAGCCACCGGACGTGGGGAGCGGCGAGATGGCCGACACGGCATCGATGAAGCGCGGCGGAGGCGGAATGAGCGACCAGCGCCGCTACCGCCTGCGTCTGGAGATCTCGCGTGAGGCCTCCCGTCTCTTCTGGGAGCAGGGCGTGGACGCGACCAGCGGCGACCAGATCGCCGAGGCCGTCGGTCTGTCGACGCGCACCATCTGGCGTCACTTCCGCAGCAAGGAGAGCTGCGCCGAGCCCATCGTGACGCGCGGCCTGGACTGGGAGATGTCCACGTTGCGCAGCTGGCCGCCGGCCCTCTCCCTGGAGGAGCACTTCGCCGCGGAGACCCGTAAGTACGGCCGTGAGGCCAGTGCCGTCGAGGTGGCCGACAACACCCTCGCGATGAAGATGATCCTGCTGGCCGACAAGGAGCCGGCCATCCGCACCGCCTGGCTGATGGCGTGCGACCAGATGGAACGCGAGATGACCGAGATCATCGGCCCCCGGCTCGCGCTCCCGGCCGACGACCTGGACGTACGCCTGCACGCCGCGGCGGCCGCGGCGGCGCTGCGGGTCATCAGCGAGGACATCGGCGCCGCCATCCTCGGGGGTGCCGATCCGCGGGACTACATCGACGCCCCCGAACGCATCGCGCGCGCCGTCCGCAGAGCCACCGGCGGAGCGGTGGGAGACCCCATCAGCAGCTGAGTGCGACGAGGTCCGGCCCTCCCACTGCCACTCAGCACCACCGTCACCAAGTGACACGGATGGCAAGGTCCCACCCTCACCCCCGACCAACGCCAACTCCCTTGCCCGGCAACCGACCCCCACCTAGCCTGATTTTGTGCCGCTAATAAACAAAGCCCGGACGCGCGCCGCCCCGCCGAACCACGGCCTCACCCGGCTCCGTACCGCCCTCACGGTCTTCTTCGCTCTGGACGGCTTCGTCTTCGCCGGCTGGGTCGTCCGTATCCCGGCGATCAAGGAGCAGACCGACGCCTCCGCCGGCACCCTGGGCCTGGCCCTCCTCGGGGTCTCCGCCGGAGCCGTCGTCACGATGATGCTCACCGGCCGGCTCTGCCACCGCTACGGCAGCCACCGCGTCACCGTCCTGTGCGGCGTCCTGCTCTCCCTCAGCGTCGCGCTGCCGCCGCTCACTCACTCGGCCCTGGCACTCGGCGCCGTGCTGCTGGTCTTCGGGGCCGCCTACGGGAGCATCAACGTCGCCTTCAACAGCGCCGCCGTCGACCTCGTGGCCGTGCTGCGGCGTCCGATCATGCCGACGTTCCACGCCGCCTTCAGTCTGGGCGGCATGGCCGGTGCGGGCCTCGGCGGACTGGTGGCCGGGTCGCTGTCACCCACCAGGCATCTGCTGGGCCTGACGGTGATCGGCCTGCTGGTGACCGCCGTCGCGGGACGCGTCCTGCTCCGGTACGGGGCGCCGGTTCCGCCGGACCGCGAGGAGCCCGGGGCGCGCCCGCCACGCGAGGAGCCGGCCTCGGGGAACCCGGCAGCCCGCAACCGCCGCCTGGTCGTCGTCCTCGGCCTGATCGCCCTCTGCACGGCCTACGGGGAAGGCGCCCTGGCCGACTGGGGAGCGCTGCACCTGGAGCAGGACCTTAACGCCCACCCGGGCGTCGCGGCGGCGGGCTACTCCTGTTTCGCGCTCGCCATGACGATCGGCCGGCTCACCGGAACCGCGCTCATCGAACGGCTCGGCAGAAGCCGGACCGTGGTCGCGGGCGGCGTCACGGCGGCCGCCGGGATGCTGCTCGGTTCCCTCTCCCCCTCGGTGTGGGCGGCCCTGCTCGGCTTCGCCGTCACCGGGCTCGGACTCGCGAACATCTTCCCGATCGCCATCGAACGCGCCGGGGCGCTGGCGGGCCCCAGCGGTGTCGCGACCGCCTCCACCCTCGGCTACGGCGGCATGCTCCTCGGGCCGCCCGCGATCGGGTTCATGGCGGACTGGTTCTCCCTGTCGGTGGCCCTCACCAGTGTGGCCGTGCTGGCGGCGCTGGCCGCCGCCATCGGGTACGGGACACGGCGGGCGACGGAGCCCCAGGGCGTTTCGTGACCGCCCGTCCCTGAACCCGTCGGCGCCTGTACCTGCGTCGCGCCGCCGCACACGGCACAGTCGTGTCCACCGCACCGAACGGATCAGGAAGTTGATGTCATGACCGACAAGCTCACTGTCAGTGTCCTGGGCACCGGGATCATGGGCGCCGCGATGGCCCGCAACCTCGCCCGCGCCGGACACACCGTCCGGGCCTGGAACCGCAGCCGCGACAAGGCCGAGCCGCTCGCCGCCGACGGCGCGCACATCGCCGCCACGCCCGCCGAGGCGGTCGAGGGCGCCGACGTCGTCCTGACCATGCTGTACGACGGCCCCGCCGTGCTCGACGTGATGCGCCAGGCCGCGCCGGCCCTGCGCGCGGGTACCCCGTGGGTGCAGTCGACGACCGCGGGGATCGCCTCCGTCGGCGAGCTGGCCGGCTTCGCCCGTGAGCAGGGGCTGGTCTTCTACGACGCGCCCGTCCTCGGCACCCGACAGCCCGCCGAGGCAGGGCAGTTGCTCGTGCTCGCCGCCGGGCCGGCCGACCGCCGGGACGCCGTGACGCCGGTCTTCGACGCGGTCGGGGCCCGTACCGTGTGGACGGGCGAGGACGGGGCGGCGGCCGGTGCCACCCGGCTCAAGCTCGTGGCCAACAGCTGGGTCGTCGCCGCCACCAGCGCCACCGGCGAGACCCTCGCCCTGGCCAAGGTGCTGGGTGTGGACCCGGGGAGCTTCTTCGACGCCATCGCCGACGGTCCGCTGGACATGGGATACCTGCACGCCAAGAGCGCCCTCATCCTGGAGGACCGGCTGTCGCCCGCCTCGTTCGCCGTGTCCACCGCCGCCAAGGACGCCCGCCTGATCGTCGAGGCCGGCGAGCAGCACGGGATCCGCCTCGACGTCGCGGCCGCGAGCGCCGAACGCTTCGCCCGCGCCGCCGCGCAGGGCCACGGCGACGAGGACATGGCCGCCGCCTACTTCGCGAGCTTCGACCCCGACGAGAACGCCGGGAGCTGAGCCACCGGCACGTACCCGGACTCCGGTGTCCGCGGAGGCACCCGGCCTCCTCCCGCACAGCCCCCTCCGTCCGGCACACTCCCCCACATGGAGATTGCCGAGTTCATCCGGACCCTGGACCGGGAAGGCCGGGCGCTGGCCGGGGCCGCTGAGGAGGCAGGGGCCGGGGCCGAGGTGCGGACCTGCCCGGACTGGCGGGTGCGGGACCTGGTGCGGCACACCGGCATGGTGCACCGCTGGGCCACGGCGTTCGTCGCCGAGGGGCACACGTCGTACCACCCGGACGGCGGTCTGCCGGACCTCGACGGCGCCGAGTTGCTGGCCTGGTTCCGGCACGGGCACCGGCGGCTCGTCGACACACTCGCCACCGCGCCGCCCGACGTGGACTGCTGGAGCTTCCTGCCCGCCGCGTCGCCGCTCGCGTTCTGGGCACGCCGGCAGGCCCACGAGACGACCGTGCACCGGATCGACGCCGAGTCCGCGCTCAGCGGCGGCTCCGCGCCCGGCGCCGAGTCCGCACGCGGCGGTCGGCCGGGCTCGATCTCCGTGGACTTCGCGGTCGACGGCATCGACGAACTGCTGCTCGGCTTCCACGCGCGCGGCAGGAGCAGAGTGCGGACGGACGAGCCGCGTGTGCTCCGGGTGCGGGCCTCGGACTCGGACGCCCGGTGGACCGTGCGCCTGTCGCCCGGACGGCCCGTCACCGAGCGAGGTGAAGCGGCGGACGCCGACTGCGAGTTGACGGGTACGGCCGTGCAGCTCTACCTGGCGTTGTGGAACCGCGGGACCGCCCCGGGCGTGACGGGCGACGCGTCACTCGCGACGCTGTGGCGGGAGCGGTCCGGGATCAGCTGGACCTGAGCGGACGCGCCGGGCGGGCACCCGGCCGGTCCTGCGCCGCGCCCGCCAGCATCCGCTCCAGCACGGCCCGTTGCAGCGGCAGCACCTCGCCGTGCAGGGCGCGGCCCTTGTCCGTGAGGGACACGCGTACGCCCCGCCGGTCCTCCGCGCACATGCAGCGCTCCACGAGGCCGTCCTTCTCCAGCCGCCCGATCAGCCGCGACAGCGCGCTCTGGCTCAGATGCACGCGCTCACTGATCTCCTGCACCCGACGGGCGGGTCCGCCGTCCGCGGGCACGCCCGTGACCAGGATGTCGAGGACCTCGAAGTCGCTGGCGCCCAGGCCGTGTCGGTGCAGCGCACGGTCGAGTTCGCACTGGGTGCGCGCGTGCACCGCGAGGATGCCGCGCCACTGGTCCACGAGCCCCTGCTCGGCCGTCCCGGCCCTCTCCACCGCCGCCATGGCCGCACCCTACTACCGGCCCGGCCCGACGAGAGGGCAGGAGGAGGGGCGCGCGGTGGTCCACGACCGGTCCCCCGCAGCGGCGGCGTGCGCCCGGCGGGCTCCCTTGCCCCGCCGGGCGCACAGCTGTGACACTCCCCCTATGGGACACGCCAGGGGGCGACGGAGTCAGTCCGAGCGGGACGCGATCACCGTGGAGATCATGTACGCACTGGCCAGCGCCGTGTTCGCCGGGGCGCTGCTGTTCGGAGCCCTCGCCGGTCCCGCGCTGCTCTTCGATCTGCCGGGAACGGTCGAAATGGTGCTGCTCGCCGCGGGGAAGGCCCTCGCCGGGGTCCTCTTCCTCCTGCGGGTGGTCTCGGTGCTGGTGCGGTTCCGACCGGGTCCTCAGCCCAGCCAGCCCGGCCGTACCAGCCCGGACTCGTAGGCCAGCACGACCAGTTGGGCCCGGTCGCGGGCGCCTAGCTTCACCATGGTGCGGCTCACATGGGTCTTGGCCGTCAGGGGGCTGACCACGAGGCGCCGCGCGATCTCGTCGTTCGACAGCCCCATGCCGACCAGCGCCATCACCTCCCGCTCCCGCTCGGTGAGTTCGGCGAGCGCGTCCGCGGCCTCCGGTTCCTTCGAGCGGGCCGCGAACTCGGCGATCAGGCGCCGTGTCACTCCCGGCGAGAGCAGCGCGTCGCCCTCGACGACCGCCCTGACGGCCCGCAGGAGTTCCTCGGGTTCGGTGTCCTTGACGAGGAAGCCGGACGCCCCGGAACGGATCGCCTCGAAGACGTACTCGTCGAGTTCGAAGGTGGTGAGCATGACGACCTTGACCTCCCGCAGGTCCGGGTCGTCGGTGATGCGACGGGTCGCGGCGAGGCCGTCGAGCACCGGCATGCGGATGTCCATCAGGACGACGTCGGGCCCCAGTTCGCGTACCCCTCGCAGTGCTTCCACCCCGTCCGCGGCCTCCCCGGCCACCTCGATGTCCGGCTGGGCGTCGAGCAGCGCCTTGAAGCCTGCGCGGACCAGTGACTGGTCGTCGGCGAGCAGTACGCGGATCACCGGTCCTCCTTGAAGGGGCGGAACGTGTCGGACACGGACGGTTCCTCGAACGCGGAAGGCTCCTCGGCCGACGACGCCCCCGGCACCCCGAGCGCGTTCCTCAGCGGAAGCACGGCCAGCACCCGGAAACCGCCGTCCTCGCGTGGCCCGGCCTCGATCCTGCCACCCAGGGCCGCGGCCCGCTCCCGCATTCCGGCCAGTCCGTTGCCACTGCCGCCCGCGTCCTCACCGGTCGCCGGGCCGTCGTCGTCGATACGGAGCCGCAGGGCGTCGCCGGTCCGGTCGACCCGCACGCGCGCGTGCCGTGAGCCGGAGTGCCGTACGACGTTGGTCAGCGCCTCCTGGACGATGCGGAAGGCGGCGAGATCGGCGCCCGGCGCCAGGTTCCTGCCGCCGCCCGGGTTCTCCACGTCGACGGTCAGTCCGGCGGCTGCGGCCTGTTCCACGAGTTCGGGGAGACGGTCGAGGCCGGGCGCCGGCGCGCGCGGCGCGTCACCGGGCGCGCGGAGCGTGTCGAGCACCTGACGCACCTCTCCCAGCGCCTCCTTGCTCGCGGCCTTGATGGTGGTCAGCGCGGCACGTGCCTGCTCCCGGTCGGAGTCGAGCAGTGCGAGGCCCACCCCCGCCTGTACGTTGATGACCGAGATGCTGTGCGCCAGGACGTCGTGCAGTTCGCGGGCGATGCGCAGCCGTTCCTCGTCGGCACGCCGCCTGGCCGCCTGCCGGCGCTCCGCCCGGTCCCGGTTCACCTGCTCACGGCGGACGCGGGTGAGTTCGGAGACCGCGAGGATCGCCACCACCCAGACGGCGACGGCGATCTCGTCGTCCCAGGGGGAGGCCTGGTCGCCCCGCGGCGGCAGCCACCGGTAGAGCCAGTGCCCCACCAGGAGATGGCCCGCCCACAACGTGCCGAGCGCGGCCCAGGCCGCCGGCCGGTGCCCCGCGACGATCGCGCTGAAGCAGGCGAGCGCGACCGTGAGGAAGACCGGCCCGTACGGGTATCCCGCGCCGAAGTAGACGAGTGCCGAGGCCGCGACGCCCCACAGCACGAGCACCGGGTGCCGCTGCCGCCACAGGAGCAGGAGACCGCCCGCGAGGAGCAGGGCGCGCGCGAGGACGTCGAGCTGCTCCCGGTTCGGCTGGTTCTCCGCCGCGAAGTTGCTGCCGACGAGGACGAACACGGTGAGCAGCAGCGTCGTACGCCACGGCCGACGAGAGCGGCGGCCGCCCTCGTCGTCCTCGTCGCGGTGGACCCACCACGGCGGCCCGTGCCGCCGGCTCCGTGGTGGACGGCCCCTGCGCGAAGGGTGGCCGCCGCGTCGGCGTGTGTGCTGCTCGTCCATGCCCGCCACGCTAGACGGCACGGGCCGCCGGGGGCGTCAGCCGAGTGTGGTGATCACTCGTACTCCCGGCGGAGTACGCGCCGCGGGGGTACCCGCTCCGGGGTACGCGCTCAGCTGTACGCACCGGCCGGGCCCACGCCCTTCCGGACCCGCGGACCGGTCGGGCGGGCGGGCCGAGCCGAGCCGTGCCCAGGTGTGACCCGGGGCCCGGGGCCCGGGGCCCGCGAGCCATGTCCCGGCGCGGCGCCCGCCCCGTACGACGGAGCCGACATCGGCGATGGCGACAGCGACGGACCCGACGCCAAGACCCCGCCGCCGCCCGCCCGTCCCGACGACCACCTGTCCCGACACCCAGCGGTCTCGCACGACCAGCGGTCTCGAACACTCAGCGCTCTCGGACGATCAGCGGTCGATCTTGGTCAGGGCCCGCTCCGCCATCGGATGCGACCGCACCATCTCGCCCAGCGTGGTGGAGCCGCGGGTGATGCCCGCGAACGCCTTCCACGCGGGCCGGAAGCCGGTGAGCGCGGCATGGAACACCCCGGGCCTGCGCTCGAAAATGGCGAGCATGCGCTTGCCGATGCTCATCTCCACCCCCAGGCCCGCCTTGATCGCGAAGGCGTAGTTCAGCGCCTGCCGCCGGGTGTCCACGGCGTCGTGGGCCTCCGCGATGCGCACCGCCCACTCGCCCGCGAGCCGCCCGGACCGCAGCGCGAAGGAGATGCCCTCGCGGGTCCACGGCTCCAGAAGCCCCGCCGCGTCCCCGCACACCAGCACCCGCCCGCGCGACAGCGGTGAGTCGTCGGCGCGGCAGCGCGTCAGGTGTCCCGACGAGATGCTGGGCTCGAACCCGGCGAGGCCCAGCCGGGCGACGAAGTCCTCCAAATACCGCTTGGTGGCCGCGCCTTCGCCGCGCGCCGAGATCACGCCGACCGTGAGGGTGTCGCCCTTGGGGAACACCCAGCCGTAACTGCCGGGAAGGGGACCCCAGTCGATGAGGACCCGTCCCTTCCAGTCCTCCGCGACCGTCTCCGGCACGGGGATCTCCGCCTCCAGGCCGAGGTCGACCTGGTCGAGCTTCACCCCGACGTGGGCCCCTATCCGGCTGGCACTGCCGTCCGCGCCGACCACCGCCCGCGCCAGCAGCGTCTCGCCGTCCTGGAGGACGACGGCCACCGAGCGCCGGTCGGGGACCGCCGAGCCGTGCTGTTCCACCCGCGAGACCGTGACCCCCGTACGCAGCTCGGCGCCCGCCTTCTGCGCGTGCTCGACGAGCTGCTGGTCGAACTCCGGGCGGTTGATGAGCCCGAAGAGCATCTGCTTGGAACGCCGGGTCCGCGTGAACTTTCCGCCCAGCGAGAACGTGATCGCGTGGACCCGGTCCCGGAATGGCAGCTCGAAACCCGGCGGCAGTGCGTCACGGGTCGGTCCGATGATGCCGCCGCCGCACGTTTTGTAACGGGGCAGCTCGGCTTTCTCCAGTAGCAGGACGCGGCGCCCCGCGACCGCTGCCGCATAGGCGGCCGAGGCGCCTGCCGGCCCCGCGCCGACCACGACGACGTCCCATACCTGTTCTGCGTCGTCTGAAGAGTTGTTGCTGCTCACGATGGTCTGCTGCTCCGATCCAGCCGCCTGCCGCACCTGCTCCACGCATCCTACGGCGACGTCCGGTGAAGACCGCTGTGGGAGGATCGGCAGCGTATGCAGCGCGCACATCCGTACGGCGCGTGCATTCGCGCCCGTACCCACCCGTACAACGTCGCACCCACGAGGAGCGTGCCCATGTCGTCGAATCCGGTCGCCGAGACCGTCGCCTCATTGATGCCCAGGGCGAAGGCGGAGCTCACCGAGCTGGTGGCCTTCAAGTCGGTGGCGGACTTCGAGCAGTTCCCCAGGAGCGAGAGCGAGGGCGCCGCGAACTGGGTGGCCGACGCGCTGCGCGCCGAGGGCTTCCAGGACGTCGCGCTGCTCGACACCCCCGACGGCACACAGTCGGTGTACGGCCATCTGCCCGGCCCCGAGGGCGCGAAGACCGTTCTCCTGTACGCGCACTACGACGTGCAGCCGCCGCTCGACGAGGACGGCTGGCGGACTCCGCCGTTCGAGCTGACCGAGCGGGACGGCCGCTGGTACGGACGCGGGGCCGCCGACTGCAAGGGCGGCGTGCTCATGCACCTGCTGGCGCTGCGCGCCCTCAAGGCGAACGGCGGGATCCCGGTGAGCGTCAAGGTGATCGCGGAGGGTTCCGAGGAGCAGGGCACGGGCGGCCTGGAGCGGTACGCCGAGGAGCACCCCGAACTGCTGACGGCCGACACCATAGTCATCGGCGACTCCGGCAACTTCCGGGTCGGGGTGCCGACGGTCACCACCGCGCTGCGCGGCATGACGCTGGTCCGCATCCGGGTGGACACCCTCGAAGGCAACCTGCACTCCGGGCAGTTCGGCGGCGCGGCGCCCGACGCGCTGAGCGCCCTCGTCCGCGTACTGGACTCACTGCGCGCCGAGGACGGCTCGACGACGGTCGACGGGCTCACGAACACCTCACGGTGGGACGGGCTGCAGTACGACGAGGCGCAGTTCCGCAAGGACGCCAAGGTGCTCGACGGTGTGGAGCTGATCGGGTCGGGCACGGTCGCGGACCGCATCTGGGCGCGGCCCGCCGTGACCGTGCTGGGCATCGACTGCCCGCCGGTGGTCGGCGCCACGCCGTCCGTGCAGGCCGGTGCCCGTGCGCTGATCAGCCTGCGGGTGCCGCCGGGCGTGGACACCGTCGAGGCGACCAAGCTGCTGGAGGCCCACCTGGAGGCGCACACCCCGTGGGGGGCGCGGGTCAGCACCGAGCAGATCGGCCAGGGCCAGCCCTTCCGCGCCGACACCACGAGCCCCGCGTACGCGGCGATGGCGGAGGCGATGGGTGTCGCGTACGACGGAGCGCCGATGCAGTACGCGGGACAGGGCGGCTCCATCCCGCTGTGCAACACCCTCGCGTCCCTGTACCCGCGGGCGGAGATCCTCCTGATCGGCCTCAGCGAGCCGGAGGCACAGATCCACGCCGTGAACGAGAGCGTGTCCCCCGACGAACTGGAACGCCTCGCCGTCACGGAGGCCCTGTTCCTCCAGAACTACGCAACGAACTGACCGACAGGGCTGAGCAATACGGGCAGGCGCAGCCCCGCCCCCAAGGGGCGCGAGGAACTGCGCGCTCAACCCCCACCCACCCGCACCCGACAGCCAACCCAAGAGGCGCGGGCGCAGCCCCGCCCAAGGGGCGCGAGGAACTGCGCGCCCAGCCCCCACCCACCCGCAGACAGCGCACGAACTCAAACCCCCGGCGCTACCCCTACCCCCTCGGCACACCAGCCTCCAGATACAGGGCCGCGCCCCCCTCCCGCGCCCGCAACGCCCACCGCAGCCGCTCGAAACGGATCGGCGGCAGCAGCACAGCCGCCTCCTCCTCCGTGACGAACCGCCAGTCCCGCAGTTCGGGCCCCGGCAGCAGCAACCGCCCCGCCTCCCCGCCGTCGAGCCGGCCGCCGTCGTAGAGCAGACGCAGCCCGCCGTAACCAGGGGGCGCGGGAGGCTCCCAGTCCACGACCAGCAAGTGGGGCACGTCCGCGAGCTGGATGCCGGTCTCCTCGGCCACCTCGCGGATACCCGCCCGCGCCGGCGCCTCCCCGGATTCGACGACCCCGCCGGGGAACTCCCAGCCGGCCTTGTACGTCGGGTCGACGAGCAGCACCCGGTCCTGCTCGTCGAAGAGGAGCACGCCCGCCGCGACGGTCTCCGACGTGGGCTCCGGGGTCTGCACGATGTCGCAGACCGGCACGGATCCGTCGCTCACGGCCTCGGCGACCCGTACGGCGGTCTCGTACGGGGTGAGCGTGCTGTTGTCGACGGGGTGGGCGTCCACCGTCAGCCAGCCGGCGAGGGCGGCGCGGTAGGGCTCGATCTGGTCGTACGACCACTGGCGCACCCGTATCTCCCCGTCGGGAAGGTCCGGCAAAACCTCCCGGCAGGCTATCCGCTCGCGCAGGATCGTTTCCGCCGGGGCGAGGAGCACATGGCGTACCTCGATCCTGCGGGACGCGAGCCCCCCGAAGATCTCGTCGCGGTAGTCCTGGCGGAGCAGTGTCATGGGGACCACGAGCACACCGTCCAGTTCGGAGAGCATGGCGGCCGCGGTGTCCACCACGAGCCGCCGCCAGATCGGCAGGTCCTGGAAGTCGCCGACCTCGGCGAGGCGCTTGGCGGGCAGCAGTTGCGCCAGCCCGGCACCGATGAGCTCGGGGTCGAAGAGTGTGCTGTTCGGGATCAGGTCGATCAGTTCCCGTGCGGTGGTGGTCTTCCCCGCACCGAACGCACCGTTGATCCAGACGATCACGGTTCCCCCCTCTGCTGTTGGCCCCCTGAGGCTTGCCCGCTCCACACTGCCACGGAAACCAGGTCCTGATGAGGTCGCGTTCGACGGGCCGAACACGCACGAAAGCCCGGCCTTCGACAGGCCGGGCTCGTGGGTCGGAACAGGTCAGAACGGGTCAGGACCGGTAAGGGCGGGTCCGCCGGGCGGTCAGCCCTGCTGCCCCTGCGGCGTGTCCTCCATCGCCAGGCTGCCGTCGCTGACCGTCCGGTCGACGGCGCTGATGGTGTCCTGCAGATCGAGATTGCCGAGGGCGTCACCGTCGAGGGAGTGGGACGGGGTGACGGCCGCCACCACGAAACCGGCGGCGAGGGACGCGATCGCGAGCATGCTGCGCTTCTTCATGCCCGGTTCAACTGCCGACACGCTCTTGGGTCACGGCCGGACCACCGGGAAGCCCCGAACAGCGCTTCGACGCCGGGCCGCCGCAACGCCTCACCCCTTCGCCCCGTCACCCTTCAACCCGTCACCCCGTCACCCCGTCACCCCGTCACCCCGTCACCCCGTCAGCCTGCACCGCCTCATGACCGCGGCACCTCAGCCGACCACACCCGCCGCCCGCGTGTTCGACCTGCGGCTGAGCGCGGCCGCCGCGGCGCCCACCAGACCGGCGTCCGTACCCATCTGAGCGGGCGTCACCGTGAGGCGCTGCACGAACGACAGCGTGGCGTAGTCGCGCAGGGCGGCTCGCAGGGGCGCGAACAGGACCTCGCCCGCCTTGCCCACTCCCCCGCCGATCACCGCGATGTCGATCTCCACGAGGGTCGCGGTCGCCGCGATGCCCGCCGCCAGGGCCTGCGCGGCACGCTCGAAGGAGGCCGTCGCGACCGGGTCCCCGGCCCGGGCGGCGGCCGCCACGGCGGCCGCCGAGGTGTCCCCCTCCGGGCCCGGCCGCCAGCCGCCCTCGATGGCGCGGCGCGCGATGTTCGGTCCGCTGGCGATGCGCTCGACGCACCCGCGGGACCCGCACGGGCACAGGTCACCGTCGAGATCCACGCTGATGTGGCCGATGTGACCGGAGTTGCCGGTGGGACCGGGGTGCAGCTGTCCGCCGAGGACCAGGCCGCCGCCGACACCCGTCGACACGACCATGCAGAGCGCGTTGTCGTGCCCGCGCGCCGCCCCCTGCCAGTGTTCGGCCGCGGTGATCGCCACGCCGTCGCCGATCAGCTCGACGGGCAGTTCGTCCGTCACGGCACGGACCCGTTCGACGAGGGGGTAGTCGCGCCAGCCGGGAACGTTCACCGGACTCACAGTGCCCGCCGAGGCGTCCACGGGACCGGCGCTGCCGATACCGACCGCCGCGGCCCTGCTCCACAGGGGTGAGGCGGTCAGTTCGCCGAGTACGGCCTCCACGGCCCGTATGACGACGTCGCCGTTCTCCTGCGCGGGCGTCGGCCGCTGGGCGCGCAGCAGGATCCGGCCGTGGCCGTCCACCAGCGCTCCGGCGATCTTGGTGCCGCCGATGTCGAGCGCGGCCACGAGGTCGGTGTGCATCAGTGTGAGTTCTCCCGATCGGATCCCGATGTGGACCATGAGGAAAGGGCAGGCCGGTCGCGCGGTGCGGGGTGGGCGGGCCGAAGAATGCGATGGACAGTCCTTCTCGCATCCTCTCCCGCATCTGACAACGTTGTCCAGGCTCTATGCTCGACGCCACATCCTGATCCGGCTGCTCACCGAGCCCGTCAGGACCGACCCAGCCCCATGGACTACAGGACAGGACAGCGCATCGTGGCCGAGCCCGCCCGCCGAACCGAGAGCCGCTACGGCAACCGCCCGACGATGAAGGACGTCGCCGCGCGTGCCGGGGTCGGACTGAAGACGGTATCGCGCGTAGTCAACGGTGAGCCCGGCGTCACCCCGGACACCGAGCGCCGGGTGCAGGAGGCCATCGACGCGCTGGGCTTCCGGCGCAACGACAGCGCGCGGGTGCTCCGCAAGGGCCGTACCGCCAGCGTCGGCCTGGTCCTGGAGGATCTGGCGGACCCGTTCTACGGCCCGCTGAGCCGGGCGGTGGAGGAGGTGGCCCGCTCCCACGGCGCCCTGCTGATCAACGGCTCCAGCGCCGAGGACCCGGACCGCGAGCAGGAGCTGGTCCTCGCGCTGTGCGCACGCCGCGTGGACGGGCTGGTCATCATTCCTGCGGGTGACGACCACCGCTATCTGGAGCCCGAGATAAAGGCGGGCGTCGCCACCGTGTTCGTGGACCGCCCCGCCGGGCAGATCGACGCGGACGTCGTGCTCTCCGACAGCTTCGGCGGCGCGCGCGACGGTGTGGCGCACCTCGTCGCGCACGGCCACCGCCGGATCGGGTTCATCGGGGACATGCCCCGTATCCACACCGCCGCCGAGCGTCTGCGCGGCTATCGCACCGCTCTGGAGGACGCCGGTATCCAGGCGGAGGACAGCTGGATGTCCCTGGGCGTCACCGACCCGGTTCGGGTCCGCCGGGCCGCGGAGACCATGCTCTCGGGTCCGTCCCCCGTGACCGCGGTCTTCGCGGGCAACAACCGCGTGACGGTCACCGTCGTCCGCGTCATCGCCGAGCTCGCCCGTCCCGTGGCCCTGGTCGGCTTCGACGACATCGAGCTCGCCGACCTGCTCCAGCCCGGGGTCACCGTCGTCGCCCAGGACGCCGCCCAGCTGGGCCGCACGGCCGCCGACCGCCTCTTCCGCCAGCTGGAGGGCTCCCTCCTCATGCCCGAACGCATCGAGCTCCCGACGCGTCTGATCACTCGCGGCTCGGGCGAACTGCCGCCCTCCGTCTGACCACGGGCTGACACCCCGGCTGATATACGGAAGTACATGGATCCCCGGGACGACACCGCCGACCGCACCCTCGAAGCCCTCGGCCTGGCCGTGGCGCCGCTCGACCGGCCCCTGGTCTATCCCGGCGTCTGGCCCGCGGAGTCGGGGGTCCTCGACGGGGACCGGCTGCTGCCGCTGACCCGCCTCACCTTCACCGACCGGGTCCCCGTCCTCGCGGTCGGCTCCAACGCCTCCCCCGCCCAACTCCGCCTCAAGCTGCGGCAGTACGGACTGTCGTCGTCCCGGCTCCCGCTGGTGAAGGCGCGCGTCACGGGGCTGGAGATCGGCGTGTCGGCGCACGTCAGCACCATGGGCTACGTGTCCGCGTCGCCCTTCGGCGCACCCGGGCACACCCGCGACCTGTTCGTCACCTGGCTGGACGCGGCGCAGCTGGCCGCGGTCGACGAGAGCGAGGGAGTCACCAGGCCGTCGGGCGCCTACGATCGTGTGCCGCTGCCCGCCACCGGCTTCCGGGTCGAGCTGGAGTCGGGCGAACCGCTCGACGACGCCCAGCTGTACGTGAACCGCCATGGCGTCCTCCACGACGGCACCGGGGCCGCGCGCCGGCATCCCGGGGAACGGCGGCTGCTCACCGAACTGCTGGCGGAGTCACCGGGGTTGAGGAAGCTGTTCGGGTCCACGCCCGAGGAGTTCTGCTCCCGGACACGCGCCGACCCGCGGCTCGCGGCCGAGGGGACCCGGCTCTTCGCCCGGGAGGGGCGCACGACGGCTTCCGGCCTTGAGCAGTACGTACCGACCGCGCGGGCGACGGATCACGTACACGGTCAGCAGACGGGCAGTCCCGGCGCGGGCGCGTCGTTGTCGCCGCCCGCGATGTAGACGTCGCTGACGTGGACGCCGGTGTTCCCGCTATCGTCGTCGGCCTTCGCCCACCAGGTGTTCGCCCACTGCCCGGAGGCCTCGCCCGACGTGCCCTCTCGCCCGTCGCCGACGCCCGAACTCCCGCCTGTCGTACGGCCGTCGACGGGTTCGGGCGAGGGCTCCCGGGCCCGGCGCTTCGGCTCGGTGCCCTCGGTGCGGTCCGGGTTGCCGCTCGGTGAAGGGAACTTCCTCTCCTCGCCCTCTCCTGTGGGCTTCTGGTCCTCCGTCAGGTCGGGTGACGGCGCGCGCCGCCGACAACGGCCGTGGCAGGGCCGCTACTTGGCCGAGACAGTGAGGTCCGCCCGGCGCGGTGCCGCGAAGCCCTCCAGATCGGCGCGCGTGAGTCCGGTGGCCCGTGCCACCTCCGCGATGTCCAGGGCGCCGCAGTCCAGGCCCCGCAGCAGGTGACCGCTGAGTGCCTTGGCGGTGGCCGGCTCGTCCATCACATCGCCGTCGACGCGGTTGGCGTACGCGACGAGCCGCGCCGCGGCCTGCTCGAACCCCTCACGGTAGAAGGCGAACACGGCCGCGTACCGGGTCGGAAGGTGCCCGGGGTGCATGTCCCAGCCCTGGTAGTAGGCACGGGCGAGCGCGCGGCGAGTGAGGCCGTGGTGCAGGCGCCAGGCGTCGTGGACCTTCGGCGTCGGGCCGACCGGCAGCACGTTCGTGGAGCCGTCCGAGACGCGCACCCCCGTGCCCGCGGCCGCGACCTGCATGATCGCCTTGGCGTGGTCGGCGGCCGGGTGGTCACTGGCCTGGTACGCGGCGGACACGCCGAGACAGGCGCTGTAGTCGAAGGTCCCGTAGTGCAGTCCGGTGGCGCGGCCCTCGGCGGCCTGGATCATCCGGGCCACGGTCGCCGTGCCGTCGGTGGCGAGGATGGACTGGCTGGTCTCGATCTGGATCTCGAACCCGATGCGGCCCTGGTCCAGTCCGTGTGCCTTCTCGAACTCCGCCAGGAGCCGCACCATCGCGGTGACCTGCTCCGCGTACGTCACCTTCGGCAGGGTCAGCACCAGCCCGGCGGGCAGTACGCCGGCCACCATCAGACCGGTGAGGAAGATGTCGAGCGTGCGGATGCCCCGGTCGCGGACCGGCGCCTCCATGCACTTCATCCGGATCCCCATGTACGGGGCGGCCGTGCCGTCCTCGTAGGCCTCCGCGATCAGCCGGGCCGCGCGGGCGGCCGCCTCGTCCTCCTCGGCGTCGGGGCGCGGTCCGTAGCCGTCCTCGAAGTCGACGCGCAGGTCTTCCACGGGCTCGCGCTCCAGCTTGGCGCGTACGCGGTCGTACACGGGCACCGCGAGGTCGTCGGCGAGGCCGAGGACGGCGGCGAAGGCCGCGGCGTCGGGCGCGTGCCGGTCGAGGGCGGCGAGGGCCTGGTCGCCCCAGGAGCGGACGGTGCCGGCGGCGAAGGTGTCGCCGGGGACGTACACGGTGTGGACGGGCTGACGGGTTCCGGGGTCTCCGGGGTAGCGGCGCTCCAACTCGGCGTCGACCGGGGCGAGGGAGGCGCTGATCTCCTCGCCGACCGCGCCCGCGAGACTCGTCGCCACCTTCTCCTGCCGACCCTGGCCCTGACCCTGACCCATTGAGTACCCTCCCGTTTTCCGCTCCACGGAATCAACAATCCGTTGAACGAAGTTATCCATGGACCTTCCGGCCGGTCAACACCCTCCCGGAGTTCCCCGGGCCCCGCGCGGCGCACGCGCGGACTTCCCTCGCGGTCCATCCCGATATCTCGACATGTTCACGCCCAACTTTGAGACTTCGAGACGCACGACTCGACCGGCATCCGCCGCAGAACCGGCACACGCCACAGAAGGAGCATCCCGTGCCCCATCACAGCCGAGTCACGCGCCGCGTGGGTCTGAAGGCCGCACTCACCGCCGCGGTCGCCCTCCCCCTGGCCGCCGCAGCCCTCCCCAAGTCGCCCGCCTCGGCGGCGGACCGGCCCGGCCGGCTGGAGGTCATGTCGTTCAACCTGCGCTACGCGAGCACCGCCGAACCCAACAGCTGGACCGTCCGCCGTCCCGTCACCCGTGAACTGCTCCGCCGGGAGCGGCTCCACGTGATCGGCACCCAGGAGGGCCTCTACCAGCAGGTGCGCGACATCGCGACGGACCTCGGCGCGCACTACGACTGGATCGGCACAGGCCGCGCGGGCGGCAGCCGGGACGAGTTCATGACGGTCTTCTACGACACCCGCAGACTCGCACCGGTCGAGTACGACCACTTCTGGCTCTCCGACACACCCGACGTGATCGGCTCGAACACCTGGGGCGGCGGGTCCATACGCATGGTGACCTGGGTCCGCTTCCGTGATCTGCGGGACGGGCAGCGGGAGTTCCACTTCCTCAACACCCACCTCGACAACGCGAGCCAGAACGCACGCGCGCGTGCCGCCGCCCTGATCGCCGAGCGGATCGCGGGGCTCGACCGGTCACTGCCCCTGCTGGTGACCGGCGACTTCAACGTCGCCGCCCACCAGAACCCGGTCTACGACACGATGCTCGGCGCCGGACTCGCCGACACCTGGGAGACGGCGGCCGAGCGGAGCAGGCTGTACGCCACGTTCCACGGCTACCGGCCGCTGACCCCGGACGGCGACCGCATCGACTGGATCTTCTCCTCGCCCGGCGTGCGCACGCACCGGGCGTCGGTCAACACCTTCTCCGTGGACGGGCAGTTCCCGAGCGACCACCTGCCCGTACAGGCGTCACTGACCCTGGCGTGAGGGCGTGGCGGCCTGAAGGCGTGGGGGTGCGAGCGGGCTTCCGGCACGGCGAGACCCCCGCGACCGTACTCGGCGTACCGGTCGCGGGGGCCTCGTCCTGCGGAGAGCGCTCAGCCCTTGCGGGTGTTGATCTCCTCGGTGAGCTGCGGGACGACCTCGAAGAGGTCGCCGACCACGCCGTAGTCGACCAGGTCGAAGATCGGGGCCTCGGCGTCCTTGTTGACCGCCACGATCGTCTTCGAGGTCTGCATGCCGGCGCGGTGCTGGATCGCGCCGGAGATGCCGTTGGCGATGTAGAGCTGCGGGGACACGCTCTTGCCGGTCTGGCCCACCTGGTTGGTGTGCGGGTACCAGCCGGCGTCCACCGCGGCGCGCGAGGCGCCGACGGCCGCGCCGAGGGAGTCGGCGAGCGCCTCGATGATTCCGAAGTTCTCGCTGCCGTTGACGCCACGGCCGCCGGAGACCACGATCGCGGCCTCGGTCAGCTCCGGACGCCCGGTCGACTCGCGCGGGGTACGGCCGGTGACCTTGGTGCCGGTCGCCTGCGCGGAGAACGTGACGGACAGCGCCTCGACGGCGCCGGCCGCCGGGGCGGCCTCCACGGCGGCCGAGTTCGGCTTGACCGTGATGACCGGGGTGCCCTTGGAGACCCGGGTCTTCGTGGTGAAGGAGGCGGCGAACGCGGACTGCGTGGCCACCGGGCCCTCGTCGCCGGCCTCCAGGTCGACGGCGTCGGTGATGATGCCGGAGCCGACACGGACCGCGAGGCGGGCGGCGATCTCCTTGCCCTCGGCGGACGACGGGACGAGCACGGCGGCCGGGGAGACGGCCTCGTACGCGGCCTGCAGCGCGTCCACCTTCGGTACCACGAGGTAGTCGGCGTACTCGGCGGCCTCGTGCGTGAGGACCTTGACCGCGCCGTGCTCGGCGAGCGCGGCGGCGGTGTCCGCGGCGCCGTTGCCGAGCGCGACGGCGACGGGCTCGCCGATGCGGCGGGCCAGCGTCAGCAGTTCGAGGGTGGGCTTGCGGACGGCGCCGTCCACGTGGTCGACGTAGACGAGAACTTCAGCCATGGGACTTCTTCTCTCCTGCTTGCGAAAGATGAGGGACGGTCAGGGAGCCCGCGGCGGGCCCGCGTCCTAGATGAACTTCTGGCCCGCGAGGAACTCGGCGAGCTGCTTGCCGCCCTCGCCCTCGTCCTTGACGATCGTGCCCGCGGTGCGCGCCGGACGCTCGGTGGCCGCGTCGACCTTGGTCCAGGAGCCCTTGAGACCGATCTCGGCCGGCTCGATCTCCAGGTCTTCGAGGTCCCAGGACTGAACCGGCTTCTTCTTGGCCGCCATGATGCCCTTGAAGGACGGGTAACGCGCCTCGCCCGACTGGTCGGTGACCGACACGACCGCGGGCAGCGAGGCCTCCAGCTGCTCGGAGGCGGTGTCACCGTCACGGCGGCCCTTGACGACGCCGTCCGCGACGGAGACCTCGGAGAGCAGCGTGACCTGCGGCACACCCAGACGCTCGGCGAGCAGGGCCGGGACGACGCCCATGGTGCCGTCGGTGGAGGCCATGCCGGAGATGACCAGGTCGTAGCCGGCCTTCTCGATGGCCTTGGCCAGCACGAGCGACGTGCCGATGGCGTCGGTGCCGTGCAGATCGTCGTCCTCGACGTGGACGGCCTTGTCCGCGCCCATGGACAGCGCCTTGCGCAGCGCGTCCTTGGCGTCATCGGGGCCGACGGTCAGCACGGTGATCTCCGCGTCGTCCGCCTCGGCGGCGATCTGCAGGGCCTGCTCCACCGCGTACTCGTCGAGCTCCGACAGCAGGCCGTCCACGTCGTCACGGTCGACGGTCAGGTCCTCGGCGAAGTGCCGGTCGCCAGTGGCGTCGGGCACGTACTTCACAGTGACAACGATCCTCAAGCTCACGCCGGCTCTCCTACTGCATCGTCTTTTCTGGGCTGCCTGCTCATGGGCAGCATAGGCGCCTGAAGCGGCCGTTCCCGGTGGGGGCGACCCGCGCTCCGAGCGAAATATTACTCGCCAGTACGCGCTTCTACGCTCCCGTAGCTGGTTCCCTCTAAGCAAGCGCTTTGAACTGTGACCTTCGCAACGCAGCGTAATCGGAACTCGGGGATCCCGCAGCGGGGGACCCGGCCGGCCCGGTACGTGATCATTCCCGCAGCCCGTTGAAGCGCCCCTGGTGGTACAGGAGAGGGCGCCCCGCACCCGCCGGGTCCCCGAGCAGCACCTCGGCCAGCACGATGCGGTGGTCCCCGGCCGGAACCCGGGTGACGATCCGGCACACGAGCCAGGCCAGGACGTCGTCGAGCACGGGAACGCCCTCGGGGCCCTCCCGCCAGGCGGTGGGCTCGCCGAAGCGGTCGGCCCCGCTGCGGGCGAAGGTGGCGGCCAGCTCCCGCTGATGCTCGCCGAGGACATGGACGCCCACGTGGTCCGTACGGGAGACCGCGGGCCAGCTGGAGGCTCCGGTGCCGATGCCGAAGGAGACCAGCGGGGGCTCGGCGGACACCGAGGCCAGCGAGGTGGCGGTGAAGCCCACGGGCCCGTCGTCGCCCCGCGCGGTGATCACGGCGACACCGGCGGCGTGCTGCCGGAAGGCGGAGCGGAGCAGGTCCGGGGAGGCGAGTCGGGAGGTACGGAGATCGGGTGTGGCCGTCATGGAGTTGTCCTTCTGCGCGAGACGACATGGGCCCCCGCCGGAGCGAGACCGGGCGCGGGGAGGGTCCTGTTGCTGCTCAGGCGCCCGGACAGCGCCCGCGCGCACTGCGGACGAGGGCCGTCGCGGCCCGAAACCGTGCACGCTCGACGGGAAGGAGTTCCATGGGCATACGGTCACACTGACGATAGGTGGTGGATGCAGTCAAGTGCGTCCCGGTATCTGGGAGCTGCGTCACCGAGGGCCTCCAGCCTCATGATCAGGGGGTTCCGATCGATCAGGGTGTTCCGACCGCCTCGCCGAGGGCGGCGATGACGTCCGCCGTGCGTGGCTGACCGGTCGCGCGGCGCACGACGTGACCGCCGGCGTCCAGGACGAGCACGGTCGGCGTCTTGAGGATGTCCAGTTCACGGACGAGGCCGAGGCGCTCCTCGGCGTCGATCTCCACGTGCCGTACGCCCGGGACCATCCTGGCCACCTCGTCGAGCACCCTGCGGGTCGCCCGGCAGGGGGCGCAGAAGGCGCTGGAGAACTGGACGAGCGTGGCCCGCTCGCCGAGGTCCTCGCCCAACTCGGCCGCGCTCAGCCGCTTTCCGTCGTCACGCCCGCGCACTCTGACTCTCCCGCTCCGACGTCGGTTCAGCACTCCGTAGGCGCTCGCCGCCGCGAGCACCGCCACACACACCACGAGTCCGGTCATCGTGCGCTTCAGCGTTCACAAGAATGCAAAGATTCCCGGACTCCCGAAAAGATCTCCATACGGAAGGCTTCACTTATGAACATCGACGCGAGAGGGCCGCGCTTCGGAGCGGCCGTGACCACCGTGATCCTGGCAGCCGTACTGATCACCGGCAGCGCCTGGCTGCTGGCCTGGCAGACACTGGCGTTCGCGCTCGGCGCGGCCCTGGGCGTCGGCCGCTCCCCGTACGGCCTGCTGTTCCGGCACGTCGTGCGGCCGCGGATCGGGGCGCCGACGGAGTTCGAGGCTCCCGAGCCGCCTCGGTTCGCGCAGGCGGTCGGGCTCGTGTTCGCGGCGGTAGGTCTCGTCGGCTTCGCGGCGGGCCCCGAGTGGCTCGGGCTCGCGGCGACCGGGGCGGCCCTGGCGGCGGCGTTCCTCAACGCGGCCTTCGGGTACTGCCTCGGATGCGAGATGTACCTGCTCGTACGGCGAGTCGCGGTTCGCGCGGAGTAAAGGCGGCGTAAAACGCCGAGGTGGATCAAGGGTTGACGTGACGAGAATCTCGCCAATCTCCGGCACCAGGACTGGTCACTCGTCCGTTCTTGGGGCACGATCTGCGCAATGCCGTAAACCTACGGCAGCGTAAGTTTCCCGCCGGGAGCCCCCCTTCCCAGGCAGACCAGTAAGAAGGGTCCACTCCGTCCATGGCTGAGCTTGTCTACCGTCCCGCCATCGGTCTCGCCCAGACGTTGTTCAAGGCCTGGGACCTGAAGATCGACCTCAAGGGGACGGAGAACATCCCGCGCTCGGGCGGTGCGGTGCTGGTGAGCAACCACATCAGCTATCTCGACTTCATCTTCGACGGCCTCACCGCGCTGCCGCAGAAGCGACTGGTCCGCTTCATGGCGAAGGAGTCCGTGTTCCGCCACAAGGTCTCCGGCCCGCTGATGCGCAACATGAAGCACATCCCCGTGGACCGCAAGCAGGGCGAGACGGCGTACGCGCACGCGCTGGACTCGCTCCGCTCCGGTGAGATCGTCGGCGTCTTCCCCGAGGCCACGATCTCCCAGTCGTTCACGCTGAAGAGCTTCAAGTCGGGCGCCGCCCGCATGGCCCAGGAGGCGGGCGTCCCGCTGATCCCGATGGCCGTGTGGGGCACGCAGCGGCTGTGGACCAAGGGCCACCCGCGCAACTTCAAGCGCAGCCACACCCCGATCACCATCCGCGTCGGCGAGGCGATCGAGGCCTCGCGCGACAAGTACGCGGGCGCCATCACTCGGCAGCTGCGCGAGCGCGTGCAGGAGCTCCTGGAAGCCGCGCAGCGCGCCTATCCGGTACGCCCCAAGGGCCCGGACGACACCTGGTGGATGCCGGCGCACCTGGGCGGCACGGCCCCGACCCCCGAAGAGGTCAAGGCCGCCGAGGCTCGCTGAACCACTACCGGGAAGCCCGCACGGTGACCCGTGCCCCGGGGCTGAACTTCTCCAGCAGCTCGGCGAGTTCGCCACCCGCGTCCTCGACGTCGGGCACCGGCATCGGGGCCATGCCCTCCAGCAGGAAGACCGCCGAGGTCGACTCCTCCGTCAGCCGGGTGCGCGGCCCCTGGCGCCAGTTCCAGCGGCGGCAGGTCACGCCCGTGTCGTCACACCACACGACCTCGCCGGCATCCGGGTGCTCGACAGCCTCCTCGCCGCCCGCGACGGTCACGAACTCCTCGTCACCCGTGGCCCGCACGAGCCGCATCCCGCCCCGGACCCGGTCGAGGTCCTCGCCGCCGACCGGGATCAGCCGGGCGACGCTGACCGCGTTGTAGACGTCCACGAGCAGGTTGATCCGCGGCAGTCCGGCGTCCGAGAGCGCCCGCCTGGCCAGCGCCTCCGCCGAGTTGCGGGTCCGCGACGGCTTGGCGCCGAACGCCGTGTACACGCTCCGCCAGGCGGCCATGTGCGGATCCTCGTGCGGCGCGCTCCCCCGGAGCCGTACGGCGAGACGGCGGGCCGCGTCGTCAAGGAGCCGCGCGGTGCCGTCCGTACTGGGCCCGTTGACGAGTCCGTGCGCCTCGACGGTGACGTACCGGAAGCCGGGCGCCAGAGCGCGCACGTCCTCGGACACGGTGACGGTGAACGGGAGAGTCATGGCCTGCCTGTCTGCCTCGGTCAGAGTGCGGTGGGGAGCGAATCTCCCAGACGCGGCCGGTCGGGAGCGGCCTTGAGGGCGCTGAGAACGGCCGGGTGCGGTTCAGCGTACAACACTGGATAGTCCAGCTCATTGGACTTCGGGTCGGGCGTGAACGCCAGCCGCTCGCCTTCGAGGGAGAACCGGGCGTCCACACCCGGCTTGTTGCCCCGGGGGTCCTGCCGGTGCCAGGCGCCGTGGAACCGGACGGCGACGAGCCCGTGCACCACGTCGAACTTCTGATAGCAGAACCCCGTGGGGATGTCCTCCGCCCGCAGCAGGGCCGCCAGGGCGTGGGCCTTGGCGTGACAGATGCCGGTACCCCGCTCCAGCACGTCGGAGGCGCGCCAGGTGACGCGCAGGTCACCGGAGTCCTGGGAGTGCGGGATGGCGTCACGCACGAATTCGAACGCGGCCTGCGCATAGGCATACGAGTCGGCGACCTGGCCCGCGAGACGCGCGGCGACCTCGCGCACCGCCGAATGGTGATGGTCGATGACGTCGTCGGCGGCCAGATAGGCGGACAGGTCGGAGTTCTGCTGGATCAGCTCCATGCCGACAGAGCATAGAAATACGATCACCCGAGAGTCAATGACTTTTCAGGCGATCGTATATCTATGCAGAGGCCGCTAGCGGGCCATCTCCTCCTTGAGCGCCGCCAGGAAGCCGTCGACGTCGTCCTCCGTCGTGTCGAAGGCGCACATCCAGCGGACGTCCCCGGCCGTCTCGTCCCAGAAGTAGAAGCGGTACCGCTTCTGCAGGCGCTCGGTCACGTCGTGGGGCAGCCGGGCGAAGACCGCGTTGGCCTGCACCGGGTAGAGGATCTCCACCCCGTGGACCGCGCGCACCCCCTCCGCGAGGCGCTGGGCCATCTCGTTGGCGTGGCGGGCGTTGCGCAGCCACAGGTCCTTGGCGAGCAGGGCCTCCAACTGCACCGACACGAAGCGCATCTTGGAGGCGAGCTGCATCGACAGCTTGCGCAGATGCTTCATGTGGCCGGCCGCGTCCTGGTTCAGGACGACGACGGCCTCGCCGAACAGCGCGCCGTTCTTGGTGCCGCCGAAGGACAGGACGTCCACGCCGACCGCGTTGGTGAACGCCCGCATCGGTACGTCGAGGGAGGCGGCCGCGTTGGCTATCCGGGCCCCGTCGAGGTGCACCTTCATGCCGTGCCCGTGGGCGTGGTCACAGATCGCGCGGACCTCGTCGGGTGTGTAGACGGTGCCCAGTTCGGTGTTCTGCGTGATCGACACGACCTGCGGCATCGCCCGGTGCTCGTCGTCCCAGCCGTACGCCTGCCGGTCGATCAGCTCGGGTGTGAGCTTGCCGTCGGGCGTGGGCACCGTGAGCAGCTTGAGCCCGCCCATGCGCTCGGGAGCGCCGCCCTCGTCGACGTGGATGTGTGCGCTCTCCGCGCAGATCACCGCGCCCCAGCGGTCGGTGAGCGCCTGCAGGGCCACCACGTTGGCGCCCGTACCGTTGAAGACGGGGAACGCCTCGGCGCCCGCGCCGAAGTGACCGCGCATCAACTGCTGAAGGTGGCCGGTGTAGTCGTCCTCGCCGTACGAGATCTGGTGCCCGCCGTTGGCGAGGGCCAGCGCGGCGAGCACCTCGGGGTGGGCCCCCGCGTAGTTGTCGCTGGCGAAGCCGCGCACCTGCGGGTCGTGGCGGCGCCGGGCGTCCGTCTTCGGCGGGTTCACGGCTTCTCGGTCAGCCACAGACGCTTTCCGTTCACTTCGGGGGCGGACCGGTCCCAGACGCCCGCGATGGCCTCGGCCAGGTCCTTGACGTCGGTGAAGCCCGCGAACTTCGCGTTCGGGCGCTCCGCGCGCATCGCGTCGTGCACCAGCGCCTTCACGACCAGGATGGCGGCCGCGGAGGTGGGGCCCTCGGCGCCCTCGGAGATGCCCGCCTTGCGGAAGAAGTCGGCCATGGCCAGCGTCCACGCCTCGGCGGCGGCCTTGGCGGCGGCGTACGCCGCGTTGCCCGCGGTGGGTTTGCCGGCGCCCGCGGCGCTGATCAGGACGTACCGGCCGCGCTCGCTGCGCTGGAGCGCCTCGTGGAAGGCCAGGGAGGTGTGCTGCACGGTGCGGATGAGCAGCATCTCCAGCAGGTCCCAGTCGTCGAGACTGGTCTTGGTGAAGGTCTCGCTGCCGCGCCAGCCGCCTACGAGGTGGACCAGGCCGTCGACGCGCCCGAAGTCCTTCTCGACGCGGACCGCCCACTCCTTCGCCGAGTCCCGGTCCAGCAGGTCGACCGTGTCGCCGACGACGGTGGCGCCGCCGTGCGCGTAGCGGGCCGCGTCCACGGCCTCCGCCAGTCGCTCCGGATCGTTGTCGGAGCCGACGACCACGGCCCCCGCCTCCGCGAGCCTCAGCAGGGTCGCCCGGCCCACCGGCCCACCCGCGCCGGCCACCGCGATCACCGCTCCGCCCAGTGCCCCGCCGTTACCGTTCCCCATGGTCCTTGCCTCCTGAGCAGTGTCCCGGACGCGGTCGCTCACGCGGCCACCCGCTCGGCACTCGCGGCGGTGATGCCCCGGGTCGAGGCGATCACCATCTTCAGCTTCTTGGAGAGTGCCTCATAGAACATGCTCAGGGGAAACTCGTCCGGAAGCACGTCGTCCACCAGTTTCCGGGGCGGCTGCGTCACGTCCAGGGCGTCGGGGCCCTTGGCCCAGCGGGATCCCGGGTGCGGGGCGAGGTACCGGGACACCATGTCGTACGCGGCGAACCAGTGGACCAGCTTCGGACGGTCGATGCCGTCGCGGTACAGCTTCTCGATCTCGGCGCACAGCTCGTTGGTGACCTGCGGGGCGCGCTGCCAGTCGATGAACAGCTTGTTGTCGGTCCAGCGGACGACATCGTGCTGGTGCAGGTAGGCGAAGAGCAGCTGGCCGCCGAGGCCGTCGTAGTTGCGGACGCGGTCCCCGGTCACCGGGAAGCGGAACATCCGGTCGAACAGCACCGCGTACTGGACGTCGCGGCCCTGCGGGAAGCCGTCGGCCTCCAGCTTCACGGCCTCCCTGAAGGCGGTGAGGTCGCAGCGCAGCTCCTCCAGGCCGTACATCCAGAACGGCTGGCGCTGCTTGATCATGAAGGGGTCGAACGGCAGGTCGCCGTGGCTGTGGGTGCGGTCGTGGACCATGTCCCACAGGACGAAGGCCTGCTCGCAGCGCGCCTGGTCGCCGATCATCTCGCGGATGTCGTCGGGCAGTTCGACACCGAGCGTGTCGACGGCGGCCTCGGTGACCCTGCGGAAGCGCGCGGCCTCGCGGTCGCAGAAGATACCGCCCCAGCTGAACCGCTCCGGGGCCTCGCGCACGGCGATGGTCTCCGGGAAGAGCACGGCCGAGTTGGTGTCGTAACCGGCCGTGAAGTCCACGAAGGTGATGCCGCAGAACAGCGGGTTGTCGTAACGGGTGCGCTCCAGCTCGGCCAGCCAGTCGGGCCAGACCATGCGCAGGACGACCGCTTCGAAGTTGCGGTCCGGATTGCCGTTCTGCGTGTACATCGGGAAGAGGACCAGGTGTTCGAGGCCGTCCTCGCGGTGTGCCGCGGGCTGGAAGGCCAGCAGCGAGTCGAGGAAGTCGGGCACCCGGAAGCCGCCGTCGGCCCAGCGTCGCAGGTCGTTGACGAGCGCGGTGTGGTACTCCGCGTCGTGCGGGGCGAGCGGCGACAGCTCCTGTACGGCGTCCATGATCCGGCGCACCGCCAGATCGATGTCGGCCGGATCGGGGGCCCTCTCGGCGTCGAAGTCGATCGACCCGTCCTTGGACTGCCATGGCCGAATCCGCTCCACGGCATCCTTGAGCACGGGCCAGGCCTGGTGGCTCACCACCCTGCTCCTGGGAGGAACCTGCTCCTCCGCACCCACCTGCACAAGAATTTCCGTCATGACCCATCCTCCACGGGAGAACCTCGCGTCCGAACACCGTATGCATGGGAGACTCTCCGCCACAAGTGGAGACCCGGGAGATCGTCCCGCCATCTCTCGACTTCACCGCGTTTTTTCCTGTGTGACACCGTGAGATCGGTTACTTCCGCCGTTCTCCGGGAAGTCGTCGACTTTCGGCCGCCTCTCCCCCGAAGCCCGTCCCGCCCTCTGCCGGGGCCTGGTCAACCCGCTGGGGGACTCGCCCACGAGGGGGTGAGCCGGACCGGTGCGACAGAGCCCGTTCGCGGGGCCGACAGGCCTCATTCCCGGCCACCGGGGCGGGTCCAACGCCGTTCGGGGCCATTAAGCTGCGGCCTGCCGCGTGGGCACGGGACCGCAGCGCGCGGCAGCCGAGCCGCCGTCGACGGAAGCGGAGACAACCCTTGAACTTCCTCACCATCGGTCATCGCGGGATCATGGGTGTCGAACCCGAGAACACCCTTCGTTCCTTCACCGCCGCCCAGCAGGCGGGCCTCGACCTGATCGAGCTGGATCTGCATCTGAGCAAGGACGGCGCGCTCGTCGTCATGCACGACGCCGACGTGGACCGTACGACCGACGGTTCGGGGCCGATCGCCGAGAAGACCCTCGCCGAGCTGCGGGTGCTGGACGCGGGACGCGGTGAGCGCGTCCCGGTGTTCGAGGAGGTCCTGGACGCCGTCACGGCCCCCCTCCAGGCCGAGATCAAGGACGTGGCCGCGGCCCGGGCGCTCGCCGAGGTGATGAACCGGCGCGACCTGGTCGGCCGGGTCGAGGTGCTGTCCTTCCACGACGAGGCCGTCGCCGAGATCGCCCGGCTCGTGCCCGGCGTCCGTACGGCGCTGGTCGCCAGCCGCTATGGCATCGATGTCGTGGAGCGGGCGACCGCGGTCGGTGCCACCACGCTCGTGCTGAACATCCGGCGGCTGACCCTGGAGGTCGTCGAGCGCGCGCGCAAGGCGGATCTGCGGATCATCGGCTGGGTGGTGAACACCCAGGACCACCTGCGGCTGGTCCGCGCCCTGGAGCTGGACGGCGCGACCACCGACTACCCGGAGATCAAACGCACCGGCCGCTTCACCGCCTGACCGTGGCACCGGCCCGGTGTCCGGCGGCGTGCCGACTGTGCAGGGGCTTCACTGTGCAAGGGGCTTCACCAGAAGCTCGAACCGCAGGTCGTCGCGTTGCGGAACACCGAACCGCTCGTCGCCGTACGGGAAGGGAGTCGTCTCTCCCGTACGGCGGTAGCCGCGCCGCTCGTACCAGGCGATGAGGTCCTCGCGCACGGAGATCACCGTCATGTGCATCTCCGTGACGCCCCAGGTCTCCCGGGCCAGCCGCTCCGCCTCGGCGATGATCACCTTGCCGAGGCCCGCTCCCTGGAGCGCGGGGCTGACCGCGAACATGCCGAAGTAGGCGTACGCGCCACGGTGTTCGAGCTGACAGCAGGCGACCACCGCGCCCTCGCGCTCGACGGTCAGCAGACGGCTGTCGGGCGACTCGACGACGGCGAGGACGCCTTCGGGATCCGTGCGCTGCCCTTCCAGGATGTCCGCCTCGGTGGTCCAGCCGGCACGGCTGGAGTCACCTCGGTAGGCCGACTCGATCAGCGCGACGAGGGCGTCCACGTCGGTGTCGACGGCGTCACGGAAGGTCAGTCCCTCGGAGGCGGTGTGCATGGAGGTTCTCCGGTCTCGGCGCGGCTCGGGCACAGCCGAGGGTAACGCTCCCGCCGCTCCCGCTAGGCTCGGGGCACATGGTGCACGTACTGAGCAGCCGGACCTTGCTCCGCCCCGCCGACCCCGAGCGTTCCCGGGCCTTCTACGGCGAGCAGCTCGCGCTGCCCGTCTACCGCGAGTTCGGCACGGGCCCCGAGCGGGGCACCGTCTACTTCCTCGGTGGCGGTTTCCTCGAACTCTCCGGCCGTGCCGAGCGGTCGCCCTCCCCCGCCGTCAAGCTGTGGCTCCAGGTGGCCGACGTGACGGCGACGTACGAGGAGCTCCTGGCCGCGGGGGTCGAGGTGCGCCGGCCGCCGGTGCAGGAGCCCTGGGGGCTGATCGAGATGTGGCTCGCTGATCCCGACGGAACCGAGATCGTCGTCTGCGAGGTCCCGGCGGACCACCCCCTGCGCTACCGCCCATGACGCGGTAGCGCCCGGGACGCCGCGACGCGGTACGGGGATCAGCCCGCCGCCAGGCTCCCGGTCAGCGCCTCGCGGAGCCACACGTCCGCTCCGCCGAGGGTCGTGCCGGGCGTGAGTTCCCCGGCCAGCCGCCAGTAGCGGGACATCACCGGATGGTCCGCCGCGGCGAGGCGCACGGCTAGGGAGCGGCGGAAGGCGGGGCTGTCGCGGGTGCCGAGATCGCGGGCATGGGCGGCCACGTAGCAGTCGAGGGCCTCACCGGGACCGGGGGCGCGGTCGGCCCGCAGGGCGGCGTCCGCCAGCAGGTACGCCTCGTGCAGACCGTCGTAGAGCAGGTCCGGGTGTGCGGCGGTGACGGGCCGGTGGGACACCAGGCAGTGGTCCGTGGCGGCCGTGGCCAGGGCGTGGAGGCGGGCGAACGCGAGGACGTGGTCCGCGGTCGGGTCGGCCGGGGGCTGCGGGACGGCCGCCTCGATGACGGCGCCGCGGACGCGGGCGGACAGCCGCACCGGCAGGACGCGGCGCCAGTAGTGCGCGAGGGCGGCGGTGCTGGGCGGCACACCGACCGCCCCGATCACCTCCAGGCGCTCCGCGCGCTGTTCCGGTGCGCCGTCCTGGAGCGCCCGCAGCGCGGCCTCGCGCCAGCGCAGGGCGGCGAGCTCGGTGCCGAGGCCGTCCAGGCGGCGTGCCACGACGGCCTCCAAGCCCTCCCCGCCGTCGTCCTCGCGGTCGAGTACCGGCCCGATCTCGGGGACGGGCACGCCGAGCGAGCGCAGTGCGCGGATCGTGCGCAGCCGGGCCACCGCTTCGGGGCCGTACCTGCGGTGGCCGCCGCCGCTGCGCCCGGCCTCGGGCAGCAGGCCCTGGTCGGAGTAGAAGCGGACCGTCTTGACCGTGGTCCCCGTCCGCGCGGCGAGCTCGCCGATGCCCAGGGTGTCGTCGGGTGGCAAGGGTTGAACCTCCCTCAAGGGGAGTTCCTAGGTTACCCGGGACGAACCCACCACCTGGAGGTGCGATGTCCGTGTTCATCCTGGTCTCCGGCCCGTTCACCGACGGACGGATCTGGAGCGAGGTGGCCGAACGGCTGCGGGAGTCGGGCGCCGAGGCGCACCCCGTGACGCTGAGCAGGCGGCCCGACGCCGGCCTGGGGACCCATGTCGAGGACGTGGTCCGGCTGATCGACTCCCTGGCGGAGCCCGGGGAGGAGCCCGAGGAGCTGGTTCTGGTCGGCCACGACTACGCCGTCCACCCCGTGCTGGGCGCGGCGGACCGCCGCCCCGAGCGGGTCGCGCGGATCGTCCACCTGGACGCCGGGCTGCCGCAGGACGGGGACACGGCGCTGGCCCTGGTGCGGGACCCGGCGGCGCACGAACTGCTGCGCGCGCCGGGCCCTCACGAGCCGCTCCCGCCGCCGGAGCCGGAGCAGTGGCAGCGGTGGGGCAGCACGGACGGCCTCTCGGCGCGGCGGCTGGAGCTGCTGAGCCGGCTGGCCGCCCCGCAGCCGGCGCGCACGCTGACGCAGCCGCTGCGGCTGACCGGCGCCGCCGAGGCCGTGCCCACCAGCGGGATCCTGTGCACGGCGGGAGGGATGACGCTGGAGCTGGTCGAGGCGCTGGTACGCACCGGGCCGCCGCAGTTCCGCAAGCTGGCCGATCCGCGGGTGGGCTTCTTCGAACTGGCCACCGGCCACTGGCCGATGCTCTCCCGCCCCGGCGAACTGGCCGAGGTGCTGCTGCGCGCGGCCGCCGGCGAGGGGCGGCGGCTGACGGTGCCCGAGGACGGACCGGCGTCGCCGCGGCCCTTCCTGCTCGACGCCCCGGAGCGGCCGCGGGTGCGCGACGGACGGGTGGACCTGCATCTGCCGGAACCGGGCGGCGCGCCGGAGCCGCGGCCCGCGGTGCTGTTCGTGCACGGCGGTCCGGTGCCGCCCGGCCTCGTGCCGACGCCGCGCGATACGGCGTTCTACCTCGGCTACGCCCGCCACGCGGCGAGCCTGGGCGTGGTGGGTGCCGTCGTGGACCACCGCCTGCACGACATCACCGACTACGCGCGGGCCGCGGACGACGTGGCCGGGGCCGTCGAGGTGCTGCGGGCCGATCCCCGGGTGGACGCGGAGCGCGTGGCCCTGTGGATCTTCTCCGGCGCCGGGCTGCTCGCCGCGGACTGGCTGGCCGCTCCGCCGCCGTGGCTGCGCTGCCTGGCCCTCACGTATCCGATCATGGCCCCGCTGCCGGGCTGGGGTGCGGTCGGCCCCCGCTTCGGCCCGGTCTCCGCGCTCCGCGCCGCCGGGGCGACGCCGCCACCGGTCGTGCTCACCAGGGCGGGCCTGGAGACGCCGCAGATCGCCGCCACGGTGGAGGAGTTCGTGACGGCCGCACAGGAGGTGAAGGCCCCGGTCGAGATCGTCGAGGTCCCGCACGGCCGGCACGGCTTCGAGCTCGACGAACCGACGGACGAGTCCCGTGCGGCGGTGTCCCGGGCCGTACGCGCGGTGCTCGCGCATCTGGAACGGCCCTGACGGTCCCCCGGCATCCGGCATCCGGCCGGGTACCGGTGCCCCGGCGGCTCACGGGTCGGCGGCCGTCAGGCGCGGGGCTGCTCGATCCCCCATCGTGCCGAGGCTCAAGCGTGCGGGTCGATCTCCGCGGTCGTCATGTCCGAGAGTCGCCGCGCGGTGTCGAGGTGGGGAGTGAGACGGGTCTTGGTCAGCGCGAAGGAGACGCCGGTGGTGGTGTCGGCGTAGACGTAGCTGCCGCCACCGCCGGCCCAGCCGAACGCGGTGGACGCCTCGTCCGGCCGAGCACCGATACGTCCGAGTGGATAGCCCAGGGCCAGCCGTACGTGGTTGCCGAAGACCTGGTCGGTTCCCTCGAAGGCCACCGCTGTCAGCTCGTCGAGCTGGTGCGGGTCGATGAGCCGCCCTTCGAGCAGCGCCGCGTTCATGGCAGCGACTCCCCGCGCGGTGAAGGTACCGACCGACGGGATGTCCGCCGACAGGATCTCGTGGCTGTTCCCCATGGCCGCGGTCGGCCGCAGTTCCCAGGGCGCGAGAAGGGCGCCGCCGTCCGGTGCCGCGGCCGGTTGAGGGGCTGCCGGTTGAGGGGCTGCGTCTTCGAGCCGCGCCAACCGGGCCAGTTCGGTGCGGGGCACACCGAAATACAGGTCGCCGTCGATGCCCAGGGGCTCGGTGACCCACTCGCGCAGGAGCTGCCGCATCGGTTTGCCGGTGGCCCTGCGGGTGAATTCACCGACCAGGAAGCCGAAGGTGAACGCGTGGTACCCCGTCCGGGTCCCGGGTCGCCACTGCGGCTCGGCACCGGCGATCGCGCCGCAGACCCGCGGCCAGTCGGTCAGATCGGCGGGTCCGATACACCGGGGCATCCCCGGCACACCGGCCGAGTGGGTCAGCACGTGCCGAAGAGTCGCGATCTCCTTGCCGTGGGCACCGAACTCCGGCCACACCTCGACCACGGGTGTGTCGTAACCGACGGCTCCGGTCCCGACGAGCAGGTGAGCGATCAGCGACGTCATGACCTTGCCCGCGGAGAAGCTGAAGAACGGGGTCCGCGAGGTCACCGCGCGCCCGCTCCGGCTGTCGGCGACACCGGCGACGGCGTCACCGACCAGAGCACCGCGGTGGTACACGGCGACCTGCAGGCCCGTCTCGGCTCCCGTATCGACGAGTTCGTCGACGCCACTTTGGATCTGCCGCCGCAGTGAGGGCATCGTCGTCACCGGCTCGGCCAGGTGTAGCGGGTCTCACTGGAGGTCGGCAGCTTGCCGAAAGCGAATCCGACGATCGGCTCGACCCGGTACAGCCTGACCTCGTCGGCCATGACGGCCTCGCGCAACCCGTACCAGGCACCCTCAGGGCCGGTCAGATGCGTACCGTACTTCCGTTCGAAGTCCGCAAGGGCCCGTGCGCGCTCGGAGCCCCTGTCCACCACGGATGCGGCACCCTCGATGACGACGTCCACACCGGTCAGGGCATTCGTGCCGGTCGTCAGCACACAGCGGGGACTGTGCTCGAGATTTCGCGCCTTGCGCTCCTGGCCGCCCGTGGTGAAGCACAGTCCGCCCAGAGTCCAGGCCGCCAGCACCGGCGTCACGTGCGGGCGCCCGTCGGGCCGCACCGTGGACAGCCAGAAGACCTCCGCCTCCCCAAGGATCGCCGACACCGACGCCCATGGCGTCGCTCGCGCGCCCGGGGACGAGAAGGGCCCCAACAAGACATCCGGTTCACTGTCCGCCATGGTGTGTCCTCGTCGATGAGAGATGTCCAGCCGACGTGTACCGGTCAGCCGACGCCGTCCAGCCCGTCCGTCATGTTCTCGGGCAGGCCGTGTCGTGCGTTCCGTCCAGGTGAAGACCTGAGTCCGCCGAGGAACTCATCGGTCCGGTCCTGAGTGTGCGTGTGCGGTGCGTGTGCCGGACGGTTCACAGGTCTCTCAGCGCGGGCAGCAGTTTCCTCTGTGCCCAGTCCAGGAAGGGGAACTGGTGGTCGCCGCCGATCTGGACCAGGGCGACCTCGGTGAAGCCCGCGTCGACGTAGGGGCGGACGGCGTCGACGAAGGCGTCCACGTCGTCGCCGCAGGGGATGCTCCGGGCGACGTCCTCGGGCCGTACGTACCGGGTGGCCGTGTCGAAGCTCGCCGGGCCGGGGAGTTCTGAGTTGACCGGCCAGCCGCCGAGCGACCAGCGGAACTGCTCGTGCGCCCGCGCCACCGCCGCGTCCTTGTCCGTGTCGTAGCAGACGGGCAGTTGGCCCACCCGGGGCTTGCCGCTGCCGCCGTGCCGGTCGAAGGAGTCGATCAGCTCGGCCTTCGGCTCGGTGGCGATCACCAGGTCGGCCAGCCGGCCGGCGAGGGCGCAGGAGCGCTCGCCGGAGACGGCCACACCGATGGGCGGCGGCTCGTCCGGCAGGTCGAGGAGCCGGGCGTTCACCACGTCGAAGTGCGCGCCGTGGTGGTTGACGTTCTCGCCCTCGAAGAGGGCGCGGATGATCTCGACGGCCTCTTCCAGCATGTCGAGGCGTACGTGCGCGGCGGGCCAGCCCCGGCCCACCACGTGCTCGTTGAGGTTCTCGCCGGAACCCAGTCCGAGCCGGAAGCGGCCCTCGGCCAGCAGCTGCGTGGTGGCGGCCTTCTGCGCGACGACCGCCGGGTGGTAGCGGGTCGTCGGGCAGGTCACGTACGTCATGAGGGGGATCGTGGAGGTGGCCTGCGCGGCGGCGCCCAGGACGCTCCACGCGTACGGCGCGTGCCCCTGCTCCGCCAGCCAGGGGAAGTAGTGGTCCGACGTGACGGAGAAGTCGAAGGCCGCCTTCTCGGCGGCGACCACGTGCGCCACGAGGTCACGGGGCCCGGCCTGCTCGGTCATCATCGTGTATCCGATGTGCACCATGCGGTCCGAGTAGCCAGTGGGGATGTCCCCGAAACGTTCCCGGTGTCCTCCGGCGTGCTCGGCGTTCACGCCAGCCGTTCATGCCAGCCGTTCATGCCAGCCGTTCACGCCGTTCCCCGCCGTTCCCGGTGCGAAGCGGCCCCGGGTGCCCGCTTTTCGCCCGTTCAATCCCTCGTGATGAAGGAATTCCGGTATGCCGAGGGAAACCCGGGGTACGGGGAGGGGATGCGAATGGGTGTACTTGATGTCGGCTCGAACACGGTGCGGCTGGTGATCGCGGAGACGGACGGCGCGGTTCCGCTGCCCGTCCACACGGCCAAGCGCCGGCTGCGGCTCTCCGCCCATGTGGAACGCGGCGGTCAGCTGCCGGCGGAACAGGTGGACCGGCTGGTGGAGGCCGTGGAGGACGCCCGGAACGAGGGCAGGCGCTGGGGCGTGGCCCAGCCCTTCGCCTTCGCCACCGCGATCGTGCGGGACGCCCCGAACCGCTCCGAGGTGCTCGCGCGGGTCGCCGCCGAGTCGGGGGTGCCGCTGCACGTACTGCCCGGCGAGGTGGAGGCGGAGCTGACCTTCCTGGCCGCCCGGCGCTGGATGGGCTGGCGCGCGGGGCCGCTGGCCCTGCTGGACATCGGCGGCGGCTCGCTGGAAGTGGCCTTCGGCCGGAGCAAGCTGCCCGACTTCGCGATCTCGCTGCCGCTCGGCGCCAACCGGCTGACCCGGGAGTTCTTCCGCGGCCAGGACCCGCCGTCGCCGAACAGGACCCGGCAGCTGCGCCGCCACGTGCGCCATCAGCTGCGCGACGTCGCGGCCCGTATCCGCTGGGAGGCTCCCCGGACGGCGGTCGTCAGCTCGCGGATGTTCCAGCAGCTGGGCCGGTTGTGCGGGGCCGCCCCCGGCCGGTCGGGACCCTTCACTCCGCGCAGCATGGCCCGCTCCGACCTGGAGAGGGCCGTGAAGCAGCTTGCGGCGCTGCCGTCCGCCGAGCGCGCCCTGCTGCCGGGCATCTCCCTGGCCCGTTCCGGTCAGTCCCTGGCCGGTGCGATCGTCGCGCACACGACGATGAAGCTCATGGGCATCGACGAGGTGACCGTCTGCCCGTGGGCGCTGCGCGAAGGGGTGCTGCTGCGCTGCATCGAGGACGGCAGCTCCGAGTGGTGGGACGCGTACGGTCTGCGAGCCCAGGAGGCCGCCGCGCCGCTGGTGCTCCACCCGCTGCGCGCGGACGGTTCGGCCCCGGTGCCCACCGCGTCCGCGCTCCGGCACCCGCGCTGACGGACACGGTCCGCCTGGGCCGGCGACGGCGAAGAACGGCGGCCCGGGTGCGGGTGCGGGTGCGGGTGCCGAGGGATTTTACGGTTCCGTCGGCACCCGGGCCCCTACGACGTCGTGCAGGCCGTCCCGTTGAGGGCGAAGGCCGTGGGTGCGGTGTTGCCGCCGGACCAGGAGCCGTTGAAGCCGAACGTGACCGCCGCGCCCGGTGCGACGATCGCGTTGTACCCGGCGTCGGCGGCGGTGACGGCGGAGCCGGACTGGGTGACGGTCGCGTTCCAGGCCTGCGTCACGCTCTGCCCGGCGGGCCAGCTCCACGCCAGTCGCCAGCCGTCGACGGCGGCGGTACTCGTGTTCCTGACCGTGACCTGTGCGGTGAAGCCGGTGTTCCACTGGTTCTGCACGACGTAGGTGACCGCGCAGGCGCCCACCGGGTCGGGCGTGCCGTCGTCGGTCCAGCCGAGCGCCTCGGCGATGCCGTAAAAAGCGGGCTTGGGCTGGAAGTTCTCGTCGTACGGGGTCGCGGCGCCGTACCCGGTGAACACGTCCGGGATCCAGGAGTCGGAGTCGGTGAAGCCCCACACCGTGACGCCCTCGCAGCGCGCCACAGCCGCACAGGCGGCGGTGACCGCCTTGTACTCGGCCTTCTGCTGGGCGAGTTGGGCACTGGTGGCCGGGACCGTCATCCGGATGTCGAGCTCGGTGACGGCCACGTCCACACCGAGGTCGGCGAAGCGCTGGATGTTGGCCTGCAGCGTGGCGGGCACCTGACCGAGGATCAGATGGGCCTGCAGTCCCACGCCGTCGATCGGGACGCCCTGTTCCTTCAGGGACTTCACGAGGTTGTAGAGCGCGGTGCTCTTCGCGTTGACCCCCTCGACGTTGTAGTCGTTGACGTACAGCTTCGCCGTCGGGTCGGCGGCGCGGGCCGCCGTGAGCGCGTCCGCGATGTACGAGTCGCCGATCGCCGTCTGGAAGACCGACTGGCGGCGCGTGCCGTCCTCGTTGAACGGCTCGTTGACGACGTCCCAGTGGTCGATGCGCCCCTGGTAGCGGCCGGCCTCGGTGGCGATGTGGTCGGTCAGCACGGTCCGCAGGGTGTCGGCGGTCCAGCTGCCGTTGCTGACCCAGCCGGGCAGTTGGCTGTGCCAGACGAGGGTGTGGCCGCGAACCTTCTGCTCGTGTGCCTCGGCGAAGTCGACCACGGCGTCGGCGCCGGACCAGTTGAAGCTGCCGCGGGTCGGTTCGACGGAGCCCCACTTCATCTCGTTGCCCGGTGTGATGGAGTCGAACTGTTCTGCGGCGATCGTGCCGTAGGTGCCGTTGAGCTTGGAGGCCGTGACGGCCGTGCCGTAGTAGAGGCCCTCGGCGGCGGCGAGGTCCCGCAGTACGGGTTCGGCGGCGGCCTGCCTGCCGGTACCGGTCTGTCCCGGGCCGGCGGCGGTGTGACCGGAGGCGGCTCCCCCGATCACGAGCGAAGCCGCGGCCAGGAACACGGACGCGGCTCTGCGTAAGCTCTGGGGCTTCATGGACGTCCCTCTCATGATGGCTTCACGTCGCTCCCGGAATCTCCGGGAGACCTCTGCAAAGTTTCGAGAGTGCGTCCGGGACAGTAGAGCCGCCCGTGGCAACCGTCAACGGACGTAAGGCAGTTGGCCGACGAGGACGCTGGGTCCTGTGAGGTCGGTGGGGCGCGGGGCAGGGGAACGCGGCGGCCCGGGACGTCGGGCTCAGACGCGCGGGGCGCGCAGCCGGCCCTCCAGCTGGACCAGCAGGTCGCCGAGCAGAGCGGCGAGTTCGCGCTGCCCCGTGCCGTCGAGCCCGGACAGGACCGTCGTCTCGTACGAGAGCTGGCGGGGCAGGATGCCGTCGACGAGGGCGCGGCCGGCGTCCGTGAGGCGGACGTGGGCGACGCGGCGGTCACGGGTGTCGCCGTGGCGCTCGACGAGACCCCGCTCGGTCAGCTGCTTCAGCCGTTTGGTGACGGCGGCGCCGGAGGAGAAGGTCTCCCTGGCCAGTTCACCGGGGGTCAGTTCGAGACCCGTGCGGCGCAGTGCGCCGAGGAGGTCGAACTCGGGCCGGGTGAGTCCGGCGTGCCGCAGCGGTGCGTCGTCGGCCTGCTGGAGGAGCGCGGCACAGCGGTTGATGCGGCCGATGATCTCCATGGGTCCGGTGTCGAGGTCGGGGTGGACCACCTCCCACTGCCGGACCACCGCGGCGACGGTGTCCCCCGCGCCCGGCCGCCGCCCCTCCGACGTGTCCCGGGCCGAGATGTCCCGGGCCGAAGCGGCCCCGTACGACGCGCCGCCGTTCGACGCGCCCGACGCGCCGTACGTGCCCGACTCGCCCGACTCGCCACCGTGCGATCTGCCACCGTGCGACGTGTCACCTGGGGCATCGGATCCGACCGCTCCGGGCCCGTTCGCTGCCGTCATGCCTGTACGTCCTCCAGAAGGTGCGGTGCCTGCCGTCGTACCGTCGCGGCGAGCGTACGGTGTCCGGTCCGCTCGGCGAGCACCACCCGCTCCTCGGGCAGGGCGCGCTGCCACCACTCGCCGGCCGCCGCGTCGGCCGTGGCGCGCAGCTCGACGAGTGCGGCGGTCAGCCGGCGACGGGCCAGGTCCAGCGCGCCGGGCGCGGGGAACTCGGCGGCGACCTGCCGTACCGCGTGCTCGCGCGCCCGCTCCACGGTGTCGAGAGCGTCCTCGATGCGGTCCGGGGCCCGCCGGTCGGTGACGGCTACCGCGGCCAGGAAGCCGACGACCGCGCCGACGAGGGTGTCCACGGTCCGGTCCGCCATCAGCCCACCGGGCTCCTGGAAGCCCGTGAACTCGGTGATCAGCAGAGCCATCGGGGTCACACAGACGCTGCCGAGCCAGTAGTTGCGGGTGATCAGGGCCTCCGCGCCGAAGTTGAAGGCGAGGCAGCACAGGACGAGCGCGGCGGGGCCGAGGTGGGCGAGCGGGGCGACGGCCGCGAAGAGCAGGACGCCGACGAGGTTGCCGACGACGCGCTGGACCCCGCGGCTCCAGGTCAGCGTGGTGTTCGCCTGGTAGAGCGAGGCGGCGGTGACCAGGGCCCAGTACGGGCGGCCGACACCGAGCGCCGACGACGCGTAACCGGCGAGGGCACAGCCGAGTGCCGTGCGCAGGGCGAGCGGGAGGAGAGGCCCCAGCCTGCTGCTCCACTTGCCTCTCCCGGCGGCCAGTTCGAGTTCCGCACCGAGCAGTTCGTCGGCGGCCGGGGCCGGCTCCACCCGGGGTACGGGGTGCGTGCCGCGCAGGTCGCGTGCCCAGGAGCGCAGCCGGGCGGGGTCCGCGTCGGCCGGGGCGGCGAGCGCGACCTCGGCCCGTACGACGAGCCGTTCGAGGGCGCGGCGGGGCTCCGGACGCGTACCGGTGACGAGGAGCGACTGCCAGGCGGCGTGCACGGCGGCGGCCGCGGCGGCACGGGCCCGTTCGTGACCGCTCCTCGTACCGCCGCCCGTACCGCCACCCGTACCGCCACCCGTACCGCCGCTCCTGCTGCGGCCCGTGCCGGTGGTGAACGCCTCGGCGTACGCGGCGGCCGCGTTCAGCGCGCGGGCCGTAGCCCGGCGTTCCGGCCCGTGCGGGCGCAGCAGCCCCGGTGCCATGCCGACGAGCCAGGCCCAGGCGCCCGCCACCGCGACGAGGGCGAGATGCCCGGGGACCTGGCCGAGGGTCACCGGGGCGAAGAGGGAGGCCGAGCTGATGAAGGTGAAGATCACCGGTCCCGGCGGGCCGACGCGCGTCATGTCGCACACCGTCTTGTGCGCGGCGGCGAGCAGTGCTCCGACCGCGACGAGGACCACGGCGGAGGACGTGAGCGACGCCGTGAGCAGCGCGACGGCGACCGAGGCGAGCATGCCGAGGACGACTCCGGCGAGGGTGCGGCGGCGGGCCGCGTACGGGAGGTTGTGGGCGTAGAGCGCGCAGAGCGACCCGGCCATCGTGGAGAGGGCGAGGTCCAGCCGCCCGAGCGCCAGCAGTGTCAGGTTCGGCACGCCGACGGCGACGACGACACTCAGCGCCGGCTTGAACCAGATGTCGGACGGTCGGCCGAGACGCAGGACACCGGCGAGGGGCATCCGCCGCACGAGAGCGGGAGCGGGACCGGGACCGGAGGCGGGAGCGGCATGACTGGGACGGGGTCGGACACTGGGCATGACCAAAAGATTAGCAGGTGTTTTACTCGTGAAAGATACATCACCGGTCATGACTCCCCGCGGCACGCACTCCCGCACGCTCCCCGCGTACCCCCTTGCGCTCGCTTGCGCCTCGGTCCGTCCGGGCATCAATCGACCGAACTGTCCGACGCCGTCGATCGGGGAGGTACACGGTGCACGGACCGCACGGACCGGGGTCGCCCGGCTGGCTGCTCGTCGCGCTGTGCGCGGCGACCGGCGCCTACTGCCTGCTGCGGATGCGCAGCGGGGACGAGGAGCAGCGCCGCGCCGCGGGCGGCGAGGCGCTGATGGGGTTCGGCATGGCCGCGATGTCCGTGCCCGCGGCGGTCCTGGCGCCGCCCCGCTGGGCCTGGGGCGGCTACGTGGCCGTCTTCGGGCTGGCCGCGCTGCGTTCCCTGTGGGCGGCGCGGAGCGGTTCCCATCATCTGCACCATCTGGTGGGCGCGTTCGCCATGGTCTACATGGCCGCGGTGATGGCGAGCGGGGCGCATGCCGGGGTTCCCGTCCTCACGGGGGTGCTGCTCGCGTACTTCACGGCCTACGTGCTGTGGACCGGGACGCGGCTCGTACCGGTCACGGTCCCGGTCACGGTCGCCGGATCCGGCGGGAGCGCGGAGGGGAGCGCGGGCGGCGGGGGCACGGGCGGAGGCGTCCAGCCGGCCGGCTGGGGTGACCGACTGGAGCTGGCGCGGGCATGCCGGCTCTCCATGGGCATAGGGATGCTCGCCATGCTTCTCGCACTCTGAGCCGTTTTGTCTCACGCTCTGGGCAGGGGCCCCGCTCCCCCGGCCCGGCCGTACGGAATCGTGGTCTGCGTCACTTGCCACCACGAGCCGTATCCGACGGCGCCGCCGCGCTCATAGGCTGCCCCCATGATGGTCCCCGCGGCACTGCTGCTGCTCGGCGCACTGGCCGCCGTTCTCGCTCCGCGGCTGCTTGCCCGGACGGACTGGCAGGACCGCGAACCGGTGGTCGCCCTGTGGGTGTGGCAGTGCGTGGTGGTGGCCGTGCTGCTCTGCTGCGCGCTCTCCATGACGCTCAGCGCGGCCGCCGCCTGGCAGGCGGTGCGCGGCCAGGTCTTCGCCCCCGCCCCGCACGGCGTGGTGCAGGCCTACGCGCTCACCGGAGGGCCCTGGGCCGCGGCGACGGCGGTGACCCTGGCGCTCGGCGGTCTCTGGACCGCGACCATGCTGGCCCGTGAGATCAGCCGGGCGAGGACCCGCCGGCGCAGGCGGCGCGGCGAACTCCTCGTACGCGCACCGCTGTTGCCCGGTGAGGAGCCGGGCAGCGAGCGACTTGTCGTCCTGGAGGGCGAGCGCCCCGACGCCTGGTGGCTGCCCGGCGCCGCACCCCAACTCGTCATCACCACAGCCGCGTTGCGCCGTCTCAAGGGGCAGCAACTGGACGCCGTACTCGCCCATGAACAGGGGCACGCGCGCGCCCGGCACGACTGGCTGCTGCATTCCTCGGCCGCGCTGGCAGGCGGTTTCCCCCAGGTACCGGTGTTCTCCGCGTTCCGCGACGAGATGCACCGGCTGGTCGAACTCGCCGCCGACGACATGGCGTCACGCAGGTTCGGCCGGCTGACGACCGCTCTCGCGCTGGTCGAACTCAACGAGGACCGTGGCGTGTTCGGCCCCTGCCCGACCCCGCAGGCCCATGTTCCGCAGCGGGTGCACCGGCTGCTCACTCCGCCGGACCGCCTCCCGCCCACCCGTCGGCTGAAGCTCACCGCGGCCGCGGCGCTGGTCCCGGTGGTCCCGGTCCTGGTGGCCTTCGTGCCGGGTCTGCGAGCGCTCGGGTAGACCTCGGCCGGACAGGTTTCGCGCCGGCGTCACGAACCCGGGTTCGCCTCGGGCCCCACCGGTCGGCGAGGATCGGCGTATGCACTCTCCCGTCGACTCGCCGCCCCGCGCGACCGGCCCCGGGATCGCCCTGCGCGTCGCCGCGGCCCTCGCCCTTCCCACCGTGCTGCTGCTCGTCCTGGTCGCGGTCTCCTGGGGCCCGCTCATGGACCTCGACGGCGACATCGCCCGCACCACCCACCGCTGGGCGGTCGACGACCCCGATCTGACCCAGGTGTTCCGTGTCCTCACGGACTGGGTGTGGGATCCCTGGGCGATGCGCGCCCTGATCACCGTCGCGGTGCTCTGGCTGCTGCTGCGCCACGGCGCCCGGTGGCTCGCCCTGTGGCTGACGGTCACCTGCGTCCTGGGCACCCTGCTCCAGCAGGGGCTCAAGGCGGCGATCGGCCGTGAACGCCCCGTCTGGCCCGACCCTGTGGACTCCGCCCACTTCGCGGCCTTTCCCTCCGGGCACGCCATGACGGCCACGGTGGTGTGCGGCCTGCTCCTGTGGCTGCTGCGCCTCTACGGCGCCGGGCGCGTCCTGTGGCGTACCGCGCTGGCCGTGGCGGTGGTGTCCGTCGCCGGTGTCGGGTTCACCCGGATCTGGCTGGGCGTGCACTGGCCGTCGGACGTGCTCGGCGGCTGGCTCCTGGGCGCGCTGACGGTGGCGCTCGCGGTCCTCTCGTACGACCGGTTCCGGGGCGGCGCCGGCGCGGCGCGCTGACGCGCCCCCTGGAGCTGACGCCGCCCCCTGGAGACGGGACGGGAACCGCCCGCCCCGACCGATGAGCGGTCCGGGCGGGCGGTCCGGGCGGGCGGTCGTCCTTCACCGCCCTGGTCGTGCGCGGCGGCAGGTCAGGGGGTGATCCGCCACTGCTGGACGTACCCCACGTCGATGGCCGCCAGGTCACGCACCCGCAGCTTCCACGTGCCGTCGACGGACTGCGCCGAGGCGTTCACCGTGAAGGTCTGGTCCACGTTGTCGGCGGAGCCCCCGCTGCGGTTCAGCAGCGAGTACACGGTCCCGTCGGGGCCCACCAGATCGACCGTCAGGTCGCCCCGGTAGGTGTGGACGATGTTGACGTAGACCTCCGTGGTCGCCGAGGCGTTCCCCGGGCGGCCCGTGATGGTGATGGGCGACTCGACCGCGGCGCCGGCGTCGGGGATGTCGACGCGGGTGCTGCTGCCGTAGATGTAGGCCACCCGCCACTCGAAGGTGTCCGTGACGGCCGAACCCGTGCTGTCGGTGACCGTCACGGTCACCTCGTTGGTACCGGTGGCGGTCGGGACGCCGGAGATCAGCCCGCTGTCGCTGAGGGTCAGGCCGTCGGGCAGGCCGGTGGCCTCGTAGGTCAGCGTCGCGTCCGAGTTGGTGGTGTAGGCCTCGAGCTGAAGGGACACCTCCTGGCCGACACCGGAGGTCTGGTCGCCGATCGGCGCGAGGTTGGCTCCGAGGGCGATGCGGTCACCGACGTTGATGCCGGCCCAGGCGGCGGCGACGGCGAGGTAGGTCTCGCTGTAGGCGCCGAAGAGGTCCGTGGCGGCCTGCAGCGTCGCGGTCCTGGCGCCCGCGTAGTTGGTCGTCGAGGTCATGTACGTCGTCAGGGCGCGGTACCAGATGCTCGCCGCGTTCTCGATGCCGATGCCCGTCACGGGCACGCCGTCGTAGGTCGGGCTGTCGTAGGACACCCCGTTGACGGTCTTCGCCCCGCTGCCCTCGGACAGCAGGTAGAAGAGGTGGTTCGCGGGACCGGAGGAGTAGTGGACGTCGATGCCGCCCAGCGACGCGTCCCAGTAGTCACGGGACCGGCCGTCCTGGGAGGGCTTGTCCATGTAACGCAGCGGGGTGCCGTCGCCGTTGATGTCGATCTTCTCGCCGACCAGGTAGTCCGGGACGTCGGCGTCGAGGTCGGAGTGGAACTCCACCGCGGCGGCGAAGATGTCCGAGGTCGCCTCGTTGAGGCCGCCCGACTCCCCCGAGTAGTTCAGGTTGGCGGTGGCGCTGGTGACGCCGTGGGACATCTCGTGGGCCGCCACGTCCAGCGCGGTCAGCGGGCTGGCGTTGCCCGAGCCGTCGCCGTACGTCATGCAGAAGCAGGAGTCCTGCCAGAAGGCGTTGACGTAGCTGTTGCCGTAGTGGGCCCGGCTGTAGGCGGCCACACCGTCGTTGCGGATGCCGTTGCGGCCGAAGGTGTCCTTGTAGTAGTCCCAGGTCGCCGCCGCGCCGTAGGCCACGTCCACCCCGGCGGTCTGCCGGTTGGCCTGCGTGCCGTCACCCCAGACATCGTTGTCATCGGTGAAGAGTGTGCCGGTGCCCGAGGTCCCTTGGTTCAGGTCGTACGTGCGCTGCCCGGCGCGGTCGCCGTCGACGAGCTGGTACGTCGAACCGGACAGCGTGGAGCCGACCGAGACCTCGCCGCTGTACTGACCCGTGCCCGTTCCGGTGTGCACGCCCTCGTACCGGGCGGCGACCTTCCCGCTGCTCGCGTCGGTGACGACGTGCAGTTCGCTGGGGGTACCGTCCTCCTGGAACCCCTCGACGACGGACTCCCAGGCCAGGACCGGCTTGGCGGATCCGGCGGCCCAGACGACGAGCCGGGGCTTGCCCTCGACCTCGGACCGCTCCACGTCGGCCGCCTTGCCGACCGCCAGGGCCTTGTCCCCGGCACGGGCCGCGGAGATCTTGGGCGTGGTGGTGGCGACCTTGATGGTGGCGCGGGTGGCCTTGGAGGTGGTGCTCCGGCCGCTCTTCTCGTGCAGCACGAGGTCGCCGCCGAGGACCGGAAGCCCCGCGTAGGTGCGCTCGTACCGGGTGTGGGTGGTGCCGTCGGCGTCCTTGACGACGTCCTTGACGACCAGCTTCTCCTTCGAGCCGAGGCCGAGTTCCTCGGCCGTGTCACCGGACTCGGCGGTGGCGCTCTTGAGCAGAGCGGCGCGCGCGGTGGGCGACAGGGTGACCTGGGCGGCGCCGGCGCGCGGGGTGGCGACGATCTTCGAGGAGCCGGGGTCGGCGGGTGCGGCGGACACGGGTCCGACCTGGACGCCGAGGACGAGCATCGAGCTCGCGGTCGTGAGGGCCAGGGCTGCGGCGCGTCTGCGCCGGCGGGCTGAGCGGTGGGACACGGACAAGGTCTTCTCCTCCTGCGACAGCCGGCTCCTGGTGGGGGCCGGCGGCGAACGGGCCGACTGGGTACGGCCGGCCCGGAACCGGGGGTGGAGCGGGAAGAAGCGCAGCACGAGGTGCACACGGAGGCGCCGGAGAACTCGGCGGCGCGTGAGACGTGAGAATGCGGGGGATGTGTGAGTGGGGGGTGTGACGTCGTGAACGAAGGGTGAACGTTCGACAGCAGAGTGACATCAGGCGCACAGGTTGTCATGGATGTGACAAGACAACGGCTTGAATTGACCATTGCTTGCTGCGCGTTCGTCACCGCGGGCACATGTTTTCGGCCGCGGCGGACGCGGGCGCCGCGGTGACCGCGGCCGTGGGGCCCGAGGGCCTGGGGGGGGACCAAGGGGCGTGGGAGGCCAGGGGCCTCGGGCTGACAGGGTGTCGGGTTTTCGTGTGAGGCGGGTTGTCCTCGTGGGGCAGGGTGGTACTTTCCTCGCGCGCGGGTCACATGATGTACTCCACCAAGGTGATCGAACAGTCGATCCGCCCCATTCATTTGGCTCTTTTGGCGCGACGGAGTTGCCATGTCCACCGGCCCACAGCAGTTCCCGAAGATCGTGACCGACAAGGCGCACCCCGCACGCGTCTACGACTGGTTGCTGGGCGGCAAGGACAACTACCCGGTCGACGAGGCGGTGGGCGAACAGCTGCCGCCCGAGGCCAAGGACGCGGCCCGGCAGAACCGCCAGTTCATGCACCGCGCGGCCGCCTGGCTCGCCACCCAGGGCATCGACCAGTTCCTGGACATCGGGACCGGCATCCCCACCGAGCCCAACCTCCACCAGATCGTCCAGAACGTCGTGCCGACGGCGAAGGTCGTCTACACCGACAACGACCCGATCGTCCTGCGGCACGCCGAGGCGCTGCTCATCAGCCACCCCGGCGGGGTCACCGACTACATCGAGGCCGACGTACGGCAGCCCGAGGCCATCGTCGAGCACGCCAGGCACGTCCTGGACTTCTCCCGCCCGATCGCGCTGTCCCTGATCGCGCTGATGCACTTCATCCCCGACGAGCAGGACGCCCACTCGATCGTCCGTGCCCTGGTCGACACGTTGCCGCCGGGCAGCTATCTGGTGCTGTCGCACGCCGCCTCTGACCTGTATCCGGAACTCGCCGCACAGGTCACCGCCGAGTACGCCAAGGGCGGTATCCAGCTCGGTTTCCGCACCCGGTCCGAGGTGGGGCGCTTCTTCGACGGCCTCGACCTCGTGGCGCCCGGCCTGGTGACGGCGACGGAGTGGGCCGCCCCGGGCGAGGAGCCGACACCCGAGGGCAGCGGCATCTACGTGGGAGTCGCCCGCACCTCGTGACCACGGGGTGGGGAGCAGGGGCCGGGACACCGGGGCAGAGTCGGCGGTACGGGCAAGTGCGGGGCCGGGCGGACCAGTTGGACCGGTCGCGCGCGATCGGTGATTGGCACGGACCGCCACGTCTGACACAGCGACCCCAGGGGCAAGCCATACGGGACTGAGCCGCTGCGGTTCCGGCAGTCCCACCCGTGCCGGGGCCGTACGACCCCGAAGGGATCCCCGTGCCCTCTTTCCGCACCGCCCCACCGCGCACACCTTCACGCCGCACGAACTCATGGCGGACGAAGCCATGGCGGACGACCTCGTCACGGACGAGTTCACCGCGCGCCGACTCCCTGCGAACCAGATCGTTGCGGCGCGCCGCGGTGGCGCTGGCCCTGACACTCGTGGCGTCCGGGTCGGCGGTCTCCGCCACCACCGCGACCGCGACGGCGTCCACCACGGCCCCGTCCGCGTCCTCGTCCGCGGCCTCGTCCTCAGCAGGGCCCGCGAAGCGGGCATGGTTCACGTCCTGGGCCCAGTCCCAGCAGGAACTGGCCCCGACTCCCCTGCGTGACCAGTCCGTTCGCATGATCACGCACCTCAGCCAGGGCGGCGGGGCGCTGCGGGTCCGGATCCAGAACACCTTCGGCACGACCCCGCTGACCGTCGACGCCGCGACCGTCGGCAGGAGCGACGGGGGAGGCGCCGCCCTCGAAGGCGACGTCCGCGCCGTCACCTTCGAGGGCCTGCCCGGGGTCGTCGTCCCGCCCGGCGGCCAGGTGTGGAGCGACGCCTCGCAGTTGAAGACCCGGGCGCAGGACGACATAGCGGTCTCCCTCTCCGTGTCCGGCACGGTCACCCCGGGAAGACACACCGGCGCCTTCCGCACCAACTACCTGACCCCGCCCGGCTCGGGCGACCACACGTCCGAGGCGAGCGGTTCCGCGTACACGCAGACGGTCGGCTCCACGTATCTGGTCAGCGCCGTCGACGTACACAACCCGGCGCTCAAGGGCACGATCGTCGCGTACGGGAGCTCGGTGGTCGACGGGACCGGCAGCGACAACTGCGGGACCGGTTGCACACCGGACGGGACCGATCACCGCTGGACGGACGAGGTCGCCCGGCGTGTCGACGCCGAACTCCCGCGCGACCGGCAGCTCGCGATCGCGAACGCGGGCATCGGCGGCACGACGAGCTCCGCGGACTGCCCGCGCAACCCCGCCGGGATTCGCGGCCTCGACGCGGCGGCCCGGCTGGACCGTGACGTGCTCGACCTGCACGGGGTGACCGGAGTCCTGTACTACTACGGCACCAACGACCTCGCCAACGGCTGCGACGCCGCCCAGATCCTGCGCAGTTACGACGAGGTGTTCCGGCGTCTGCACGCCGCCGGGGTCAAGGTCTACGTCACGCCCATCACGTCGCGCCCCGGCTACACCGACCAGAACAACCTCGACCGCCACGCCGTGGGCACCCACGTCAAGAAGCGGAACACCTGCGACGACACCTGCGACGGCGTGCTGGACTTCGACCAGGTGCTCAAGGACCCGCTGAGGCCCAACGGCATCGATCCCGCCTACGACACCGGCGACGGGGTCCACGTCAACATCGCCGGCCAGCGGGCCCTCGGCGACTTCCTCTCGCTGCCGATGCTTCTCTCGTCGGCCGCGCACCGCTGACACCACAGACACCGCTCACATCGCTCCCCGCCACGGCCAGGCCGGCGCGGCGGGGAGCGGTGTCGGCCGGCGACGCGTGCCGGTCGATCGGGGCCTCGCCGGGTGCCGGATCATGAGTGGGGTCAGAATCGGGGGGTGACCGTGCCATCCGAGACCTCGCCCCCGTCGGGACAGACCCTGTGCGGCGACGACGCCCGCAGCCCGCTGAAGATCTTCCTGCGGACGGAGACCGGCAGCGCGGCGGTGCTGCTCGCCGGCGCCCTCGCCGCACTCGTCTGGGCCAACGTCGCCGCCGGCTCGTACGAGACGCTGTGGGGAACGGAGTTGTCGGTCCGCCTCGGCTCGGGCGGAGTCTCGCTGGATCTGCGGGAGTGGCTGAACAGCGGGCTGATGACGCTGTTCTTCCTCGTCGTCGGAGTGGAGGCCAGGCGCGAGTTCGACATGGGCGAGCTGCGCGAACGCCGCCGGATCACCCTGCCGCTGCTCGCCGGACTCAGCGGCATGCTCGTGCCCGTCGCGGTCTACCTGGCCGTCAACGCGGGCGAGGACTCCGTCCACGGGTGGGGTGCCGCCATGTCCACGGACACGGCCTTCGCCCTGGGCATGCTCGCCGTCTTCGGGAACCGGCTGCCAGGCGGTCTTCGGGTCTTCATCCTGACCGTCGCCGTCGTGGACGACTTCCTGGCCCTGGCCGTCATCGCCTTCGCCTACAGCGGCGCCATCGCCCTGCCCGCGCTGCTGACCGCGCTCGGCCTCTTCGCCGCAGTCCTGCTGCTGCGGCGCGCCGTCGGCGTACGGATCCCCGCCGTGTACGGGCTGCTGGGCGCGGCGATCTGGGTGGCGCTCCTGAAGTCCGGGGTGGACCCGGTGGTGACCGGTCTGGCGATGGGCCTGCTGATCTACGCCCGCCCGGCGGAGCGCCACGACCTGGAACAGGCCAGCAGGTTGTTCCGACGCTTCCGCGAGCAGCCGACCCCCGATCTCGAACGCACCGTGCGACGGCAGATCGCCTCGACGCTCTCCCCCAACGACCGGCTCCAGCGCATGCTCCATCCCTGGACCAGTTATGTGATCGTCCCGCTGTTCGCCCTCGGCAACGCCGGCATCACGCTCAGCGCGAGCCAGTTGACCCATGCCTTCACCTCGCCGGTCGCCCTCGGCATCCTGCTCGGTTACGTGCTCGGCAAGCCGCTCGGCATCATCGGCGCGGCCTGGCTCACGACACGGGTCAGCGCGGGGCGGCTGCGGCCACCGGTCGGCTGGGGCGCAATCACCGCGGGCGGCACCCTGGCCGGAGTCGGCTTCACCGTGTCCCTGCTGATCGCCACCCTCGCCTTCGACGGCGACCGGCTGGCGCAGGCGAAGATCGGCATCCTCGCCGCCGTGCTCTGCTCCTTCCTCCTCACCTGGCTGGTCACCGGGGTGATCGGCGCCCTCTCCGGGCCCTCTCGCGCCCGCGCCCTGCTCGGCACGGGGCAGAGCATCGTCGACCTCAGCGACCCCGTGGACATGGACCGCGACCACGTACGCGGCCCTCTGGACGCGCCCGTGACCCTCCTGGAGTACGGCGACTTCGAGTGCCCCTACTGCGGACTGGCCGAGCCCGTGGTGCGCGACCTGCTGGCCGACTTCGGTGACGTGCGCTACGTATGGCGGCATCTGCCGCTCACCGATGTGCACCCGGGTGCCCAGCTCGCCGCGGAGGCGGCCGAGGCCGCCGCCCACCAGGACAGCTACTGGGAGATGCACGAACAGCTGATGCGCCATCAAGGGGAGCTGCGGCCGAAGGACCTGCTGCGCCACGCCGAGGAGATCGGTCTCGACACCGACCGCTTCCGCGCCGACCTCCGGTCCGGCGCGGGTGCCGCGAGGGTCGCCGCGGACGTGGAGTCCGCCGACCTCAGCGGGGTGTCCGGCACCCCCACGTTCTTCGTCAACGGCCGTCGCCATCACGGCGCCTACGACATCACCGCCCTGTCCACGGCCGTACGCGCGGCACGGGAGCGGGCCGCTCTCGCGGGGGCGGGCCGGGAAGGCTGACGCCGCCGTGGTCCCCCCGCGGGCGGGGCGTCACCGGTATCCCGGCCCCGGGCCCGCCGCGCTTCGTACCCGACGCGCCCGGCGTACCCGACGTATCCGGGAGTACTCCCCCGGCGGTCGGGCAACGCCGCCCGCGCGGGCGGACGGATGCTCCGGACACGGGGCAGCCGGCTCACATCGCGCGCAGCCCCCGGTCGGCGAAGGCGATCAGCCACTCGAAGCTCTCGTCGATGTCGGCGCTCCACTGGAAGCCGCCTGCCGACTCCAGCGTGGCGTAGCCGTGGCAGAGGCTGCGGAGCATCCGCAGGGCGTGGTCCACGTCGGACTCCGCGATCTCGTAGCCGCGCAGGACCGCCCTGAAGGCGCCGAGCGCCCGCTCCCCCGCGAGGGCCAGCGGGTCGTCCGGGCCTGACGGTTCCACGCCGATCGTCGCCGCGTAGCGGCCGGGGTGCTCCACGACGAAGGCGCGGAAGGAGCGCGCCGCGGCCGCCAGGGCGTCGCGGCCCGCATACCCCTGGACCGAGCCGCCGACGGCCTCGGCGGCCTCGCTCAGCGCCAGGGCCGCGATGCGCCGGTTGAGGTCCTCCAGGCCGCTGACGTGTTTGTACAGGGAAGGCGTACGCACGCCCACCCGCTCGGCCAGCAGACCCATCGTCAGGTTGGCGAGGCCCACCTCGTCGGCGAGGGCGGCGCCGGCCGCGACCACGGCCGCCGGGTCCAGACCGGCCCTAGGCACGCGCGGCCGCCGAGCGGAGGAAGCCGAGGACGAGCGAGACCACCTGGTCGGGGAACTGGTCGTGCGGGTAGTGCCCGGCGCCCTCGATCATCTCCAGGCTGCCGAGGCCGGACGGCAGGGCCTCGACGACGGCCGAACCCTCGGCGTGCGGGTCGGCCCAGTCGGGGTCGAGCGTGCCCATCACGACCAGGACCGGGCAGCGGACGTTGCCGAGCTGGGCGCCGGCGTCGGCGGGGGTGCCGCGGCCCATGCCCTGCAGCGCCTTCATCCGGCCGGGCTCAGCCAGGAGGGCGTCGACGCGGCCGATCCGCTCGGTCCAGTCGGCCGGCTTCACGCCGGGGTAGGCCAGGTCGAGGTAGGAGCGCCAGAGCCGCGCGCTGCCGAACACGCCCACGCCGAGCAGTCGCAGCATGCCCTGCCGGAAACCCTTCACCCGCAGGTCGCCGAGGCGGACCGACTGCTTGCGGGTGAACGGCGCCAGCTCGACGACCGCGGTGATCAGCGAGGGCTCCCGCGCCGCGGCGATGGTGGCGGCGCCGCCGGAGATCGAGTGGCCGACGAGCACGGCGGGGCCGCCCAAGTGCCGGACCACGGCGAGCAGGTCGCCGGCGATGGCGGTACGGCTCCAGGCAGGCCAGCCGACACTGGACTCGCCGCAGCCGCGCAGATCGACCGCGGCGACCCGGTAGCCCGCCGCCACCAGCGGCGGGATCACGGCACGGTAGGCGGCACGACTGTCGCCCATGCCGTGCGCGAGAACGACCAGCGGTCCGGATCCCGCCACCTCGTAGGCGATCGTGCCACCGTCGACGGCAAGGTACTCGGTCATGACATCTCCTCGGGTCTGGCTAATTGCGTTAGCTATAAGCTAATCCGATTAGCCAACCTTGTCAACGACGTACCCACCGACACGGAAACCGCCCACGTTCGAGGCTTTACCCCTTCGGACCAATCCGTGGGCCGTGGCGGCGACGGATCAGGTGCGCGGGCTTTGGTTGCGCGGGATTCCGGTACGCGGACGCATGAGCGGCAGGTCTTCTCATCCACCTTCGGAGAAGGGGCAGTTGCATGACAGGCACGGCGGGCGAGGAAGGGCACATACGCCCCGAGCGCGGTACGGACGGCATGGGCCGTGCCTGGCTCGCGGCAGGCACCGGCGGTGCGGCTGCCCCGCCACCGAGTGGCGCACCGGTGTTCGTCGATCCCAGTGGCCGGCGGGCCGGCCGGATGCGGCGGATGGGCTGGCTGGTGGTGGCCGGATGCGTGTGCTCGGCCGCCACGCTGGGCGTCGCGGTCACCGGTGGCGACTCCACCGCGCCCTGGCTCCATCTGCCCGCCGTGCTCGGCGGCGACAGCCAGAACCGGAGCGCGGACGAGGCGCTTCGGCCGGAGCGGCAGGAGCCCGGCGCACGGGCCGCCGACCGTCCTTCGGCCACCGCCGCGGGGTCGCCGGTCCGGAAGCGGGCCGACGCCCTGGCCGCGGAGCCGGAGGCCGGTCGGGGGCGGGGCGACGGCGGCGCGAGCGCTTCGCCCGGTGGGCCCGGCGACGGCAGCCCGTCCGCCCCGACGAACACGACGAACGACACCGGATCACGACCCGCCGACGACTCTGGCGCGGTCGCCGGGCAGCCGAGCCCGCCGGCGTCTCCCGGCGCCGGCGAGGAGCCGACGACGGAACCGAGTCCGGCCACCCCCGCGTCCCCCGCTCCCTCCGCCGAGCCCTCCCCCGCCGGGACGTCCGCACCCGGTCTCCTCGACGGGCTGGTGGACGCCGTCTCCGGCCTCTTCGGCACCTGACGACGGCCCGGTGCGGTCAGCTCCGGAGCAGCCGGATGCCCAGCGCCCACGCGCACAGCGTGTCGGGAGACCGCTCCCCGTGATCTTTCGAGCCCGCCCTGACACCGGGATTCGTACCGTCCGTCGTGGGTTCCAACCGCCACAGCAGCGAGCCCGGTTCGGTGGGGAGCGCCTCGGCGCCCATGCCGGTCAGGACGTGTCCGCTCGCGGGGAGCGGCAGGACGACGGAGGGATGGGGTACCGGTCCGCCGTCGCTGTCCGCGAAGTCCGCCCAGGCATCGACCCTGTACTCGGCGCCGTCGATCTCGAAGGAGGACTTCAGACAGACCGCGAAGGCGTCGACGGTGCAGGGGCTGCTCAGGTGGTGGTCCTTGGAGCGCACGGTCCAGGCGCCGCCCGCGCGCGGGAACGAGGCGGTGGCCAGGTTCCCCTCGGCCGAACCGCCCCTGGTGTCCCGCCAGTTGACGCGGAAGCCCCCGCCGATCAGCGTGTACCCGACCGGGACCCGCGCGGAGGCGAACGGGTGCGCCGCGTGATCGCTTCGGGTCCGGACGACCGTCAGCAGCTCCCGGGCCAGCCGCTCCCGGCCGACTCCGTCGATCTTCATGCCGATGGCGAAGGAGGTCAGCCGGTGCGGCTGGGGGATGTTGTGGTCCTTGGACGACGCCAGCCAGGCAGATCCGTCGTCCGCCGGGTACGAGGCGGTGAGCAGCGCGCCGTGCGGTGAGTCGACGGCGGTGGCGCCACCGCCGATCGCCACCATGTCGCCGTCGACCTGGGCCCGGAGGTCGGTGAAGTGCTGCTGGTTCCGGTCGGCCCGGTGCCGGAAGGCCGCGGTGGTGATCAGCCCGGAGGCGTCACGGCGGCGGAACAGTTCGACGCCGCGCCGGGGACCGGCCTGCCGGAGCAGCGGCGGGAGGTCCGTCGGAAGAAGGTGGCCCGCGGACTCCAGGTCCGGTCCGAGGTCCGGTCCGAGGTCCGGTCCGAGGTCCGCCTGCGTACGAGCGGGGTTGAGCTCGGCCACGAGTGCGTCCGTCGGCGGCCGCAGATCCAGCAGTTGCCTGACCGCCGCCAGGCTCGGGGGCGTGCCGTAGTGCTTGTAGGCGAACCGGCGGGCCCGCTCGGGAGAGCGGTCGGTCAGACAGCGGAACAGGGACGTCGCCGTCCCCAGGGGTGCGTCGTCCGTCGCGCGCCAGCCGTCGTCGCCCGCCTCCCGCCAGAGGGCACCGGCCATCAGCCGCGGGTCGTCCAGGCACGCGCACCGGGTGTCTTCGAGGACGGCCCGGAGCGCCTCGGGGAGACCTTCCAGCGCTCCGGCCCGCCCCTGTCCCGGTTCCCGGTGCCAGTGCAGCATCGCCCCTGCCCCGGAGAAGCTGACGCGCAGCCACCTGCCGTCCGGGTGCCGCAGTCGCGCCGTCCGCGGCCCGCCCTTCGAGGTGCCGGACGGGGCGGCGGCGGTGAAGGTACAGCCCCGGCGGTCGGCGTCCGGTTCGAGGATCGCGTGCAGGACCGCCAGTGCCCGGCAGTGGTCGTGGAGCGCCGCGGCACTCGGCAGCTGCCGGGCGGCGTCGTGGAGGTTCATGCCGCCATTCAAACGCCCGGGACTGACAACGCGGGTCCCTGTCGGGGTTGTTCACGTGCGCTGATCGAAAAAAGAATGACAGGCCGTCGTCGGCGTGGTTACGATCCTGGCGATGAACACCTTCTCCTCGCACGGAACGGGGGAATCATTCGCGCAAGGTGAGTGCTGATGGCACATCACTTCGCGAACGGGATTCCGCCCCACCTCTTGATGTGGCAGCGCGTACGTGAGTACGCCGTGCCACCGTCCATGATCGAGCACTCGACCGCCCGTCGCGCGGCCGGCGACTGGGCGGGGGCCTGCGCCGCCGCCCGTGTCTACGTCGATCTCGATCTGCGCGCCGTGCGCCGTCGCCACGGCACCGATGTCGTCACCCGGCTCCGTGCGGACCTGCGTCGGCTGGCGCCGGATCTGCTCCGCTGGCACATGCCCCGCGTCGCCCCGGACGGACGGCTCCGGCCCGGACTCACCCTCTCGCTCGCCCGTTACCGCGGCTCCGGCGGCACGCCGCTGCACCTGGTGGTACGGACGCCGCCGGCCTGGGCCGACGCCGGACAGCGCATGTCCCTCGCCCTGTGGGAGGGGTCGGGGACCGGCGTCCCCGGGCACCGCCCCCACCTCCACCTCCACCCCCATCCGCATCCCGACCGGCGTTTCCGGCTCGACCTGCACCGGCACCTCTGGGATGCCGACCGCAGCGGCGAACTGGCGACACGGGGCGGGGCAGCACGGGCCGGTGCGCGGGGAGTACGGTTCCCGGCGCCGCCCGACCGCGGCCGCGTACCCGAACCGCTCTTCGCGCTCGGCCCCGGCTGGGCGGTGGGGAGTTGGGCCGTCGAGGCGGAGCTGCTGCTGCGGGCCGAAGGGCTCCCTCGCGGGGCCTTCACCGTGCGGCTCGGCGCCCGCAGACGCGCCGTGCTCGAACTCGTCGCCCCCGACGACAGCCATGTACCGACGTTCCGGCGACTGCCCGAGGGCGCGTTGCCCGCGCAGGAGATCGCCGCGCTCCCGGTGCTGCCGGAGGCGGCGGCCCGGGTCCTGCCCGATCTGGAACTGCTGCGGGCGGGGCTCGTCGTCGCCGGGCGGCTGCATCCGCTCGTCGCCCCGAGCCTGGCGGCGTCCGCTCCGGCATCCCTGGACGGCCCCGTCCCCGAGCCCGGTGATCCGCACCGCGTGGAGTGCCGGGGCCGGCTCCACCGGATCGCGCTGCGGGACGGGGTACTGACGGCGGTCGATCACGACCCCGCCCAACTGCGGCGCGAGGAACTGCTCGTGGCCCTCGGCGGTCCGGCGCTGCCCTGTCTGCGGGCCATCGACACGGTGCACCGTGATCCGGAGGCGCTGCCCGCGGTCCGTGAACGGCTCGGGCACGGAGACGTCGCCGGGGCACTGGCCGTCGTCGAAGAGCTGCTCGGTCCCGGTGCGGTCCTGCGCGACGGGCCGCTCCGCGAGGAACTGGAGTCGGCCGCGGCCCGCCGTGTCGAACACGGGCTCTTCCGCTCGGGGCTGGTCGCCCCGCGCCCCGCCGACGGTGCGGCCGAGAGCGGGAACCTCTCGGACGCCGGGCGCGGGAAGGCCGGACACCGTCCCCGGATCGACCGTCGTACGCCGAAGCCGGTGCGCCGCAAGCTGAACAGCCGTTCCCGGCCCCGCACCGGTCTGGCCGCGTGACCGGCGACCTCGCCGAAGTCCCTTCCCCGTACGGCGCGTTCGGTGCCGCACGCCCCCATGACCTCCAGGACGGGTTCGCCCGTTCCCCGATCCCCTCCAGGTGATGCCCATGACGACCAGCACCCTTCTGCCCGCCCCGGTCCCGGCCGACGGAACTCCCGTACCCGTACCCGTACCCCTGCCTGGCCCCGGTCTCACACCGGGAACGGACACCCGTCTCGCCCTCGCCGACGACCTCCTGGCCCTCCTGCGGACGACCACGACCGAACCGCGCCCCGACGAACAGCTCGAAGCACTCACCCTGGCCGTGGCCGCGGATCTGCCCGTGCTGCTCTGGGGCGAGCCGGGCATCGGCAAGACCGCGGCCCTCACCCAGCTCGCCGCCTCCCTCGACCTGCCGCTGACCACGGTGATCGCCAGCGTCCACGAGCCGTCCGACTTCTCCGGGCTGCCCATCGTGGGCGAGGACCCCGCGACACAGGGTGTGCCGATGGCTCCTCCGCAGTGGGCCGTGGAGCTCGTACGAGCCGGGCGCGGGCTGCTCTTCCTCGACGAACTCTCCACCGCCACCCCGGCCGTTCAGGCCGCGTTGCTCCGGGTCGTCCTGGAGCGGCGGGTCGGCGCCCTGCAACTGCCCCCGGGCGTACGGATCGTGGCCGCCGCCAATCCGCGTGCCTCGGCGGCGGACGGGTGGGAGCTGAGCCCGCCGCTGGCCAACCGGTTCGTGCATCTGTACTGGGTGCACGACCAGGAGGTGGTGGTGCGCGGGCTGGGCGGCGTCTGGCCCAGGGCGGAACTGCCGCGTCTGGTACGGGAGTCGCTGCCCGAGGCGGTGGCCTTCGCCCGGCGCATGGTCTGCGGTTTCCTGGCCGCCCGGCCGACGCTGATCCACCGTCTGCCGAGCACCGAGACGCGCCGCGGTGGTGCCTGGCCCTCGCCGCGGAGCTGGGACGCCGCGCTGACGCTGCTGGCCTTCGGCACGGCGGCCTCGGTCTCCCGCGAGGTACTTGCCCTGCTCGTACGGGGTGCGGTGGGCGACGGACCGGGGCTCGAACTCCTCGCCTACCTGGACCGGATGGACCTGCCCGACCCGGAGTCACTCCTCGCGGACCCGGCCGCCGCCGAGCTGCCGGAGCGGGGAGACCTTCGCCAGGCGACGCTGGAGGCTGTGGTGGCCGCCGTCGGAGCGCGGCCGGACCGGAAACGGTGGGAGGCGGGCTGGGCCGTACTGGTCCGGGCGCTGGAGACCGGCACCGCCGACCTGCTGGTCGCCCCGGCGACGACGCTGGCCGCGCTACGGCGCGACGACTGGGAGGTGCCGGAGACGATGGACCGGCTGGCCGGACTGGTCGGCCTCGTCGAGCAGGCCGACCGGTCGGTCGAACGGGTCGCGGCGGCAGCGGCGGCCACCGGGCGTGCGGCGGGTGCGCGCCGATGACGGACACCCCGAAGCACCCGGCACCGCGTCCACAGCCACGTCCGGCACAGCGTCCGATGCCTCGCCCCGTGCCTCGGCCGATGTCCCGGCCCGCGCCGCCGCGTCCCGTAGGGACCGCCCGGCCGAAACCGTCGGCCGACCGGTCCGGGCTCCCGCTGGACATGGAGAAGCTGCTGGCCGCCCGGCTGCACGCGGTGAAGGTACGCCCCTACCTCGCCGGTGCCCTCTTCGCCCTGCACGTCGTCGAGGACCGGTCGGTGCCGACCATGGCGGTGGACGCCCACTGGCGCTGCTACGTCTCCCCCGGGTTCGTGGCCCGCACCCCGCCGGAGGAACTGGCCGGTGTCTGGGTGCACGAGGTCTCCCACCTGCTCCGGGACCACCACAGGAGGGGCGAGCGGTACGCGCGGCAGTACGAGGACGGTCCGGGCGAGCGAAGCGAGGCGGGGGTCCGCCCAGCCGACGGCTGGGAGAGGCTGCGCCGGAACATCGCCGCGGACTTCGAGATCAACGACGACATCTACGGTGACGGCCTGCTCCGGCCCGCCGGAGCGGTGCTGCCGTCAATGCTGCGGCTGCCCGAGGGGCTGCTGATGGAGGAGTACCTGAAGACGGCGTCGCTGTCCGGCCTCGCCTCGGAGCTGGCCTGGCTGGACTGCGGCAGCGGCGCCGACGGGCAGGGCCGGCCGTGGGAGCTGGGTCCCGACGGGGCGCACGGGCTGAGCAGGCAGCAGCAGGACGCCGTCCGCTTCCGGGTCGCCGAGGGGATCAAGGGCCGGCCGGGCGACGCACCGCAGGGGTGGCGGCGCTGGGCGGACGAGGCGTTCCAACCGCCGCAGCCGTGGCGGCAGTTGCTGGGCGCGGCGGTCCGCTCGGCGGCGGGTGCGCCGGGTGCGGGCGAGAACCACAGCTACCGGCGTCCGTCGCGGCGCTCGGCCTGTGTCCCCAAGGTGATACTGCCGAGTCTGCGGCGTACGCCGCCCAGCGTCTGTGTCGTCATCGACACCTCGGGGTCGGTGAGCGACGCCGAACTGGGCGGCGCGCTGCTGGAGGTGGCGGCGATCTCCCGGGCCGTGGGCGGCCGGCGCGACCTGGTCTCGGTGATCTCCTGCGACGCGGCGGCCGGGGTCGCCGTCCCGCTCTGCCGGGCCGAGAGCATCGAGCTGGTCGGCGGCGGGGGCACGGACCTGCGTTCCGGTTTCGCCCGTGCGCTCCGTTCCCGGCCGCGCCCCGATGTGATCGTCGCCCTCACGGACGGCCAGACGCCCTGGCCCTCCGCGCCGCCGCCCTGCCGTACGGTCGTCGGCCTCTTCCCGCGCCGCGGCTCCGGAGGGGCCGAGGAGAACCCCGACTACGTCCCGGACACCCCGCCTGCCTGGGCACGTGTCGTCACGATCGGTTGAGAACCGCTCGCCGGGCCGAGGCGGACGCGGGGGCGTCCGCGGAGGTGATGCGGCGCTCGGCCATCCGCTGGGCGGCCCGCAACGGGGTGACTCCGGTCGTGCGCGCGAGGTCGAGGAGGTGTCCGACCGTGTCGCCGATGCCCGACACCCGCTCCTGAGCGGCCTCGTGGTCGCACCCGTCCGACTCCCGGCTGAGCGTGTAGACGATGCCTCCGGCGCCGGCGACGTAGTCCGGCACCCACACCGTGCCGCGCTCCGCGAGGGCCTCGGCGACGGACTCCTCGGTGAGCTGGTTGTTCGCAGGACCGACGACCAGCGACGCGGTGAGCCGGGAAACGGCTGCCTCGTCGAGCACCCCGCCGACCGCCGCCGGGACCAGGATGTCGGCCGGCGCCGACAGGGCGCGGCCGGGTTCGACCCACTCGTACCCGCTCGCCAGAGCGGCGTCCTCGCGTGCCGGGTCCACGTCCGAGACCACCACGCGCGCGCCCTCGGCGGCCAGGGCGGCGGCGATACGGCTGCCGACCGAGCCGAATCCGCTGACGACCACCACCTTGCCGGCGCAGGAGGCCGCGCCGAAGACATGCCGGGCGCCGGCGTGCAGCGCGGCCAGGACGCCGACGGCGGTGGGGCCGCCGGAGTCCCCGGTGCCGCCGTGCTCCTCGGGCGCGCAGTACGCGTACGGGGAGAAGCGTCGCAGGACCACCATGTCCTCGGGGCCGGTGCCGACGTCGGGGCCGGTGCGGTAGGAACCGTCGAAGGAGGCGATCAGCTCGCCCAGGTCCTCCAGTGCCGACTCCCGTAGCCGCGGGGTGAGTCGGGTGTCCCTGTCCAGGGCGATCACGCTCTTGCCGCCCCCGAAGTCCAGACCGGCCACGGCGGCCTTGTACGTCATCGCCTCCGACAGGCGCAGCGCGTCGGCCAGTCCGTCCTGCCAGGTGTCGTAGCGGCGCAGCCGGCAGCCGCCGACCGCCGGGCCCAGAGCCCGGGAGTGGACCGCGACGATCAGCGGCAGACCGGAGCGCCGGCCGTGCCGGACGACGACCTCTTCATGTGTGAATGATCGACTCATGCCGCTGAAGTTAGGGTGTTGCGCGGAGCATCGGGAGATGTGCCGAACTTAATTCGGACTGCGAGCCTTGGAGGAAGCCGTGGACGAACTTGATACGGCGATCGTGCGCGAACTGCAGGCCGATGGTCGGCAGTCCAACCGCGCCCTCGCCGAGAAGCTCGGCATCGCCCCGTCCACCTGTCTGGAACGCACCAGGCTGCTGCACCGGCGCGGCATCATCCAGGGCTACCGGGCCCAGGTCTCGCTGCGGGCCCTCAACCGGTCGGTACAGGCCATGGTGTTCACTCAGGTGCGGCCCCTGCGCCGGGACGTCGTCGCCTCCTTCGAGCAGTCGGTGACCCGGCTGCCGGAAGTCGTCTCGGTCTACACGATGGCCGGGAGCGACGACTTCCTCGTCCACGTCACCGCGCAGGACATCGACCACCTGCACGCGTTTCTCCTGGACCACTTCACCGACCGCCGCGAGATCGTCGCCTTCCGCACCTCGATCATCTACCAGCACCTCACCAACCCCGTCCTCGATCCGCTGCCGCCCACGACGGACCTCCAGTCCTCGCGGGCGTAACGAAGTGATCTCGGGTCTTGGAACCGGACGTGCACGTTTGTTGAAGTGACCGGATGAACGACGGATCGGCAGCGGAACGCAGCAAGGGCCTTCGGCGGCGAGGGAGCCTCGGCCTCCTCGCCGCCGTACTGGTGATGGGCACCGCGACGGCCGCCCGGAACCAGGAGGTCCCCCCGCCGGTCCCGAACAGCGCCTGCCTGCCGTCGACGTCGGCGTCCATGTCGACCTCGGCGTCGGCGTCGGCGGGTTCGTCCGGACTCGCGGGCCGGGTGGGCACCCCCGCCGCCGACTTCGACGGCGACGGCCACCCCGATCCGGCACTGGACGTGCCGGCCGGCAACGGGGACGTCTTCGAGACGGGCCGGATCGCTGTGGTGAACGGCTCGGCGCACGGGCCGCGGCCCGGCCACCGGACGATGTTCACGCCGGACGACTTCCAGCTGCCCGAACACGACGGCATGACCGGCGCGTTGTCGGTTCCGACCGTCGCCGACCTGGACGGCGACGGCCACCCCGACCTGGTCGCGGGTGCCGACGCCCATGTGCAGTGGGGCGGCCCCGACGGCCCGGACCCCGGTCGCACGCCCGCCCGCGTCCGGCTTCCCCAGGTCGGCGAAGGCCGCTCCGCCGTCGACAGCCGGGGCGAGGGCGAGAGCGTCTATACGGACCTGCCGGTGGCCGGGGACTTCGACGGCGACGGCCACGCCGATCTGGCCACCTACCGCACCGGTTACCGCGGCGACCAGGCCGAGCGGCGGCTGGTGGTCCTGCACGGCCCGTTCACGCGTACGGGAGAGCCCGCGCGGACCGGTGAGCGGGCCGACCCGGACCCGCGGGGCGCCGACGTCGCGCTCGACCTCCAGCTGATCGCGGCGGAGGTCACCGGTGACCGCGCCACCGACCTGCTCGTCCACGAGCAGGGGGAACCGGGCACGCCGCTGCTCCTCGTCGGCGGCGCCGACACGGCGACCGGGCTCGCCGAGGAACCCGAACGGCTGCCGAGGGGCGAAAACATCGCCGTCGGTGACTTCGACGGGGACGGCCTGGCCGACATCGCCGTCGGCGACAGCGGCATTCCCACGGACGAGGAACTGGCACCGGCCGACCGCAGGGGCAGGGTGACCCTCCGTTACGGCAAGGCGCCCGGAGCGCCCGTCGTCATCGAGGGCGGCGCGCCCAAGGGCGGCTTCGGCATCGGCCTGATCGCCGGGGACCTGGACGGCGACGGCTGCGACGACCTCGCCGTCCAGCGCGCGGGCGACCGCGAGGGCACGCACGACAGCGTCGACGTGCTCCACGGCGGCTCCTCACCCGGCCTCGGCTCCCGCCCGTGGCGTCAGCTGCACCGCTCCCGCCACGTGCCCGACCCCGACCCCCTGAATCCGCAGGACTGGTCGGGCCGGCCGGCCGGCGCGGCCGATCTCGACGGCGACGGCCGCGACGAACTGGTCCTGGCCACCTCCTACCAGCCGAAGTACGGCCGGGACTGGTGGATCGTCGACGGTACGGGCCGGGACGTGACGTCCTTCGACGCCACGGACCTGACGGGTCGGTGAGCCGTCGATCGGCCACGACACCAAGCCGGAAGCGAGCACGCTGAGCGGCCCGCGGAACGACCCCACGATCTCTGCGCCGACCTGCCCCGCTCGGCTATCCGATGCCGACCACGGTGCGCGTCCTGGACCTGGTCCAGGGACGCAAGAAGCTGACCTCGTCGGGCACGGGCGGCCGGCTCCACACGGCGGAGATGCTGGACTTCTGCGCCGAGCACGGGATCACCGCGGACGTGGAGGTACTCCCCTCGGCCCGCGTGGAGGAAGCCCTCACCCGTCTGGAGCGGGGCGACGTCCGCCACCGCTTCGTCCTGGATCTGTCCGACCTCGACCGACCCGCGCCCTGACGGGTCAGAAGTACCTGCCGGGTCGGAGGCGGGTGACGGGTGACGGGTCAGAGATAGGTGACCCCGGTCAGGGTCTCGGACGCCGTCCACAGGCGCTGTCCTGTGTCCCGTGCGGCCGCTTCGGCGCTGGGGTGGACCTCGGTGACGTCGCCGCGGATCTCCCAGCGGCCGGACGGCCCGAAGAACTGTCCGCCGCGCACACCGGGGGCGGTCGCGGCGAAGAGCTGGGGCAGTGCCCCGCGTTCGGTCGGCTGGGTGACCAGCAGGCCGGCCCGTGCCAGTGCCCGGCCGGCGCGGCCGCGGTGCTCCCAGGCCCGTGGCGTGAGGTTGGAACTGGATAGCCCCGGGTGGGCGAGCACGCTCGCGATCGACGAGCCCGCCGCACGCAGCCGACGGTCCAGTTCGAGGCCGAAGACGGTCGTCGCGAGCTTGGAACGGCCGTAGGCGCGGCTGCCGTCGTAGGCACGCTGCGACATGAGGTCGTCGAAGTCGAGGTGGGCGTTCTTGTGGGTGATCGAGCTGAGGCCGACCACCCGGGGTGCCTCGGCCCGGCCCAGTGCGTCGAGCAGCAGCCCGGTCAGTGCGAAGTGGCCGAGCATGTTGGTGCCGAGGTGCAGTTCGAACCCGTCGGCGGTGGTGTGCGCCGGGCCGAGCAGCACCAGTCCGGCGTTGTTGATCAGCAGGTCGACCACCGGGAAGTCGGCGGTCAGCCCCTTCGCGAACGCCCGGACCGACGACAGCGAGGCCAGGTCCAGCTCGCGCACCACGGCCGTCGCCGCGGGCACCGCGTCCTCGATGAGGGCGACGGCCCGCGCGCCGGCCGCGGTGTCGCGTACGGCGAGCACGACCTTCGCCCCGTGCCGGGCCAGCTCGGTCGCGGTGACCAGGCCGAGACCGGAGTTCGCACCGGTCACGACGGCGACCCTGCCGCGCTGGTCGGGGATCTGGCGGGCGCTCCAGGCGTCCTTGGCCATGGTGATGCTCCTGAGAGATGTCGGGACGTGCCGGCCGTGCCGGGACGGGTGGTGCCGGGACGGTCGTCGGTGTGTATCGAGGACCGCTCGACCACGACGTTAGGAACCGGTGGGCGCGTCCACGTCGTACACCGTTGCCTGGGAATGCCACACCTACCTTCGGCCACCCGCCGCGGTGCACACTGTCGGCATGGCCACCGATCATCCGTACGCGCGAGAGCTGGGCGCCTTCCTGCGTGCCCGGCGCAGCCGACTGCGCCCGCAGGACGTCGGGCTGGAACCGGGCGGCCGGCGCAAGGTGAGCGGCCTGCGCCGCGAGGAGATCGCTCTGCTGGCCGGGCTGAGCACCGACTACTACCAGCGCCTGGAACAGGGCCGCGAGGTACGGCCCTCAGCCGACGCGCTCGACGCCATCGCGTCCGCCCTGGACCTGGACGACCAGGAACGCCGGCACCTGTCGGCCCTGGCCCGCGCGGCCCGCCGGCCGGCGCCCGTCCGTCCCCACCGCGGTCCCGAGCGAGTGCCCGACAGCACGCGGCGGCTGCTGCACGTCATGGCCACCCCCGCGCTGGTGCTCGGCCTGCACCTCGACGTGCTCGCCTGGAACCCGTCGGCCGAAGCCCTGCTCGGCGATCCCACCGCCATGCCCCCGGCGGAGCGCAACCTGCTCGTCGCGCTGTTCCGGGACCCCGGGGCCCGGCTGCGGTGCCCGGACTGGGAAAGCTTCGCCCTCGACTACATCGGCATGCTGCGCGCCGCCGTCGCCGCCGACCCGGATCATCCGCGTGCCACGACGCTCATCGGCGAACTCAGCATCCACAGCGAGGACTTCCGACGGCTGTGGGCCCGTCACGACGTACGGGAGAACGTCCACGGAACCAAACTCTTCCGGCACCCCGAGGTCGGCCCGATCACCCTCGACTGGGACACCTACCCCCTGCCCGGCGACCCGGGCCCCGTCCTCCTCGTCTACACGGCCGAACCGGGCAGCGCGGACGACGAACGCCTGCGGCTCCTCTCGTCCCTGCGCGCCACCCGCGCCCGCGACACCGCCGCCTGTGCCGGACCCGAGGCCGCCGCCGGACACCGGCCGTCCCGCGAGACGTGACCTGGCCACGCCCTGGGTAACTTCCCCCGTATGGCTGCCGTGTTGTTCGACTTCTCCGGGACCCTCTTCCGTATCGAATCCACCGAGTCGTGGCTGCGCGCCGTCCTCGCCGAGGCCGAGGTGCCCCTCCCGGAGCAGGAGCTGATCCGGGCGGCGAAGGAACTGGAGGCGGCGGGCGCGCTGCCGGGCGGGGCTCCCCGTCCGGGGCCGGTGCCCGACGAACTGGCCGCCCTGTGGGAGGTCCGTGACCGGAGCGCCGAGTCGCACCGGGCCGCGTACACCGGGGCCTGCCGCCAGGTGGCGCTGCCCGATCCGGGGCTGTACGACGCGCTGTACGACCGGCACATGGATCCGGCGGCCTGGCGTCCGTACGCCGACGCGGTCGAGGTGCTGCACGCGCTCCGCGAGCGCGGGGTCGCCATCGGTGTGGTCAGCAACATCGGCTGGGACCTGCGGCCCGTGTTCCGCGAGCACGGCCTCGACGCGTACGTGGGCGCCTACGTCCTGTCGTACGAGCACGGCGTCCAGAAACCGGACGCCAGGCTCTTCGCGACCGCCTGCGACGCGCTCGGCACGGATCCTCGCGACACGCTGATGGTCGGGGACGACCGCCAGGCCGACGGCGGGGCGGTGGCCGTGGGCTGCGCGGTGCACTTCGTCGACCATCTGCCGGTGGCCGAACGGCCGAGCGCGCTGCGCCCGGTCCTGGACCTGGTCCCGTGAGAGCCCAGGCCCCGGCCCCCTGAGAACTGGGTGGCCTCCACCGTGACCGGTGTCCTTCCCGTCCGTCCGGGACGATCCCCCGCGTCGCCCCGGACGGACGGCAGCCCGGGTCGGATCCCAGTGGGACCCGGTCCGGACGCGTTGAGTATGGTTGGCTGGCAGCCAGTCAACGCAGGAGTACATAGGATGTCCCCTCGCAGCGCATCGGTCAATGAAGAATTGCGGCGCCGTTCGCGGGAGAGGCTTCTGCAGGCGGCGCTGGAGCTCGTCGGCGAGCGCGGGTACGACGCCACGACACTGGGCGACATCGCCGACCGCGCGGGCTCCGCACGGGGTCTGGTCTCGTACTACTTCCCCGGTAAGCGTCTGCTCGTCCAGTCCGCCGTGCACCGGCTGATGCACCGCACGCTGGAGGAGGCGCTGGAGCGTGAGCCGCGTACCGACGACGGCCGGGAGCGGATGGCGCGGGCCATCGACGCGATTCTGGGCCTCGCCCGGGATCACCCCGTGCTGATGCGCCAGCACATGGCCGGCATCCTCCAGGGCGAGGGGTTCAAGCAGTGCCCGGAGCAGCAGCGTCTGGCCGAACTGCTCAGCGACACCATGACCCGCTACGGCTCGCCGGACGCCGTCGTCGACTACCCCATGCTGCGCGCGCTGCTGATGGGCGCGGTGTTCGCGGCTCTGGTGCCCGGGGTTCCGATGCCGGTGCCGGTGCTGCGGGCCGAGTTGTTCCGGCGTTACGGACTCGACTGGGAGCGGGGTGCCCCGCCGGACGCCGAAGCGCCCGACGGGACGTACCACGAGGATCTCTCACGGTTCTTCGCGCCCGGGAGCCGAGAACCTGAGCACGGCCACGACCACGACCACGGCCACAGCCGAGGTCACGATCGCGGTCGCGGTCATGAGAAGAGCCGCACGACGGACGTGACCGGTCAGTCGAAGTAGTCCGGCTGCGTCTGGACGTTCAGCTCGCTCTGCCGGTTCGACTTCGCCGGGTCCGTACGCCGGTCGTTGATCTTCAGGACGTCGAAGCCCTTGGCGATGTCGTTCGAGTAGATGTAGCCGTTGTAGTAGTACGCGGACCAGGAGCCACCGGTGACCATGGTCGTGGTGCTCAGCGGACCCCGCTCGAAGTAGGCGATCTCCTTCGGCTTCGAGGAGTTCGTGAAGTCCCAGACCGAGATACCGCCCTGGTACCAGGCCTGGACCATGATGTCCTTGCCCTTGACCGGGATCAGCGAGCCGTTGTGGGCCACGCAGTTCTCGGTGTCGGCCTGGTGGCGCGGGATCTTGTAGTAGCTCTTGAAGACGAGCTTGCGCTTGTCCCCCTTGCCGACGATGTCGTAGATGCCGTCCGCGCCGCGGTCCGGGCCCACGGCCTCGTTGCAGGTGGCCGCGCCACCGCCGCCCAGCTCGTCGGTGAAGACGACCTTGTCGGCCTTCTGGTTGAAGGTCGCCGAGTGCCAGAACGCGAAGTTCACGTTGTCCTGGACCTGGTCGATGATCTTCGGGTGCTCCGGGTCCTTGATGGAGAACAGGATGCCGTCACCCATGCAGGCGCCCGCGGCGAGGTCCTTCGAGGGCAGCACGGTGATGTCGTGGCAGCCGGTGGTCTTGGAGACGCCGGGGTTGGTGGGCGCGCCCGGGTTGCCGCCGCCGTCCTCGCCCTCACCGGGGAACAGGACGGGGAAGTCGACGACCGCCGCCTTCTGCGGAGCCTTGCGCGGCACCTTGATGATCGAGATGCCGTCGTGCGGCGGCTGGCAGTCGGGGAACGTGGCACTCGGCGAGTACGAGGACACGTAGATGTAGACGTTCTTGCGCTCCGGCACCAGCGTGTGGGTGTGGGAGCCGCAGGCGGTCTCGACGGCCGCGACGTACTTCGGGTTCTTCTTGTCGCTGATGTCGAAGACCTTCATGCCCTCCCAGGAGGACTTCTCGGTCGCGGGCTGCGTGGTGCTGTTGCAGGAGTTGTCGCTGCGCGAGGAGTCCGTGGAGAGGAAGAGCAGATCGCCGGAGACGGTGATGTCGTTCTGCGAGCCGGGGCAGAGGACCTGGGAGACCGTCTTCGGGGCCTTCGGGTTGCTGATGTCGAAGATGCGGAAGCCGTCGTAGTTGCCGGCGAACGCGTACTTGCCCTGGAAGGCGAGGTCCGAGTTGGTGCCGGGCAGCGCGTCCTTGGGGATGTTCGTGAGGTGCTCGATGTTGGCCGAGTGGACGATCTCGTCCTGCCCGGGTATCTCGCCGTTCGCTATCGCCGCTCTGGCCTCGGCCGCCGCGCTCTTGGAGACCTTCTCCGAGGTCACCGGAGCGTCCCCGGGGTCGGGGGTCGCGACCGCGGGACCCGCCGTGAGCAGTGCGGCCAGAAGGCCCGCCGCTGTGGCGACGACGCCCAGCCGTCTGCGCCGCGTTCGGTGATTGTTCAACAGGATCACTGCGTCCTCCCTAGTAGCCGTTCACGGTCGAACGGTTCAGGTACCTCCGCAGTATCGTCTTCATCATGCACAGATCAACAGGTGGCAACGCATTCGTAATGAATGTTTTTGATCATCGGCGCGCGGAAGCGTGCTAGGACGGTCATCGACACTCACGAGGTGTCTGCCCCACGAGGTGTCTGCCGATTCATGTGCCGCAGGAGGTCACTGTGTTCGCTCGCCGTACGTCCCGCCGTCTGATCACGGTGTCCGTGACGGCCGCCGTTCTCGCGCTCGGCGGCTGCACGGGCTCGGACGACGACACCAAGTCCGCGCCGGACACCGGCCCTTCGGTGATCGCCCCGGGCCGACCGGGCGAGGCCGCCGAGACCCTCTCCGCCGCGGACGCCGCCGAGCAGCGCTCCGACGACGACACTCCCAACTCCGCCGACTACGACTACGCCCGGATGATGATCGAGCATCACACCCAGGCCATCGAGATGACCGAACTCGCCCCGGAACAGGCGTCGTCGACGCCGGTGAAACGGCTCGCCGAGCGCATCTCCGCGTCGCAGGGACCGGAGGTCGAGACGATGAGGGCCTGGCTCAAGAACCACGACGGCGACCGGAAGAGCAAGGACGAGGGCCATCACCACGACGTGATGCCGGGCATGGCGACGGAGGCTCAGCTCAAGACGCTGCGCGCGGCGAAGGGCAAGGCGTTCGACGAGCTCTTCCTGAAACTGATGATCACCCATCACGACGGGGCGATCACCATGGCCACGGACGTCCTCTCGCAGGGCAACAACATCCAGATCGGCGAGATGGCCGACGACGTGATCGCCCAGCAGACGAGCGAGATCAACCGGATGCGCGAGATGTGACGGAGGATCATTTCGAGACGCCGCGCAAGGAGCGTCCCGTCAAGGAGCGCCTCGTAAGGAGCGCGGGGAACTGCGCGCCCAGCCCCCACGGACCCGCACCCCGAAACAGCCGTCGGTCAACACCCCTCGGCCGACCTCCGACCCGCGGCGCGCTTCAGCGCCGGGCATGGCGCGGAGTGAGCAGGCCCGCGTCCCGCGCCCCCGCGATCAGCCTGAGCGAGCGGCGCCGGCCGTGCCCGGTCGCGGCCATCACCGCGAGCACCGGGTCCCGCCCCGCCCGCTGGGCCGCCAGATACTCGCCGGCGACGAGCCGGCGGCTCTCCGTACCGGGCGGCAGGGCGGGGCGCGCGTGCCGTCTGTCGGGGCTCCCGCCGGCGCCCGGCGCCTCGTCCGCGCCCCCGCACGCCTCCAGGAGCGGGCTCTCGATCCAGTCCGCGAGCACCGCCAGGTCGTCGAGGGAGAGCGCGGGCCTGGCGCGTACGTCCTCGATGGAGACACTCCCCTCGCACACCGTCGCGAGCAGATCGACGCCGGCACCGTCGTCGAAGCTCAGCCGGACGTCGCACCACGTCGTGGCGGTGTCGTTCTCCCGCACTTCCCAGGCGCGCCGCACGGACACCGCCCCGTCCGGCTCATCGCGATCAGAAAGATTAAGAAAGGATGTTTCCAGCACATACACAACGTAACCGCATGATCAGATTCATTGCGGACAGGCACGCGCGCCGGGCTCGCGCGGCACACCGTCGGCGCAGCGCCCCCGTCCCTGCCCGTCCTGGCCCTGTCCCGGCGTGCGGCCCGGTGCGATGCTGGAAGGCACCACCGGCTCCTCGTTCTTCTCGGGGAAGGGGTTGTGCCGTGCTGCAGGTCGCCGTCGTCGGTTCCGGGCCCAGTGGGGTGTACGCCGCGCAGGGTCTCGTCCAGCAGGAGCGGGTGCCCGGGGTCAGGGTGGACGTCCTGGACCGGCTGCCGTGCCCGTACGGCCTGGTGCGCTACGGCGTGGCGCCCGACCACGAGAAGATCAAGTCGCTCCAGGACACCCTGCGCACGGTCCTGGAGCACGAGCGGGTCCGGTTCCTCGGCGGTGTCCGGGTCGGCCCCGACGGACTGCCGACCGCCGAGCTGAGGAAGCTGTACCACGCGGTCGTGTACTGCGTGGGCGCCGCCGCCGACCGGCGTCTGGGCGTGCCCGGGGAGGAGCTGCCGGGCAGTTGGTCGGCGACCGACTTCGTGTCCTGGTACAGCGCGCATCCGGACGTCGCGTCCGACCGGTTCACGGCCGGCGCGCGGGCCGCGGTCGTCATCGGCGTGGGGAACGTGGCGGTGGACGTGACCCGGATACTGGCCCGCGGCGTCGCGGAGCTGAGCCCCACCGACATGCCCCAGGCCGCGCTCGCCGCGCTGTCCGGCAGCCGGGTCCGGGAGATCCAGATGGTGGGGCGGCGCGGTCCCTCGCAGGCCCGCTTCACCACCAAGGAACTGCGCGAACTGGGCGCTCTGCCGGACACCGAGGTCGTCGTGGACCCGGCGGAGCTGGCGCTCGACCCGGCGTACGGGGACCCGTCCGCGCTGCCCGCCGCACAGCGCCGCAACGTCGAGGTGCTGCGCGGGTGGGCCGAGCGGGGGCCGGGCGCCGGGTCCCGGCGGATCAGGCTCCGCTTCTCCCTGCGGCCGGTCGCACTGCTCCCGGACGTCCGCGGGCGCGTGGGCGCGGTCCGCTGCGAACGGACCCTCCCCGACGGACTCGGCGGTGTGACGGGCACGGGGCGGTACGAGGACCTCGGGGCCCAGTTGGTCCTGCGCTCGGTCGGCTACCGCGGAGTGCCCCTGGAGGACCTGCCGTTCGACGCCGACAGCGGCACCGTTCCGCATCGCGCGGGCCGCGTCCTGCGGGACGGCTCGGTCGCGCCCGGCGAGTACGTGGCCGGCTGGATCAAGCGCGGTCCGACGGGCGTCATCGGTACGAACCGGCCCTGCGCGAAGGAGACGGTGGCGTCGCTCCTGGCGGACGCCCCCGCGCTCGTACGCCGTGAGGTGGCGGCGGATCCGCTCGCGGCGCTGCGGTCGAAGGGCCTGCGTCCGGTCGGGTGGGCGGGCTGGCAGGCCATCGAGCGGGCGGAGGCGGCCCTGGGCGCGTCCCTGGGCAGGAACGTGGTCAAACTCCCCGACTGGCACTCGCTGATGGAGGCGGCCCGAGCAGAGGGCGCCTGATCCCGCGGATGACCTCGCTCCTCCCCGGGCAGGACACCCGGCGGCAACACCCCAGAAATCAACAAACTGTTCAATCCCCCTACGGTCGTCCACAGTCCCCGCTCCCCCGCCGCTCAGGAGTGCCCATGGCAACCCCTGCCCCCACGCCCGCCGCCTCCCCAGCACGGCAGGTGCATCCCGTGGACGAGGTCCCACCCGTCCGCCACCTCGCCGCCTTCGGTCTCCAGCACGTCCTGGCGATGTACGCGGGCGCCGTGGCGGTCCCGTTGATCGTCGGCAGCGCGATGAAGCTGTCGCCCGCGGACCTGGCGTACCTGATCACGGCGGACCTGCTGGTGTGCGGTGTCGCGACGCTCGTCCAGTGCGTCGGCTTCTGGCGGTTCGGGGTGCGGCTGCCGATCATGCAGGGATGCACCTTCGCGGCCGTGTCGCCGATGGTGCTGATCGGGACGGGCGGCGGTGGACTGCCCGCCATCTACGGTTCGGTGATCGTCGCCGGACTCGCCATCATCCTGCTGGCGCCGGTGTTCGGGAAGCTGCTGCGGTTCTTCCCGCCGCTCGTCACGGGCACGGTGATCCTGGTCATCGGGCTCTCGCTGCTGCCGGTGGCGGGCAACTGGGCGGCGGGCGGGGCCGGTTCACCGGACTTCGGCGAGCCGAGGAACCTGGCGCTCGCCGCGTTCGTCCTGGCGGTGGTGCTCGCGGTGCAGCGGTTCGCGCCGGCGTTCCTGAGCCGGATCGCGGTGCTGACCGGCATCGTCGTGGGCCTCGCGGTCGCGGTCCCGCTCGACTTCACGGACTTCGGCGGGGTCGGGGACGCGGACTGGCTCGGGATCAGTACGCCGTTCCACTTCGGCGCGCCCGTCTTCGAGGCGTCGGCCGTCGCGTCGATGCTGGTCGTGGCACTGGTGACGATGACCGAGACAACGGGTGACTTCATCGCGGTCGGTGAGATGACCGACCGGCGGATCGAGCCCCGGGCGCTGGCCGACGGGCTGCGTGCCGACGGGCTTTCCACGGTCCTGGGCGGGGTGTTCAACACCTTCCCGTACACGGCGTACGCACAGAACGTCGGGCTCGTCGGCATGACCCGGGTCCGCAGCCGCTGGGTGGTCGCCGCCGCGGGCGGCATCCTGGTCCTGCTCGGCCTGCTGCCCAAGCTGGGCGCGGTGGTGGCGGCGATACCGGCCCCGGTGCTCGGCGGCGCGGGGCTGGTCATGTTCGGTTCGGTCGCCGCGAGCGGGCTGCGGACCCTGGCCCGGGTGGACTTCAGGGGCAACGACAACCTGACCGTCGTGGCCGTCTCGGTGGCCGTGGGCATGCTGCCCGTCGGTGTGCCCACGGTGTACGAGAAGTTCCCCGACTGGTTCCAGACGGTGATGAACAGCGGCATCAGCGCGGGCTGCCTCACGGCGATCGTGCTGAACCTGCTCTTCAACCACCTGCGCGCGAAAGGCGGTTCAGCGGCTCCCGAGCCGGACGGCCTGGCGGGCGGCGGCGGCGAGGACGCTGTCGAGAAGTCCCGGGAAGAGACCGTCTAGGTCGTCCCGGCGCAGCCCGTTCATCTTGGCGGTGCCGCGGTAGACCTGCCGGATCACACCCGCCTCGCGCAGCACCCGGAAGTGGTGCGTGGTCGTGGACTTGGTGACGGGCAGGTCGATCTGCGAGCAGGACAGCTCGTCGCCGTCGGCGGCCAGCTCGCGCACGACCTGGAGCCGGATCGGGTCGGACAGCGCGTGCAGCACGGCCTCCAGCCGGATCTCCGTGTGCGGGGGATGCGGCAGGTCTCGGCTGCTGCCGGTCGGGGCGACGGTCGTCACGGCGGCTCCAGTCTGGTCGGGGCGCGGGGCCGGAGGTGCCTCCGGCGACCCCATTGTACGAGAACTCTCGTAGTTTGACACTCACCGTATTACGATGCCTATCGTACGAGTCGTCAACCCGGTCCCACCATGATTGGAGTCCGCCGTGAGCGCGCTCTTCGAGCCCTACACCCTGCGCGAGCTGACCGTCCCGAACCGGGTCTGGATGGCGCCGATGTGCCAGTACTCGGCCGCGCCCGAGGGCCCCTCGACGGGCGCCCCCACCGACTGGCACCTCGCGCACTACGGGGCGCGTGCCGCGGGCGGGACCGGCCTCGTCATCGTCGAGGCCACCGCGGTCAGCCCCGAGGGCCGCATCTCGCCGTACGACCTGGGCATCTGGAACGACACCCAGGTCGAGGCGTTCCGGCGGATCACCCGCTTCCTGGTGTCCCAGAACACGGTGCCCGCCATCCAGCTCGCGCACAGCGGCCGCAAGGCCTCGACGGACCGGACCTGGACGGGCGGCGGACCCCTGGGATCCGACGCGCTGGGCTGGCAGCCGCTCGGGCCGAGCCCGGTCGCCTTCGACGAGAACCACCCGGTGCCGGCCGAGCTGACGGTGGACGGCATCCGTGAGGTGGTCGGCCAGTTCGCCGACGCCGCACGGCGGGCGCTGGACGCCGGCTTCGAGATCGCCGAGATCCACGGTGCGCACGGCTACCTGATCGGCGAGTTCCTCTCCCCGCACTCCAACCGGCGCACGGACGCGTACGGCGGCTCGTACGAGAACCGGGTGCGCTTCGCGCTGGAGGTCGTCGACGCGGTGCGCGAGGTGTGGCCCGACGACAAGCCGCTGTTCTTCCGCGTCTCGGCCACCGACTGGCTGACGGAGAACGGCTGGACGCCCGACGACACGGTCCGGTTCGCGGCCGAGCTGACCGCCCATGGTGTCGACCTGCTCGACGTGTCCACGGGCGGCAACGCGGCCGGCGTACGCATCCCGGTCGGCCCCGGCTACCAGGTCCCCTTCGCCGCGCGCGTCAGGAACGAGACCTCCATGGCGGTCGCCGCCGTCGGTCTCATCACCGAGGTCGAGCAGGCCGAGAAGATCCTCGCCAACGGTGAGGCCGACGCCGTGCTCCTGGGCCGGGAACTGCTGCGCAGCCCTTCCTGGGCCCAGCGCGCGGCCCGCGGACTCGGGGACGCCGTGCACGTGCCGGACCAGTACCACCGCTCGGTCTGACGGGACCGGGCGCCATCCCGGTCCCGCCACCTGCGCCGGGTCCCGGCGCAGGAACCCGTCTCCGGGAGCTGCCGCCGCGGTCTACCGCTGACGGTCGAGCCAGTCGGCGAACCGGGTCTCGGCGAGCCGGGCGTCGGGCCCCGGCAGCAGTTCGCGCCCCTCGGCGTGCGCGCCGAAGTAGCCGACGGACTCGTCCGTGACGACCTCGCGCGGGTCCTTCTCGGCCGCCAGGCCGGTGCGGACGAACTCGTCGAGGTGGAGCTCCTCGGGGCCCGCCACCTCGGTGGTGCCGTTCAGCGGAGCCGCCACGGCGACCCGGGCGACCGCCGCGACCACGTCGTCGGACGCGAGGGGCTGCAGGAGCGAGGAGGGCAGCCGGACCGTGTCACCGTCGGTGGCCCCGGCCGCGATGCCCTTCACGAACTCGAAGAACTGCGTGGCCCGGACGACGGAGTACGCGATCCCGGACTCCTTGATCAGCTCCTCCTGGGCGACCTTGGCCCGCAGATAGCCCGAGGCGGGGAGCCGGTCGCTGCCCACGACCGACAGGGCGACGTGGTGCCCCACGCCCGCCTTCGCCTCGGCCGCGACGAGGTTGCCGGTGGAGGTGCGGAAGAACTCCAGTACCGCGCTGTCCTCGAAAGAGGGCGAGTTGGACACGTCGACGACCACCGAGGCGCCCTCCAGCGCGTCGTCGAGGCCCTCTCCGGTGATGCTGTTGACGCCTGTGTTCGGGGAGGCCGGCAGGACGTCGTGGCCGTCCGCCCTGAGCCTGGTCACCAGTTTCGACCCGATGAGCCCAGTACCGCCGATCACTACGATCTTCATGGGGCAACCTTTCCGGTTTCGTCCGACGGAATCGGACCTGCTCACCCTTGAGACCGGACAGGGTCCGCGTCTGTGACAGCCCGCGTCACCGACCGGCGGCGGCAGGCGTCACCAACCGGCCTTCCACCGCCACTGGGGGCCGATGCGTTCCCACTCCGTCTCCCACCCGTCCAGCCGCCTGCGCACCAGCCGCCCCTGGAGCAGCCGGCCGCCCGCGAGGGGTACGACCGACGCGGTCACGCCCACCAGCGTGCCGATCAGCGCCGCCCGCAGGCTCGCCTGGGACTCCGTGGCGGGCCTGGTCACGAGGCGGCCCTGGAGATCGGTCCACACGGTGACCGGGGTGCCCGGCTCGCTGCCCGGCTCGACCCGGGTCTGCCCCTGGTGGACGGAACGGTCCGCCGCCGACCAGCGGACCTCGGCCCACACCTGCTCGGAACCGGCGGCCGTGCCCGGCGCGTGCTCGGTGAGCAGCGCGACCACGGGACGCCACTCCAGACGCTCCCGGGCGAAGTTCTCCTCGACCGACCGCGTCGCCCACAGACCCGTGAGCGTCCCGGCGAGCAGCGACAGGACCCACATGGCGAGCACGATCCAGGCCTCGAACCTGTCGCTGCGGCGCAGCAGCGGGTTCGGCCACCACCGCCACAGCAACGCCCTCGGACCACGCACTGCCGCCATCGGGGCCCCTCTCGTCGCATCCCACCCGCGCACCGGCCCGTCCGCGCGCGCACCGGATGTCCTCCCTTACGGGGACGGCCGCCTGGTTGCTCACGAGACGTGCCCCACATCCGAGGCACCCATGAGAAACGCCCTGACCTGCACCGATATGCCGCCCAGGGGTGACTGTCAGTGCCGAGGTGCAGACTGGCCGATACCTGAGACAGATCAGACGGATCTGGGACAACGGCGTCCGGAGGTGGTCGGCATGACCGAGGTACTGCTCACGGTGGGCACGCGCAAAGGACTGTTCGTGGGGCGGCGTCGCGACGATGTCTGGGAGTTCGACGACAGCCCGTATTTCAACGCCCAGGCGGTCTACTCGCTCGCGATCGACACCCGCGGCGGGACACCGCGGCTGCTCGTCGGAGGCGACAGCGCGCACTGGGGCCCGTCCGTGTTCCACTCCGACGACCTGGGCCGCACCTGGACCGAGCCGGCCAGGGCCGCGGTCAAGTTCCCCCGGGACACGGGGGCCTCGCTGGAGCGGGTCTGGCAGCTGCACCCGGCGGCCGCCGAGCCGGACGTGGTGTACGCGGGCACGGAGCCTGCGGCGCTGTACCGCTCGACGGACCGCGGCGAGTCCTTCGAGCTGGTCCGCCCGCTCTGGGAGCACCCCACCCGCTCCCGGTGGGTGCCGGGCGGCGGCGGTGAAGGCCTGCACACGGTCCTGACCGACGCCCGTGATCCGCGCGCGGTGACCGTGGCCGTCTCCACGGCCGGCGTCTTCCGTACCCAGGACGGCGGGCGGAGCTGGGAGCCGTCCAACTCCGGGGTCTCCGCGGTGTTCCTGCCCGACCCGGACCCGGAGTTCGGCCAGTGCGTCCACAAGGTCGCACAGGACGCGGCGACACCGGACCGGCTCTATCTGCAGAACCACTGGGGTGTGTACCGCAGCGACGACGCGGGAGCGCACTGGACGGACATCGGCGAGGGCCTGCCCTCCACGTTCGGTTTCGCCGCGGTCGCCCACCCCCACCGCGGCGACACCGCGTACGTGTTCCCGATCAACGCCGACTCCGACCGGGTCCCGGCGGACCGCCGATGTCGTGTCTTCCGTACGGCGGACGCGGGCCGCAACTGGGAGCCGCTGACGGCGGGACTGCCGCAGGAGGACCACTACGGCACGGTGCTGCGCGACGCCATGTGCACGGACGGCGCGGACCCGGCGGGCGTGTACTTCGGCAACCGCAACGGCGAGGTGTTCGCGTCGGCCGACGACGGCGACAGCTGGCAACTGCTGGCGTCCCACCTGCCGGACGTGCTCTGTGTACGGGCCTCGGTGATCGCTTGAACCCCCACGAGCGCGCTTCCCGGGCCGCAGCGCTCGTCCGCCGGGGCGTCAACACCCGCCGGTGGTACGGGAGATGTCCTTGCCGGCCGTACGACGGCCTCGAGTTGATCGATCACCCGTGTACGGCAGTAGGGTGACGCCGTGGCACCACGACCGTTGAACGAAATCGTAGAATCCGGCTGGGCCAAGGCCCTCGACCCGGTGGCCGGACGCATCGCGGAGATGGGGGACTTCCTGCGCGCGGAGATCGCCGCGGGACGCACCTACCTCCCCGCGGGCCCCAATGTGCTCCGCGTCTTCCAGCAGCCCTTCGACGACGTCCGGGTCCTCATCGTCGGCCAGGACCCCTATCCGACGCCGGGACACGCGGTGGGGCTGTCGTTCTCGGTGGCACCCGAGGTGCGGCCGCTGCCCGGCAGCCTCATCAACATCTACCGGGAGCTGAGCACCGACCTCGGCCTGCCCCCGCCGTCGAACGGCGATCTGACCCCCTGGACCCGGCAGGGCGTCCTGTTGCTCAACAGGGCGCTCACCACGGCCCCGCGCAAGCCGGCGGCCCACCGGGGCAAGGGCTGGGAAGAGGTCACCGAGCAGGCGATCCGGGCACTGGCCGCGCGGGGCAAGCCCCTCGTGTCGATCCTGTGGGGGCGCGACGCCCGCAACGCCCGGCCGCTGCTGGGCAGCCTGCCGTCGGTCGAGTCGGCGCATCCGTCGCCGATGTCGGCGGACCGCGGCTTCTTCGGCTCACGCCCCTTCAGCCGGGCCAACGACCTGCTCACGGGGCAGGGCGGCGAACCCGTGGACTGGCGACTGCCGTGACCGGTCCCGGCGGCGGGTCGGGCGTGCTGGGGGTGGACTCCGGCGGGTCGGGGCTGCGGGTCGTCCTCGCTGTCGACGGGGGCCGGGTCACCGCGCCACTGGCTTCCAGGGAGCCCGTACGCACCGGTCCGCGCGGTATCGACGCCGGGCATCTGCTGGCGCAACTGGTGCCGATGGCACGGCGCTTGATGGCCGACGCGGAGGTCGGCACACTCCGGGCCGTCACCGTCGGCGCCGCGGGACTCACCACTTTGGGTGATTCCCTGCGCGCGGACCTGCCCGCCGGACTGGCCCGTGAACTCGGCGTACGGCGGCTGGCCCTGGTGGCCGACGCCGTAGCCGCCTACACGGGCGCCCTGGGACAGCGGGTGGGCGCGGTCGTCGCGGCCGGCACCGGGATGATCGCGATCGGCACGGACCTGCGTGAGTGGCGCAGAGCCGACGGCTGGGGCCACCTGCTCGGCGACAGCGGCAGCGGGGCCTGGATCGGCCGGGCGGGGCTCGACGCGGCCCTGCGCGCCTACGACGGGCGGCCCGAGGGCTCGGCGCCGCTCCTGGCGCGTACCGAGGCCGTGTTCGGCTCGGCCCCGGCCCTCCCCGGACAGCTCTATCCGCGCCCGGACCGGCCTGCCGTCCTCGCGTCCTTCGCACCCGAGGTGGCCGCCTGCGCCGACGGCGGCGACCCGACGGCGGCCGGCATCCTGGCCGCCGCGGCCCGGCACATCGCCGACTCGGCCGCCGCGGTGTGCCCCGCACCGGCGGAGGCGGAAGGCGGGGAGACCCCGGGCGAGGTGCGGCTCGCCCTCACGGGCGGGCTGTTCAAGATGGGCGACCCCCTCCTCGTACCGCTGCGGGCCGCGCTCGCCGACCGGCTGCCGTACGCGCGTCAGGTTCCGGCCGCGGGTGACCCGCTGGACGGTGCGGTCGGTATCGCCGTCGAGCTGGCCGACGACCGGCTGACACTGCCGCGCGACGACAGCATGCTGTACGTCGTGCGGGACGCCACGGGCAGCGCGACGGACGGCACGGACACCCACGATCACCTCGAACACCCGTTCAGATAATCGCTCACCGTGATCCACAGATAACCAGTGAGATCAATCTGGGCGTAACTCATCAGACAAAACCGGACGGATACCGCTCACCTGCACCCTCCCCGAACAGGGGAGCCCAGGAAACCAGTAACATTCGGCGCCATGAGCTCCCCCACTGGGCCCGCGTCCGGCCTGCCAGTACGAATGCCGCGACCCCGCCAGCCCGGCCGGCACCGCCGACCGGAACCGTTGGCGGCTCCCGAGGGCGCGCCCGCGCTCGTCCTCGCGGTGCCGGGCACGCCCAGCACCGCCACCCGCAGGCTCGCCGAGGAGGTCGTGAGCATCGCGCGCTCCGAGCTGCCCGGCCTCGACGCCCGGATCGGGTACCTGGAGGGCGACGACTCCGAGTTCCTCACCCTCCAGACCGTGCTGGCGCACGCCGCCGAGGAGCGCGCGGCCCGCTTCGAGCAGGCCCGCGCGGCCGGCGTGGACGTGGAGGAGCCCGACGGGCCCGTGGCCGTGGTCGTACCGCTGCTCGCCGGCCCGGACAGCGCGCTGCTGCGCCGCGTCCGCCAGGCCGTCATGGACAGCCGTGTCGCGGCCGACCTGACCGATGTGCTCGGTCCGCACCCGCTGCTCGCCGAGGCGCTGCACGTGCGCCTCTCCGAGGCCGGTCTGGCGCGCGCCGACCGGGCCAGGCTGTTCACCGTGGCGACCGCCGCGGACGGCATCATCCTGGCGTCCGTGGGCGGCGACGAGGCCGTGCAGGCGGCCGGGATCACCGGCATGCTGCTCGCCGCGCGGCTCGCTGTGCCCGTGATGGCGGCGGCGCTGGACGAGGAGGGCGCGATCGCGGCCATCGCCGAGCAGCTGCGTTCCTCCGGTTCCCAGCAGCTGGCGCTCGCCCCGTACCTGATCGGCCCCGAGCTCGACCCGGGTCTGCTCGACGAGGCGGCGAAGGAGGCGGACTGTTCCGCCGCCGAGGCGCTGGGCGCGTACCCGGCGATCGGCAAGCTGGCGCTCGCCAAGTACACGGCGGCGCTCGGCATCACGCCGCCGCAGCCGCAGGGCGCGCCGGTCCGCTGACGAGGCGGCCCCGCGCAGGCACCAACCCCGAAGGGCCCGCTCCGCTTCCGGAGCCGGGCCCTTCGGGGTTCCGGCGGACCCCGCCAGGTGGTCCGCTGAAGATGCCCTAGTCGAGCACCACACAGGACGCCGCCGGTGCCTTGACCGACCCGCCGCGCCGCGGGACGCCCGTGCCGGGGTCCACCGTGAACCACGTGACGTTCCCCGAGCGTTCGTTGGCCACGTACAGGAAACGGCCCGTCGGGTCGAGGGTGAGCGCGCGCGGCCAGACGCCGCCGCACGGCACCGTGGCGACCAGCCTCAGCCCCTCGTCGGGCGCGCCGGGCACGAGCACGGAGACGACGTCCTGCCCGCGCGTGGCGGTCCACACGAAGCGGCCGTCGGGCGAGACGACGATGCCGGAGGGATAGGCGTCGGCGTCCGGCAGGTCGGGCAGCACGGACGACTCCCCCACCGGCTTGAGCGCGCCCCTGACGGCGTCCCAGCGGCAGGCGGTGACGGTCGGCGAGAGTTCGTTGAGGACGTACGCGCGTTCGCCGTCGGGGTGGAACGCCAGGTGGCGGGGGCCCGAGCCGGGCCGCAGCGCGATCTCCCGGTGCAGGGCGAGCGTGCCGTCGCGCAGCGCGCACACCCGCACCGAGTCGGTGCCCAGGTCGACGCTCACCGCCCACCGGCGGCTCGGATCGGGCTGGACCTGGTGGGCGTGCGGGCCCTGCTGGCGCTGCGTGTGCGGGCCGGTGCCCTCGTGGCGCAGCACACCGGAGACGGCGCCGAGGCTCCCGTCGTGGCGCACCGGCAGGGCGCTGACGCTGCCGGAGCCGTAGTTGGCGGTCAGCACGTGCCCGTCGAAGAGGCTCAGATGGGTGGGCCCGCTGCCCCCGACCGGCACCAACGGGCCGGCCAGGGACGGTTCGTCGCCCTTCACCCGGTAGGCGGCGACCGCGCCCTGCGTCGTCTCGCTCACCGCGTAGAGCATGTCCCCGCCGGGCGACAGCGCCAGATAGGAGGGGTCGGCGACGCTGTTCACGGCGCTCAGCGGCGTCAGCGCGCCGCTCTCCCCGTCCACCGACGCGGTGAGCACGCCCAGGCCCCCCGCCGCCGTGAACGAGCCGATGTACGCCCGTCGCCGCGCTCCGCCGCCGATCGCCACTGCGTCCCCTCTCGGTGCTCCCGATACTTGGGGGCGACGGTAGCAGCGAATGGCCTAGACCAAGCCGAATCCTGCTGCGCCTCACCGCGCGACCGCCCGCACGGCAGGCGCTCAGGAGTTCAGGTCTTCAGGTCTTCAGGCGCTCACGAGCGAGCCGCGCAGCGGTGCGGCCAGGGCGGCGAGCGCCCGTTCCAGGCCGTGGAGGTGGGCGAGGGCCTGCTCCGCCCCGGGGTGGTGGCCGGGCACGTCGGTCGTCACCGTCACGGCGCGTTCCGGGACCGCCCCGACCAGGACCTCCACCGCCGTCTCCACACGTCCGCAGGCGGCGGTGAGGCGTGCGTCGTGGGAGGCGTCCGGGTCGGCGGCGACGGCCGCGAGACCTCGTGCCTCCCGGGCGCAGTCGTCGAGGAGCGCGAGCACCTGACGGGCGCGTTCCTTGCGGGCCCGCGCCGGGTTGAGGGGGTGCACGAGGGGCGCGAGCGTGAACCGGACCCGGCCGAGCAGTGCCTCCAGCTCCGCCGCCCGCGGCGCGGGATCGGCGTCGGGATCACCGGCGAGGCGCCGGGCCGCCGCCGCGGTGCAGCCGTGCACGGCGCGTACCGCCTGGCCCACCCAGCGGTCGGTGACCGCGTGCGTGGTGACCGGCAGGATCACGGCGACGGCGAGCGCGGCGCCGAGTGCGCCGACGCCGGTCTCCGTGACCCGCAGGGCCAGCAGGGCCGGATCCAGCACACCGAGCAGTCCGTACAGCAGGCCGGCCAGCACGGTGACGAAGAACATCATCCAGCTGTACGAGAGCGGCGCGGTGTAGAAGATGCCCCAGACGCAGACGGCCACGATCACGGCCGTGGGCGCCGGGGCGCCGTCCAGGGGTACGGCGACGAGCAGCCCGGCCGCGATGCCGGCGACCGTGCCGAGGACGCGCCGGAAGCCGCGTACGAGGGTCTCGCCGCGCGAGGACGTGTTGACGAAGATCCACCAGGCGGTGCCGACGGCCCAGTACCAGCGCTCGTGCGAGAGGACCTGGCCCGCGGCGATCGCGAAGGCGCAGGCGGCCGTCGCCTGGAAGGCCTGGCGGGTGGTCGGCCGCAGGAGGCCGCGGGCGGCCGGTGCGATGGGCGTGACCGGTGCCGGAGTGCGCCTCTCGACGCACCAGGCGCCGAACCGCACCACCGAGGCCGCGGCCAGTGACAGGGCCATCGCGGTGTACAGCTGCGGCAGTTCGGCGGGGACCGTGTGCAGGAACTGGGCGATGAAGAAGGTCATGAACGCGAAGATGCCGAGCGCGTGGCCGCGTGGACCCCAGCGGCGGGCGTACACCCCGCAGAAGATCACCACGAGCCAGATCGCGTCGCGCGGGGTCGGTACCGCGTGCAGCACCGCCGCGAGGGCCAGGACGGGGAAGCCGACGGCCGGGAGCAGGGCGGTGGTGACCGCCTGGCCGCGCACGGTCGCGTCGCCGACCGTGAACAGCGCGAGGAGCGCGGTGAGGCCGCCGGTGATCGAGGCGGGCAGCGAGAGGCCGGCGAGCTCCGACACGGTCACGGCGAGGCCGATGCCGAGCACCGCCCGCAGGGAGATCCGCAGCCGTACCAGGCCCGGATCCGGAGCCATGAACATCTTCTTCACCGTCGGCAGCCCGCCCCCGTCTCGCGTCGACCACACTCCCTCGGCACCTCCGGGGGCATGGGAATGGCGCCGTTGGTCCGGTGCGGCTTCCTTGCCGTCCGGCGCGTCACGACGCCATCAATACCCCTACGTTAGGGGGGAGCGGGACAGTGGCTCAACAGGCCGACGAGATGCTGGGCCATTGGTACAGTCGAGAACGATCATCGGCGACCAGAGGGAGGCCAACGGACCATGGCCGTGGACGAGCTCGACACCCGTATCCTCCGGCTTCTCCTCGAACAGCCGCGCACCAGCGTGCGGGAGTACGCCCGTGTCCTCGGGGTCGCCCGCGGGACGCTGCAGGCGCGGCTCGACCGGCTGGAGCGGGACGGGGTGATCACCGGGACGGGGCCTTCACTCTCCCCGGCGGCACTGGGGCATCCGGTGCTCGCGTTCGTGCACATCGAGGTCACCCAGGGGAATCTCGACGACGTGGGGGACGCGCTGGCCGCCGTGCCGGAGATCATCGAGGCGTTCTCGATCACCGGTGGCGGGGATCTGCTGACGCGGGTGGTCGCGCGGGACAACGGGCATCTGGAGGACGTGATCCAGTCGTTGATCAGCCTGCCGGGGGTTGTGCGCACGCGGACGGAGGTGGTGCTGCGGGAGAGGGTGCCGCGGCGGGTGCTGCCACTGGTGGAGTCGATCGGCCGTTCGGCCCGGGGGTGACGTGGGGTTCGTCGAGGGGGGTGGGCTGAGCTTGTCGGTCGTCTGCCGGACGGTGGGGGCCTTTCGCGCAGTTCCCCGCGCCCCTGAAGGGGCGGGGCTGGGCCTTGGCTGGGTTCTGCGGGAGCGTGGGGGCTCGGCGCGCCGTTCCCCGCGCCACTGAAGGGGCGGGGCTGGGCCTTGGCTGGGTTCTGCGGGAGCGTGGGGGCTCGGCGCGCCGTTCCCCGCGTCCCTGAAAGGGCGGGGCCGGGCCTTGGCTGGGTTCTGTGGGAGCGTGGGGGCTTGGCGCGCCGTTCCCCGCGTCCCTGAAGGGGCGGGGACGCTCAGGGGTGGCTACTTCACTCCTGCCGCGTCCAGGAGGGCTTTGGCTGTCGATGTCGTCAGGCCCTCCAGGGTTTCCGCCTTCGCGCCCGCCCTGGCGCTCGCCCCGTCGAAGACCAGGGTGAGTTGGCGGGCCAGGAGGTCGGGGTCGTGGGCTCCGCCGTGCTCGGCGTCCGCCCGGAACGCCTCGACCAGCCGGCCCTTGACCCGCAGGGCCACGACGCTCGCCGGGTGCTCGGGGTTCTTCAGCTCGACCATGGCCGACAGAAACGGACAGCCCCGGTAGTCGTCCGCCACCGACGCCCGCTCCAACTGCTCGAAGACGTACAGGATCCGCTCCCTGGGCGGCCGGGGGTCCTCGGGGCCGAGGTGGAGCATCCGGCCGTATTCCGGCGCACGCCGCTCCAGGCTCGCCGCGAGCACCTCGTCCTTGCTCGCGAAGAGCTGGTACATCGAGCGCTTGGACACCCCGGCCGCCCGGCACAGCGCCTCGACGCCGAGGGAGACGCCGTCGCGGTAGAAGAGTTCCATCGCCGCGTCGAGCAGCCGGTCCCTCGTGGATGTCTTGTCCGTACTGGTGGCCATGGGAGCGAGGCTACCTCCGGCGCACGACAACGGGAAACCGATCAGTGTACCGGGGCGGTCAGGCGACCAACTGCGGGTACAGGACCGACAGGTCGCCCGAGAGGCCGGACTTGACCTGCCGGGTCAGGTCGTCGGCCAGCACCTCGAAGGCCCCGCTCGCGATGCCGTCGAGCGCCTGGGCCGCCACGTCCACGGGAGAGGACTTGGGCGCGTCGATCGACGCGGTCATGTCCGTGTCGACATACCCGACGTGCAGACCCGTCACGCCGATCCCCCGCGGGGCGAGGTCCAGCCGCAGGGAGTTGGTCTGGGACCAGAGCGCGGCCTTGGACGCGCTGTACGAGCCGGCCAGGCCGATCCACGACAGCACCGAGTGGACGTTCAGGATGTGGCCGCCGCCGTTGCGCTCGATCACGGGGACGAACGCACGGGCGGTGAGCAGCGGCCCGTAGAAGTTGGTCTCGAAGTCCTTGCGCATGTCCTCGACCGGCGACTCCAGGAACGACGTGCTCATGGAGACGCCCGCGTTGTTGATCAGGATGGTGACGTCGCCCGCCTGCTCCGCGGCCGCCGCGACGGACTCGGGGTCGGTGACCTCCAGGGCCAGCGGCACGGCCCGGGGGTCCGTGACGGTGCGCGGGTCGCGGGCGGTGGCGTACACCTTCCTGGCTCCCCGGTCGAAGAGTCCTTCCACCAGCGCCTTGCCGATGCCCCGGCCGCCGCCGGTCACCAGGACGACGGAACCCTCGATTGCGGTCATGACACTCTCCGAACCTCAGCACGCGGAAACCGATCGGTTTCCGTCCATGCCCAGACGGTAAACCGATCGGTTTCACAAAGCAAGCCGCCACCCGGGGCGGCACAAAAAGGGAGTGGCCCCGCTGTCACAGCGGGGCCACTCCTGGGGATCTGGAAAATCAGCGCTCCCGCGCCTACGCGCCGCTCGCCTCGATCATGTCCTCACGCTCCACGAGCTTCACCCGTTCGCGCCCCTGGGGCTCCCCCAGCGCCTTCTCGGCGGCATCCAGGCGGTACCAGCCCTCCCAGGTGGTGTAGCGGACGTTCCGGCCGGCCAGGAACGCGTCCACCGACTCCGGGTCCGGCGAGGCGGGAGTGCCCAGACGGCCGTTCGTGTGGTCGTCGAGCAGGCTCGCGACCGTCTCGTTGGCGTCGCCCTTGGTGTGGCCGATGAGGCCCACGGGACCGCGCCGGATCCAGCCGGTGACGTACGTCGACCGCAGGTGGTCGCCGGTCTCCTCGATCACCCGGCCCGCCTTGTCCGGGACCGTGCCGGAGTCGACGTCCCAGGGGAGCTTGGGCAGCTTGTCGGACAGGTAGCCGACGGCACGGTAGACCGCGCCGAGGTCCCAGTCCTTGAACTCGCCGGTCCCCTTGACGTTGCCCGTGCCGTCGAGGGCGGTGCGCTCGGTGCGCAGGCCGACGACCTTGCCGTCCTCGCCGAGGATCTCGGTCGGCGACTCGAAGAAGTGCAGGAACAGCTTGTGCCGCCGCTCGCCCACATCGCGGATCGCCCAGTTCTCCAGGGTCTTGGCGACCATGTCGGCCTGCTTGTTGCCGCGCCGGGTCGCGATCGAGCCGTCGTCGTAGTCGATGTCCTCGGGGTCGACGATGACCTCGATGTTCGGCGAGTGGTCCAGCTCCCGCAGCTCCAGCGGGCTGAACTTGGCCTGCGCCGGACCCCGGCGGCCGAAGACGTGGACCTCCAGGGCCTTGTTGGCCTTGAGCCCCTCGTGGACGTTCGGCGGGATCTCGGTCGGCAGCAGTTCCTCCGCGGTCTTGGCGAGGATGCGCGCCACGTCGAGTGCGACGTTGCCGACGCCGAGAACGGCGACCTTCTCGGCCTCCAGCGGCCAGGTCCGCGGCACGTCCGGGTGCCCGTCGTACCAGGAGACGAAGTCCGCCGCGCCGTACGAGCCGTCGAGGCCCACACCGGGTATGTCCAGGGCCCGGTCGGCCGTCGCCCCGGTGGAGAAGATCACCGCGTCGTAGAAGGCGCGCAGGTCGTCCAGGTTGATGTCGCCCGGGTAGTCGACGTTGCCGAAGAGGCGGATCTGCGGCTTGTCGAGCACCTGGTGCAGGGCCGAGATGATGCCCTTGATGCGCGGGTGGTCGGGGGCCACGCCGTAGCGGATCAGGCCGAACGGGGCGGGCATCCGCTCGAAGAGGTCGATGGAGACACCGGGCTCGACGGCCACTGCGGACTTCAACAGCGCGTCGGCGGCATAGATCCCGGCGGGGCCGGCTCCGACTATGGCTACCCGCAGGGGGCGAGGCATGATCAGGTTCCCTTCGAGCGGTGATCAGGAGTACTCACCGGGAGCCTAAACTAAGGCTAGCCTAAGTCAGTAGCCGGGTTGGATCTATGACCCCATAAGGCCGACTTATGAGTCGATGTTCGCGAAGACGCGCGGGGCCGACGTCGAGACCCCCGCCGCGGCACTCGGCTTCACGTCAGCTGTCGTAGTCCACCGTCAGTGTCTCCGAGACAGGATACGACTGGCACGTCAGGACATAGCCCGCGTCCACCTCGGCGTCCTCCAGCGCGAAGTTGCGGCGCATGTCGGCCTTGCCGTCGGTGATCAGGGCCCGGCAGGTGCCGCAGACCCCGCCCTTGCAGGCGAAGGGCAGATCGGGGCGGGTCCGCTGGGCGCCTTCGAGGATGCTCCGGTCCCTGACCAGGGCCGAGGTGGTGGAGCGCCCGTCGAGTGTGACGGTGACCTGGCTGACGGGCCCCAGCACGGCGGCCTCTTCGTGACGTACCTCTCGTGCGGGCTCGTCCTCGGCGTAGAACAGCTCCCGGTGGACGCGGTCGCCGGGCACGCCCAGGCCGCCGAGGACCCGCTGGGCGTCGGCCACCATGCCCTGCGGTCCGCACAGCCACCAGTGGTCGGCCGCCGTCACGTCGACCAGCGAGCCGACGAGCGCCGAGAGGCGTTCCGCGTCGAGGCGGCCCGACAGCAGCTCGGCCTCGCGGGGCTCCCTGGACAGCACGTGCGCGAGCTGGAACCGCGCCGGATACAGGTCCTTCAGATCCGCCAGCTCGTCGGCGAACATCACGGTGTCCGTGCGCCGGTTGCCGTAGAAGAGGGTCACCGTCGAGCGCGGATCCGCCGCCAGGACGGACTCGGCGATGGAGAGCATCGGCGTGACACCGGAGCCGGCCGCGATCAGCACATGGTGGCCTGGCGTACTGAGGTCGGGGGTGAACGTGCCGGTGGGGGCCATCACTTCGACGGTGTCCCCCGGGCGCACCTCGTGCACGAGCCACGCCGAGAACAGTCCGCCCGGCACCACGCGCACGCCGATGCGGGGCGCCGAACCTGCCGCGGAACAGATCGAGTACGAACGCCGCTCGTCGCGTCCCCCGACCTCGCGCCGCAGGGTGAGCGACTGTCCGGGCGCGAAGGTGAACTCCGCCGCCAGCCCGGCCGGGATCTCGAAGCTCACGGCGGCCGCGTCCTCGCACAGCGGCCGCACGGCGGCGACGCGCAGGGGGTGGAAGGCCGGGCGGCGACGCACCCGCGGACGCACCGCGGACACCGCGGACACCGCAGAAGCGGAAGCGGGGCCTCCCCCTTGCTTCCCCTGCTGCTTCTCCTGCGCCGGCTGTTCCGCCCCTTGCATCCCCTGCATCCCCTGCATCAGATCTCCTTGACGTACTCGAACGGCTCGCGGCAGGCGAGGCAGCGCCACAGCGCCTTGCAGGACGTGGCGGCGAAACGGGAGGTCTCCTCGGTGTCCGCCGAACCGCAGAGCGGACACGCCACCGTGCGGCGGGTGGGCGTCAGCACGAGAGGCACCGGACCCGCCGCGTGCCGGGGTGCGGCTCCCGGCGGCGCGATCCCGTGCTCGGTGAGCTTGCGACGGCCCTCCGGGGTGATCCAGTCGCTGGTCCACGGCGGGTCCAGGACCGTACGGATCTCCACGCGCGCGAAGCCGGCGCCGCGCAGCCGTGCCGCCACGTCCGCCCGCATCTCGGCCATCGCGGGACAGCCCGAGTAGGTCGGCGTCAGGCTCGCGACCGCGGTGCCGTCCCCGGTCACCTGGACCTCGCGCAGGACGCCGAGGTCGGCCAGGGTGAGCATGGGCAGTTCGGGGTCCGGCACCTGCTCGGCGATGCGCCGGGCGCGCCGTACGTCCATGGACAGATCTGTCGGTACGGTCACCATGTCGCCTCCGGATGCGCGCGGGCCACGCTCTGCAACTCGGCCAGCAGCGGCACGAGATGCTCCGTGTGCTCCCCGCTCCGGCCGGCCTCGGGCAGCGGCCGGTACACCGGCATGGGCAGTCCGGCCGTCTCCGTGACCTGCCGCAGTACGGCGACCACCTCGTCCCGTACGTCGTACGCCGTGAACAACTCGCCCAGGTACGGCGCGACCTGCTCCAGCGCCCCGCGCGTACGACGGTGCGACTCGTCCGTACCGTCGCCCAGCCGCACCACCCACTCGGCCGCGTACTGCCGGTGGTACGTCAGCTCCTTGACGCCCTTCGCGGCGACGGCCGCCAGGACCGGGTCGGGGTGCGACGACAGTGCCTCGAAGTGCGCGAGCCGCCAGCTGGACAGCATGAGGAGCCGCACGACCGAGAACGCGAAGTCGCCGCCCGGCAGTTCGGCCAGCCGTACGTTCCGGAAGTCCGTCGCGTCCCTGAAGTAGGCGTACGCGTCCTCGTCGCGCCCGGTGCCGTCGGCCTGGCCCGCTCGCGCGTACAGCAGGCGGGCCTGGCCGAGGAGGTCGAGGCCGATGTTGGCGAGCGCGACCTCCTCCTCCAGTTCGGGGGCGCGGGTGGTCCACTCGGCCAGCCGCTGGGCACTCACCAGGGCGTCGTCGGCGAGGGCCACGCAGTCCGCGGCCAGCCGGCCGGCGTCGACGCCCTCGGGCACCGTGGTGTCCACCCCGTGCAGCGGGTCCTCGAAGCCGGTGCCGTACGCCCAGCGGGCGTCGTCCTCGTGTCCCTCGGCGAGGGACAGGTAGACATGGTCGTCGCTCATGCCCTGCTCCTCAGATGTGCGGGACGTCGTCGGGGATGTCGTAGAAAGTCGGGTGGCGGTAGACCTTGTCGGCGCTCGGCGCGAAGAACGGGTCCTTCTCGTCGCGGGTGGAGGCGGCGATGTGCTCCGAGCGCACCACCCAGATCGAGACGCCCTCGTTGCGGCGGGTGTAGAGGTCGCGCGCGTGGGTGAGGGCCATGGTGTCGTCGGCCGCGTGCAGGGACCCCACGTGGACGTGGTTCAGCCCGCGCTTGCCGCGCACGAACACCTCGTACAGCGGCCAGTCGCCTCTGGAGGCGCCCTGTCCGGGCTCCGGGGCGGCGCCCGGGACGGAGTCGCTCATGCCACCGCTCCTTCGCGTTCACGCGCGCGCCGCGCCTGCTTGGCCGCGTGGGCCGTGGCCGCCTCCCGGACCCAGGCGCCCTCCTCGTGGGCGGACCTGCGGCGCTCCGTCCGCTGTGCGTTGCACGGTCCGTCGCCGCCGATGACTCGTTTGAGCTCGGACCAGTCGGGGGTGCCGAAGTCGTGGTGGCCGCGCTCCGCGTTCCAGCGCAGGTCCGGGTCCGGGAGTGTCACACCGAGCTTGTCGGCCTGCGGGACCGTCATGTCGACGAACCTCTGCCGCAGTTCGTCGTTCGTGTGGCGCTTGATCTTCCAGGCCATCGAGGCCGCCGAGTTGGGCGAGTCGCCGTCGGGCGGGCCGAACATCATGAGCGAGGGCCACCACCAGCGGTCCACCGCGTCCTGGACCATGTCCCGCTGCGCCACGGTGCCGCGCATCATGGTCAACAGCAGCTCGTAGCCCTGCCGTTGGTGGAACGACTCCTCCTTGCAGATCCGCACCATCGCGCGCGCGTAGGGCCCGTACGAACTCCTGCACAGCGGCACCTGGTTGCAGATCGCCGCGCCGTCCACGAACCAGCCGATCACCCCGACGTCGGCGAAGGTCGGTGTCGGGTAGTTGAAGATCGACGAGTACTTCTGGCGTCCCTCGATCAGCCGCTCGGTCAGGTCCGCGCGGTCGGCGCCCAGCGTCTCGGCGGCCGAGTACAGATACAGCCCGTGCCCGGCCTCGTCCTGGACCTTCGCGAACAGGATGGCCTTGCGGCGCAGCGACGGGGCGCGAGTGATCCACTCCCCCTCGGGCTGCATGCCGATGATCTCCGAGTGCGCGTGCTGCGCGATCTGCCGCACGAGCGTCCTGCGATAGCCGTCGGGCATCCAGTCGCGGGGCTCGATCCGCTGGTCCCGCGCGATCGTCGCGTCGAAGTGCTCCTGCAACAACTGCTCCGGGAGGGCCGTCTCGGCGGAGTGTGTCGTGGTCATCGATTACCAGCTTCCCTACCGACCATTCGTTCGGTATCAGTGTGACGTCTTTCCGGCGACCGGGCAAGACCCGGACGCGATCAGCGGAGGCGGCGCGCGGCGATGTGGCCGGCCCCGTCGACACCGCCAGGGGCGAGGTCCGGGGCGCGCCGGAGACGAGGACGGCGCTGCGTGCGGCGGCGTCCGGCGAGATACCCGACCGGGCCTCGCCCGCCTGCCGCGCGCCGCTGGCCCACGGCGGAGCTCGCGGACGAAGACGTGGGCCGGAACCGTGCACGAGGGGCGCGGTCGCCCCTGCCGGCGGGACACGGTTCGGGTGTCCCGGCGACGCCGAGTGGCCCGCGCAGCTGGACGATCTCGGGGACGCGAGGCCGGCGGGGCTGTGGGTGCGAGGGCTGCCCAGCCTGCGGTTATGGGCGCTGCGCTCCGTCGCGGTCGTCGGGGCACGGGCCTGTACCGAGTACGGCGCCCACATGGCGGCCACGCTCGGCGCCGGGCTCGTGGAGCGGCAGCGGGCCCAGGACGTCTGTCCCTCTTTCGCCCGTGGACGCGCGCGTGCCGATGCGATCCGGGCGTGCCGGTGGCACCGGCCGCCGCCCACTGCCCGACGGCACGGGCGCGCGTCGGGTGACTCATGGTCGGCCATGGCGGGCCGACGGGTGACCCCGCGCGGCGGGCAGCAGGCGGCGGGGACAGCGGGCCGGGATCCGCCGCCGCACCGGCCCATGGGTCGGCCCCGGACACCCGCTCGCCGCGCACGGCGGTCGGGGTGGCCGGGGCCGGGTCGTACGGGTCGTCAGGCGGCCTCCGCCGCCTCCCGCCGTGCCCCGTCGCGATGGATCGGGGTCTGCGAGCTCGTGAGGGGGACGCCGGTTCCACCGCGCCGGGCCGCGACGATCTCCGCCGCGATGGACAGGGCGGTCTCCTCGGGCGTACGGGCCCCGAGATCGAGCCCGATCGGCGACCTGAGCCGTCCCAGCTCCCGGTCGGTCAGGCCGACCTCCCGCAGCCGGCGGTCACGGTCCGCGTGGGTGCGGCGCGAGCCCATCGCCCCGACGAACGCGACCGGCAGCCGCAGGGCCTGCTCCAGCAGGGGGATGTCGAACTTGGCGTCGTGCGTGAGCACGCACAGCACCGTGCGCCCGTCGGTCGCGGTACCCCGCAGATAGCGGTGCGGCCAGTCGACGACGAGGTCGTCGGCCTCGGGGAAGCGGGCCCGGGTGGCGAACACGGGACGGGCGTCGCACACCGTCACGTGGTAGCCGAGGAACTTCCCGGCCCGCACCAGCGCCGCCGCGAAGTCGATCGCGCCGAACACGATCATGCGCGGCGGTGGCACGTTCGACTCGACGAGCAGCGTGAGCCCGCCGGGGCAGTTCGTGCCGTCCTCCGCCAGGTCGAGGGTGCCGGTCCGGCCGGCGTCCAGCATCGCCCGCGCCTCGGCCGCGGCCGTCCGGTCCAGCTCCGCCGAGCCGTTGCCGTACGACCCCTCGTAGGTCCCGTCGGGATGCACCAGCAGGGCCCTGCCCATGAGGCGGGCCGGGCCCCGGACGACCCGCGCCAGCGCCCTGGGCTCGCCCGCGGCGGCGGCCACCAGGGCCGACCGGAGCACCTCGCGGGCCGGTGCCTGCGCGCCGACCGGGGTGACCATGATGTCGAGCACCCCGCCGCAGGTCAGTCCGACCGCGAAGGCGTCCTCGTCGCTGTAGCCGAACCGCTCCACGACGCTCTCGCCGTCCTGGAGCGCCTGGACGCACAGGTCGTACACCGCGCCTTCGACACAGCCGCCGGAGACCGAGCCGATGACCGTGCCCTCGCTGTCGACGGCGAGGGCCGCGCCCGGCCCGCGCGGCGCGCTGCCGCCGACGGACACGACGGTGGCGACCGCGAACTCCCGGCCCTCCTCGGTCCAGCGGGCCAGCTCGTCGGCGATGTCAAGCATGCGAGCCTGCCGTGAGCACGCGGTCGGGCCGGATGGGCAGGCTCCGGTGGCGTACACCGGTCGCGTGCCAGACGGCGTTGGCGATCGCCGCCGCGGCCCCCACGATGCCGATCTCGCCGATGCCCTTGATCCCGACCGGGTCGTCCGGGTCCGGGTCGTCCACCCAGTCCGCCTCGACGAGCGGCACGTCGGCGTTCGAGGCGACGTGATAGCCCGCGAAGTCGGCGCCGTAGAGGGCGCCGGTGTTCTGGTCCCTGACGGCCTCTTCGTGCAGGGCCATGGAGATGCCCCAGATCATCCCGCCGGTGAGCTGGCCGCGGGCGGTGAGCGGGTTGACGATCCGGCCGGCGGCGAAGACGCCGAGCATCCGGCGCACCCGCACCTCTCCGGTGGCCACGTCCACGGCGACCTCGGCGAACTGCGCCCCGAAGGAGTGCCGCTCCTTCTGCGTGAGGGCTCCGACGGCCGCGGTGGTGTCCGAGCGGACCGTGATGCCCTCCGGCGGGATGCCGTCGCTCAGGGCCACCCGCTCCCGCAGTTCCTCGGCGGCGGCCGTGACGGCCCAGGCCCACGAGCGGGTGCCCATCGAACCGCCGGCGATCATCGCCTGGCCGAAGTCGCTGTCGCCGATCCGTACGCGCACCAGGTCGGTCGGCACCTGGAGGGCGTCGGCGGCGACCAGGGTCAGCGCCGTCCGTGCTCCGGTTCCGATGTCCGCCGCGTTGATCCGCACGGTGAAGGTGCCGTCCGCCTCCGCGGTCGCGGCCGCCGTGGAGGGCGCCGCTCCCGCGAAGAAGGAGGCCGCCGCCGTCCCGGTGCCGAGCAGCCAGCGCCCGTCCCTGCGCACACCGGGACGCGGGTCACGGTCGGCCCAGCCGAACCTGCGGGCGCCCTCCCGGAAGCACTCGGGCAGGTTGCGGGTGCTGAACGGCAGCCCGGAGACCGGACCCGCCTCGGGCTCGTTGCGCAGACGCAGTTCGATCGGGTCGATGCCGGTCTTCTCGGCGAGCTCGTCGAACGCCGACTCCAGCGCGAACGACCCCGGCGCCTCACCGGGAGCACGCATGAAGGTCGGGCTCGGCACATCGAGCCGTACGACCCGGTTGGCGGTGTGGTGGGCGGGCGCGTCGTACATCGTCCGCGCCGGACCGGCGCCCGACTCGATGAACTCGTGCACGGTCGAGGTGAGGCTCAGGCAGCTGTGGTCCAGCGCGCGCAGCCGCCCCTCGGCGTCGGCGCCGAGCCGCACCCGCTGGGTCGTGGGGCTGCGGTAGCCGGCCAGCGAGAACATCTGACGCCGTGTCATGACGACGCGGACGGGGCGCGACAGGGCGGTCGCCGCCATCACCGCGGCCACCTGGTGCGCGCGGACGCCCTTGCTGCCGAAGCCGCCGCCGACGTGTTCGGAGCGCACCCGCACCGAGGCCGGGTCGAGCGAGAAGAGATTCGCGAGTTCGGCCGCGACCCACATGGTGCCCTGGTTGGAGTCCACGACCTCCAGCCGGCCGCCGTCCCAGTGGGCCGTCGCCGCGTGGGGCTCCATCGAGTTGTGGTGCTCCTCCGGCGTGGAGTACTCGGAGTCCACGACGAAGGCGGACGTGGCCAGTCCGGCTTCGAGGTCCCCCTTCCCCGTGACGCCCGGACCGCCGGCGCCGGCGATCGAGTACGCGTCGGGGTGGTCGCCGGAGAAGGTGACGTCGTGCGCTTCCTCCTCGTAATGCACGACCAGCGCCTCGGCGGCCTCCCTGGCCTGCTCGGAGGTCTCGGCGACGACCAGCGCCACCGGCCACCCGGCGTGCGGCACCCGGTCGTGCTGGAAGACGGCGATCGTCGGGTCGGGCGACATGCCGAGCATGCTCGTGTAGTCGATGTCGACCCGCGGGGCGTTCCCGTGGTGCAGGACGCCGAGGACGCCCGGCATCTCCAGGACGGCGGCGTCCTCGATCGAGCTGATGCGCCCTCGAGTGATCGTCGACAGCACCAGCCAGCCGTGGGCCAGCTCGGTGAAGGGGATCTCGCCGGCGTAGCGGGCGGCTCCGGTGACCTTGTCGCGGCCCTCCACGCGGGTGTGCGCGCTGCCGACGGCCTTGACCGCCCTGATCCCGGTCGTGGTGGTGGTCATCGGCCGGCCTCCTCGGCGAGTTCGCTCAGCACGGCCACGACGAGGTTGCGCATCAGGGTCACCTTGTATCCGTTGTGCGGCAGCGGCCGGGCGGCCGCCAGTTCGGCGTCGGCGGCCGCGGCGAAGGCCTCGGCGTCGACCGGACCGCCGATCAGGGCCTGTTCGGCCGCGTGGGCACGCCACGGCCGGGACGCGACCGCCCCGAAGGCCAGGCGCACGTCCCGTACGACGCCGTCCTGGACGTCGAGCGCGGCGGCGATCGAGCCGATCGCGAAGGCGTACGAGGCACGCTCGCGCACCTTGCGGTAGCGGGAGTTGGCGGCCACCGGGGCGGGTGGCAGGGTCACGCCGGTGATCAGCGCTCCCGGCGGCAGGGCGGTCTCCCGGTGCGGGGTGTCACCCACCGGCAGATAGAACTCGGTGAGGGGCAGCTGACCCGTGCCGTCGGCCGTCTCGTAGTGCACGACGGCGTCGAAGGCCGTCAGCGCGACTCCCATGTCGGAGGGGTGGGTGGCCACGCAGTGGTCGGAGGCGCCCAGGATCGCGTGGTTGTGGTGCTCGCCCTGGATCGCGGGGCAACCGCTGCCGGGGACCCGCTTGTTGCACGGCTTGGTCACGTCGGCGAAGTAGCCGCAGCGGGTGCGCTGCAGCAGGTTCCCGCCGACGGTCGCCATGTTGCGCAGCTGCCCGGAGGCGCCGGCCAGCACGGCCTGCGTCAGCGCCGGGTAGGCGCGCCGCACCTCGGGGTGCGCGGCGAGGTCGCTGTTGGTGACGGTCGCGCCGATGCGCAGGCCGCCGTCCTCGGTGGACTCGACGCGGTCCAGCGGGAGTTCGCGCACGTCGACGAGGCGGCCGGGGCGTTCCACGCCGGTCTTCATCAGGTCGACGAGGTTGGTGCCGCCGCCCAGGAAGCGGGCGTCGGGGTCGGCGTCGAGCAGTGCCAGGGCGCCGGAGACGTCGTCGGCGCGCTCGTAGGTGAACTCCTTCATGCCGCCGCCCCCTCGTGCTTCACGGCGGGCGTGCTCCGCGCGGTGAGGTCGCCGTCCGCGGCACGGGCGGCCGCGTCGGCCTCGGCGGCGCGGGCGACGGCCTGCACGATCGACACGTAGGCGCCGCAGCGGCACAGGTTCCCGCTCATCCGTTCCCGGATCTCGTCGGGTGTCAGGGGCGGTGGTCCCGCCTCGGGGCGTACGTCGTCGGTGACGGCGCTCGGCCAGCCGGCGGCGTGCTCCTCGATGACGGCTACGGCCGAACAGATCTGGCCAGGCGTGCAGTAGCCGCACTGGTATCCGTCGAGGTCGAGGAACGCCTGCTGCACGGCGTGCAGTTGGTCGCCCTCGGCGACACCCTCGATGGTGGTGATCTCCCGGCCCTCGGCCGCCACCGCCAGTTGCAGGCAGGAGACGGCGCGGCGTTTGTCGATCAGGACCGTACAGGCGCCGCACTGACCCTGGTCACAGCCCTTTTTGGTACCGGTCATATCGAGGCGCTCACGCAGGGCGTCGAGGAGCGTGGTGCGGTGGTCGACGGTCAGCGTGTGCTTCTCGCCGTTGATGTTCAGCGTGACGGCGCTGTACGTCGACGTGGGCGCTGCGGCCATGATCAGCCTTCTTTCGCATTCCCGGACCCCGTCGCGCGGACGGTCCGGCAGGCAGAGAGAACGGAAAACACAAAGACGTGGTGCTCGGGATCGGGTGGGGGGATGTGACATCGGGAAGACGGGGGGAGAGGACGCCGTGTAGCGGCGGCGGGCCAGAAGCGTGCAGGATGCGCGCAGGGAGGGCCGGCCCCGGCCGCCGACCACTGTCCACAGAGGCCACCCACTAGTAAGGTGGACCTAACCGGACAGTTGTCCGCTCACTCGGAAAACGTAATGGACAGCTGTCCGCTTAGCAAGGACGGGTTTCGGCCACGAGCCCGTGAGGAGGACGAGTGCAGCAGAAGAAGGACACACCTCTGCGCTCCGACGCACAGCGAAATCGCGAGCGCATCCTGGAAGTGGCCGTGGCCGAGCTGACGCTCTGCGCGGACGCGCCGCTCAGCGTGATCGCCAAGAAGGCGGGCGTCGGGCAGGGCACGTTCTACCGCAACTTCCCCAACCGCGAGGCGCTCGTCCTGGAGATCTACCGCCACGAGATGCAGCAGGTCGCCGAGGCCGCCACCGAGCTGCTCTGCCGGTACGCGCCCGACCGGGCCCTGCGTGCGTGGATGGACCACCTGGCCCGCTTCGCCATGACCAAGGCAGGTCTGGCGGACGCGATCCGGCAGGCCACCAGCGCGCCGAACAGCCCGGCGAAACCGGAACCCGCTCCGGTGACGGCAGCGGCGGAGCTGCTCCTGCGCACCAACGAGGAGGCCGGCACCATCCGCCCGGGAATCACCGGCGACGACTTCCTCCTCGCCATCGCGGGCCTGTGGCAGCTCGACCCCCACGGGGACTGGCAGTCGCGCGCCGACCGCCTCCTGGACCTCGTCATGGACGGACTGCGCGCGGGGGCTCCCGGCCGGTGAGGGCCGCCCTCGACGGCTCGACGGCGAGGACATGGCTGTGCCGGGCGTCCAGTGCCACGTACAGACCGGCGTCGGCCAGCTCGTCGCCGTCGCGGTCGTACGTCCGGGCCGTGAGCAGGTCTGTCAGGAGCAGGCGGCGGCCCCGCAGGTCGTCCCACGGCAGGGGCACGCGCGCCTGGGCCGGCCGGTCGGAGTGGTTGACGACGACCAGGTGGCGCGCGTCCGGATGCGTCCACGTCCAGGCCAGCAGGTCGCGGTGGGTGTCGTCGTCCGGCCAGCCGGTCGGCTCCAGGAGCTGCCACGTGCCCCGGCGTACGGCGTCCGCGGCGGGCAGCAGACTGCCGTAGAACGCGTGGAGCGGCTCGTCGACGGGCTCCCGGGGCCTGCGGGTGAGGAACACCGGCGGGCGGACCCGGCGCCCCTCGAACTGCCCCTCGTGCCAGAGTGTCGCGCCGGGCAGGGTCGCCACGGCCACGGCCGCCGCGCGCCCGCGCCCACCGGGCAGGCAGGCGGCGGCCCGCTGTTCGTCGTGGTTCTCCAGGAAGCGGACCAGGCCGTGCTGGTGGCCGGGGTCGGCCCGCAGATGGGCGCGGACGGACGCGGCGTCCTCGTGGAGCAGACGGTCGTGGAGGCGTTTGTCGTAGCAGTGGTCGAAGCCCTGGCGCTGGAGTTCCCCTTCGAGGTCCCAGTACGCCTCGGCGACGAGGAGGAGGTCCGGGTGGTGTGCGCGCACCCGTGGCAGGACGTACGCCCAGAAGTCGTCCTCGGGCGGCTTGCCGGCCCGCTCTCCCCAGGTTTTCGCGAAGACGTCGTTCAGCAGGAGCATCGCCATGTCGCAGCGCACGCCGTCCGCCTGGTCGCCGATGGACACCAGGGTGTCCACGGCCGCCGCGCGCAGCCCGTCGCTGAAGGCGTTCAGCTGGACCACGTCCGGCCAGGGCGGGAAGTACGGGTCGCGGCCCCGGGCGTAGATCCGTCCGCCGGCCTCGACGAAGGCGTCCGGCGCGCGGGCCAGGTCGTCGGCGGTGCCCCGCATCAGGCAGTCGGGCCGCTCGGTGAGCCAGGGGTGGTCGGGCGCCACATGGTTGGGTACGTGATCCAGGATCAACCGCAGTCCCCGTGCGGCGAGTTGGGCGCGTGCCTCGGCCAGCCCGGCCGGTCCGCCGAGCGACGCGTCGACGACGTAGTTCCGTACGCAGTACGGGGATCCGGTGATGTCCGCGTCGGTGACATCGGGCAGTGCCTCGCGGAACGACGCCCGGAGTCCCTCGTCGCGCAGGGCGATCCGCAGTCCGGCCGGGCTGCGTTCCCACACGCCCATCAGCCACACGGTGTCGATGCCGGGCCGTGCGACCTCGTCCCAGACCTCGCCGGGCACCCCGCCCAGGGTGACGCGCCGCCCGTACCGCTCGCTCAGCTCCCCGAGCCAGATCAGGGTGTTGATCTCGTGGACGACCGTCATGACAGGGGCTCCTCGCGCAGGGCGCCCCAGTCCCCCGAGCCGACCAGCCGGAACAGGGTCGCGGTGACGGCGGCCAGCCCGGTCCAGCCGGTCTGGTGGGAGGCGCCGAGGCCGGCGCCGTTGTCGCCGTGGAAGTACTCGTAGAAGAGCAGCAGGTCCTTCCAGTGCGGGTCCTTGGCGAACTTCGCCTGGGCGCCGTGCACCGGGCGGTGGCCGTCCGGCCCGCGCAGGAACGTCGCGGTGAGCCGGTCGGAGATCTCACGGGCGACCTCGTAGAGGGTCATCCGGCGCCCCGATCCGGTCGGACACTCCACGGTGAAGTCCTCGCCGTGATAGGCGTGCAGGTTCAGCAGGGCGCGCACCAGCAGGATGTTGACCGGGAACCACACCGGGCCGCGCCAGTTGGAGTTGCCGCCGAACATGCCCGAGTCCGACTCGGCGGGCAGATAGCCGACACCGTACGTCCGCCCCTGTACCTGGAAGGTGTACGGGTGCGCGGCGTGGTGGCGGGAGAGCGAGCGGATACCGTACGGGCCGAGGAACTCCTCCTCGTCGAGCATGCGGGCCAGGACCCGCCGGAGCCGGTCCTCGCCGAACAGGGCGAACAGATGCCGTCCGCCCACGCCGGGCCCCTGGACGTGCCGGGAGGCGAGGACGGCCCGCACGGCCGGGTGGCGGTCGATGAACTCCCGCGCCCCCGAGACCAGTTCGGGGAAGCGCCGGTCGGCCCAGCCGCCGACCACGCTGGTGGCGGCGAGCGGGATCAGCCCGACCAGGGAGCGGACCTTGAGCCGGACCGCGTCGCCGTCGGGCAGGCGCAGCACGTCGTAGAAGAAGCCGTCCTCCTCGTCCCACAGGCTCTCGTTGTCCTTGCCGACGCGGTTCATGGCGACCGCGATCCACGCGAAGTGCTCGAACAGCGTCTGCGCCTGCTCGATGTACACCGGGTTGTCCGCGGCCAGTTCGACCGCGATCTCCAGGAGGTTCTGGCAGTACAGCGCCATCCAGGCGGTGCCGTCGGCCTGGTCGAGCTGTCCGCCGGTCGGCAGGGGCGCGCTGCGGTCGAAGACGCCGATGTTGTCGAGGCCGAGGAAGCCGCCCTGGAAGACGCTGTTGCCGTCGGCGTCCTTGCGGTTGAGCCACCAGGTGAAGTTCTTCGTCAGCTTGTGGAAGGCGTTCTCCAGGAAGGCCCGGTCGCCGTGTCCGGTGCGCTGTTTCTCCAGTTCGTAGACGAAGAGGGTCGCCCAGGCGTGCACCGGCGGGTTGACGTCGCCGAAGTTCCACTCGTACGCGGGAATCTGGCCGTTGGGATGCAGACAGAGCCTGCGCAGCAGCAGGTCCAGCTGGCCCTTGGCGAACCCGATGTCGACCATGGCCAGGGCGACCGCGTGGAAGGCGAGGTCCCAGGCCGCGAACCACGGGTACTCCCAGGTGTCCGGCATCGACATGATCTCGTCGTTGACCATGTGGTACCAGGCGCTGTTGCGGACGCGGGGGTCGGCGGCGAGCGGGTCGACGCCGTGCTCGGTCAGCCAGCGCTCGACGTCGAGGTGGTAGTACTGCTTGCTCCACAGCATCCCGGCCAGCGCCTGCCGGACCAGCCGCCGCTCGTCCTCGCTCGTCCCCTCCGGATGGACTCCCTCGTAGAAGGCGTCGGCCTCGGCCCGCCTGGCGTCCAGCACCGCGTCGAACTCCCGCCAGGGATCGGCGGGTTCGGTGTCGGTCAGGCGCAGGCGGACGCGGGCGCTGCCGCCGCCGGGCACGGTGAGCACCTGGTGCAGGGCCGCCTTGGTGCCGGTCCCTGCGGGGTTCACGGCCGCGGTGTCACCGTGGACGACGTACCGGCCGATGCCGTCCTTGACGTACGGGGTGGGGTTCGCGCTGCCGAAGATCCGCTCGTTGTCGGTCTCGTTCTCCGTGAACAGCGCCGGTGCGTCCGTGTCGCCGTACAGCCAACGGGTGCCCAGCTCCTCGTGGTCGGCGCGGATCCCGCCGGGCGTCCGGCGCAGGGACGGCACGGCGGTGCCGCCGGCCCAGGACCAGGTGTGCCGGAACCAGAGGGTCGGCAGCAGGTGCAGCGTGGCCGGATCCGGACCGCGGTTGTGCGCGGTGATCTCGACCAGCAGGTCCTCCGGGCCCGCCTTGGCGTACTCGACGAACACGTCGAAGTAGCGGTCCTCGTCGAAGACCCCGGTGTCCAGCAGCTCGTACTCGCCGTCCCGGCGGCCCCTGGCCCGGTTGGCGGCGACCAGGTCGCCGTAGGGGAACTCCCCCTGCGGGTACTTGTAGAGGAACTTCATGTACGAGTGGGTGGGGGTGCTGTCGAGGTGGAAGTAGTACTCCTTGACGTCCTCGCCGTGATTGCCCTCGCTGTTGGTCAGGCCGAACATCCGCTCCTTGAGGATCGGGTCACGGCCGTTCCACAGGGCCAGGGCGAGGCACAGCCGCTGCTTGTCGTCGCTGACCCCGGCGATACCGTCCTCGCCCCAGCGGTACGCGCGTGAGCGGGCCTGGTCATGGGTGAAGTACGACCAGGCCTCGCCGTCGGCGCTGTAGTCCTCCCGGACCGTCCCCCACTGCCGCTCGCTCAGATACGGCCCCCAGCGCCGCCAGGGCACCGTGCCCTCGTCGGCCTCGGCCAGCCGTCGCCGCTCGGCGTCCGGTGCGCCACTGTCCGTCGTCATCACCCGTCCTCCTCACCGCCCGGCACGTGCCTCCAGATTCGGACGACTCGGACCGGGCGGCAATGGCCCTCGGGGCCCGAACCGGTCAGACGGGACGGTCCCAGCGGACGTGCAGGCTGAGCGGCTTGCGGAAGACCAGGCCGGACGCGGCGGCGGGACGGTCCGGGTCGAGGCGCAGGGCGGGAAGGCGGGCCAGCAGGTCCTTGAGGGCGATACGGGTCTCCAGGCGGGCCAGGTGGGCGGCGAGGCAGTGGTGCGCGCCGTGGGCGAAGGCCAGTTGGAGGCGCGCGTTCTCGCGGCGGACGTCGAAGCGGTCGGGGTCGGGGAAGACCGCCGGGTCGCGGTTGGCGCCGGTCAGGGAGACCGTGACCAGGTCGCCGCGGCGGACGGTGACCGGGCCGAGGACGGTGTCGCGGGTGGCGTAGCGGTCCACGACCGCCGCGCCCGGTTCGAGGCGCAGCGACTCCTCGATCGCGTTGTCCAGCAGCTCCGAGTCGGCCTGGACGAGGGCGAGTTGGCCGGGGTGGCGCAGCAGGTGCAGCAGCGCGTTGGTGATCATGCCCTCGGTGGTCTCGATGCCGCCGAACATCAGGACCGCGGCGTTGGACGCCACTTCGGGCACCGTCAGCCGCCCGGCGGCCGAGACGAGCAGCGAGGCCTCGTCGCGGTCGGCGACGGTGGCCTCCACCGCGGCCCGCAGCCGGGCGTACGCCGCGGTGCCGGCCGGGCCCGCCACGTGTCCCGCGGTGATGTCCGAGACCGACGCCACGATGGAGTCGTACCAGGAGAGCACCGTGGCCGTGCTCGTGCCGACCAGCCCGAGCGCCTCGGTCACGACGGCGACCGCGAGCGGTCCCGCGAAGGCCCGTCGCAGGTCGGCGGTGCCCGCCGGGGCCAGTGCGGTGATCAGCCGGTCGCTCTCCCGCTCGATGAACGACGCGAAGCCCTCGTGCACCGCGCGGGGTCGGAAGGGCGCGGTGAACGGCTCGCGGTGGCGGGCGTGCGGGGCGCCGTCCAGGGACAGCATGCTCGGCCCGACGACCTGCGCGGTGGAGAACCGGGGGTCGTCGACCGTGAAGGTCTCGGCGTCCCGCATCACGCTCAGCGCGAGATCACGCCGGGTCACCAGCCAGCCGTCCAGTTCGGGCAGCCAGGACACGGGCTCGTGCGCGCGCAGCAGCGCCAGTCGCGCGTGGGGGTCCCGGGTGAGTTCGGCGAGCGTGGTCGCGGCGCCGAGCGGGGAGGCACCGGGCGCGGAGGAGCCAGCCCCGGGAGAGCCAGGCCCGGGGGAAGCGACGGTGCTCATCGTGGAGTCCGCGTGGGTATGGGGTATCTGATCACGTTCAAGGCTAACAAGCGCGCTTCCGGCCGCCGTCTACGAAGCCGCCGGGTGCCCGTGGACGCGGTAGTTGGTGAGCACCGCCGTGACCACCTCGGTGCGGGACCGGAGCCCGGTGCGCGTGAACAGGCGGGTCAGGCGGTTGGCGACCGCGTCCTCGCTGAGCCGCAGCACCGTGGCGATCCGGCGGTTGGTGAGCCCCTCCGCGATCAGGGTCGCCAGCAGTTGCTCGTTCTCGTCGGTGGCCTGTCTGCGCCCGGGGACGGTGATCCCGGCCTCGCGCATGGCGGCCCTGGTGCGGAAGCGCGACAGTGCGGCGCCGGTGCGGCCGAACAGTTCGTAGGCCTCGTGCAGCAGTTCGGGCGGGCCCGCGCCCGCGTCGGCCGCGGCGACCAGGGTCACCGCCGTCTCGAACGGCTGGCTGCGCGAGCGCGCCAGCTCCACGGCCTCCCGCAGGCTCCGCGCCGCGCTGCCCGGATCGTCCCGCCGCCGGACCCCGGCCGACGCGAGCAGATACCTCAGCCGTGTCCGGCCGCTGCCCGAGCGGCCGGCGATTCCTTCGAGGCGCGCCAGACAGGTCGCCGCCTCGCCCGTGCGCCCCTCTTCGGCGTGCACCTCGGCCAGCGCCGCCCACAGTTCGCCGGTGCCGGCGACGTGCTCGCGGGCGGCCGCCGCGTCCAGGCCGTGACGCAGCACCCGCACGGCACCGGCCGGGTCACCGAGGGTCCGCAGCAGCTCCGCCTCGGCGGCGTCCAGTGAGTACTCCAGCGGGCCCTCGGCACGGCCGCGCGCGCTGTCGAGGAGACGCCGGGCGCTCGTGGTGCGGCCCCGGGCGAGCAGGATGCCCGAGGTCCGCGCGGGGATCAGATGCCGGTCCGCCGCGAGAGTGCCGGTCCGGTTGTTGGCCAGCATCCAGCGGGCCGCCTCCAGCGCCTCGTCCCACCGGCCCTGGAGGTGGCGCCGCAGGAACAGACTGGGCGGCGGCAGCCCGTCGGCTCCCATGCCCTGCGCGTCCAGCAGGCTCTGCGCGGCGCCCAGGTCCCGGCCGCTGAGCAGTTCGTCGGACATGGCGGTGACGAGCGCGTACACGTGCCCCTCGTCGAGGTACGGGGCCTCGGGAAAGGCCAGTGCGTCCCGGAACCGCGCCGGGCGGCCCAGGGCCAGTTCCGCCACGGCGCGGAAGTAGCCGGGCTTCGCACGGACGGCGGCATCGGCGGTCCACACCGGTTCCGTGCGTGACAGCAGGTCCAGGACGTCGTGCCACCTCTCCAGCTGGCCGAGGGCCAGGGCCCGGCCGGTCACGGTGGCCAGGGCGGGCAGCCGCAGCTCCTCCCACCACCGCGCCGTGGCCAGCCGGGACAGCGCCCGCCAGTCCAGGTCGTCGGCCGTCGCCGCGGTGAAGAGCGCCGCGGTGTCCTGCAGGGCCCGCGGATCGAGGACGTCCGCCAGGTTGCGCAGGATCGACTCGGCGATGGTCCGGGCGGTCCTGTGGTCCCCGGCGTTGTAGGCGGCCTTGGCGTACCGGTGGAGGGCGGCGACCCGGTCGGCGGGGCGCTCGACGAGGTGGCCGGCCGCCCGGCACCACCGGAGCACTCCCCTGCCCTCGGAGTCCGGGTGCAGTGTCCGTGCCGCGGCCGTCAGTTCGGCGGCCGCACGGTCGAGGTCGATGAGCGACCCGGCCTCCGCGACCCGGTCGGCCAGGTAGGCCACCGCGTCGGCCTCGTGCGGCAGGGCCGCCTCCTCCACCGAGGGTCTTCGCGCGTACGGGGCGGGGGCCGCGTCCCGGTCGGCCCACAGAGCCTCCACGGCGGTGGCGGACAGGCGGCTGCGCTCCAGCGGCCCGAGCCGCTCGCGAACGGCGTGCGCGGTCAGCGGAAGACGGAGCCGCCAGCCTCGTGTCGCGGTCGCGGTCCCCGTCGCGAGGTCGGTCGCGGTCTCGGTCTCAGCCGCGGTGGCGGTGGCGGTGGCGTCGTCGGGCGCCGGCAGGGGTTCGGCGATCTCCGCGGCGATCAGGGCGCGGACCCCGTCGTCGACCGCGTCCGCGGACAGTCCGGTCGAGGCCGCGATCAGCTCCGCGGTCCGTCCGCCGAGCGGCCACAGGATGCTCAGCGCCCCGGCCACCGTCCGGCACGGCTCCCCCAGCGCGTCCAGCGCCGTCACGAACCGGTCGGTGTCCGGCAGTACCGGTGCCGGCGTCCTCGCGCCGACGAAGGCATGGCCGTCGGCGACCCGGATCTCGCCCTGCCGCGTCCATCCGGACAGCAGGGCGTCGACCGCCCCGGGGACCCCGCGTGTGAGGTCCCGCACGCGGCGGGCCAGGCTCGTGTCGGGGGTGGCCCGCAGGCGCCGCGCCACCATCGCGGTGGTCTCGTCCGGGCCGAGACGGGGCAGGACGACCGTGTGGGTCCCCCGGACGCCGGCCAGGGCGGTGAAGGTGTCCTCGCCCACGCCGCCCGTACCTGGACGGCCGCGGCCCACCGCCGAGACCAACAGCCGGACGGTGGACGGTACTTGGGCGAGATTGGCCTCGCGGAGCACGGCCAGTGAAGCGGCGTCGGCATGCTGGAGGTCGTCCATCACCACGAGCACGGGCGCGGCGACGGGCCGTGCCAGAGCGGCACGCAGCAGCCCGGCCATCGTCCGCCCGTCACGCTGCTCGGCGGCCCGCAGCGCGTCGGCCGCCGGTGACGCGGCCGCCGACGAGACCTGTGCCGCCGCGGGCCGGTGCTCCGCCAACGCCATGATCAGCCGCAGCGCCAGCAGGAGCGGCCGTGCGTCGTCGCCCTGCACGCAGTCCAGCGCGAGCACGGCCGTCCCCCGCGCACGGAGCCGTTCACCGACCGCGTGCACGAACGCGGTGCGCCCGGCTCCCCGTTCACCGCGGACCAGCACCAGAGGCGGCCCGTCCGGATCACTCAGGACGCCGTGGACCTCGTACGACTCCCGCGCGCGGCCGACCAGCCGGTCGGTCGTGCGGTCCAGGCTCACGGCCGTTCCCCCGTGGAGCAGCCAGGGGTTTCCGGACGGAGCAGTCATGGTCCACCGCGCTCTCCTCGCCGGCCCGCGCCGGGCGGCCCGTGTCCGGGCCTTCGACCGGCGACAGCCATTATGGTCATGTGCCGGTGGCCGTTCACCTGCGGCTGTTCACCTGTGGGCCGGCCCGGCGGGCAGTGCGCTCAGGGAAGCCAGGGCACCGTGAACGCCCCTGCGCCTGGCGGTCGTCCACCGGCGGGGCACCGGATCGGGAGGCATGAGCGTGCGTGACGGCGGATCTGTCATGGGCAGGGACAGCGAGATCCGTGAGGTGGCCCGGACACTGACGTCCGCGGGTCCTCCCACTCGTGCCCTGCTGGTCGTCGGCGCGGCCGGTACGGGCAAGACCGCCGTGCTCGAACAGGCACGGTCGGCGGTGACCGAGGAGGGCACCCGGGTCCTGCGGCTGCGACTTCACGACGGTGCGGGCGCGCCCGGTGCGAGCGCCCTGGCCGACGGCGTCCACAGCGCGCTCACCCGGGTCCACAGCCGCCGGAGCACCGTCCGGATCAGCTCGGGCCGCCGGACACCGCGTCAGCCCGGCGGGCAGCACGGCGAGTTGACCCTGCTGTCCACCGTCAGCGAGACGCTCACGAGCACGGCCCGCGACACCCCCTTCGCGCTGCTGGTCGACGACGTCGAGCGGATACCTTCCGCGACGGCTTCCGCGCTCGGCCTGCTGTTGCGGGTGTTCCCGCCGGTCGGCGTACCGATGGTGATGGCCGGCCGGCCGGTACGCCCCGAGGACGGCGGTGCCGCTCAACTGGCGGCGGCGGCCGACCGGTTGCTCGAACTGCCGCCACTGCGGCCCGCCGACGTCGAGGCCCTGGTCGTACGGCGGCTGGGCATGCCGGTCGAACCGGCCCTGGTGACGGCGGTGCTGCGTGCGCTGGGCCCGATGGCGGGCACCCCCGAGGCCGTGCTGTCGCTGCTCGACGCGCTGGACGAGCACGGCGACCTCCTCGAACTCGGCGGCCATGTGTGCCTGACCGTGCCGCGGGAGGCACTGCGGCTCACCGCGGACCTGGCACAACTGCGCCGCCTCTGCTGGCCGGACGGCCCGCCGGACGCGACCGCCCTGGCCGCCGCCGCGGCGGTGGCGCGCACCCTTGAGCACGCCGAGATACGGCTGGACGACCTGCACCGGCTGAAGCCCGGCGGCCCCCGGCGGGCCGGTCTCCTGGACCGGGCCCTGACCCCGCTGGTGAGGGACGGGATCCTGGTCGTGGACGGGGACGGCACGGCGTCGTTCGCGGTGCCCGCGCTCGCGGCCGCGCTGCGCGCGCTGCCCACCCACCACGACGTGTCGTCGCTGCACGCCCTGATCACCAGGTCGCTGAGCGACCGGCTGGGCGCGGAGACCGCGGGCGGCGGTTACCCCCGGCTGGCCGACCATGTGACGGCCGCCGGGACCAGGTTGGACGACGCGCTCGCGGTGGAGGTGCTGCTGGCGGCGGCCCGCACCGACGCCAGGTCCGACTGGCCGCGGTCGGTCCGCGCCTACTCCTCGGCGCTGCGGCGCCTGACTCCGCACGACCGCAGGACGCCCGGTGTGCTGTACGAGTCCGCCGAGTTGAGCCTGCGCCACGCCGACCACGCCGGCGCGCTGGCCCTGGGCGAACCCCTGTGGGACTGCCTGGGCGGGGGCGGGGCTCCCGGGGGCGGGGCCGTGAGCGGCCGACTGGCGTACGTCGCCGGGGTGTGGGCGCTGGCGGCGCTGCACGAGCACCGGTTGCCGTACGCCGACGGCGTGGGTCCTCGGAGCGCCGACGGTCTCCCCCGCCTGCCCGCCCTCGCCGGATTCGCGGCCCTTGCCGGTCCGTACGGGCTGGGCCGGGTCGCGCACCGGCCGGACGGCGGCGCCCACGAGGTCCCGGTGACCGGCCGCCGGTCCGGATCCGGGCCGCTGCCCTCGCCCGCGGAACTGCGGCTGCTGGCCGCCTCCGCGAGCAGCCGTGCCGACCTGCTGAACGCGCTCGGCTCCCTGCCGCCCGAGACGAACGGCGGGACCGGCAAGAACGGCGGGCCCGACAAGGACGGTGCGCGCGACGCGCACGGTACGGCCGACGAGAACGGCGCGCACACCCTGGACCGGCTGCGGGACGCGGCCACGCACGCGGACCTCGCCGACGCCCTGTCCGCCGTGCTCGGCGACCGCTACACGGGGGCGGGAGACAGCACCGCCGCGCGGTACCACTCCATGGTGCGCTCCTATCTGGAGGGTGACTGGGACCGGGCCCTGGTGTCCGCCCGCCGGATCGAGGCACGGAGCCGGACCCGTGGCACACGGGCCGCCGCCGCACAGCCCGCCCGAGCCCTGGCCGCCGAGATCCACTGCGCGCGCGGGGAGTTGGGGCAGGCCCGTGCCTGGCTCGACCTGGTCCCCGACACGGTGGCCCACCCGCTCGTCGCCTGGGCGAGGCTGGGGCTGCGGTACTGGTCGGGTCAGGTGGAGGAGGCGTTCGCGGGAGCGCGTGAGGGCGTACGGCGGGCTCGCGGGAGCGGTCTGCTCGCGGGCGTCGAGAAGGTGCAGCTGCGGTATCTGACCTACGCCCTGCTGGAGGGCAGGCCCGAGCCCATGCCTGGAGCGCTGGCCGAACTGGAGGCGCTGCACGAGGAGATGGGCTCCCTCAGGACGCGCGAGGCGGTGCTCTTCGGCCGCGGTCTGGTGCACGGCGACGTGGACAGCGCGCTGGCCGCCCTCCGCTCGGCGCACCTGCGCGGGGACGTGTACATGGGTCTGCTCTGCCGCCTGTGCCTGGTGGAGATCGGGGGTGACTCCGAGCAGCGGCTGGCCGAGGCCTCGCACATCGCGCAGTCACTGGGCATCGGGCGGGCCACCCTGACGACGCTCGGTCACATGGCGCGGCGGCGGAGCCTCGTCCTGCCGCGAGCGCGCCCGGCCAAGGGTCCGCTGAGCGAGGAGGACGTCCGGCTGACCGTGATGGTCAGCGACGGGGCGACCAACCGGCAGATCGCGGCACGGCTCGCGTCGAGCGAGAAGACGGTGGAGCGGCGGCTGACCCGGCTGTTCCAGCGCACCGGGTGCCGTTCGCGGGCGGAGCTGGCCGCGGCCTGGCTGGACGGCAGCCTCGTCGACCGCGGCCTGGTGGTGCCGGACGGTGCGTCCGGTACGGCCGGGGGTTCCTTCACAGGGTCCGGGCGGCCGGCGCCGGGCGGCCGGTGACGTGCCGGGGCGGCGCGGTCTGCCCACCGCCCCGGCCGCCGACCGGGGCTCCGCGGCCCCGGACCACAACTGCGTCTCAGGTCCCAGGTCTCAGGAGATGCGAGCCGTGTGGGTGTCGACGTGGACACCCAGCCGGCCGGTGTCCAGGGAGCCGTCGGAGTTCACCCCGATCTGCCACTGGGCGTCGGTGATCCAGCCGAGCACCAGGAGCGCGTCGGTGGCACGCAGCGGGGCGTCCACCCAGCGCTCGTCGCGGAACTGGGCGGCGGTGACCACGAAGAGCCGGCGGCCGTGCGTCACGGCCGTCACGTCCCTGACCCTGTTCCGCTGCGAGGTCTGGAGAGCCGTCGCCGACGACAGGGCCCGGGACGGCTTGCCGGCTTCGAGGTCCAGAGCTTCCTCGCGGTCGGCCGCGGTGTGCAGCCGGGCCGACCGCCCGCCCAGTCCGTCGGTCACCGAGGGGGTGGTCGCCGAACCCACCAGGACGACCGTGGCGAGGGTCCCGACCGGGCCCGAGACGATTTCGGTGATGAGGGCCTGCGCGAGCCGCAGCACCTCGTTGTCGTCACCCGTCAGCGCGATGGGCCCCGGCAACTGCGCGAGGTCGACCAGCACCCGGTCCCCCCGGTGCAGGCCGAGGGTGACGGTCAGGGAGTACGGATGTGTGGGCCCGTCGCCCGAGTTGCCCGTTCCGCGCAGGCTCGCGGGGTCGAGCGACCACTCCTTGCCGGAGACGTCCGCCGTCCAGGGCGCGGGCGGCGCGACGTCGGCCACCGCGAGCCGCAAGGTGAGCCGCTGTCCCGAGTGGACGACGGCGTGCACATCGGGCAGCGGGCGGGCGCCGTGCACCCGCCCCTCGGCCACGGCCCGCAGGCCCAGCGCGACCGTTTCGAGCGCCTTGCGGTCGGTACGCGGCGCGGCGGTACGGGCCTGTTCCGAGGAGGAGTTGCGTCTGCGCCGGGTCAGTGCGGCGGCGGCCCCGAGCAGCACCAGGCCGAGCACCACGGACAGGACGATGGACGGGATCATGCGACTACCTTTGTGACTAGAGGTTGGCAGGAGACGTCACGGGCTGCACGGCACCCCGCAGGCCGGTCCGCGCTGTTTCCGGCCGCGCCGGACCGACGGTGGAATCCACGGAGACCGGCGCGCACACTCCGCTCCCGACGTGTACCGGCCGACGACGGACAACGGCGGACACCGCCGGACGCACATCCGGCGGTGCGTCAGAGCGCGCTCTCACGCCATCGTCGTGCGGCCCGCGCCCGCGGTGAAGCCGTCACCGCAGACCTTGCCGTTCTGTACAGGAAGTTCTTCGGCCCGCAGCCGCGGCCGGACCCTCTGGCCTCGGGACCGCGGCTCGGCCTCGCGCCCGCGGCTCGGCCTCGGGACAGGTCGGCTGCGGGAGTCCGCCGGCCGCTCGCGCCAGATTTCCCTCGCTTGAGGCACGACGAGCCGCAGGCACGGATGTCGGGTCGTCGCAGGTGGCAGCATCTTCCCCTGAACCTCGTGGACGTCCACAGCGCTCGGGTGCGACCACAGGTGCGAGTCGGGAGGGCGCGTGCCTCAGCAAGTACTCACCGAGACCGTGCGCGTGGCGATTCACGCGCCCGCCCCCTTGGTCCGTGCCGCACTGGCCGGCTTCGTCGCCCTGGACCCGCGGCTGCAGGAACTGCCGCCGGACAGGATCAGCGAGGCCGACGCGATCGTGGTCGCCGTGGACGTGGCGGACGCCTCCGCCCTCGACCTGCTCCACCGCCTGTGCGACAAGCCCGGCGCACGCTTCCTCGTCGTGGTGGGCAAGCAGTGGCGGGCCGACATGTCGGCGGCGCGCAGGCGGGGGGTCCGGGCCGTCGTGTGGTGGGACTTCTGCAGCCCGGACGTCTTCGCCCGCTCCGTGCACGCGGTGGCCGCCGGCGACGAGCCGGCGCCGCTCCCGCCCCAGGTGTCTGCGTGTCGGGTGCGGCACGCCGAGGGCACGGGCCGGAGCGTCACCACCGCCCGGGTCCGGACGGCACCCGAGCTGACCTCCCGCGAGGTGGACGTACTGCGTCTGATCGCGGAGGGGAAGCAGTGCGACGAGATCGCGACGGAACTCTCGTACTCCGAACGCACGGTGCGCTACATCCTGTACGGCGCGATGAAGCGCACCCGGACCCGCAATCGCGCCCATGCCGTGTCGTACGCGATCAGGGCCGGGTTGATCTGAGGCGCTACGGGCCGGGCCACCGGTCCGCCCGGGTTTCCGGGTGCCGCGCGACGTGGCCTCAGCGCGTCAGGAGGCTGACGGCGGTCTCCAGCCGTTCGCGGTAGAACTCCCGTGTCGGGGCCTGGTGTTTGAGGCCGATCGAGGCGCTGATCAGCGTCTGTGCCACCGGCAGGGCCGTCTCCCGTCCCGCCGTCGACTCGACGGCGATCGCGTCGGTGACCAGTTCCTCGAAACGTCGTGGCGCGGTCTCGACGACCGCCCCGAGCAGGCCGGGGTTGTCCTCGATGACCACGGAGACATCGCGCGTCAGCGGACCGACGTAGCGCCCGGCCCACTGGTCGAACGCTTCGACGAGCCGCGCCGCGAGGGGGCGGCCGGTGTCGGCCAGGACGTGTGCGACCGCCGCGAGGTCGCGCTCCAGGGCCTGGGTGACCGCGGCTCGGAACAGCGTCTCCTTCGAGGAGAACAGGAAGTAGAGACCGGGCCGGGAGATGCGCGCCCCACGGGCCACCTCCTCCATCGAGGTCTTCCGGTATCCGAAGCGCGCGAACGTGACCAGGGCGGAGTCCAGCACCGTCGCCCGCCGGTCGGTGCCGACGGCTGCCGACGGCGGGTGGCCGACATCGGGACTGGCATCGGGACTGCTCATGGGGCGAGCATACGAGTACGACACTTACTATACAAATTAGATCCAGTACGTATAGTCGCGTCATGACTCCTCGCGAACCCGGCCGCACGGCCGTCACCCCTTCCGTCACCACCCCCGTCACCACCCCGTTCACCGCCTCCAGCACCGCTGACGACGTGCTGCGAGGTGTCGACCTCACCGGCGTGCGCGCGGTCGTGACAGGAGGTTCCTCCGGAATCGGGGCCGAGACGGCTCGCGCGTTGGCGGCCGCGGGGGCGGAGGTGACGCTCGCCGTCCGGAACACCGCCGCGGGCGCCGCCGTCGCCGAGTCGATCGAGAGGTCGACCAGCGGGACCCGGCACCCGATCCGGCCCCGGGTCGTCCACCTCGACCTCGCCGACAGGTCCACCGTCACGCGATTCGCCGACGGGTGGACCGGCCCGCTCCATCTGCTGATCAACAACGCGGGCGTGGTCACCGGCGGCCTCGAACGAACCCGTGAGGGCTGGGAATTGCAGTTCGCCACGAACCACCTCGGCCACTTCGCACTCACCCTCGGCCTGCGCGACGCCCTGGCCCGGGGAGCGTCCGACCGCGACGGGGCCCGGATCGTGTCGGTCAGTTCGACGGCGCACATGCGTGCCGGCGTCGGCTTCGACGACCTCCACTTCGAACGTGGCGCCTACGATCCGCAGATCGCGTACGCCCGGTCGAAGACGGCGAACTCCCTGTTCGCCGTCGAGGCGACCCGCCGCTGGGCGTCCGACGGGATCGTCGCCAACGCGGTGAACCCGGGCGGCGTCGCGACGGGCCTCCAGCGCCACTTCACCCCGCGGCAGCGGCAGTCGCTCGACGCGGCCGAGGCCGCTGGAGTCTTCACGTACAAGACCGTCGAGCAGGGGGCCGCCACCGGCGTCGTCGCGGCCGTGGCCCCGGAGTTCGCCCACTCGGGTGGCCACTACCTCGACGACGCGCAGGAGGCCTACACCGTCCCGGACGACGCCGACCTCGCGCGGCACCCGCACGGGGTCAAGGCATGGGCGCTCGACCCGTCCACGGCCGAACGGCTGTGGACGGTCTCGGCCGGCCTGCTCCGCGCCTGACTCCCACCCACCTCGCGGGCGACCACATCGGCCAGGCCTGGAACTGGATCGAGGACGGATCACTGGTCGTCCGAACCGGGCGACGACGGCCGTGACGTCTCATCAGAAATAATAGGCGACACTAACGTTGACGATCGAATCACAAGAAGACCATTCTGTTCCGAGCGTACTCCCAGTGACATCTGACAGGTCTCCAGGAAGCTCGACGAAGAGGTCAGCCTGTGAAACGTTCCGCCCGTTCTCCCTCAGCCACTCCTTCCGGCGACCGTTCCGGCATCCGCCGGCCCCTCGCGTCGACGAGGCGGCTCCTGACCACGGTGCTCATGGCGGCGCTCATGGCCTCCCTCCTGGCGCCCCTGTCCGTGGCGCCGGCGGCAGCCACCACGAGCGAACGGGTGTCGCGGCCCGGCCGGTACGCGGGCTACTCCCCCGTTCTCTACGACGAGTGGGTACGCACCTCGCAGTACCTGCCCATGCGGGACGGCACCCGGCTGGCGGTGGACATGTACCGGCCCGCCATCGACGGCAGGCCGGTCGACCGGCCCTTCCCCGTGGTCTGGGAGCACCAGCTCAGCCGGGCCTCGCGCGCCGCGGACGGTTCGGTCGGTCTGCGCGGCGTCACCAGCGGCATGGCCGAACTCACCGCGTACGGCTATGTGGTGGCCTTCGTCGACCGGCGCGGCAACGGAGCCTCGTTCGGCACCATGACCGGCTACCACCCGCGCGCGGAGGCCGACGACGCCCACGAGGTCACCGAGTGGCTGGCCGCCCAGTCCTTCAGCGACGGGCAGATCGGGGTGTTCGGCTGTTCCAACACGGGAGACGCCGCGATGCAGGCGGCGACCACGGGGGCACCCCACCTCAAGGCCGTCTTCGCCGGCAACTACTCGTTCCACAAGTACGACGCCTTCCAGCGGGGAGGGATACGCGCCAACTGGGGCATCGGCCCCAACCGCACCCGCGAGGAGGACCTGCTGAACCTCCCGGTCGACGCCGACCCCGACGGCGCGCTGCTGCGCCAGGCCGTGGAGGGGCACCAGGCCAACACCTCGCTGCGGGACATGTGGCGGTCGGCCCCCTACCGCGACAGCCATGTCGACTCGGTCGACACCCAGCCGTGGCGGGAGTACAGCGTCGCCACGTACAAGGAGGCCATCGAGCGCTCCGGTGTCCCCATCTACAGCTTCGACGGCTGGGACGACGACTTCCGCAAGGAGAGCCTGGTCAGCGCGGCGAGCCTGACGAACCCGCACAAGGTGCTGGTCGGCCCGTGGCCGCACTGCGGAAGCGAGGGGTTCGACATCGTCGCGGAACGGCACCGGTTCTTCGACTACTGGCTCAAGGGCGTCGACAACGGAATCATGGAAGAGCCGCCGGTCCACTACTACACCGGTTCCTCCGACGACTTCCCCGACGACGCGAACACCGCCAGGACGGCCGAGAGCACCACAAGCACCAGGAACCTCAGGGCCGCGGGACAGTGGCGCGACGCGGAACAGTGGCCGCCCGCCCCGCACGCGCGGCAGACCCGCTACTACCTCGACGGAGGCACGAGCGGCACCGTCGAGTCGGTCAACGACGGCCGGCTCGGCCCCGACCGGCCGCGCGGACACGGCGGCAGTGACGACTACACCGTCGACTACTCGGTCGGTTGCCCCGAGCCGCTCGATCAGGAACAGACCTGCCCGCAGGACGCCAAGGGGCTGACCTACACCACCGCGCCGCTGAAGCGGGACACGGAACTGACCGGTCACCCCGTCGTGTCCCTGCGGATGTCGTCCACCGTCCCGGACGGCAACGTCTTCGCCTATCTCTCCGAGGTCGCGCCGGACGGTACCGTCCACATTCTCACCGACGGCCGGCTCCGTCTGACGCTGCGCGACACCCAGCGGGCGCCGTACGACGTGCTCGGCACGCCCTGGCACCGCGGCGACGCGCGCGACGCGGAGCCGATGCCCGCCCACGGGACGGAGCGCGTCGACTTCGACATGCTGCCGCTCTCCCGGACCGTGTCGGCCGGACACCGGCTGCGGATCACGATCACCGGGGCCGACGTACGCGAGAGCGCCCGCACCGAAGTGAGCCCCGCGCCGGTCTACACCGTGTACCGCGCGCCGTCCCAGGTGTCGTCCGTCACCCTGCCGGTCGTGCGATGAGGTCCGCCGGAACGCCACCCCGCACCCGGCTCCACCCCATGAAGAACACACATGACACGAAGAAGAGGACAGCCATGTCGTCAGGACGCCTTCGCCGGGCCGTCGCCGTACAACTGGCGGTCGTCGGGGTCGCGGCACTCGCCGCCCCGGCCACCGCCTCCGCCACCGCCCGCGACACACAGCCCTGCCCCGACGGGTCCCCCGACGGCGTGGTGTGCACCGGCGGTGAACTGGCCGACGGCACGCCGTACCGGTTCGTCGTTCCGGACCGCTGGAACGGCATCGTGATCGTCGACCTCGACTTCGCGAGCCGAGCCGCCGACGAGCCCCTGACCGGCCGGCTGGCCGAGCGGGGTTATGCCGTCGGCGGCACCACCCGTACCGTCACGGGCTGGAACATCGCCGCCGCCGTCGACAACCAGGCCGCCGCCCTCGAACGGTTCGAGGACGCCGTCGGCCGGCCCCGGTGGGCCGTCGCCTCCGGGAAGTCCATGGGCGGTTTCGTCTCGGCCGGCGCGGCGCAGGTCCACCCCGAGGTCTTCGACGCGGCGGTCCCGTTCTGCGGCGGCCTCGGCGGTGCCGTCGGGCAGTGGAACCAGAAGCTCGACACCGTCTTCACACTCAAGTCGCTGCTCTTCGACGGCAGTTCGCTCCCGGTCACCGGCATCCCCGCCGACACCGGGCAGGCCACGCAGGACTGGACCTCGGCGCTCGCCGAGGCCCAGGCGACCCCGCGGGGCCGGGCCCGGATCGCGCTGGCCGCGGCGATCGGCCAGCTGCCGGGCTGGGGACTCGCCCCGGACGGGGGCGCGACGCCGAAACCCGATCCCGCGGACCCGGACGCCGTCCAGGAGGGGATGTACCTCGCCCTGTCCGGTGGCGCCCAGCCGTACATCGGTCAGGCGATGAGCAGCCGCCGTGCCATCGAGACACTGGCGGGCGGCAACCCGTCATGGAACACCGGGGTCGACTACTCCCGCCAGTTCGCGGCGGCGAGCACGGAACAGCGGCGCACCGTACGGGAGTTGTACGCGCGCGCCGGCCTGGACATCCGTGCCGACCTGCGGACCCTGGCCCGTACGCCGAGGATCCCGGCCGAGCCGTCCGCCGTGGAGTACCTGGAGAAGGGCATCGTCTTCGACGGTGACCTGCGGATCCCGGTGCTCACGGTCAACCCGGTCGGCGACCAGATCTCCACCGTGGCCCAGCAGCAGTCCTACGGTCTCGCGGCGCGCAAGGCCGGCAAGTCGGCGCTGCTGCGGCAGAGTTACCTCGACACGGTGGGGCACTGCACCTTCACCCCCGAGGAACAGGTCGCCGCCATCACCGTCATGACGAAGCGTCTGTCCACGGGGCGCTGGGCCGACACGGCCACGCCGCGGAGTCTGAACCGGCTCACCGAGTCGGCCCAGGACGCCCCCGGACGGTACGTGTCCTACCGGCCGCCGGTCTTCAACCGCCCCTATTTCGGCTGACGTTCGCAGGGACACGGCTCGTCAGGAGCCCCGCCCGCGTGTGCCGAGCGGGGTCTCCCTGACGAGCAGGACGGCGGTGAGCGCGATCGCCGCCAGGGGCACCGTCAGCAGGAACACCGACGCCAGCCCCGCCGTGTAGGCGACCCGGACCGACTCGGCCACCTGGGACGGCAGTTCGGCGACGTGTTCCGGTGTGCCGAGCAGGTCACGCGGGTTCTCGCCGGACGGCAGGCCGGACCGCAGGCGGCCCGAGATCATCGCGCCGAACGCGGCCACGCCGACCGTTCCGCCCAGGGTGCGGCTGAAGGTGACCACCGCCCCGGCCACCCCCACGTCACCGGCGTCGACGGAGTTCTGCGCGGCCAGCACCAGCACCTGCTGGGTGAGTCCGATGCCGGCTCCCAGCAGGGCCATCGCACCGGCGAGCCACCACACGGAGGTGTCCGGCGCGATCGGTGACAGCAGCACGGCGCCGGCCGTCACCAGGGCGCAGCCGGTGACGGGGAACACCTTCCAGCGGCCGGTTCTGTTGATCAGGTAGCCGGACAGGGCCGAGGCCGCGATCATCGTGCCGACCTGGGGCAGCATCAGGAGCCCCGCCGAGGTGGGGCCGTGCCCCCGGACCACCTGCAGATACTGCGGGAGGTAGATGACACCGCCGAACATGACCGCGCCGACCAGGAAACTGGTCGCGCACGCCACGGTGAAGCTGCGTCGCCGGAACAGTCGCGGGGGCAGGATCGGATCGGACGCGCGCCGCTCGTGCCGGACCCCGGCCGCGGCCAGGACGAGCACTCCGGCACCGAGCGCGGCGGTCGGCCAGGACGCCCAGGGCCAGGCCCTGCCTCCCGCGGACAGCAGCACGACCAGGCCCGAGGCACCCCCGGCGAGCAGGGTGCCACCGAGCACGTCGACGCCGCCGCGGGGGCTCTTCGGCACGTGGTGCGGCGCGAGCCGTACGAGGGCCGCCGCGGCCAGTGCCACCGGGATCACCCCGAGGAAGCACCAGCGCCAGCCCAGTCCGGGCGCACCCACGAGCAGCCCGCCCACCAGTGGTCCCGCGACCGAGGCGGTCCCGAAGGACACCCCGAACCAGCCGGTGTACAGGCCGCGTTCGCGGGCCGGGACCAGCCCGGCGACGAGGGCGTTGGTGAGCGCGAGGATGCCGCCCGTCCCGGCGCCCTGCACGGCCCGCCCCGCCAGCAGCACGCTCATCGAGGGAGCGCAGCCGGCCAGCAGGGAGCCGGCCACGAACACCCCGAGCGCGGCGAGCAGCAGGGGTCTGGGGCCCCGCCGGTCGGCGGCCTTGCCCCACAGCGGGGTCGCCACGGTCATGGTGAGCAGGGCGGCGCTCGCCACCCAGGGCACCTGGTCCTGGCCGCCGAGTTCGCCGGCGATCGTCGGCAGGGCGATGCCGACGACGGTGTTGGTGAGGGAGCCGACGAACAGGGCGGCCAGGGCCCCGGAGAGCACCGCCGGCATGGAGGGCAGCGGTCCGGACGCGGGTCCGGGATCGGATTCGGACACGGGTTCAGGGACCGGCTCAGGCACAGGCTCGGACACCGGTTCAGGTACCCGGCAGGACACGCCGCTGGAGCCAGTCGCCGACGGTGCGGGTGAGGTGGTCCGGGTCGGCGCTGCGCGCGTCCACGTTGTCGGCGTGCAGTTCGAGCACGGGAATGCCGGCGGCCTCCAGCGCGCGCGTGGTGAAGTAGCTGCCCCGCGCGTCCTGTGACACCAGGTGCACGACGCCGTCGACACCGTGGTGACGTGCCTCCTTGACGTACCACTCCGCCGACCAGGGCGGGGTGTAGAGCTGGTCGGAGAACGCGGCGAAGCGGGCGGCGAGGGCGCGCAGCGGATCGTCCCCGTACCGCAGATAGCCGTCGGCGGCGATCGCGAGGTACATGGACCACACGAACACCGCGCCGTGGTCGGCCTCGAAGCGCCGGTAGAAGTCCAGGTCGAACCAGAGCCCCCGGCCGACCCACATCAGGCGTGCCTTCTCCGTGGGGCAGACCGCCGTCCCGTCCGAGACGCGCTCGGCCACCTCGTCGTGGAACGCGCGGGCCGCGTCGCGTGCCCAGGTGGTGCCGCGGTGCCACTGCGGGATCATCACGCTGGGGATGCTGTCGTTGACGGGCAGGGGGCAGGGGCGGGCCCGTGCGATCAGGTCGCGGGTGCGGCGGTTCCACTCCTGCTGCTCGTTGACCAGGGCCATGACCTCGGCGAAGCGGGTCTCGGAGAACACCCGGCCGGTCGTCTGCTCCAGGAACCGGATGAGCCCTTCGAGTTCACCGGTCATGAGGTCCAGCCGGTCGGTTCCCACGGCCTGTTCCCAGTTCCGCGGCATGAGTTCCCACCAGCGCGTGGGTACGTCGTTCTCGGCGGCGCTCTCCAACGGGTAGAAGGAGACCCCGGGCTGGGTGTCCCAGATGTCGAAGATCTTGCGGGAGGCGTCGCCCGTGGTCTCGGCGAGCACGATGGACGGCCGGGGCAGCCCGCCCCAGGGAGCGGAGCCCGGGTCGGTGTCGAAGGCCGAGGCCAGCGGGATGGAGCTGTACTGCTCGCTGTCGTCGGGCAGCCCGCGTGCGCGGAGCAGGCCGAGGTAGTCCTGGGCGCGGCGCTTGGCCGTGACGACCGAGGACCACCACTGGTTGACGACGTACGGGATGCCCATGGTGCGGAAGATCTCCTGCGGGGCGTCGGCGTTGACCAGGGCGAGGTCCCCGCCGTCGGCCACCTCCCGCTGGAGGTCGGCGAACCACTGCCGCTGGTAGGCGGTGGCCGCCGAGGCGGAGGTCAGCCGGGCGCTCATCGGGCCGCCTCCGCGTGCGGGCGCAGGTCCGCGAGCGCGTCGGCCGCTTCCTGGTCGAGGGCGCCGTAGGGCTGCCGGGACAGCCGCACGGCCGGCAGGCCGCTCGCCGTCTCCTGGGCCGCGTGGTCCCAGGGCGGGGCGTCGTCGTGCACGCGTGCGTAGCCGATGAGGACCTCCGCGCCGCAGGCGTGTGCCGCGGTGCTCGTGTGCGCGGCGCGGGCCCGGATCGACGCCCGGGGCGCGGCGGGGCCGTTGTACTGGTAGCGCTCGGCGAGCGCGGCCTCGGTCGGTGCTCCGGTCCGGCGCAGGAACAGCAGGTCTCCCCAGTCGTGGTCCTCGCCGACGACCAGGAATCCCCGGTCCTCCAGCGCGCTGTAGACGTGGGCCGTGTCGTGCGAGCTTCCGGTGACGAACGCCCTCAGCCCCTCGTGCTCGGGCAGCCGGTCTGCCTCCGTGAGGAGTTGTTCGAGCAGTGCGGTGGCGCGCTCCACGGGCAGGGCCGTCGTCGCGGCCACCACGGACAGCGCCTGGGTGCCGGTGAGCCGGGCCGGGCGGTCTCTGCGCAGGGCGGCGACGCCGGTGAGCAGGTCCCGCAGCCGGTCGTGGGCCGCTGTCGCCTCGCTGAGCGCGGTGTCGGCGATCGGCCGGCCGGCCCAGGTCTCCAGGGTGGCGCGCAGCTGGTCGAGCTTGGCGCGTACATAGCGGGTGGTCGTCCGGTGCGGCAGGTGCAGCACGTCGACCAGGTGCACCGGTGGCAGAGCCGAGGCCGGCTCGACGCGCCGCAGTTCGCGCAGTGCGTAGAACAGCCGCAGGGACGCCTCGCAGTCCCGGGAGACGACGATCCCGTCCAGCGGGCCGTACTCCCGGCCGACGATCCGGGTGAGGACCGAGCGCGCCACGGGGTCCAGGCCGGTGCCCAGATACCGGTCGCCCGCCGTGCTCGGCGCGTCCGGGTTCCCGGACAGGCGCAGGGGCAGCAGGCCGGCCGCGCTGATGTACTCCACGGGTACGTCGGCGCCGACGTACCCGATCACGCGGCCGTGACCGCGCGCTCTCCAGGCGTCGGCGGCCGCGGTGCGGTCGGTGCCGTGGGAGGTGAGCTGCGCCAGGGCAGCGGACATGGGGGTGCCTCCAGGGGGTGCGGGGTGCGATGGAGCCGGTGGCTCGGGCGCGTGACTCGGGCGAGGCCGGGTCAGATCACCGACTCGGCGGTCAGCTCGGCGACGTCCTCGGCGCTGTAGCCGAGCTTCTCCCGGTAGACCACGTCGTTGTGTTCGCCGAGGGCCGGGGCAGGGCGGTCGAAGCCGGCCCGCGCGGCGGAGAACCGGATGGGCACGCCGGTGGTGGCGAGACCGGGGACGACGCCGTGCGTGGGGTGGGTCACCGGTACGACCTCCTCGCGCTGCTGGACCAGCGGGTCCTGTACGGCTTCCCGTGGCTCGCGCACCTCGGCCGCGGGAACGCCCTCCGCGGTGAAGGCACCCAGCGCCTCCGCGGTGGGGCGCGCCCGGGTCCACTCCCGTATCAGGTGGTGGATCTCGTCGGCGTGGCGGACTCGCTGGTCGCGGGTGCGGAAGCGGTCGTCGTCGATGAGGTCGGGGCGGCCGATCGCCCGCAGGGCTCCGTGCGCGAAGGCGTCGGTGGGCGCGGACAGCGCCAGGTGTCCGTCGGCGGTCGGCAGGATGCCGAAGGGGGCGAGGCGGGGCACCATGGCCCCGGTCCGCTGCGGCATGCCGACCGCCTCGAAGGCGTCGAAGGGCTCGCACGCCACCAGGGAGGTGAGCGCGCCGAGCATGGACACGTCGACGTGCTGGCCCTCGCCGGTGTGGTCGGCCTGCATGAGGGCCGACAGGGTGCCGATGACCGCGAACAGCGGGGCGAGCATGTCTCCGACGGGCAGGCCGAAGCGCACCGGCTTCTCGTCCGGTTCGCCCGCGGTCATCATCACCCCGGACAGGGCCTGGATGATGGAGTCCATCGCCTTGCCCGAGCCGGGTCCGCCCTGGCTGCCGAACCCGGTGATCGACGTGTAGACGAGCCGGGGGTTGAGCTCGTGCACGGCGGCGTAGTCGATGCCGAGGCGTCCGGTGACTCCGGGGCTGTAGTTCTCCACGAGGATGTCGGCGTCGCGGACGAGGTCGGCGAACACCCGCTGGGAGCGGCTGTCCTTGAGGTTGAGCGTGACGCTGAGTTTGTTGCGGCCGCGGGCGAGCATCGAGACCGACATGTCGTCGGGCCCCTGCCGGCTCATCGACAGTCCGTCGCCGCCCACGTAGGGCGCGTTGTTGCGCGAGGAGTCTCCGCCGGTGGCCGGGTTCTCGACCTTGATGACCGTGGCGCCGAGGCCCGCGAGCAGCAGGGTCGCGTAGGGCCCCGCGAGTGCGGTGGTCAGGTCGATGACGGTCCGTCCGGCAAGTGGCTGGTCGCTCATGAGGCCCTTTCGGTGTTCAGCTGGATCAGGACACGGCCGTCCTCGCGGACGAACCGGCCGTTGAGCCCCGCGGCGCGGGTGATGCCTTCGACGTAGTCGGCGACGCGTCGGCCCTCGTCGGTGTCGCCGCAGGGCACCGGGCGGCCCGAGTCGTCGATCCAGCAGGGTTCGAAGCCCGCCTCGACGAGCCCTTCGCCGTCGAAGCGGCAGAAGGCGATCGCCGTGTTGCGGCTCTCCGGGTGGAAGGGGTAGGCGGGCATGTCGGGGTCGGGGGCGAATCCGTAGAGCTTCGTGCGCCGCCGGGCCCATTCGGTCAGTTCGGCGCTGGAGCGGCTGTTGGCGACCGGGGTCAGGGCGCGGGTGACCGTGACGAAGTTGCCGAGTCCGTGGAAGATCGGCCGGCCGCGGTAGGTCTCGATGCCGCGCATGATGTGGGCGTGGTGGCCGAACACGGCGTCGGCTCCGGCGTCGATGGCGGCCCGTGCCACCGGTCCCTCGTACATCGCGACGGCCGCCGGTGTGTGTCCGACTCCCTTGTGGAGTCCGACGAGGACGACGTCGGCCTCCTCGCGCAGGCGTGCCACGTCCGCTTCGAGGACGGCCAGGCTCTCCGGGGCGGCGAAGGTGTAGATCTTCGGTGGGCCGCCGGGGCTGGCGTGGTCGAGTTCGTAGTGGGTGAGGACGTGGACGTAGGCGCAGCCCGCCTTGCGGGAGGTGGCCCAGGACTCGCGCGGTCCCACGCAGTTGTAGGAGAGCACGCCGATCCGCAGTCCGCCGCGCTCGATCACGGCGGGTGTCCTGGCCTCGTCGAGGTCGGCGCCGGCTCCGACGGGGAGCAGGCCGGCCCGGCGGGCGTGCGCGACGGTGTCGGCGACACCGACGTCACCGGCGTCGTAGATGTGGTTGCCGGCCAGTGTGACGATGTCGAAGCCGGCGTCGGCGAGCGCGGACAGGGCCGCCGGGTCGGCCGGCGGGGCGGGCACGTCGCTGCTCTGCTGGACGGTGGTGGTCGAGTGCGGTACCTCGACGTGTCCGACCGTGACGTCGGCCGCTCTCAGCAGTGCGGCCGAGGGTGCCAGGAACGAGGCCGGGTCGGGCTCGTCGAGGATGAGGTCCCCGACCGAGGCGACAGTGATCATGAGGCGTGCTCCTGAGTGGGTTCGGTGCTTTCGCGGTGCCGGGCCAGGAAGGCACGCAGGCGTGCGGTGCCGGGGGCGGTGAGCATGGTGTGGGGCGGCCCGCTCTCCACGACGCGGCCGGCCTCCATGAAGACGCAGCGGTCGGCGACCTCGCGGGCGAAGGCGATCTCGTGGGTGACCACGACCATGGTCATGCCCTCGGTGGCCAGTTGGCGCATCACGCCGAGCACCTCGTCGACCAGTTCGGGGTCGAGGGCGCTGGTGGGTTCGTCGAAGAGCATGACGCGGGGCCGGGCCGCGACGGCTCTGGCGATGGCCACCCGTTGCTGCTGGCCGCCGGAGAGCTGGCGCGGGTAGTGGTCGGCACGGTCGGCGAGCCCGATCCGGCCGAGCAGGTCGCGGGCCTGGGCCTCGGCGTCCTGCCGGGAGCGGCCGTGGACCCGTACCGGGGCCTCGGTGATGTTGCGCAGCACGGTGAAGTGCGGGATGAGGTGGAACTGCTGGAACACCATGCTCATCCGGCTGCGCTGGGCGGCCACGCGGCGGGCGCTCAACGGGCGCAGCGCGCCGCGGTGCCGTTCGTAGCCGAGGAGTTCGTCGTCCAGGTAGATCGCGCCGGAGTCGATCGTCTCCAGCTGGTGCACGCACCGGATCAGGGTCGACTTGCCGGAACCCGAGGGTCCGATGACCGTGACGACCTCGCCGTCGGCGACGTCGAGGTCCACGCCGTCGAGGGCGACGAGGTCTCCGAAGTTCTTGCGAATGCCCCGCACGCGCAGGGCGGGCTCACCGGTCATGCGGACGCTCCGTCCAGGGTGTTCTTCGGGCGGCGGCCGTGGCCGCCCGCGGTACGGCCGCCCGTGCTGGGGCCGCTCGTGGTGTGGCCGCGGGAGAAGTGCCGTTCCAGCCAGCGCTGTCCGACGGTGAAGAGGGTGACCACGGCGAGGTACCAGAGGCAGGCCACGATGAGCAGCGGGACGATCTGGTAGGTGCGGTTGTAGATGACCTGGACCGAGTGCAGCAGGTCGGCCATGGCGATCACCGAGACGAGCGCGGTGCCCTTGAGCACGCTGATGAACTGGCTGCCGCCCGGCGGGATGATCACCCGCATGGCCTGGGGCAGTACGACCCGGAAGAAGGTCTGGGCCGGGGTGAAGCCCATCGCGCGGGCCGCGTCGCGCTGGCCGGGCTCCACGCCCAGCAGGCCGCCCCGGATGATCTCCGCCATGTAGGCCGACTCCACCAGGGACAGGCCGATCACGGCGGCCGTCACGGGGGTGATCACGTCGTTGGCGTCCCAGGACACGAACTCCGGGCCGAAGGGGACGCCCACCGAGATCCGCGGCAGGAGGTAGGCGAGGTTGAACCAGAAGATGAGCTGTACGAGCGGCGGGATGCCGCGGAACACGCCGATGTAGAGGGTGGCCGCCCACCGGACGGGGGCGAAGTCCGACAGCTGGGCCGCCGCCAGGAGCGCTCCGACGGCCGCGCCGATGACGGTGGCCGCCACGGCCAGCCACACCGAGGTGCCGAGGCCGGAGAGCACGGAGGGGTCGAAGAGGTAGTCCGCGACCACGTCCCATTCCAGGCGCGGGTTGGTCACCAGGAAGCGGACGAGCAGCGCGGCCACGACGGCGAGCAGCACGCCGCCGGCCACGCGCCAGGGCCGCACGCGTTTCGTCGCGCGGGCGACGTCGTCGGCGTGCGCGCCGACGGGACTGTCCTTGAGGGAGATCGGTCCTGCCACGGTTCAGCTCTCTTCACTGGCGAGGTTGAGGACGGGCTTGTCGACCATCACGTCCTTCAGCCCCCAGTGCTCCATGACGCGCCGGTACTCGCCGTTGTCGACGAGTTCCTGGAAGGCCTTATGGACCACGGGACCGAGCCCGCTGTCCTTGGGCACGAGCAGGGCGAGGTAGTCGGTGGTGGCGCCCTGTTCCTCGGTCTGCGTCACGTAGACGTACGTGTCCGACTGGGTCTTGGACACGTCGATGGCGGCGGCCTGGGTCATCCCGGCGGCGTCGGCGCGGCCGGACCGCGCGGCCAGCAGGGTGGCGTTGGTGTCGTCCAGGCCGATCGACTTCGCGGGGCTCTTGCCCTGGGCCGCGCAGTACTTGGACAGCTTGGCCAGCTGGCCCTCCACGACGCTCGCCTTGACCACGGCGACCTTCTTGCCGCAGAGGTCGGCGGCCGAGGAGACCTCGCCCTTGGCCGCCTTCGGCAGGACGTAGGAGGTGCGGCTGGTCATCCAGGTGACGGTGTCGAACTGGCGCTCGCGCTCGGCCGTGGCCTGCACCGGTCCGTTGAACGCCTGGTAGCGCCCGCTGAGCATGCCCTGCAGCGCCGCGGGGAGGTTGTTCACGATCTTGACCTCGGTACGCACTCCGAGCACCTGCCCGAGGGCCTCCTGAAGGTCCCTGTCGATGCCCGTCACGGAACCGTCGGCGCCGACGGAGCGGAAGGGCGGGTGCGAGTCCCCCGCGAAGCGCAGGACACCGGAGTCCTTGACGGACTCGGGCAGGGCGTCGTGCAGTGCGGGCACCGCGCTGACGGCCGGGGACGAGGTGCCTTCCTCCTCGGACGCACCGCAGCCGGCGAGAGCCAGCGCGGAGATCATCGCGAGGGTGAGCGTGCTACGTGTTCGCCACCGCCGGTGGGCTCGAAAGTTACGCATGAAGGCGTTCCCTTGCATGAAGTGAGATCCGCGTCATTGTCGGTATCGATGCCGAGCGTCGCACGAGGTGTCGCCTATGACAAGAGTCGTGCGATACTTCAGTCCGACCTGAAGGCCTGCCAGAAACAGAGGTGCCATGGGGAAGGACCCGTCGAAGGCCGAGCTGCCCCGGGCCCAGAACGGGGCCGAACCCCAGCTGCTGCTGACCTCCCTGCTGGGCGACTTCTGGTACTGGCGCGACGAGCACATCCCCGCCACCGCGCTGGTCAGGCTCCTCTCCGACTTCGACGTGACGGCGGACGGCGCACGGGCGGCCATGCGCCGGCTCGTGGCCCGCGGCCTGCTGGACACCTCGCGCAGCGGACGCACGACGGCGTACGGCATCCCCGCGCGGACCTCCGAGGTGATCGTCGAGCGGACCCATCGCATGCTGACGTTCGGCGCCACCGCGCCCGAGTGGGACGGCCAGTGGACGGTCGTCGCGTTCTCCGTCCCCGAACAGGACCGCGGTCTGCGCACGGCTCTGCGCTCCCGGCTGCGCGTGCTGGGATTCGCCGCACTCTACGACGGGGTGTGGGTGTCACCGCGTGACCTCGGCGAGGACGCGCAGGAACTGCTGCGGGAACTCGGCATCGGGACGGCGACCGTGCTGCGCTGCGCCACGGTGCCCGGCGGGAGCCGGCAGGGCGACCCGACGTCCGCCTTCGACCTGACGACGCTGACGAAGGAGTACCGGAGCTTCATCGAGCGCTACGAGTCGGTGCTCGACAACCTGGAGGCCGGTCTCATCAGCCCGGCGCAGGCGCTGCGCACGCGCACCGAGCTGCGGGTCGCCTGGCGGCGCTTCCCGGAGACCGACCCGGACCTGCCGGCCGAACTGCTGCCGCCCGACTGGGACCGGCCCCGCGCGCAGTGGGTCTTCGCCCAGATCTACGACCGCCTGGGGCCGCTCGCCGAGATCCGGTTCCGGCAGATCCTGACGACGGTCTCACCGGAGCTCGCCGAGCTGGTCTCCCACCACGACTCCACCGCGATCGCCGAGTTGTACGCCTCGCTGGGTGACCGCAGGGCGCACGGTGACACCCCGTTCGAGCAGGCGGCGCGGGCCCGCAGACTGGACGAGGTGTCCCGCTCGAAGCCCTGAGCCGCACGGCTCAAACAGCGCGGTGGGGCGGCCCGGACCAGGCCCCCCGCCCAGGTCCCGTCCAGGTCCCGTCCAGGCAGCGACCGGGCCGGGGCGGGCGGTCTTGCGAACGCCTTCTAGGATGGCCGGGCGCGATGTTCGAAAGCCGCCACGTTGCGTCCACCGCAGGGAGATAGCCCATGGGCACCGCAGAGGCGTTGAGTTCACCGTCGGACACCAGGGTCATGGACGGCCACTCGGCCGGTCCGGTGGTGCCGCGCCTGGTGCTGGGCGCCCGGCTGCGCGCGCTGCGGGAGCGGAAGGAGATCTCCCGTGAGGCCGCGGGGCACCTCATCCGCGCCTCCCGGTCCAAGATCAGCCGACTGGAGGCCGGCCGCCACGGGTTCAAACTGCGTGACGTGACCGACCTGCTCACCCTCTACGGCGTCACGGACGACGCCGAGCGCGCCACCTTGCTGGCGTTGGCCGAAGAGGCCAACACCCCTGCCTGGTGGCAGTACTACAGCGACGTGGTGCCCTCCTGGACACAGATCTACCTCGGGGCCGAGCAGGCGGCGAGCGTCATCCGCTGCTTCGAGGTCCAACGCGTTCCCGCCCTCCTGCAGACCCCGGACTACGCGCGCGCCACCCTCCGCCTCGCCCACCCGGACGCCGACGCGCAGGAGATCGGGCGGCGTGTCACGCTGCGGATGTCGCGCCAGCGGATCCTGCACCGGCAGCCGGCCGCCCGGCTCTGGGCCGTCATCGACGAGGCGGCGCTCCGTCGCCCGGTGGGCGGCGCCGGCACGATGCGCGCCCAGCTCAGGCATCTCATCGAGATCTGCCGGCTCCCGCAGGTCACCGTCCAGATCATCCCGTTCCTCAGCGGGGGTTACGCCGCCGAGGGCGGTCCGGTCACCATCCTCCGCCTGCCCGGCGGCCAGCTGCCCGACATGGTCTACCTCGAACAGCTCGCCGGCGCCCTCTACCCCGACAAGCCCGCCGAGATCGAGCGCTACTGGGATGTCATGAACCGCCTGGTGATAGAGGCCGAGTCACCGGACGAGACACCGACGATCCTCCACCGCGTCCTCCAGGAGACCTGAGCCCGGGCCCGGGGGCCGGCCGGGCGACGGCCGGCCCAGACGGGCTCAGCGCTTGAGGGCCACACCGCCGTACTGGTGCACCTCGGCAGGCAGCCCCAGGGCCTCGGTGTCGGGACGCCAGCGCGAGCACGACGCCACACCCGGTTCGAGCAGTTCCAGACCGTCGAAGTAGCGCTCCAGCTGCGCGGGGCTGCGGAGGATGTACGGAATCGAGCCGCCCTCGTTGTAGCCCTGGATGGCCTCGACGTAGGACGCGCTGGTGTCGGTGCTGTCGTACTGCACGAGGTAGCTGCCGGACGGCAGGGCGTCCACCAGCTGCCGCACGATCGAGCGCGCCTCGTCATAGTCCTCGATGTGGCCCAGGATGCCCATCAGCATGAGAGCGACCGGCTGGTCGAAGTCCAGCGTCTTCGCGGCCTCGCGCACGATCGCGCTCGGCTCGCGCAGATCGGCGTCGACGTAGTTGGTGACACCCTCCGTCGTACTGGTGAGCAGCGCGCGGGCGTGGGCCAGCACCAGCGGGTCGTTGTCGACGTAGACGATCCGGCTCTCGGGTGCCACCCGCTGGGCGATCTGATGGGTGTTGTCGACGTTGGGCAGTCCGGTGCCGATGTCCAGGAACTGCCGGATCCCCTCCTCGGCGGCCAGATGGCGGACTGCGCGGGCGAGGAAGTACCGGGCGGCACGCGCTCCGGTCTCGATGCCGGGGAAGACGGCGCGGAACGCGTCGCCGGCCACCCGGTCGACCTCGTAGTTGTCCTTGCCGCCCAGCCAGTAGTTCCAGATCCGGGCCGACTGCGGCACGGAGGTATCGATCCTGGAGAGCGTCTCCTGGTCGGAGTTCTCTGCCTCATCAGTCATGGACGCTCCTGTGCGTACGTAGTGTGAGAACCACGAACCGTCGAACACCAGTCGTGGGCGCCCACGTTATTCCTCACGACTCGGCTCAGGTGAATCTTCCGTGCCCAATCTGCCCTGTTCGGCCACCCGTTGGCTTGATTCCTTCGCCGTTCCCTCCCCTGTCCCCTCCCCTGTGCCTCTGCTGTGTCTCTCCTGCCCCTCGCGGATCAGCGGCGTGCCGTGGCGGCCCACGCGTCGTCGTCCACGGCGAGACAGGGGTCGGTCTCCGTGCGCGGCGGCATGGCGGGTACGTCGTCCCTCGTCCGCAGTGCCGCGGCGGCCGCCAGATGACCGAGGCGCAGCCGGGAGCGTTCGTCGCGGCCCTCCAGCACACCGGCCAGGTATCCGGCGGCGAACGCGTCACCCGCGCCGACCGGTTCGACCACCTCGGTGAGCAGCGAGGGCACGAACGTCCGCGAGCCCCCGGCGTACGAGGTCGCTCCGTGCTCGGCGTCCTTGACGACCACGACGGGTGCGGGAGTGAGCAGTTCCGCGATGTCGTCCGGGCGGGCGGTGCCCCACACCTCCTCGGCCTCGTCCCGTCCGACGAACACGATGTCCGCGGCGCGGGCGAGCGTCAGCAGACTCCGCGCGGCGTCCGTGCCGCGGACCCGCCAGAGCGCGGGACGGTGGTTCACGTCGAAGGAGACGAGCGGACCCGGTGCGCCGCGGTCGTGCCGTCCGGCGAGCAGCGTCTCCAGCAGACGGGCGCAGCTGTCGGACAGGGCCGCGGCGACACCCGACAGATGCAGGATCCGGGCCCTGCGGAGCAGGGGGTGCCGGGCCAGGTCCGGCCCCATCGCGGACGCGGCGGACCCGCCGCGGTAGTAGTGCGTACGAGGATGACCGCGGCCGGGGTCCGACGCCTCCCCGGGGCCGGGGCCGGGGTTCGGGTCCTTGAAGTAGACGCCGGTCGGGCGCCGCGGGTCGGTCTCCACGGCACTCACGTCCACGCCGCGCGCGGTCAGCTCGGCCAGGATGCGGCGCGCGAACGGGTCGTCGCCCACGCGGCTCAGCCAGGCGGCGCGGTGCCCGAGTCCGGCCAGCCCGCAGGCGACGTTGGACTCGGCACCGCCCACCGCCATGCTCAGCGTCGACTGCTCGGCGAGCGGGCGGGCGTCCGGTGGGCTGAGAACGGCCATCGTCTCGCCGACGCACACGACGTCGGCCACCCGCTCATGGCTGTCGACGGCGCGGGAAGGGGACGGCAGGGACACGGGGCTCACTCTCCTGGTGGACGGGCTGGACGGGGTGTACGGGCTGCGTGGGGCGGACGGGGTGGACAGCACGGACGCTCGCCCGGCGGGCGGGGCGCGCGGTTCGGACGGCGGGTCGTCCGTCGCGGCGCCGTGTCACCCCTCGGCGGCGAGCCGCAGCAGCACCTTGCTGCTCCCGCTGCCCGGATCGGCGGCGACGGCGAGTGCCTGCGCGGCCCGTTCCAGCGGGAAGCGGTGGGTGATCAGCGGGGCCACGTCCAGACCGTCCCCGAGGGCACGCAGCGCGTCGTCGATCTCCTCGACGAAGCGGTACGACCCGATCCAGGTGATCTCCCGGGTCACCAGGTCGCCCAGGGCCGCGGGCACGGCCGTACCGGGCAGGTTGCCCACCTGGACGAGGGTGCCGCCCCGCGCCGTGGCCCGCAGCACAGGACCGAGCGCGGCCGGGGCGCCGGACGCCTCGAAGACCACGTCCACGTCCTCGGGCAGCCCCTCGCCCGCGGCGAGGTCGCGCGTCTCGTCGGCGCCCATGGCGCGGGCGACGGCGAGCGAGGACGCCGCCAGGTCGGCGGCGACGACGCGGCCCGCACCGCGGTACCCGGCCGCCGCGACGACCAGGGATCCGATCGGTCCGCAGCCGTTGACCAGGACCGTACGGCCGCGCAGGTCGGGCACCCGGCCGACGGCGTGCAGCGCGACGGCCAACGGCTCGGCGAGTGCGCCCTGTTCGGTGGTGACGCCGGCGGGCAGCGGCCGGATCTGGGCCGCGTGGACCGTCCGGTACTCGCTGAACCCGCCGTCGGTGTGCGGGTCGAAGGCCGCCGAGCCGAAGTAGCGCACGCGCGGGTAGAGGTTCGTCCGGCCGGCGATCCGCTCGGGAAGGACGCCGTCGCCCACCGGCCTGGCCGGGTGGACGGTGACCGCCTGCCCGACGCGCAGCCCCGTGACCCGGTCGCCCAGTTCGGCGATCCGGCCCGCGAACTCGTGTCCCAGTACCAGCGGGTGCGCGAGCGAGGCGGTACCGGACGCCCCCTTCTTCCAGTACGCGATGTCGGATCCGCAGATCCCGCCCCACTCCACGGCCAGCAGCACCTCGTCCGCGCCGGGCGAGGGCCGGGCCCGCTCGTCGATCCGTACGTCGTCGGGACCGTGCACCACGACCGCCCGCATCCGGGGGTCCGCGCCGGCCACGGGCCCGGGGCCCGGCTCGGTGGTGGTCTTCATACGGCGTCCTCCAGTCGGACCAGGTCGCGTCCGCGGGTCTCGGGCGCGAGGTACGCGCTGACGAGGGTGATGAGCGAGTAGACGATGAGCATGGCGGCGATGGGCCACCAGCTGTCGGTGACGGCCGTGAGCGTGGCCGCGAGGACCGGGCCGATCGCGGTGGCGAGGATCCCGCCGATCTCCTTGGCGAGCGCGAGCTGGGTGAACCGGGTGCGGGAGCCGAAGAGTTCGGCCATCGTGACGCTTTCCAGCGAGAACAGCCCGAGGACTCCGACGTTCAGGCCGAGGACCATGCCGATCATCACGCCCGGCGTCGAGCCGGAGGTGATGAGGAGCATCACCGGGAAGGCGAGGACGACGGTCAGGGCGGAGAGGGCGAGGTAGACCGAGCGGCGTCCGAAGCGGTCGCCCAGCAGGCCGACCAGCGGCACCGTGGCGAAGCCCGCCAGTGAGCCGTACACGATCGCGTCCGTCGGCACGGAGCGGCCGACCGCCAGGTTGGTGGCGATGTAGCCGACGAGGAACGTCTGCATCAGGCCGGAGTTGCCCGCCTGGCCGAAGCGCAGTCCCAGCGCGAGGAAGAACGCCTTGCCCTTGCGCTGCCGGATCCCCGCCGCCAGGACACCGCCCTCGTGCTCGTCGGCCGTGGCGATCACGGACTCGACCTCGTCGCGGGCCAGCGCCACACCGTCCACGACGTCGGGACGCTCCTCGAAGACCGGGCTCTCCTTGAGGCTGCGCCGCACCCAGACCGCGAAGATCATGAGCAGGAAGCTCAGCAGGAAGGGCAGCCGCCAGCCCCAGGACAGCAGTTGGTCCTCGCTGAGCACACCGAGCAGGATCGCCCACAGGCCCGACGCGGCGAGCGTCCCGGAGTTGGTGCCCAGCGACACCAGCGAGGAGATCAGACCGCGCCGGCGGGCGGGCGCGTACTCGGCGAGCATCACGGTGGCCCCGGCGATCTCGGCGCCCGCGCCGAAGCCCTGCACCAGGCGCAGTACGACGAGCAGGATCGGCGCGAGGAGGCCGATGGTGGCGTAGGTGGGCAGGGCACCGATCAGGGTGGTGGAGGCGCCCATCAGCAGGATGGTGATGTAGAGGACCTTCTTGCGGCCGACCCGGTCGCCCATCCGCCCGAAGTAGACGGCCCCGGCGAGCCGTGCGACGTATCCGACGCCGTACGTGGCCATGGCGGCGATCAGCCCGATCGCCGGGCTGACATCAGGGAAGAAGATCTTGTTGAAGACGATCGCGGCGGCCAGCGAGTAGAGCTGGAAGTCCATGAACTCCATGGCCGTGCCGAGCCAGCCCGAGACGGCGGCGCGGGTCAGATCGCGGGTACTGCGCTGGGCGGAAGGCGTCTGCTGAGCGGCTATGACGCTGTCCTTCATCGTGAACTCCGTTGTTCGGAACCGGGAGAGCTGTTGGGGACGGGGGGCGGCGTTCGGACACCTGGGGCAGGGTGGAGAGCGGGGGCGAGCGGATCCGCGGGTCGGTCACGCGCTCGGTCGCGCGCTCGGATCCCAGGTCAGATCTCGACGCGTCCGGCGCGCAGTGCGGGGAGCCGGTCCGCGACGGCGGCGGTGAGGGCGTCGTCGTCCGCCAGATCCGGCGCGCCCAGGACGCGCAGCAGCGCGCGTACCGTCTCGGCGGGGCGGGTGGCGGACCCCCAGCAGGCGGCGAGCGCCTCGGCGGCGGGGTCGCAGGGCGCGCCGGCGGCGAACGCGCCGACCGTGGACGAGGCGGTCTCGGACGCCTCGGCCGTGGACGCGTCGCGCGGGCGGGTGCCGTGCGCCCAGGCGGCGAGGGCGAGTTCGAGCACCGGGGTGCTCGCGCCGCGGGCGCGCAGTTCGCGCAGGGCCGGCAGCCAGCGCTCGGTGACCTTCAGCGATCCGTCGGAGCCGATCTGGCGCAGCAGGTGGCGCATGGCGGGGTTGCGGAAGCGTACGACGAGGTCGTCGGCGTACGCGGCCGGGTCGGGGCCGCCCGCGGGGAGCGTCGGAGACACCTCCGCGCACAGGGCCCGTACGAGACGCTCGCCCCAGTCCGCCGTCATGGCCTCGGCGATCGTGCCGAGCCCGGCGGCCGTACCGAGGTGGGCCAGCGCGGAGTGCGAACCGTTCAGCAGCCGCAGTTTGGTGAGCTGGTAGGGCGCGACGTCCGGGACGAACAGGGCGCCGTCCAGCTCCCAGGGCGGCCGGGGCGCGACGAAGGAGTCCTCCAGCACCCACTGGCGGTACGGTTCGCCCGTCACGGGGAGCGCGTCGCGTACGCCGAGTGCGGCGCCGGCGGCCACCCGGTCGGCCTCACCGGTCGCGGGCACGATCCGGTCCACGACCGTGGCGGGGAACGCGACGGCCCCGGCCATCAGGTCCAGGATCCGTGTGCGGTCCGGCCAGGACGACGCGCGGACGAAGTCGCGGACCACCCGGGCCAGCGCGGCGCCGTTGTCCGCCATGTTGTCGCACGACACGACGTCGACCGGGGGCGCGCCCGCCCGCATCCGGGCGGCCAGTCCGGCGGCCAGCCGCCCCACCACCGTGGTGAGCGGCCCGTCGGGTCCGGCCGCGAGGTCCGCGGCGACGGGCCCGGCCGTGAGGTCGAGTCCGCCGGTCGCGGGGGAACGGTGATGGCCCTTCTCCGTCACGGTCAGGGTCACCACCGTCACCTCCGGGTCGGTGAGCAGGGCGTCGACGGCCTCGGCGTCGGGGCCTATGGCCAGCGCGCCGACGACCGAGCCCACGACGCGGGTGAGGTGTCCGTCGGGGCGGCGTTCGGTGAGCGAGTACAGGCAGTCCTGGTTCCGCAGGGCGCGCACGGTGGCGGCCGAGCGGGGCGCGACCGCGGTGATGCCCCAGGGCTCGCCGGAGCGGGCGGCAGCGTGCTCGGTGTACACGGCCTGGTGCGCCCGGTGGAAGGCGCCGAGGCCGAAGTGGACGACGCGGGTGCGCAGTCCGGCCGGGTCGACGGCGGGCCGCTGCTCGGGCGCGAGTCGCGGGAGGACCGCGCGGCCGAGGAGTTCGTCGGCGCTCACCAGTCGTGCACGGTGCCGTCGAGACGGCGTGCGACGGGGAGGTAGCGCCGCTGGTAGGGGTAGCGCTCGGCGGCCTTCTCGTCGTACTCGACGCCGAGGCCCGGCGCGTCGGAGGGGTACAGCATGCCGTCGGCGAACGTCACCCCCGTACGGAACACCTCGGCGGTCTCGTCGGGGTGGCCCATGTGCTCCTGGATGCCGAAGTTCGGCACGGCGATGTCCAGGTGCACGGCGGCGGCCATGCTGACGGGCGAGAGGTCGGTGGCGCCGTGGGATCCGGTCCGTACCTGGTGGAGCGCGGCGAGGTCGAAGATCCGGCGCAGGTGTGTGATGCCGCCCGCGTGGACGACGGTGGTGCGGACGTAGTCGATGAGCTGTTCGGTGATGAGGTGCTGGACGTCCCAGATCGAGTTCATCACCTCGCCGACCGCGATCGGGGTCGTGGTGTGCCGGCGGATCAGTCGGAAGGACTCCTGGTTCTCGGCCGGGGTCGGGTCCTCCATCCAGAACAGCCGGGAGGCCTCGACGCTCCTGCCGAACCGGGCGGCCTCGTTCGGGGTGAGCCGGTGGTGCACGTCGTGCAGGAGGTGGAAGCCGAAGCCGAAGCGTTCCCGCACCGCTTCCAGATACCTGGGCGCGAAGTCGAGGTAGGCCTCGGTGTCCCAGGGCTGCTCGTCGGGCAGCTCGGTCGCGGCCGGCTCGTAGACCTTGCCCTTGCGCACCCCGTACGTGCCTCCGACGTCCGGCACGGCGGCCTGGGCCCGTACGGCCTTGTAGCCCAGCTCCAGATAGCGCTCGACGTCGTCCAGGAGCGAGGGTACGTCGGTGCCGCTGGCGTGCGAGTAGACCAGTACGCCGGTGCGCGACCGGCCGCCGAGGAGCTGGTACACGGGCAGTCCGGCCGTCTTGCCGAGGATGTCCCACAGGGCGGTGTCGACGGCGGCGATCGCGGTCATCGTGACGGGCCCGCGCCGCCAGTAGGCACCCTTGTAGAGGTACTGCCACATGTCCTCGATACGGGACGGGTCACGGCCGATCAGCAGCGGGACCACGTGATCGCGCAGATAGCTCGCGACGGCCAGTTCCCGGCCGTTGAGCGTGGCGTCGCCGAGGCCGGTCACTCCGTCCGTGGTGGTGATCCGCAGCGTGACGAAAGTACGGCCGGGCGAGGCGACGAAGACCTCGACACTTTCGATCCTGCTCACAGGCACTCCTCGGTGTTCCTCGTTGCCTCTCGGGCACTTCCTGGCGCTCAGCGGACCCCACGGCACCCCGCTCCGGTCGCGAAGCACTTGTATACAAGCACTTGTCGCGCAGTACGGCAATACTTGTGCCGCGGTTCTACGTACGATGTGCCCATGGCTCAAACGAACGGGCGGACGAACCGGCGCGACATCTATCTGAAACTGCGCCAGATGGTCCTGACCCTCGAACTCGCTCCGGGCGCCGCCCTCTCGGAGAACGAACTCGCCGCGTCGATGGGCGTCAGCCGCACGCCGGTGCGGGAGAGCCTGATCCTGCTGGCCCAGGAGGGCCTGGTGCAGGTCTTTCCCAAGATCGGGTCGTTCGTGTCCCGGGTCGATCCGGCGCAGGTCGCCGACGCGCAGTTCCTGCGGGAGGCGGTGGAACTCGCCTCACTGGACGACCTGCCCGCGGAGATCGACCCCGCGGTCGTCGGGGAACTGCGGGACAACCTGGACCGGCAGCGGCACGCGGACCTCGGCCTGGAGGAGTTCTTCGATCTGGACGAGGCGTTCCACCAGGGCCTGATGCGGCTCAGCGGACACGGGAACGTCTGGACGACGGTCGCCGCCGCCAAGAGCCACCTGGACCGGGCCCGCCGTCTCGGCCTCCACGAGAACGTGTCCCCGGCCGTCTTCGTCGCCCAGCACCGCGAGATCTTCGACGCGATCGTGGCCGGGGACGTGCCGCTCGCCCGCGCGGCCATGCGTACACACCTGCGAGCCGTCTTCGACGACATCGAGCGCATCCGCGCGCACTCACCCGAACTGTTCGCCGCGGACGCGTCGTCGGTGCCGGTGCGGCGCAACATCGTGGTCTGGGAGTGACAGCACTTCAGATTCCGGTCCGCGTGCCCGCCTCCGGCTCGGCGGTCAGGACGGGTCGCGGTTCGTGACCTGGGCCCCGTTCACCGCTTCGCCGCAGCCTCGGTGGCTCCGGTTCCGGCTCGCGACCGGGACGAGGCGGCGGCGCCCGCGCTGTCGCGGTTGACACGGATCTCGTCGTGATGGTCGGCGGCCCAGCCGATCAGCTGCATGACGATCTCGTGCAGGCCGCGACCGAGCGGGGCGAGGGCGTACTCCACTCGTGGCGGCACCTCGGCGTAGGCGGTCCGTGTGAGCAGACCGTCCTCCCGCAGCTGGTGCAGGGTGTGGGTGAGCATGCGCTGGGAGATGCCGGGGATCTGGCGCTGCAGTTCGGTGTACCGCAGCGGGCCGTCCTCCAGGACGGCGACGATCAGCATGCTCCACTTGTCGCCGACCCGGTCGAGGATCTGCCGGATGAAAGCCATGTGACCGGCAGGAATGCCCGCGCACGGCCCGATCGCCGCCGCCATGTCCGTACCTGCGCCGTCCTGCATGGCACCCATTCCTCTCCGTCGCGCACACCGAAGTGCCTTTTGTAACGCCTTTCATACTGGCGCATCATGGCGCTACGAACAAATAAGAGGAATTGGAGGTCAGGCCGTGAAGGTAGCGGTCTGGCCCGAGATCACCCACTCACCCGTCTCGTACTCCTCGAAAGGCGCTGCCGCAATGTCGTACCTGCTGCACATCGACTCCTCCTCGCTCGGCGAGGCCTCCGTCTCCCGTCAGGTCGCCCGGTCCTTCCGCGACCAGTGGCAGGGCCCCGTCGTCCACCGCGACCTCGCCGCCCGCCCGGTGCCCCATCTGACGGCGGCGGGCATCACCGCCCGAGCCACCGCCCCCGACCGGCACACCCCCGAGCAGGCCGAGGCCGCAGCCCTCCAGGACGAGCTGATCGAGGAGTTCCTCGGGGCCGGCGCGTACCTGTTCACGGTGCCGATGTACAACCTGTCGATGCCCTCGGTGTTCAAGGCGTGGCTGGACCAGATCATCATCAGCGAACGCACCCTGAACCTCACCGGCGCTTCCCCCACCGCGGGCCGCCCTGCCCTGGTGATCTCGGCCCGGGGCGGCGGCTACGGGCCCGGCACTCCCAAGGAGGGCTTCGACCACGTGGTGCCCACCCTGGAAGCCGTGCTGGGCCATGTCCTCGGCCTGGACGTCACCACCGTGACACCCGAGTTGACCATGGCCCCGACCGCTCCGGCCCTGGCCCCTCTCCTCCCCTTGCACGAGGCGTCCATGACGGCCGCTCACGACAAGGCCCGCGCCCTCGCCACGGCCTTCGGCGCACGGCGAGCCGCCTGACGCCGTCGACCGGGCCGTCCGCGCCCCACGCTCCGTCAACCACCACCACTGCCGCATCAGTCGGAGGAGAGTTCCATGTCCAAAGTGATCGCGATCTTCGGTGCCGGCCAGGGGCTCGGCGCCTCCGTCGCCCGACGCTTCGCCGCCGAGGGTTTCCGTGTCGCCCTGGTGGCGCGTCGCAAGGACCGCCTTGACGCCCTGGTAGACCAGCTCGGTGCCGAGGGAATCGACACGGCCGGCTTCGCCGCCGACCTGTCCGAGCCCGATGAGATCCCCGACCTGATCGAGGCCGTACGCGAGCGGTTCGGCCGGATCGACGTGGTCGTCTACGGCCCGATCCCCAGCGTCCACTTCACCCCGGCCGCCGAGTTGGACCCCGCCACCCTGGTCCAGGGTGTCCCGCTGCTCCTGCTCACGCCGCTGGCCGTCGTCCAGGCCGTGCTGCCGGAGTGGAAGGAGCGAGGCGACGGCGCGTTCCTGATGACCACCGGCGCCACCGCGGTCCACCCCCTGCCCCGAGCGAGCGGAGTCGGCCCGCTGATGGCGGCCGCCCGAAACTGGCTCTACTCCCTCAACGGTGAACTCGCCGAATCCGGCATCTACGCCGGCACTCTCTCGGTCGCCGCGTTCATCGAGGGCAGCGAGGCGGCAGAGGCGGCAGGCGCCTCGGAGATGACGGCCGCGTTCCCTGTCGTCGACCCGGCCGACCTCGCCGCGCTCTACTGGGACATGTACACCAGACGCGACCGCGTCGAGGAGGTCCACCCCGCCTTCAAGGCTGGTTGACGCGCCATCCCTGTGGGCCGTGCGGCACACTGCGGGAGCGGGTGCGGGTGCGGGTGCGTTCCAGGGCGTAGCCGAGTCCGACCAGCGCCAGGGACGGCAGTGCGAACTTGCCCTGGGGGAACCTGGCCGTGCCGGGCGGGTCGACCGCGGCGGAGCCGGGATAGGCCAGGGCGGAGATCTGGGTGAGCCAGTAGAGGCTCGCGCAGACGGCCGCGGTGTCGAGTCCTTCACGGGTGGGGCTTCCGGCCGTCGGCCTCTTCCACAGGTGGTAGAGGCTCGTGGCGGCCAGCGACAGTCCCAGGCTCATGGTCTGGGCGTTGTGGAACTTGGCGTGCGGCGGCCAGTCGGGGTTGTGGATGTGGGTCTCGTTCCAGTCGGCGGCGAAGGGCCCCACAGCCGTGGTGATCGCCACCGCGGAGATGAGCAGTCGCCCTGTCCGGAACTCCTTGCGCGGGTTCATGTCGTTTCTCACTTCCTGGATCTCGAAATTCCTACGGTCCACGCGGCGCTAACCTGGTCGGGATGGACGGAAACGGAACGGGACTGCGTGAGCGGAAGAAGGCTCGTACGCGGCGGCTCATCGCCGACTGCGCGGCAAGCCTGTTCGCCGATCACGGTTACGAGCACGTCTCTGTCAGCGATGTCGCCCGCAAGGCCGAAGTCGCCGAGCAGACGGTCTACAACTACTTCCCGACGAAGGAACGGCTGGTCACCGATCGCGACGAGCAGATCCAGGAACGCCTGTGCGACCTGATCCGCTCCCGCCCGGCCGACGTCACCACGGTGGCCGCCGTCCGCGGCTTCGTCCTTGAGTTCGTCGCCGGAATCGGCAGCATTTCGCCGGCTCTCTGGCGCGGCGAACTCGGTCACCTGGCGGGAGCCAGCCCCACCGTCTACCGGCTGGCGCTCGAACTGACCGACCGCCAAGCCGCGGCGTTCGCCGCCGCCATCGGCGACAGCACGCCGGTGAGGCCTGAGATCGCGAAGTTCCAGGGGATCGCGCTGGCCGGCGTGTTCCAGTTCATCGTCAGTCATGTCGCCCGACGCACCCGCGAAGGCCTGGGCCAGGCGGAGATCGCCGGCGAGCTGTATCCGATGGTCGAGAACATTCTTGACGAACTCGATCACTGGCTCACCCCCCGGTGACCCGGCCGGCCGCGGGCTGCCCCGGCCGACTCCGCCCGGCGCCAGGAAGACCGACCGCACTGCCCCTATGAGAACGCCGTGGCGTGGTCGGTGACGAACTGTTCGAACGTGCGGGCCGGCCGGCCGAGGATCGACCGCACGTCGTCGGTGGTGTAGTCGGCGTCGCCCTGGGCGAACAGGGCGAGCGCCCTGGCGTTGTCCTCGGCGACGCTTTCGGGCAGCCCGGCGGCGGCCATCGCCCCCCTCTGCTCGTCGAACGTCAGAGGCCGGAAGCTGATCCGCCGGCCGAGCACCTTCGAGAACACCACAGCCGCTTCCACGTAGGACAGGCTCTCCGGACCGGTGGGCCAGTAGGTCTTCCCTTTGTGCGGTTCGGGTGAGACGGCGATCTCCGCCGCGACAGCGGCGACGTCCCGAGCGTCGATCATGCCGATTCGGCCGTCCCCCGCCGACGAGCCGAAACTGTTCGCCGTGACGATGGACGGCGCCTGCACGAAGAAGTTCTGCATGAACGCGTTGTTCTTCAGCAGCGTGTAGTCGAGCCCCGAGGCGATCAGCCCGGCCTCAATCTCGGCCTGACCACGCCTCCGGGCGATGGGTGAGTCGGACGACGACTCACCGGTGATCTTCACTATGTGACCGACACCCGCGTGAACAGCGCTGTTCACGACGTTGAGCTCCTGGCGGGGAATCGCCGGGCTGACGAGAACCACGGCCGAGACACCGCGCATCGCCGCGTCGACGGTCGCCGGAACCTCCAGATCCCCCTCGACGACCTCGACACCGGCCTGCGCCGGTGCGAACGCCTTCCCCCGGTCGCGGACGAGGATCCGCACGGGCTCCGATCGCCGGGCGAGCAGGCGCGCGGTCTCCGCACCCACTTTGCCGGCGGTGGTGACGAGCAGCATCGCAAGCACATCCTTGTCGGTTGTTTCGGCCTTCGCGGGCCTTCTCGGTGGAAAAATATTGGAGTGTGCAACATTTTTGTTGTGCACTCCAATATTCATACTACGCCTTACCGCGCCTTCCGGTGCGTGGCGACGGACACTCACCGCACCTCGCCCGTCCGTGATCCCCGTGAGCCAGGTCAGGTCAGCCCAGATCAGGTCGGGTCGGGTCAGATCCGTAGAGTCAGATCCGTCGAGTGTGTTCATCGATCCAGAACGATCAATGCGGAGGTCTCCCGTGCCCGATGCCGAAGTGCTGTGCCTCGGAGAGTCGATGGTGTCGCTGACACCGATGGACGGGCAGCCCCTCGCCGACTCCCGCAGTGCGGCCCTCGCGGTGGCGGGCGCCGAGTCGACCGTGGCCCAGTACCTCGCGGACCTCGGTCACCGCACGGCCTGGGCGAGCCGGGTGGGCGCCGATCCGTTCGGCGACCGGGTGCTGGCGGAGCTGAGCCGCTCCGGTGTCGATGTGCGCCACGTCGAACGGGACCCCGCCGCGCCCACGGGCGTCTTCTTCAAGGACCCCGCTCCGGACGGGACCCGCGTGCACTACTACCGCGCCGGCTCCGCGGCGTCCCGGTTGACCCCCACCTACCTGGACCGCCTCCCCGTCGCCTCGGCGCGGCTGGTGCACCTGTCCGGGATCACGCCCGCGCTGTCGGCGAGCTGCGCGGCGACCGCCACCGAGTTGCTGGCCCGGGCGGGCGCGGCGGGCGTGCCGCGCTCGTTCGACGTCAACCACCGGCCGGGGCTCTGGGACGCCGACACCGCCCGCGCTCCCCTGCTCGCGCTGGCCAGGCGGTCCGACGTCGTCTTCGTCGGTCTCGACGAGGCGCGGGCGGTCTGGGATGTCGCCACTCCCGAGGACGTACGCGACCTCATCGGCTCCTCGGTGAGCATCGTGGTGAAGAACGCCGACATCGGTGCGACGCTCTTCGAACCGGGTGCGCGCGGCGGCGTGTTCGTCCCCGCCGAGCCGGCCGAGGTGGTCGAACCGGTGGGTGCCGGGGACGCGTTCGCGGCGGGGTACCTGTCGGCCTGGCTCCAGGGGGCCGACCCCCGCGAGCGCCTGCTGACAGGGCATCGCGTGGCGGCGTTCGCCCTGGGATCCCTCGGCGACCACACCGACGCGTCGTCCCTGCGCACAGTGGGGTGAGTGCCCGCCCCGGACCCGGCAGGCACGGGCAACCGATGACCCCGACAACCCGGACGACCCGGACGACCCGGACGATTGACGATCACCGACCGAAGACTGGACGGACACCATCGTGACACCACCGGCAGACACCTTCGCGACCGCCTTCGGGGCGGCGCCGTTCATGGCCATCCTGCGAGGCTTCGACGCCGACCGCACGGTCGAGCTCTGCCACATCGCCTGGGACAGCGGCATCCGACTCGTCGAAGTGCCCGTACAGAACGCCGCCTCCCTGCGGGCACTGCGCGCGGCGGTGGAGGCGGGCGAGAAGCGCGAAGCGGTCGTGGGCGCGGGCACAGTGACCACGACGGAGGGGGTGGCGCAGGTCGAGCGTGCGGGGGCCCGCTTCACCGTGTCCCCGGGCCTGTCGCGCGAGGTGGCACAGGCGTCGCTGTCGGCGGGGTTGCCGCACCTGCCCGGCGTGGCCACCGCGACCGAGGTGCAGCAGGCCCTGGCCCTGGGGCTGACCTGGCTCAAGGCCTTCCCTGCGGCCGTCCTGGGCGCGGAGTGGATCAGGGCCATGCACGGCCCGTTCCCCGAGGCCCGTTTCGTCGCCACCGGTGGAATGCACCTGGACAACGCGGCGGAGTTCCTCGACGCGGGAGCCGCCGCGGTGTCGCTGGGCGGGACCCTGGCCGACCCCGCCCAGGTGGAACGGCTGCCCGGCGTCCTCGCACGGACCACCGGCAGGTGACGGGGCGAGCAGGTGCCGGAGCCGAGTCCTGATGCGTCGCCCTTGCGACGGCGCGGCACGGCCGAGCGGGGCGGCGTCGAGCGCATGTGGTCCCTCATCGGCGCCAGCAGACCGGCGAGGACCGTGACGCCCTGATCGACGCCGGTGAGTTGCGCGTCGACGTCGCGCAGCGGGTGCCACCGGCGGAGCTGCCGGACGTCCACGCCCGCGCCGCCGCAGGCGGGCTGCACGGCAAGGCCGTCATCGTCGCACCCGGCGCCTGACGCGAATCCATCTCGTGGCACCACTTCACCCGAATACTTGGCTAGCCACCTAATTACTGCTACGTTTTATGTGTCTAGCCACCTAATCGGTTCGCCGGACCGCCCCACCAACCGATCCATCAACCGATCCACCAAGGAGACAACAGCCATGAAGGCCATCGTTTTCAACGCGTTCGGCGGCACCGAGGTCCTGCACGAGACGGAGATCGAGGTGCCCCAGCCCGGCCCCGGTCAGGTCCGGGTCCGGGTCCACGCCGTCGGCGTCAACCCGGTGGACGGCAAGATCCGCTCCGGAGTCATGGAAGCCATCTTCCCCACCACCCTGCCCGCCGTCCCCGGCGGCGAGATCGCCGGAACCGTCGACGCCCTCGGTGAAGGCGTCGACGGGTTCGAGGTCGGCGACGAGGTACTGGGCTGGTCCGACACCGGTTCCTACGCCCAGTACGCACTGGCCGACCCGGCCGTCCTCGCCCCCAAGCCGGCCGGTCTGGACTGGACCCACGCCGCCGCGCTGCCCGTGGCGAGCGACGGCGCCGAGCGCGTCCTGGACCTCCTCGGCGTCAAGACCGGCGACACCCTGCTGATCCACGGTGCCTCCGGCGCCCTCGGCACCATCGCCGTCCAGCTCGCCGCCGCCCGCGGCGCCCACGTCATCGGCACCGCGGGGCCCGCCAACCAGGACTACGTCACCTCTCTCGGCGCCACCGCCCTCGTCTACGGCGACAACCTCGTCGAACGGGTCCGCGCACTCGCCCCGAACGGCGTGGACGCCGTCTTCGACGCCGCGGGCAAGGGCGCGTTGGAGGACTCCATCACCCTGCGCGGCGGCACCGACCGGATCGTCACCACCGCCGACTTCCGCGCCCGTGAACTCGGCGTCGTCTTCGCCGAGGGCCCGCAGCGGCGTTCGGCCGCCCGGCTGGCCGAACTCGCCCGGCTGGCCGCCGACGGCGAGCTCGTCACCACCGTCGGCGCGACCTACCCGCTCGCCGACGCCGCCGCCGCGCAGCGGGCCAGCGACGCCGGCCACAACCGCGGAAAGCTCGTCCTCACCGTCGGCTGACCGTGCGGCCCCGAAGGGGCCCTCCTGGGCCCCTGGTCCGCTCGCCCGACTCCGAGAAGGGACTTCTCATGACCATGGCCTATCTGGCGCAGCCCGAACAGCAGCAGAAGCTCGAATGGCTCGACGGGGGAACGTTCTCCGTGCTGCTCGACGAGGAAGCCACCGAGGGCAAGCTGACCGTGGGCCGCTTCGACGTCGCCAAGGGCGAAGCCCCGCCGTTCCACGTGCACACCCGCGAGGACGAGGTGTTCATGCTGATCAAGGGCACAGCCCTGGTGTGGTCCGGGGAGGAGGAACACGAGCTGCGCGAGGGAGGCATCGTCTATCTGCCGCGCAACGTCCCGCACGGCTACCGCATCACCTCCGACCGTGCCGACCTGCTGATGATCGCCACTCCCGGCGGTATCGAGGGCATGTTCCGCCACGCCGGACGCGACCGCACCACCCCACGCCCCGACGGCTTCGAGATACCCAAGTCCCTTCTGGCGGAGGCGTCCGAACTCTACGGCGCCGCCATCCTCGGCCCACCGCGCTGAACCTCTCACGCCCCGAGACGGCGGACGGTCTCGCTCACCCCAGGAAGCTCAACCGCACCTGACGGTCGGCATTGTCGACGTTGGTGTCGACCAGGCACACCGACTGCCACGTCCCCAGCTCCAGCCGTCCGGCGAGGACCGGCAGCGTGGCGTGCGGCGGGACGAGTGCCGGGAGGACGTGGTCGCGGCCGTGCCCGGGGCTTCCGTGCCGGTGCCGCCAGCGGTCGTCCGCGGGGAGCAGGGTGTGCAGGGCGGCGAGCAGGTCCTCGTCACTGCCCGCTCCCGTCTCCAGGACGGCCACACCGGCCGTCGCGTGCGGTACGAAGACGTTGAGCAGGCCGTCGCGACCGCCCGTCGCCTCCCGGAGGAAGGCCTCGCAGTCATGGGTGAGGTCGACGACCGCCTCCCTCGAACCGGAGGTGACGTTCAGGACGCGGGTGGTGAAGGCATCGGGCATGCACCGATCCTCGCCCATGCGGCGCCCTTCCCCGCGCGCGACCCGACCACTCCCTGACACGCGGGTCCACTCAGCGAGACACCATTGACCGTACGCGGTCGAGCTGGCTACTTTCAGTGGCATGTTGCGTTCAGTCATGCTCACCACGCGCGGTCACATCGACCTGCTGCGGGTGGCTTCTGCCGCGTGTAGCACCGGCCGCTGACGCCCCTTCACCAGCTTTCCCGCTTCCTCCCTTCCCGCGCCGCAGCGCCCCTCGCCCGTCCCCACTCCGGGTTCCTCCCACAGGTCTGCCTGACCTGGGCCGGAAGCCGGGCGCCGTGACGCACCCCCACCGCGCTCTCCAGCCGTGGAGCCCCCCATGAGCATCAGTCATGCCCCGCCGGACTCCCAGGACTCCCAGGACTCGCAGAGCTCTCAGGAGTCGGACACTCCGGGAACAGCGTCCGGGCCCGGCCTCACCGGTCACTCCCCTCCCGAGCTCGAACCCATCGTCCCCGCCTCGACCCGCCGTGCCCGCGTCCCCCGCTGGCTGCGCCGCACCTCCGGCCCTCTCCTCCTGCTCGTCCTGTGGCAGGTCCTCAGCGGTACCGGCGTGCTGACGCCGGACATCCTGGCCTCGCCCGGCACCATCGCCGGGGTCGCCCGCGATCTGGTCGCCGACGGGTCGCTGCCGCACGCGATGGGCGTCTCGCTCCAGCGCGTCGCCGTGGGCCTGCTGCTCGGCACCGTCGTCGGCACCGGGCTCGCCCTGATATCGGGCCTGTTCCGGATCGGCGAGGACCTCGTCGACGCGAGCGTGCAGATGCTGCGGACCGTGCCGTTCGTCGGTCTGATCCCGCTGTTCATCATCTGGTTCGGCATCGGCGAGGCCCCGAAGGTCGCGATCATCACGCTCGGCGTCTCCTTCCCCCTCTACCTGAACGTGTACGCGGGCATCCGCGGCGTCGACTCCCAGCTGATCGAGGCCGGCGAGTCCCTCGGGCTGTCCCGCTGGGGGCTCGTACGGCATGTGATCCTGCCCGGCGCCCTCCCCGGCACCATGACCGGTCTGCGCTACTCCCTGGGCATCGCCTGGCTCGCCCTCGTCTTCGCCGAGCAGATCAACGCCGACGCCGGCATCGGCTTCCTGATGGTCCAGGCGCGCGATTTCCTGCGTACCGACGTGATCGTGGTCTGTCTGATCGTCTACGCGTTCCTCGGACTGCTCGCCGACTTCATCGTCCGTTCCCTCGAGAGGCTGTTGCTGCAATGGCGACCGACGTTCACCGGACGGTGAGCCCGCAGAAGGCTCACGGCGACACCGACCGTGCCGTGGCGGTCCGCGTGGAGGGCCTGACCCGTGCCTTCGACGGCCGCGCCGTCATCGACGACCTCCGACTCGACGTGAAACCGGGCGAGTTCGTGGCCCTCCTGGGCCGCAGCGGCTGCGGCAAGTCCACCCTGCTGCGCATCCTCGCCGGGCTCGACCGCGACATCGAGGGCACCGTGCTCGTCCCGCGCCGCAAGGCTGTCGCCTTCCAGTCACCTCGTCTCATGCCCTGGAAGAAGGTGTGGCGCAACGTACTGCTCGGACTGCCCGGCAAGCCCGAACGCGCCGTCGCCGAGCAGGCGTTGACCGAGGTCGGGCTCACCGACCGCGCCGGCGCCTGGCCCAAGACCCTGTCCGGCGGCGAGGCCCAACGCGCCTCGCTGGCCCGCGCGTTGGTGCGCGAACCCGATCTCCTGCTGCTCGACGAGCCGTTCGGCGCCCTGGACGCGCTGACCCGGATCAAGGCGCAGCGGCTCGTCGGCGAGCTGTGGCAGCGTCGCGGCTGCGCCGTCCTCCTGGTCACGCACGACGTGGAGGAGGCGGTGCTGCTCGCCGACCGCGTCCTCGTGATGGACGAGGGGGTCATCGCGTACGAGACCGAGGTCGCGCTGGACCGCCCGCGCGACCTCACCGACCCGCGGTTCGCCGAACTCCGTGCCCGACTGCTGGAACGCCTGGGCGTCGACACGGCCGCCGAGGCCGCCTGAGCCCACCCGGCCGAGCCCCGGTCGCTCCCCCGACACCGCCCCCAGCCCCACTGCCGCCCTCACCCCCACACCCCCACCTGTCCAAACGATCGGAATCACCATGCGACGACGGCCCGCCCCCGCCGCCCTGCGCCGCCCTCTCCCTCGTCTCCTTCACCCCGTCGCGCTGCTCCTCCCCCTCGCCCTGCTGGCCGCCGCCTGTGGCGGGAACTCCGCGGCCGGCTCCTCGACGGGTGACGGAACCGACGGCAAGGGGTCCCTCACACTCGACGTCGGTGACCAGAAGGGCGGTTCGGAAGCGGTTCTGCGGGCCGCGGGTGAACTCGACGACCTCGACTACCGGATCAAGTGGTCGACGTTCACCTCAGGACCGCCGCTCCTGGAAGCCGTCAACGCGAAGGCCGTCGACATCGGCGGCGTCGGCAACACCCCGCCCGTCTTCGCGGCGGGCGCGGGCTCGCGGATCTCGGTCGTGGGCGCCTACCGCGGCCGGTCCGAAGGAGAGGCCGTGCTGGTTCCCCCGGACTCGAAGCTGAAGGGGACCGAGGAACTCAAGGGCAGGTCGGTGGCCGTGGCGCAGGGTTCGTCCGCGCACTACCAACTGGTCGCCTCGCTCAAGAAGGCCGGGCTGGAGCTGAACGACATCGAGGTCAAGTACCTCCAGCCCGCCGACGCGCTGGCCGCGTTCGCCGGCGGCAAGGTCGACGCCTGGGCGGTCTGGGACCCGTACACCTCGCAGGTGCTGCAGGCGAAGCAGGGGCGGATCCTCACCACCGGCGAAGGCGTGGTCAACGGTCTCAACTTCCAGGTGGCGGCGCCCGGCGCGCTCGCGGACAAGAAGAAGACCGCGGCGATCGGTGACTACCTGGAGCGGCTGCAGCGCGCGCAGGACTGGGTGTACGAGCACCCCGAGGAATGGGCCGAGGTCTGGGCGAAGGACACGGGCCTGCCCTACGAGGTGGCGCTGGCTTCGGTGCGGCGGTCCAACGCGACCCGGATCCCGGTGGCTCTCGACCGGCCGCTGATCGCCTCCGAACAGGAGATCGCGGACACCTTCACCACGCTGAAGCTCATCCCGCGCAAGGTCGACTTCGGGGATTTCGTGGACACCCGCTTCAACGGCGGCCTCCCGCCGTCCACCACCACTCCCCGCCCCGCCAAGAAGTCATGACGCCGTGACCGTACGCCTCCGTCGGTACGCGCACCGGCGGAGGCGCAGGGCGGTGCCGGGAAGATCCGCGGCACCGAGCGGGTTGGTAGAAACGTGAACAACACCGGAGCGCGGGTACGGGAAGTCGATGTCGTCGTCGCGGGCGCCGGCCAGGCCGGGCTGTCCAGCGCCTACCACCTGCGGCGTACCGGCTTCGAGCCGGAGCGGGACTTCGTGGTCCTGGACCACGCCCCGCGGCCCGGGGGCGCCTGGCAGTTCCGGTGGCCGTCCCTCACGTACGGCAAGGTGCACGGCATGCACGCGCTGCCGGGCATGGAGCTGACGGACGCGGATCCGACGCGGCCGTCCTCCGAGGTCATCGCCGAGTACTTCGACGCCTACGAGCGCGCCTTCGACCTGCGCGTAAGGCGGCCGGTCGACGTACGGGCCGTGCGCGAGGGCGACGCGGGCCGGCTGCTCGTCGAGACCTCGGACGGTACGTGGTCCACGCGGGCGCTGATCAACGCGACGGGCACCTGGGACCGGCCGTTCTGGCCGCGCTATCCCGGCCAGGAGACCTTCCGGGGGCGGCAGCTGCACACCGCGCAGTATCCCGGCCCGCGGGAATTCGCCGGCCGACGCGTCGTCGTGGTGGGCGGGGGCGCCTCCGGTACCCAGCATCTGCTGGAGATCGCGCCGTACGCGGCGGACACCACCTGGGTGACACGGCGGCCGCCGGTCTTCCGGGAGGGCCCGTTCACCGAGGACCTGGGCCGGGAGGCGGTCGCCCTCGTGGAGGAGCGGGTCCGCCGGGGGCTGCCGCCGAGGAGCGTGGTGTCGGTGACGGGCCTGCCGCTCAACGACGCGATCCGGCAGGGCCTCGCGGACGGGGTCCTGGACCGGCTGCCGATGTTCGACCGCGTCACCGCGGACGGCGTGGAGTGGGACGACGGGCGTCACGTGGCCGCGGACGTCATCCTGTGGGCGACCGGTTTCCGCCCGGCGGTCGACCACCTGGCCCCGCTGCGGCTGCGCGAACCCGGCGGCGGCATCCGCCTCGAAGGGACCCGGGCGGCCGCCGATCCGCGGATCCATCTGGTCGGCTACGGGCCCTCGGCGAGCACCATCGGAGCCAACCGCGCCGGACGGGCGGCGGTACGGGACATCAGGCGACTGCTGGCGGACGCGCCGCGGACCGGCTCCCGGGCCGATTCCCCGGCCGCCCCGGTCCCGGTTGAGGCCGGTGGCTGACGGCGCCCGGGAGCTGTGAGGTACCGCGCCCCCCGCTGAGAGGCGCGGTCGCCCCCGTGAGCGCCTGTCACGCCGTGGCCGCGATCCGGGGATCAGCGCGGCGAGGGGGAAGCGCTCTCGTCGACGGCCTTCTTGTCGGCGGCGCTCTTCTCGGCATGGTTGAACTCGGCGACGTTCTTCTTGTGCTCCCCGTAGTCGGCCGTGAAGCGCGTGTCGCCCCGCTTGACGGTGACGAAGTACAGCCAGTCGCCCTGGGTCGGTGCGACGGCGGCGCGCATGGCCTCCTCGCCCGGGTTCGCGATGGGGGTGGGCGGCAGCCCCATCCGTGCGTACGTGTTGTACGGGCTCTCCAGCTGCGTGTCGTTCTGGCTGGTACGGAGCGTGCTGCGGTTCAGCGCGTAGTTGATGGTGGAGTCCATCTGCAGCGGCATGCCCCGGTCGAGCCGGTTGTAGATCACCCGGGCCACCTTGCCCATGTCCGCCCTGGTGGCGGCCTCCGCCTGGACGATGCTCGCCACGGTGACGGTCTGGTAGACGTTCATCGCGTTGCGCTCGGCCCCGGCCGTGACCGTCCCGCCGCCGAACTTCTTGTTCGCCGTGTCGACCATGGACGAGAGCAGGGACGTGGGGGTCGTCTTCTTGTCGATGGGATAGGTCGCCGGGAAGAGGTAGCCCTCGGGGTTGCCGCTCGCGTCGTTCGGCAGCTTGAGAGGTGTCCTGTCCAAGGACTTCTTGCTGGTCCCCGCCGGCAGGGCGAGAACCTTGTCCATGGCCTCGTACACCTGGCCGGAGCGCCAGCCCTCCGGGATCACCAGGGCCTGGGGTTCCTTCTTCTCGTCCGTACTCAGCAGCGGCACCGCCACGGCGGTGGCCGCCACGACGGCGCCGGTCGCGATCAGGGCGGTCCGGCCCCGGCGCGTCAGTCGGATCGTTCTCCGCGGCGTCGTCGGCGGAGTGGGCGAGGTGTAGGTCTGCATGCGGGCACGGTAACCCGAATGTCGCCATAAACCCGACATATCTTCATCTTGTTGGCTCCAGTTGGGCGTCCCTGCGGACCAGTGCGGCGTAGCGCCCGTCCTGCTCCAACAGTTCCTCGTGCGTGCCGCGTTCGGCGGGGCGTCCGCCGTCGAGGACCACGATCTGGTCGGCACCCCGAACGGTGGACAGCCGGTGCGCGATGGTGAGCGTCGTCCGGTTGGCCGACAGGGCGTCGATGGCCTCCTGGACGGCCCGCTCGGTGCGGGTGTCCAGAGCGCTGGTCGCCTCGTCGAGGATGAGGACCGGCGGGTCCCGCAGGACGGTGCGGGCGATGGCCAGCCGCTGCTTCTCCCCGCCGGAGAACCGGTGTCCGCGCTCGCCCACCACCGTGTCGTACCCGTCGGGCAGGGACGCGATGTGGTCGTGGATCTGCGCGGCCTTCGCGGCGGCGTGCAGTTCCTCGTCGGTGGCGTCCGGCTTGGCGAACCGCAGGTTGTCGGCCACCGTGGCATGGAAGAGGTACGTCTCCTGGGAGACGACGCCGATCCCTCGGGCCAGGGTGTCGAAGTCCAGGTCGCGCACGTCCACCCCGTCGAGGGTGACGCGGCCGCCCGTGACGTCGTACAGGCGCGGCACGAGATGACTGAGTGTGGACTTTCCGGCGCCGGTCCGGCCGACGACCGCGAGGCTGCTGCCGGCGGGCACGGTGATGTCGATGCCCTGGAGGACCGGGCCGCTCTTGTCGTCGTAGCGGAACTCGACCTCCTCGAAGCGCACTTCGCCCTTGACCCGGTCGAGGTGGACCGGATGCTCGGGTTCGGTGATGTCGATGGGCAGGTCGAGGTACTCGAAGATGCGCTGGAACAGCGCGAGCGAGGCCTGGATCTGGACGCCGGTGGACAGCAGGCTGACGGCGGGCCGGAACAGTCCCTGCTGGAGCGAGACGAACGCGACCAGGGTGCCGAGGGAGACCGCGGGGCCGCCGAACTGGAGCGCCACACCGGCAGCCCAGTAGATGACGGCCGGCATCGCGGCCATGACGATGCCGATGACGGCCATCCGCCAGCGCCCCGCCATGTTCGACCGGACCTCCAGGTCGACGAGGCTCTCGGACTCCGCCGCGAAGGAGCGGGTGAGCGAGTCGGAGCGGCCCATCGTGCGGCCGAGCACGATGCCGCTCACGGAGAGCGACTCGGTGATCGTGGCGGCCATGACCGCCATCTGCTTCTGGCGCTGGGTGGTGATCTTCTTGCGTTCGTCGCCGACCCGGCGGCTGATCCACACGAACACCGGCAGCAGGAGCAGCGAGACGACGGTCAGCCGCCAGTCGAGGGCGATCATCGCGATGATCGTGGCGACGACGCTGGTGAGGTTGGAGACCAGGGAGGTGGCGGTCGAGGTGACCGTCGCCTGCATCCCGCCGATGTCGTTCGCGATGCGCGACTGGACCTCGCCGGTACGCGTCCTGGTGAAGAAGGCGAGCGACATGCGCTGCAGCCGGTCGTAGACGGCCGTGCGCAGGTCGTGCATGACGCGCTGCCCGACGGTGGTGGAGATCAGGGTCTGCAGGACACCGAAGATTCCGCCGAGGAGGGCGCTGAGGATCATGCCGAGCGCGAGCAGGCTCAGCAGACCGGTGCGGCCCTGTGGGATCGCGGTGTCCAGGATCTCCTTGAGCAGGAAGGGCGTGGCGACCGAGACCAGGGACGCGGCGCCGACGAGCAGGCCGACGACGGCCAGCCTGCCGCGGTAGGGACGGAAGAGCGTGAGGATGCGGCGCACCTGCCGGGGCTGTCCTGCCTCGGCCGGTGGCGGCGTCCATTTGATGTCGTCGCGGGGCATGGGCTCCTACGGGATGTGAGACGGAGAGGACTGACGGAGCATAGCTCATTGTTACCTATACTCACAATGAACTAGGTCCTGATATTGTTCCCGCCATGGACACCCCCGACGCCGACGGCCGGCTCGCCGAGCAGCTGCTGCGGCTGACCCGCCGTGTGCACCGCATCCAGAAGCGCCATCTGCAGACGCGGGGGCTCGGCATCACACCGGCCCAGTCCCGGCTGCTGCGCACTCTCGCGCACTACGGCTCCCCGCCGCGCATGGCCGACCTGGCCGAGCAGCTGGAGGTGGTGCCGCGGGCCGTGACCAGTCTGGTCGACGGCCTGGAGGCGAGCGGCAAGGTACGGCGCGTGCCGGACCCCACCAACCGACGGGTCATCCGCATCGAGCTGACGGACGACGGACGCCAGGCCCTGCGGGAACTGCGCGGCGCACGCCGGGCCGCCGCCGAGGACATCCTGGCCCCCCTCACGGACGAGCAGCGCGCGGTGCTCGGCGATCTGCTGGACACCTTGGTCGACGGCATGGGGACGGTGGCCGACACGGCGGTGACCGACGGGGCGGGTGCCGCGGCCGACGAGGCAGGCGCGACGGCCGGTAAGGCAGGTGCGGCGCGGGGGCCCGGCCACGACTGCTGACGGCGAGGTGCTGTCCGGGACACCCCGGTCGCAGGTGCGCACGGAAGTCCAAAGGCCCGGCACAGGAAGTCCAACCCCCTGACCACATCCGCCCCTTGCCTCCCGGCCCACCTCCTAGGAGGGTGACAGCGCGCCCACCCGCGCTCCCCCACCGAGGAGGTCCGATGCCCGACGAGAACGCGACACCGGAGTCCGACGAGAACCCCGAGGGCCGGTCCCGGCGCTCGGTACTGCGCACGGCGGGCATCACCGGAGCGGGGCTGGGGCTCGGCGCTCTCGCGGGCGGCGGCACGGCGCACGCCGCCGGACCCGGGACGGCGCCGGACGCGCCGGAAGGCGCATCGGAAAGCGCGTCGAGAGGCGCACCGGTGGACGCCGGAGCGACCGCTCCCGCCGCGCAGGGCCGGACCATGATCGGTGTGCCCTTCGAGGGGCGCGGCACCGTGCGGGTCGGGATCATCGGACTCGGCAACCGCGGCGGCGGCATGATCGATCTGTTCCTGGCCCTGGCCGGGGTCCGCGTCGTCGCGCTGTGCGACCCGGTGAAGGACAAGACCGCGAGCGCCGCGGCCAAGGTGGTGGCCGCGGGTCAGCCCGCCCCGGCGACGTACACGAAGGGCGAACACGACTTCGTCAACCTCTGCGAACGCGGTGACCTCGACTTCGTCTACGTGGCCACTCCCTGGGACCTGCACTTCGAGATGGCCCGGACGGCGATGCTCAGCGGCAAGCACGTCGGCGTGGAGTGTCCGATCGCGATGCGGCTCGACCAGCTCTGGGAACTGGTCGACCTCTCCGAGCGCACCCGCAGGCACTGCATGCAGCTGGAGAACTGCTGCTACGGCAGGAACGAGATGCGGGTCCTGCGCATGGCGCACGCGGGCAAGTTCGGCCGTCTGCTGCACGGCGCCGGGGCCTACAACCACGACCTGCGTGGCCTGATGTTCGACCCGGACTACTACGAAGGCCCCTGGCGCCGCCTGTGGCACACCCGGCTGCGCGGCGATCTGTACCCGAACCACGGCTTCGGCCCCGTCGCCAACTACATGGACGTCAACCGCGGTGACCGCGTCACCCACATCTCCAGTTTCGGCACGCCCTCGCTCGGCCTCGCCGAGTACCGCGCGGAGCACATGCCGGCGGGCGACCCGAGCTGGAAGGAGACGTACATCGAGAGCGACCGGACCATCAGCCTCGTACAGACCGCCAAGGGACGGGTGATCCGGCTCGAACACGATGTGTCGACGCCGCATCCCTACTCGCGGATCAACAGCCTCGGCGGCACGAAGGGCGTCTTCGAGGACTACCCGGAACGGATCTACCTCGAACCGGACCACACGGACGACGCCTGGGGCGACTTCTCGGCGTACGCGGACTGGGACCACTGGCTGTGGAAGGAGCACTCCGATCCGCCCGGCGGGCACGGCGGGATGGACTACATCATGCTGTACCGGCTGACGCAGTCGCTGCGGCTCGGCCTCGTACCGGACTTCGACGTGTACGACGCCGCCACCTGGACCGCGCCCGTGCCGCTGAGCCATGCCTCGATCAAGGCGAACGGCGCGCCGCAGGCCATCCCTGACTTCACCCGCGGGCTGTGGAGGAAGGAGCGTCCCGGGATGGACTCGCAGAAACCGCAGGAACCGCAGAAGTGAGCGGGCGCGGCGGCGGTCGAGCGGTCCGCGCGTCGGTCGCGACAGGACCCTCGACCGGATCGGCCCTCGTCAGTACCGTGGGGCGACCGGTTGGCGAGGGGGCGCTATGGATCGGGAACGGGACGACGTACCAGGCGAGTTACCGCCGTTCGCGCTCGGTCCCGTGGCAGGGCTGGCGGCCCTCCTCGCTGTCGCGCTGACCTCGCTGTCCGGCCGGTACGGGTACCACCGGGACGAGCTGTACTTCCTGGCGGCAGGCGATCACCTCGCGTGGGGATACGTCGACCAGCCACCGCTGACGCCGCTCCTCTCACGGGCCGCCACCGAGGTGTTCGGGGACTCCACCGTCGGACTGCGGGTCCTGGCGACGCTCACTCTCGTCGCCGCCGTCCTCGTGGTCGCCCTCGTCGCGCGCGAGCTGGGAGGCGACCGGCGGACGCAACTGCTCGCCGCCGGGCTCGCGGCGGTGTCCGCGCAGCCGCTGGCGGTCGGGCACATGGTGTCCACCGCGGGCTTCGATCTGCTGGTGTGGCTGGTGATCTGCTGGCTCGTGCTCCGGCTGCTGCGCACCGGCGACGGACGGTGGTGGCTGCTGATCGGCCTGTGCGCCGGGGTCGGTCTGCTGAACAAGTACCTCCTGGCGCTGCTGGTCGTCGCGCTGCTCGCGGCCGTGCTCGCCGTGGGTCCGCGGCAGGTGCTGCGCAGCCCGTGGCTGCCCGCCGGCGTGGCCGCGGCCCTCCTCGTGGCGGCGCCCGACCTGTGGTGGCAGGCCGACCACGACTGGCCGCAGCTGACAGTGGCGCGGGGCATCGGGGAGGACGACGGGGCCGAGAACCGGATCCTGTTCGTGCCGCAGCAACTCATCTACCTCTCCCCGCTGTTCGTCCCCGTGTGGATCGCGGGCTGGCGGCGGCTGTGGCGCGACCCCGCGCTGCGGTGGGCCCGGTCGGCCGCGGTGGCGTACCCGCTGTCGTGCGTGCTGGTGCTGGCCCTCGGCGGCAAGGGGTACTACGTCGTTCCGCTGCTGCTCGTACTGCTCGTGGCGGGCTGCGAGCCCGCCGTCGGCTGGACGCGGCGGCACGGCCGTACGTGGCCCGTGGCGGCTGTCGCCGTGACGGTCGCGATCAATGCGGCGGTGACCCTGCCGGTGCTGCCGCAGAGCGCGCTCACCGTGCCGATGGCACTCAACAAGGAGCAGGGGGAGCAGGTGGGTTGGCCGGCACTGGCCGACGCGACCGCACGGGGATGGGCCACGATCGCGGCCCGTGAGCGGGCGCGTGCCGTGGTCTTCACGCAGAACTACGGCGAGGCGGGCGCCCTCGACCACTACGGGCCCGCGCGGGGACTGCCCCGCCCCTACTCCGGCCATATGAGCTACGCCGACTGGGGCCCTCCGCCGGACACGGCCGACGGGCCGGTGCTGGTCGTACGTCAGGAGGAGGACGCGGGCGGTGTCGAGCGGTACTTCACCGACTGCCGTCAGGTCGCGCGCGTGGACAACGGCCACGGGGTGGAGAACGAGGAGCAGGGCGCGGCGGTGCTGCTGTGCTCGGGCACGATACGGCCGTGGTCCAGCCTGTGGCCTTCGCTGCGCCACTACTACTGAGCCGGGCGGGGCCGCTGAGTCCGCGCGTGCTCGAACTCCTCTGGCCGCTCGGACTCCTCGGGCCGCCGGCTCGGTCAGGCCTTGAGGTCCGCCTTGTCGCCCATCACGACGACCGGGTTCCGGTCCGGGTCGAGGGTGCGCAGCAGGTACTCCATGCCCGGTTTGGGCAGGCTCACACAGGCCGACGTACCGCTGCCGTGATCCATGTGCAGCCAGATGCTGCCGCCCTTGGACTGGCCCTGGGGGCGGGTCGGGTCGTTCGGCGAGGTGCCCTTGACGCGGTTGTAGTCGATGGCGATGACGTAGTCGAAGTCGTTCCAGTGCGACTTGGCCCAGTAGTGCGGGGCCTGGAAACCCGCGGACTGCGTGTACGGGAGCTTGGCGCCGGGGTCGGCGAGGACGCCGCCCGAGTCGCTGAGCGTGAACACCCCGACAGGGCTGCGCTTGTCGTTCTCGCGGTGGTCGGTCGTCCAGCCCTTCTTGCCGTTGTGCCCTTCCCAGCTGCGGGTCTTGTCCCAGGTGGAGCCGGACTTGGTGTAGAGGACGATCGTGGAGTCCGCCGAGTTCTTGCCCCGGCCGTAGACCGCGACGACCTGGCGGGAGTCGGCGGGGATCTGCTTCAGCAGCGTGTTCCCCACGTCGGGGATGCGCTTGAGGTCGACCGTGCGCGCCTGTCCGGCCCGGGACCCGTCGCCGGCCTGCCCGTTGCTCTTCTCCCCGCCCCCGCCGTCCGAGCCGCCACAGGCCGTCAGGGGCAACACCAGGGCGCCCAGGACCGCGGCCACGGCTGTCGGACGTATCGCACCGCTCATTCGCATGTCCTCCATCGTCGCACCACGGACCGGACGATCGCGCCCGGCTCCTCGGCCTATCGGTCATATCCGGGCGGTCCGGGCCGAATCTTTGCCCCATGACGGAAAACCGTTTGCCTGCGGACACACTGCGCCGCGAACCTGTCACAGCTTGTCGCCTCCCCCGCCCCGTACAACGAGCGCTCTGGAACACCATGCAGATTCAAGACCTCCCGTATCCCGACCCGGGTGTGCCGGACGCACGCTCGGGGCCCCGGTTCCTGCTCTGGCTCGGCCGCAACCAGCTCGGCGGACAGCTCAAAGCCCTGCTCTGGGGGCTGCTGCACTTCGTGTCCGTGTCCGCGCTGCCCTTCTGCGTCGGCTTCGCCGTCCAGGCGGTGGTGGACCGCTCCGGTGCGCGACTCGGCCTCGCGGGCGGGCTGATGGCGCTGTGCGGAGTCGGGATCGCGCTGGGCGACACGATGCTGCACCGCGTCGCGGTCACCAACTGGATCACCGCGGCCGCGCGCGTCCAGCAGTTGCTGGCCCGCAGGACCGCCCTGCTGGGGTCCGCGCTGACCCGACGCGTCGCGGCCGGCGAGATCGTCGCGGTGTCCACGGGCGACGTGGAGAAGATCGGCTGGTTCGTGGAAGCCGTGTCGCGGTTCACGGCCGCCGCGGTGACCATCGTGCTCGTCTGTGTCGCCCTCGTCGTCTACCAGCCGGCGCTCGGCGTCGTCGTCGCCGTGGGCATGCCCCTGCTTGCGCTGTCGGTCCTTCCGCTGCTGCCCCGGGCCACCCGCCGCGCCGACTTCCAGCGTGAGAAGGCCGGCCACGCCACCGAGCTGGCCTCGGACACCGTCGCGGGTCTGCGCGTGCTGCGCGGCATCGGCGGCGAGGAACTGTTCCTCGACCGCTACCGCCGCGCCTCGCAGCAGGTCCGGCACGCCGCCGTGCGCAGCGCCCGCATGTGGGCACTGATCGCCGCGATCCAGGTCCTGCTGCCGGGGCTTCTGCTGATCGCGGTCGTCTGGCACGGCGTGAACCTGGCCCGCGAGGGCCGGATCACCGTCGGCGAGATGGTCACCGTGTACAGCGCGGTCATGATCCTCACCTATCCGCTGCGGCACTTCGAGGAGATCGCGATGGCGTACTCCTTCTCCCGGCCGTCCGCCCAGCGCGCGGCGCGGGTGCTGTCGCTGGAGCGGGCCACGGACGGCGAGGGGACGCTCGAGGCGGTCGTCCCGGCCGGGGACCTGTACGACCCCGCGACCGGTCTGCTCGCGCCGGCCGGCCGGCTCACCGCCGTGGTGTGCGGTGACCCGGACTTCGCGGGTGAGCTGGCCGAGCGGCTCGGCGGTCATACGGCGGACTCCTCGGAGCTGCCGTCGGCGCTGGTCGGCGGCGTGCCGCTCGACGAGCTGCCCCTCGGCTCCGCCCGCAGCGCCGTCCTCGTCCAGGACAAGGATCCGGTCCTGCTCTCCGGAACGCTGCGCGAACTGCTCGACGTGCCCTCCTCCGGCGACGTCAGCCCCGAGGAAGCCCTCTCCGCGGCGCAGTGCGGCGACGTCCTGGACGCGCTCGCCCAGGGGGCACTGGACGCGGCCGACCCGATGGACGCCCGGATCACCGAACGCGGCCGCTCCCTGTCGGGCGGCCAGCGCCAGCGCCTCGCCCTGGCCCGGTCGCTGGTCACCTCCCCGGGGGTGCTGGTCCTGGACGAACCGACGTCCGCCGTCGACTCGCACACCGAGGCACGGATCGCCGACGGCATCCGGTCGCTGCGCCAGGGACGCACGACGGTGGTCTTCACCTCGTCGCCGCTGCTCCTGGACCGTGCGGACCGGGTCGTACTCGTCCACGAGGGCGAGGTGGCGGCGGTGGGCGTACACCGCGAACTGCTGAACAGCGACGCGCGGTACCGCGTGGTGGTCACCCGTGAGACCGACGACGAGGCGGCCGCGCACGAGCTGAGCCTGCGAGCGCTGAAAGACCTGGAAGACCTGGAAGAGATCGAGGAGACGGCATGATCGGCGTGGCGCCACCGGCCTACGACCCGGCGGCCCCGACGACCGCAGAGACCCTGCCCGTCGGCGCCGCCTCGACCGTACGCGCCTACGTGGCCGAACTGTTCCAACGGCATCGCCGGGCCCTCCTGATCCTCATCGCCGTCAACACGGTCGCCGTCGTCTCCTCGATGGTGGGCCCCTACCTGCTGGGCTCTCTTGTCCAGCACGTCTCCGACGGTGCGGCGGCCGCTCGCGAGCTGCACCTGGGGCGCGTCGTCGCGCTGTTCACCCTCGCCCTGGCCGTCCAGGCCGTTTTCGTCCACCAGGTACGGCTGCGCGGGGCCATGCTCGGCGAGCGGATGCTGGCCGACCTGCGCGAGGACTTCCTCGTACGGGCCGTGGGGCTGCCGCCCGGCGTCCTGGAGCGGGCCGGTACGGGCGATCTGCTCTCCCGGATCACCACGGACATCGACCGGCTGGCCAACGCCATGCGCGAGGCCGTGCCCCAGCTGGCCATCGGCGTGGTGTGGGTGGCGCTGCTGCTCGGCGGGCTGGTCGTGACCGCGCCGCCGCTCGCGCCCGCCGTGCTGATCGCCGTCCCGGTGCTGGTGATCGGCTGCCGCTGGTACTTCAAGCGCGCGGGGGCGGCCTACCGCTCCGAGGCCGCCGGTTACGCGGCCGTGGCCGCCGTGCTCGCCGAGACCGTGGACGCCGGACGCACCGTCGAGGCACACCGCCTGGGCGCGCGCCGCATCGACCTGTCGGACCGACGGGTCAGGGAGTGGACCGCCTGGGAGCGGTACACCCTGTGGCTGAGGTCGGTGCTGTTCCCCGTCGTCAACGCCACACACATCACCGTCCTCGGCTCGGTGCTGATGATCGGCGGCTGCTTCGTCCTCCAGGGCTGGATCGGAGTGGGCCAGCTGACGACGGGCGCCCTCATCGCGCAGATGCTCGTCGACCCGGTGGGCCTGATCCTGCGCTGGTACGACGAGCTCCAGGTGGCCCATGTGTCGCTGGCCCGTCTTGTGGGCGTCCGCGACATCGAACCGGACGCGGGGGACGGGTCGCTGGCCCCCGACGGGCGTGACGTGCACGCCGAGGGGGTGCACTTCGGCTACCGGGCGGGCGTCGACGTGCTGCGCAAGGTCTCCCTGGAGGTCGCACCCGGCACCCGGCTGGCCCTGGTGGGCCCGTCCGGCGCGGGCAAGTCCACGCTGGGCAGGTTGCTCGCCGGGATCTACGCACCCCGCACCGGCACCGTCACCCTGGGCGGCGCGGAACTTTCCCACATGTCGGCGGAACGGGTCCGCACCCATGTGGCGCTCGTCAACCAGGAGCACCACGTGTTCGTGGGCGCCCTGCGCGACAACCTGCTCCTCGCCCGAACGGGTGCCGACGACGCCGAATTGTGGGCAGCCCTCGGCGCGGTCGACGCCGACGGCTGGGCGCGGGCGCTGGACGACGGTCTCGACACCGAGGTCGGCTCGGGCGGTGTCGCGCTCACGCCGGCCCAGGCCCAGCAGATCGCGCTCGCCCGCCTGGTGCTCGCCGACCCGCACACGCTGGTCCTGGACGAGGCCACCTCGCTCCTCGACCCGCGGGCGGCCCGGCACCTGGAACGCTCCCTGGCCCGTGTCCTGGACGGCCGCACGGTGGTCGCCATCGCCCACCGGCTGCACACCGCCCACGACGCGGACATCATCGCCGTCGTCGAGAACGGCCGGATCAGCGAGCTCGGCAGCCATGACCAGCTGGTCGCCGCGGACGGCGCGTACGCGGCGCTGTGGCGGTCCTGGCACGGGTGAGCCGGCCTCACCGGCTCGGCCTGACCCGTGTGGTCCCGGCCCGCGCGGGCCGGGGTCCGCGAGGGACCCACGTGCGGCCGGGCCGGGCTCCGTGCCGTTGCGCGGTGCCGAAGAGGGGTGGAAGTGTGGAGGTCGGCACCGGCCCGCACCATCTGGAGGTACCTGTGGACAGCGCCGACGGATGGGGAGACGACGTCTACCAGCCCGACGGATCCGAGGTTCAGGACGACAGCGGGCTGCTGGACGCCGAGGACACGCTGGAGACCGACGGCGTGAGCGACCCGCTGGACCGGGGCTGGTCGCCTCCGGAACGTCCCTGGGCGGTGGAACGCAACGACGTGACAGCTGCCGAGCGGCACCACGGAGAGAGTCTCGACGAACGTCTCGCGGAAGAAGTCCCGGACCTCGCGACCCCCGACGGCGACGGAATAGGGGACTGCCCCGACTCGGACGGAGAACCCCTGGACAACGAAGTGGGCGCTCTGCGCTCCGGACGTCTGGTGGCCCCCGACGAAGGCGCGCACGAGGACGAGGAGAGCGGACTGATCGCCACCGACGTCGGCATCGACGGAGCGGCCGCGTCGGCGGAGGAGGCCGCCATGCACATCGTGGACGAGGACTCCCCGTCCGGCTGACCCCGTCCTCTTCTTCTCCCCTGACCTGTCCGCGCACCCCTCCCCCAGGCAAGCCCTCAGGCAAGGAGCACTCATGCAGCAGGACAAGCACCCCGACTACCACTCCGTCGTCTTCCGGGACCGCGCCGCCGGGTACGCCTTCCTGACCCGGTCCACCGCGGCCAGCGACCAGACCATCGAGTGGGACGACGGCCGGACGTACCCCGTCGTGGACGTGGAGATCTCCTCGGAGAGCCACCCCTTCTACACGGGCAAGGCCAGGACGGTGGACACGGAGGGGCGGGTCGCCCGCTTCGAGAAGCGGTACGGCGCCGGCGGGGGCCAGGACAAGGCGCCGAGCGGCGACGACGCGAAGTGACCCCGCCGGGACGAACGCGTCCCGGCAGCCGACAGCTACGGCTACGGCTACGGCTACGGCTACGGCTACAGCTACAGCTACAGCTACAGCTACAGCTACAGCTACAGCTACAGCTACAGCTACAGCTACAGCTACAGCTACAGCTACAGCATGTGGACCGCGGTCCCTCAGATGAAGTTGAGCGCCGCCGCGCAGCCCACGCCGCCCAGCACCATGAACACGGGCATCAGCACCTTCAGCTCCACCCAGCTGCCCGCCCGGAACCGCAGCGCCTTGGGCGGCCCGATGGGGTACCAGCGCTTGCGGCCGATCGGGATCGGCCACAGTATCGGGCAGCCGGACACCGTCAGCGCGTCCCCGATGTCGTGCACCAGCGCGCCGAGGACGATCGGCAGTCCCAGCCACAGGTACTCCTGGCCGGGCTCCGTGAACAGCCAGCCCGCGCCGTTGCCCGGCTCGTCCAGCACTCCCGCGATGATCCAGGCACTCGTCGCGGCCAGCAGCCAGACCAGGACGTCGGCGCTGGAACCACGCGTCGCCCGCCAGAGCAACCCTTCGATGGCGAGCACCATGTGCACGAACAGAAGTGCCAGCACCCCCCAGCGGTCCGTCGTGATCGCGATGGCCGAGGCCCCACCGCCGATCAGCACCGCCCACAGCCAGGTGTGGGTGAGGGTGCGATGCCCTCCGGAACGGCGCGGGTCGCCAGGCTTCCTCGTCCCCTTGTAGACGGCGTACGAAAGCTTGTCGACGATCTCGCACAGACCCCGGGATATGGGACCGAAGGCCCGCGAGATGGTGGCCGCCTTGTGGTCCAGATCCGGCGCCAGCGCGGCGCCCGCGCAGATCAGCGCGCCGGTCAGCAGGACCGGCCAGGGCATCGTGTGGCCGGAGGCGGCCGCGGCCGCCCCCACGCCCAGCCAGGCCGCGGCCCCCGACAGTGAGTGTGCTGGTCCCATCATGGCCGTGCCCCGCCCCATTCCTCTTGTACTGACAGCCAGTTGCCCGGGTGAACTGACACCGGGTCGGCGACACAGCGTAGCGTTCGTGATCTTCGGCCCCGCAGCCGATTCCCTCATCGGGTGGGATGACAGGCAAGATGGGGGTGTGACCCTTATCGATCAGCTGCCGAAGACCGCAGATCCCGACGCCCTCTACGAAGCCTTCGAGTCGTGGGCCGGGGAACGCGGTCTCACCCTCTATCCCCACCAGGAGGAGGCGCTGATCGAGGTGGTTTCGGGTGCGAACGTGATCGTCTCGACCCCCACCGGGTCCGGCAAGAGCATGATCGCCGCGGGTGCGCACTTCGCGGCGCTCGCCCGGGACGAGGTCACCTTCTACACGGCACCGATCAAGGCGCTCGTCTCGGAGAAGTTCTTCGAGCTGTGCAAGATGTTCGGCACCGAGAACGTCGGCATGCTGACCGGCGACGCGTCGGTGAACGCCGACGCCCCCGTCATCTGCTGCACCGCCGAGGTCCTGGCGTCGATCGCGCTGCGCGACGGCAAGCGTGCCGACGTCGGCCAGGTCGTGATGGACGAGTTCCACTTCTACGCCGAGGCCGATCGCGGCTGGGCCTGGCAGATCCCGATCCTCGAACTGCCACAGGCGCAGTTCATCCTGATGTCGGCGACGCTCGGCGACGTCTCCATGTTCGAGGAGGATCTGACCCGGCGGACCGGCCGTCCCACCTCGGTGGTCCGCTCGGCGACCCGTCCGGTCCCGCTCTCCTACGAGTACCGGCTGACGCCGCTCACCGAGACGCTCACCGAGCTCCTGGAGACGCGGCAGGCGCCCGTCTACATCGTGCACTTCACCCAGGCGCAGGCCGTGGAGCGCGCGCAGGCGCTGATGAGCATCAACATGTGCACGCGTGAGGAGAAGGACCAGATCGCCGAGCTGATCGGCAACTTCCGGTTCACCACCAAGTTCGGCCGCAACCTCTCCCGTTACGTACGGCACGGCATCGGGGTGCACCACGCCGGCATGCTGCCCAAGTACCGCCGCCTGGTGGAGAAGCTGGCGCAGGCCGGTCTGTTGAAGGTGATCTGCGGTACGGACACGCTCGGCGTCGGCGTCAACGTGCCCATCCGCACCGTGCTGTTCACCGCTCTGGCGAAGTACGACGGCACGCGGGTGAGGACGCTGCGCGCGCGGGAGTTCCACCAGATCGCGGGCCGAGCCGGCCGGGCGGGCTTCGACACGGCGGGCTTTGTCGTGGCGCAGGCCCCCGAGCATGTGGTGGAGAACGAGAAGGCCCTCGCCAAGGCGGGCGACGATCCGAAGAAACGTCGCAAGGTGGTGCGCAAGAAGGCTCCGGAAGGGTTCGTCGGCTGGTCGGACAGCACGTTCGAGAAGCTGATCTCGTCCGATCCCGAACCGCTGACCTCGCGCTTCCGGGTCACCCACACGATGCTTCTGTCCGTGATCGCACGGCCCGGCAACGCCTTCGCGGCGATGCGGCATCTGCTGGAGGACAATCACGAGCCGCGCAAGCAGCAGGTGCGGCACATCAAGCGGGCGATCGCCATCTACCGCTCGCTCCTCGACGGCGGGGTCGTGGAGAAACTGGACACGCCGGACGCCGAAGGCCGCACCGTGCGTCTCACCGTCGACCTGCAGCAGGACTTCGCCCTCAACCAGCCGCTGTCGACCTTCGCTCTCGCCTCCTTCGAGCTCCTGGACCCCGAATCCCCTTCGTACGCCCTGGACATGGTGTCCGTCGTGGAGTCCACGCTGGACGACCCGCGGCAGATCCTCGCCGCCCAGCAGAACAAGGCCCGCGGCGAAGCGGTGGCCGCGATGAAGGCGGACGGTGTCGAGTACGAGGACCGCATGGAGCGGCTCCAGGACGTGTCGTACCCCAAGCCGCTGGAGGAGTTGCTCGCCCACGCGTACAACACCTACCGCACGAGCCACCCGTGGGTGGGCGACCATCCGCTCTCCCCCAAGTCCGTCATCCGCGACATGTACGAACGGGCCATGACCTTCACGGAGTTCGTGTCCAACTACGAGCTCGCCCGCACCGAGGGCATCGTGCTCCGCTACCTGGCGAGCGCCTACAAGGCCCTTGACCACACCGTCCCGGACGATCTCAAGTCGGAGGACCTGGAGGACCTGATCGCCTGGCTGGGCGAGATGGTGCGGCAGGTCGACTCCAGCCTCCTCGACGAGTGGGAGCAGCTCGCCAACCCCGAGGTGATGACGGCGGAGGAGGCCCAGGAGAGGGCCGACCAGGTCAAGCCGGTCACGGCCAACGCGCGTGCCTTCCGGGTCCTCGTCCGCAACGCCATGTTCCGGCGCGTCGAGCTCGCCGCGCTCGACCACGTCCGGGAACTCGGCGAGATGGACGCCGAGGCCGGCTGGGACGCCGACGCCTGGGGCGAGGCGATGGACCTCTACTGGGACGAGTACGACGACCTCGGCACAGGCCCGGACGCGCGCGGCCCCAAGCTCCTGCTCATCGAGGAGGAGCCGCAGAACGGTCTGTGGCGGGTCCGCCAGGCCTTCGCCGACCCGAACGGCGATCATGACTGGGGTATCAGCGCGGAGGTCGACCTCGTGGCCTCCGACGCCGAGGGACGCGCCATCGTCAAGGTCACCGCCGTCGGCCAGCTGTGAGCACAGGAGAACGCGACACATGACGAATCCAGCGGAACGGCTCGTCGATCTGCTCGACCTGGAGCAGATCGAGGTCAACATCTTCCGTGGCCGCAGCCCGCAGGAGTCCCTGCAGCGGGTCTTCGGCGGACAGGTGGCGGGCCAGGCCCTCGTCGCCGCCGGCCGCACCACGGACCCGGAGCGGCCCGTGCACTCGCTGCACGCGTACTTCCTGCGTCCGGGCCGGCCCGGCGTGCCCATCGTGTACCAGGTCGAACGGGTACGGGACGGGCGGTCGTTCACCACGCGCCGCGTCACCGGTGTGCAGCAGGGCCGCACGATCTTCAATCTGACCGCCTCCTTTCACCTGCCTGAGGAAGGGAGCTTCGAGCACCAGCTGCCGCCTGCCCGTGACGTCCCGGACCCCGATTCGCTCCCGAGCGTCGCCGAGGAGGTCAAGGAACATCTGGGCGCGCTCCCCGAGTCACTGGAGCGCATGGCCCGGCGCCAGCCCTTCGACATCCGCTACGCGGACCGGCTGCGCTGGACTCCCGAGGAGATCGAGGGCGCCGAGCCGCGCAGCGCCGTGTGGATGCGCGCCGTCGGCCCCCTGGGTGACGACCCGCTGGTCCACACCTGCGCGCTCACCTATGCGAGCGACATGACCCTCCTGGACGCCGTCCGCATCCCGGTGGAACCGCTCTGGGGCCGGCGCGGTTTCGACATGGCCTCCCTGGACCACGCGATGTGGTTCCACCGGCCGTTCCGCGCCGACGAGTGGTTCCTGTACGACCAGGAGTCTCCGATCGCCACCGGCGGCCGGGGGCTGGCCCGTGGCCGTATCTACGACCGGGAGGGACGCCTGCTGGTTTCCGTCGTCCAGGAGGGACTCTTCCGCAAGCTCGAGGGCTGACGACGGGTCGTGTCAGGGGTTTCTGCGTCGCAGCCAGCCGAAGAGGCCCCTGGGGCGCTCCGGTTCGTCCGTCCCGTGCCGGGCCTCGCCGGATCGTGGAGCCTGGGTCGGCCGTCGCACGTCGGCCAGGTGCCGTGCCTCGGCGGGGCGATGTACTTCGGTGGGGTGCCGCGGCACGGTCGAGCGTCGCGGCTCGCCCGGTCGCCGTACACCGGCCGGTCGCCGTCCGTCGCGGGGTCGTCGTACGTCGGCCGGGTGCTGCGGTTCGGCCGATCGCCGCGGTGCGACGGGCTTGCTCAGTGCGGTGCACTTCCGCAGTTCGGTGGGTTTCCGTGATTCGGAGGGTTCGGTGGGTTTCCGTGGTTCGGCGGGGTTCCGTAGTTCGGCAGGACGTCGATGCTCGGTCTCCGGCCGGTGCTCCGCGAGCGGGCCCGACCGGTCGTGGCGTACATACGGATTCTCCGGCTTCGTCGTCGGCCGTGGTGCGGGCCGGTTGTCGCGTGCCTCCTCCAGCCCGTTCGCCAAGTCGGCCCGGAGCCAGCCGATCTCGTCCGGATCCACCGCTGTCATGATCCGGGCGGTGACGAGAGCGGCCGGCGAATCGGGCGCACCGGGCTCGCTCCGGTCGGGCCGGTATCGGTCCATGTAGGTGCGCTCGTAGGGATCGGTCACGATCTCGGCGACCTGGACGGGGTCGAGCAGCGACGCCACAGCCGCGGCACGTGCCCATGGATCCTCGGTCAGGCGAAGCAGCGAGCCGAGGTGCCGGCCTCGCCAGTTCCGGGCCCGGAGATCCAGGCCCGCGGCCAACTGGTCGCGCAGTCCCTCGGGGACGCGGCCGTTCAGCAGGGGCGCGTGCTGCTCGTCTTCCGCGAACTGCCGCAGTTCCTCGGCCAGATACAGCCACACCACGGCTCGGTAGCGGTTCAGGTAGAACTTGACGGGAACGACGAGGCCCAGCCGGGCGAAGCGGGTGAACCGGGCGGTCGTGACCTCCATGAGGGCCGCGCCCTGTGAGGTGCCGACCGCTTTGACACGTTCCCGCAGGGTCTCCGGGAAGCCTTCCTCGGACCTCACCCTGTCAATCTCCGCCCGGGTGACGCGACGGCCTCCGCCGCCCTCGTCAGGCACCGTGCGGATACGCCCGAGCCGAACGGCGAGGTCGAGCTCGCCTCGCTTGAGCCCCAGCTCCCGGGCGGCTCGGGCCTGCGCGAGCGTCCGTGGCGACGCCGGAGCGACGGCCACGACAGCGGTGGAGGCGGTGGCAGCGGAAGTACCCCCGGCGTCGGCGGGATCGTTCGAGCCGGAGAGGACGGACGTGGCGGACCTGGCAGACTTGACGGACTGCGTGATGGTGCTGTGGGACATGGCGGTTCTCCCCCGTGCAGCGGTGTGCGCTTGCGTTTCGCTTGCTTCGGGAAAAACCGTAGCCGGTCCGCCACTCCTCGCGCCGGGCCTGTGGATAACCTCGATCGCGACGCCGTCGGCGCAGGTCAGCCGTCCACGGCGGGTGAGTGCTCCGGCTGTCGGGGATCGATGTGGAGATGCTCGCCGACACGATTGACGAGCAGCGTCATCTCGTACGCGATCTGGCCGATGTCGGCCTCCGCCGCACTGAGCACACACAGACAGCTGCCGGTGCCGGCCGCCGTGACGAAGAGCACCGCGTCGTCGAACTCGATCATGGTCTGGCGGACGCGGCCCGCGCCGAAGTGCCGGCCCGAGCCCTTGGCCAGGCTGTGTAAGCCCGAGGAGACGGCGGCGAGGTGTTCGGCGTCCTCTCGTCTCAGAGCTGTGTTCGCACCGGTCACCAGCCCGTCGTTGGACAGCACCAGTGCGTGTCGTATGTGCTCGACACGCTGGGTCAGATCGTCGAGCAGCCAGTCAAGTCCCGGGTTCTCAGCCATGATCCGTCTCCCCGTAATGTGTGGCTCCCCCCGGCCGGAGGATCCGATCGACCAGCCTTCCCCACCGTTGCCGTCCGGGCAAGGAGGATAGGGGCATGGCGCACAAGATGACCGATGAGGAATGGCGGGCGTTCGTGTCACACGGAACCCGCACCGGCAAGCTGTCGACCGTCCGGGCCGACGGACGCCCCCACGTGGCACCGATCTGGTTCGTGCTCGACGGGGACGACCTGGTCTTCAACACGGGGAAGGACACCGTCAAGGGGCGCAACCTGGCCCGGGACGGCCGGGTCGCCCTGTGTGTGGACGACGACCGGCCTCCGTACGCGTACGTCGTCCTGCAGGGACGTGCCCGGATCTCGGAGGACGTCGACGACGTCCGGCTCTGGGCCGGGCGGATCGGTGGCCGGTACATGGGCGAGGAGCGCGCCGAGGAGTTCGCGGCCCGCAACGGCGTGCCCGGCGAACTCGTCGTACGCGTGAGGATCGAGAAGGTGCTCGCGGAAGCCTCGGTCTCCGACTGAACGAACCGGCACCACCCGCCACGCGGCACCCGGCACCCGGCACCCGGCACCCGGCACCCGGCACCCGGCACAGCCGACACCGCTGACGCGCGTGGTGCCGTGCTCCGCGTCGGCGTTCGACCATGTCGCCCGGGATGCGATGCGAGATCATGCGGTGCATGAGCGACGACCACACGCATGTCCAGGACTTCTTCTCGGCCCGCGCGGCCGACTGGGACAACCGGTTCCCCGACGACGGCCCGGCGTACGCGGCGGCCGTCTCCGAGCTGGGGCTGCGGGAGGGCGACCGGGTGCTCGACGCGGGCTGCGGCACGGGACGGGCCCTGCCGCCCCTCAGGGGCGCCGTGGGGCCCTCCGGTGTGGTCCTCGGCGCGGACCTGACACCGGCCATGCTGGAGGCCGCGGCACGGTCGGGCCGTGACCGGGCCGGGCAGTTGCTCCTTGCCGACGTGTCACGGCTGCCGCTGCGCACGGAGTCGCTCCACGCCGTCTTCGCGGCCGGGCTCGTCGCGCATCTTCCGGACCCCGCCGAGAACCTGCGGGAGTTGGCGCGGGTCGTACGGCCCGGCGGGGTCCTGGCACTCTTCCACCCCATCGGACGGGCCGCCCTCGCGGCCCGCCAGCGGCGGCAGATCACACCGGACGACCTACGGGCGGAGACCAACCTCGGCCCGCTCCTGTCCGCCTCCGGCTGGCGGATGACGTCGTACGTGGACGAGGACGCCCGGTTCCTCGCGCTGGCCGTGCGCCGCCCCTGAGACACACCCCGTAGGGCCTTCCGGCCGCCCAGAGCTTTCCACGGCACCGCTCCTCTTCTGATGCCGAAGCTTCAACTCTACGTTGAGGGGAGACAGCTGGGCGATGACCGATGAAACAGCACACGGGAGAGGGTGGCCCGAATGTCCGGCACGCTGACCAGACTCTGGAAGCTCCTCGCACGCCCGCGGCCGGCTGATTCGCAGCGCCCTGTGCCATCGGCAGAGCCTCGTCCCAAGAAGCAGACGCACAACCTGTTCGAAGCCGCGGCGGCCTACGTGGCGGCGGGCGCCGAGGACGACCAGGACGGGGTCGACGAGGCCGTGACCTGGGTGTCGCCGGAGGCTCTCTCGTTCGGCGTGACCGAGTTGGCGTGCCGCGCCGTCATCGCACTCGCGCGGGAACGCGACGAGTCGCCCACAGTGGTGGCCCGGACGCTCCTCGGCCTGCCGGTCGTCTGAGCCGACGAGAAGCGGGGCGGCCGCTGCCGCTCCGTGTCTCGACGCGCCTCACCCCCGGCGGGACGGTGGACCCGAGCCGGAGGAGAAAGCGGAATGAGTGCCACCGCAGGTGGCCGTTTCGCCCTCGTACAGGACGACATTCCCGGTTCCTCGCTCGTTCCGGACCCGTGACAACGGCCGCGGACGCGCATTAGGGTGCGCCGACGGATGTAGCGATGGGGAGGCTGGGATGGCCGGGACGGACGATGAGGCCGTCGCCACCGGGGACGACGACGCACTGTATGTGCTGACGGCGGTGCTGTTGACGCCGGCGCAGTTCCCCAGCGTGCTGGGCGACGACTACCCCGAGGCCTGCGCGGCACTCGGTCTCCCACCCCTGGCCGACGGGTACGGCCTCGTACTGGGCCAGGACGGTGACGGAGCCCGGTGGACCGTCGTCATCGACGACGTCTCACTGGTGGCCGTCGCCATCTCCTCCTGGGACTGCGGCATGGAGTACGACCTGTCGCCGGACGATCGCACGATGGTGGCGGCGCTGCCCGGGTGGCCGCTCGCCGTGGCGGTCGCGGCGCCCGGTGTGCCCGCCCCGCACGATCCCTCGCCCGACATCGCGGAGCAGGCGCCGCTGTGCCCGCCGGACGCGTCTGTCTGGGGTGCCGCTCAGCGGCGCCTCGGCGCGGACGAGATCGCCCTCCAGTGGGCTGCCTGGCGTGAACAGGTCGACGAGAGCGAGTTCGCCGGTTCGACCGCCGGGACGACCGCCCCGAGCGACGAATCGGCCCAGCGCGACGGGGACGGAGAGCGGGACGCAGACTCGGACGAGGGCGCAGAGGGCACAGCGGGCGAACGGAAGCCGCTCAACGGTGTCCGGCGTGTCCTCGCCGAAGCGCACTCGTACGTGGCCGCGCCTCCGCCGCTCGGCCGCGTCCGCTCGTCCTTCGCACCGGGGGACGCACGGACACTCCGGGCGGACGGGCCCGGCTGGTCGATGGTGGCGCGGACCGACGACATCGCCTTCGTGCTGCTCGACGAGAAACCCGGGGAGATCCTTCCGGTCGGCCGCGGCCCCGAGCTGCCCAGCCTGCTGGAGGCTCTGGACAAGATGGCCGTACGCCCGAACTGAGCCCGGCGAGCCCTGGCCGGGGCCGGGCTTCAATGTGACCAGGGTCAGGCTCAAGAGGGCACGTCGCCGTCCTCGGACCGCCTCAGCGGCAGGCCCGTGAGCGGCGACGTGGGCTCCTGTGCTCTGCAGGGGAAACCGACCCGGATGGGGCGCGTCAGCGACCGAGCTCCTTGCGCCCGACACGGCGCAGCCTGCGGCGCTGCGAGGGGTCCAGGGTCAGATACGCCGCCGCGGGAACGCCCAGGACGATCAGCAGGGCGGCCCACCAGGGCAGCCAGACGAGCAGGATGATGCCGACCGCGACACCCCCGACGGCTATCTTCGCGTTCCTTGACATGTGCCAGCCTCCTTAGCGGCCACTGCCGCTCTCTGTTCTGAGAACGGACCCGTGCTCCCTGCGGTTCCGACCGCGCCCCTGATACAACCCTGAGGTGCGGCCCCTACTCGACCCTGAGGGGCTCCCCGACCTCGTACATGTACCGCAGGGCCTGGCGGTAGGAGTCCATGAGACCCGTCTCCGCGTAAGGGACACCCAACTCCCGGCAGTGAGCGCGCACCAGGGGCCGGGCGAGCTTCAGGTGCGGGCGGGGCATGCTGGGGAACAGATGATGCTCGATCTGGTAGTTGAGACCGCCGAGGAACCAGTCTGTCAGGATCCGGCCACGGACGTTGCGCGAGGTCAGCACCTGGCGGCGGAGGTGCCCCCACCCCTCGCCGTCGGGGTCGGGCATCTCCATGCCCTTGTGGTTCGGCGCGAAGGCCATGCCCAGGTGCAGTCCGAAGAGCGCCTGATGGACGGCCGCGAAGACGAGTGCCGTACCGAGGGGCATGGAGCCCAGGAGCAGAGTCCCGTACGCGGCGAGGTGCGCGGTCAGCAGGAAGGCCTCCACCGGACGTTCACGAGGAGGCTGCCTGCGCAGGTCCTGGAAGCTGTGGACCTTCAGGGCGACGCCTTCGAGAAGCGTGAGCGGAAAGAAGAGCCATGCCTGATGGCGGGTGAGCCAGCGCCGGAAACCGGTGCGCTCCACCGTCTGCCCACGGGTGAACACCAGTACGTCGGCTTTGACGTCGGGGTCCTTGTCGATGTGGTTGGGGTTGGCGTGATGGCGGTTGTGTTTGGTGTTCCACCATCCGTAGCTCATCCCGAGGAGCAGATTCCCGTGGACGAGTCCGATCACGCGCCCCGCCCGCCGGCTGCCACTGATCTGGGAGTGGCCCGCGTCGTGGCCGATGAAGGCCGTGCGGGCGCACAGCACGGCCAGCACCGGGGCCAGCGACAGCACCCACCAGGAGTGGCCGATCAGGACGATGCCCGTAACGACGGCTGCCAGGGCCAGGGCGTTGCCGGCGACGGTGAGCGCGTACCAGCCCTGTCGACGGTCCAGAAGTCCCTGCCCTCTGACGGTGCGCAGGAGCGGGGTGAACTCGCTGGCGGCAGCGACCCTGGAAGGCGGCTCCGCGAGGGCTGCGGTGGTTTCGGGCATGGCGGGACTCCGGATCTCTGAAGGAAGCAGGGTGCGCGGGCGACGAGCCGACCTGTAAGAACGTATGGACCGGCGCCTCGCGCGACCATGGCGCCACCACCCGGGTCCGGACGGGGGACAACTCGACCGCGGGGTGGACCTGGCGCCACTCCGCAGCGGAAGGTGACTCAGATCACCGCTCGGGCATTTGGCGCATCTCTGGACGTGCCGTATCCTCGGCGACCGCGACCCCTGGTAGTCAAATTTGAGGAACGCAGTCATCGCTGTGCAGAGGATTCCTGCCCCCACTCCCTCCGAGATCTCCGAACTGGCCCGTTGCCGCGCCGTGTTCGTCCCCGCCGACCCGGCCCGCACGGGCGGCGTCGCCTTCTGGCTGCCCGACGGCGAGGAGCCTCCGGCCGTCGGCTCGGGCTCTGCCCGGGAACTGACCGTCGTCCTTCCCCGCACGGCAGGTGCCGAAGAAGGCGGTGCGGAAGGTGTCGAGCGCAGCCGCGCCGAGCAGTCCGCGGTCGAATCGGTGCGGGTGCCGGCCGTGGTCCTGCCGGTGCGGGCCGCGCTCCCGGTCCTCACACGCGCGCGTGGCGCCGCCCAGCCTCACGGGGCGACCGCCTTCTGGGGTGCCGCGGCCGTGCTCGCGCTCCAACTGGCCGCACGCGGGCTGCTGCTGCCCGGTCTGAGCGCCGGCGATCACGACGCGTGGCGCGCGGGACCTCTGGGCGCGCGGGACGTGGAGCGGATCCGTGAGCTGGCCGCCGCGATGCCGCCGTACGCCCACGCGGTCCCCCTCGACGAGTCCGAACCGCTGCGGCTGCCCGATCCCGAGTGGCTGCTGCGCGCCTTCCTCGACGCCGTCGCCGACACGCTGCCCCGCTCCCCCGCCGCTCCCCTGGCCGCGGGCGGTCCGGCCTTCGCCGCCCCCGCCCCGCAGCATGTACCCGAGCACCGCGCCTGGGCGGCCGATGTCGCGGCCGGACACGACGCCGGGGTACGCATCTCGCTGCGCGTCGAGGTGCCGGGCCTCACGTCGGCGGTGTCGGACGAGAACCGGCTGCCGTTCCGCGCGGTCCTGCAACTGCACAGCGTCAGCGATCCGGCCCTGCTGGCGGACGCGGCCGAGGTGTGGGGCGGTTCGAGCCCGGCCTTCGGCCCGCGCGCGCGGATGGACGCCCTGCTCGCCCTGCGCCGTGCCGCCCGAGCCTGGACCCCGCTGGCTCCCCTGCTGTCCGCGACCGTGCCCGATTCGGTCGAACTCGCCGACGAGGACGTCACCGAACTCCTGGGCGAGGGAGCACGAGCACTCACGGCAGCCGGTGTGGAGGTGCACTGGCCCAGGGAACTGGCACCCAAGCTGACGGCCCGTGCGGTCATCGGGCCGCCGGACGACGGGCAGGGCGCGAGCGGACCGGTCTCGGACTCGCCGTCCTTCCTGTCCGCCGACGCCCTGCTGACCTTCACCTGGTGGTTCGCGCTGGGCGACCAGCAGTTGACGCGTGAGGAGCTGGACCGGCTCGCCGAGGCGAACCGCCCCATGGTGCGCCTGCGGGACCAGTGGGTCCTCGTCGACCCGCAGGAGGTGCGCCGCGCCCGTGACCAGCAGGACCGCAAGCTGACACCCGTCGACGCGCTGAGTGCCGTTCTCACGGGCTCCACGGAGGTCGACGGGCGACGGGTCGAGGTGCGACCCACCGGATGGCTGGAGACCCTCCGGGACCATCTGTCGGACCCGGAGGCGCAGGAACCTGTCGGGCAGCCGGAGGCACTGGCGGCGACCCTGCGCGACTACCAGCTGCGGGGGCTCAACTGGCTGGCCCGGATGACGTCCCTGGGGCTGGGCGGCTGTCTCGCCGACGACATGGGGCTCGGCAAGACGATCACACTCATCGCGCTGCATCTGCACCGCCAGAGCGACGTCTCCGCCGCCGGACCGACACTCGTCGTGTGTCCGACGTCCCTCATGGGCAACTGGCAGCGCGAGATCGAGAGGTTCGCTCCGGGCACTCCCGTCCGCCGTTTCCACGGCGCGCGACGCAGCCTGGAGGGTCTCACCGCCGGCGAGTTCGTCCTCACCACCTACGGGACCATGCGGCTCGACACGGCGCGCCTGGCGGACGCGTCATGGGGCATGGTCGTGGCGGACGAGGCGCAGCACGTGAAGAACCCCTATTCGGACACGGCCCGGCAGTTGCGCACGATCGACGCACGCGCGCGCGTGGCGCTCACCGGCACTCCGGTGGAGAACAACCTCTCCGAACTGTGGGCGATCCTCGACTGGACGACACCGGGCCTGCTGGGCCGGCTCGGCACGTTCCGCAACCAGTACGCGAAGGCCGTCGAGGGCGGGCAGGATCCGGGAGCGGCGGACCGGCTAGCCCAGCTCGTACGGCCGTTCCTCCTGCGTCGCCGCAAAACCGATCCCGGCATCGCACCGGAGCTCCCGCCGAAGACGGAGACCGATCGCGCCGTGTCACTCACCAAGGAGCAGACGGGGCTCTACGAGGCCGTGGTGCGCGAGACCCTCGCGGAGATCGCGGGCGCCGGCAGCATGGCGCGGCGCGGGCTGATCGTGAAGCTCCTCACCGGACTCAAGCAGATCTGCAACCACCCGGCGCAGTACCTCAAGGAGGACCGGCCGAAGATCGCCGGACGCTCCGGCAAGCTGGAGCTGCTGGACGAGTTGCTCGACACGATCCTCTCCGAGGGGGCCTGTGTCCTGGTCTTCACGCAGTACGTGCGCATGGCCCGTCTGATCGAACGCCATCTGAGCGCGCGCGGGGTGGCCTCCCAGTTCCTGCACGGAGGTACGCCCGTCCCCGCGCGTGAGGCCATGGTGCAGCGCTTCCAGGACGGCGAGGTGCCCGTCTTCCTGTTGTCGTTGAAGGCCGCGGGTACGGGTCTGAACCTGACGCGGGCCGAGCATGTCGTGCACTACGACCGCTGGTGGAACCCCGCCGTCGAGGCCCAGGCCACCGACCGCGCGTACCGCATCGGCCAGACACGGCCGGTCCAGGTGCACCGGCTGATCGCCGAGGGGACGATCGAGGACCGTATCGCCGACATGCTGTCGCGCAAGCGGGCGCTGGCGGACGCGGTACTGGGATCCGAGGAGTCGGCCCTCACCGAACTGACCGACGCCCAGCTGGCCGACCTGGTCGAACTGCGAGGAGGCGCCCGATGAGCGATCCGTACGAGAACGTTCCGGAGCGCACCTTCGCCGCTCTGCCGCCCGCGCACGGCCGGGGCTTCGCCCGGACCTGGTGGGGACAGGCCTGGCTCAAGTCGCTGGAGGACGCCGCGTTGGACTCGGGGCAGCTGAAGACGGGGCGGCAGCTGGCACGCGCGGGAGCCGTGGGCGCCGTGTCGGTGCGCCCCGGGCGCGTCACCGCGGTGGTCCAGGACCGCGACCGCAGCACGCACCGCTCCGACGTCCTGCTGCAGGAGCTGTCCGAGGAACAGTGGGACCGGTTCCTGGACATGGCCGCCGAGCGGGCGGGGCACATCGCGGCACTCCTGGACCGTGAGATGCCACCGCATCTGGTCGAGGACGCGGCGAACGCCGGTGTCGAACTCCTGCCGGGGCTGGGCGATCTGGAGGCGCAGTGCGACTGCGACGCGTGGGACCACTGCCGCCACACCACCGCGCTCTGCTACCAGCTGGCACGGCTCCTCGACCAGGATCCGTTCGTGCTGCTCCTGCTGCGCGGCCGCGGTGAGCGCGAGCTCCTCGACGAGCTGCAGACGCGCAGCGTCCCCCGGGCCGCCGAGACCGACACGACGCGGGAGGAGACGTACGAGGGCGTGGACGCCGCCGAGGCGTACGCGGCGGGCAACATACTGCCGCCGCTGCCGGAGGCACCCGCCGTGCCCGCGGAACCCGGCCTGCCGCCCTCGCTCGACACGGAGACCGCTCCCGCTCCCGGCGTCGACCCGGCCGCGCTGGAGTTCCTGGCGGCGCAGGCCGCCCGCGAGGCGCACCGGCTGCTCACCGAGGCGCTCAGGCCTGGCCACGAACAGCGCGCCGTGGAGGCCGAACTGACGTCCGGGCAGGATGCCGTGCGGCTGGCGTCCGGTGGGCCGGAGTCCTCGGTGGCCGCCAGACTCGCGGAAGGCTCGGGGCGTGACCGCGAGGGTCTGGCGCTCGCGGTGCGCGCCTGGGAGTACGGGGGCGCGCCCGCACTCGACGTACTGGAGGCGGACGGGTCGGCGGGGTCGGAAACGCTCGCACGCGCGCGTGCCGCCCTGGAGTCGGCCTGGGAGGAGGGCGAGCGGCCCGTACTGCGCGCGTCCCGCAACCGCTGGACCCTGGCCGGCGGACAGGCTCAGCTCCGTCTGGGCCCGGACGGCCGCTGGTGGCCGTACCGCAAACAGCGAGGCCGCTGGAGTCCCGTCGGCCCTGCGTCGCAGGACCCGGCGACGGCCCTGGCCCTGGCCGAGGGACAGAAGTGACCTCGGGCGGCGGGTCGGTAGGGGCGGTCAGGGTGGGACTCGCCCTCACCGGATGAGCGCTGGACTCCCGGTGTTCACCCGTCGGCCGTGCGCCGTTCGATGCGAGGGCGAAATCTTGCGGCTGTCATCGAACTTGTGTCCCAGGAGGCTCCATGTCCCCGTACGCCGTAGGCCGCCGCCGTGCCCACCGTTCCGTCGCCGTGGGCGTGCCGCTCGCCGTACTGGCCGCGCTCGCGGTCGCGGGCCCCGCGGTCGGCGCGCCCTCCGCCGAGGCGCGGGTCACGGGTTCCGCGACGCTCGGCGACCTGCCGCTCGGCACGTTCAGCAACGGTTTGCTGCCGGGCACCGTGGCCGACGACCGGGGCGTGGATCTCGGCGGCATCGGGAGCGACATCTACCCGGCAGGCCGCAAGGGAGAGTTCTGGACCGTCACGGACCGCGGGCCCAACGGTCAGATCAAGGTGGACGGCGAGAAGCGCCGTACGTTTCCCGTACCCGGCTTCGACCCGGCGATCGTGAGGGTCCGGGTGTCCGGCGACACGGTGAAGGTGCTGGACGCGATCCCGATCACCACCACGTCGGGCAGGCCCGTCACCGGTCTGTCCAACCAGGAGGGACGCGACGAGGCGCCGTACTCCTACGACGCGGGGACGCCGCTCTCGTTCGACCCGAACGGTCTGGACACCGAGGGGATCGTACGTGCCGAGGACGGCAGTTTCTGGCTCGTGGACGAGTACGGACCCTCGCTGGTCCACGTCTCCGCGCGCGGGAAGGTACTCACCCGGTACGTCCCGAAGGGGCTGGACCTGACCGGCGCGGGCTACCCGGTGGTCGAGGCGCTGCCGGCGGTTCTGCTGCACCGGAAGATCAACCGGGGCTTCGAGGGGCTCGCACAGCTGCCCGGCGGGGACCTGGTGCTGGCCGTGCAGAGCCCGCTGTCCCTGCCGGACACGGATGCGGGTGAGGCGTCGCTGACCACGCGTCTGCTGCGTTTCTCGACGAAGAAGCAGGCCGTGACCGCCGAGTACGCGTACCGGTTCGACCCGGTGGGCGTGGTCGACCCCGGCGAGGACGACACGTCCGAGCTGAAGATCTCCTCCGTGGTGGCCGTGGGCCGCGACCGGCTGCTGGTCGAGGAGCGCACCGACAAGGCCGCTCGGTTGCAGGTCGTGAAGCTCAGCCGCGGGGCGGACATCCTCGGGGACAAGTGGGACGACAGCACGACGTCGCCGTCCCTGGAGCAGTCGGAGGATCCCGCGGCATCCGGTGTCCCCGTGCTGCGCAAGCGTCTTGTCGTCGACCTCGGCAAGGTGAAGGGCGTACCCGGGAAGATCGAGGGCGTCGCGCGCGTGGACCGTGACACGCTCGCCCTCATCAACGACAACGACTTCGGGATGACCGACGGGACAGGGGCGTTCGACGCGCGGGGACGCCTGGTGGACAGCGGTGTCGAGACCACCGTGACGTACGTACACCTGCCGCACGGGATCTGATCGGACGCCCCCCACCCGGCGCTCTCGCCCTCCACGCGCGCGTGGATCACGTGAATCCCTCGTCACGTGGGATCGCTCGTTGACGCGCGCGCGTGTGTGCTCACTTCAAGGGCTCGGTGAGCTTGCCGTTCCCCGCACCGATGTCCGCGGCCAGGCTGCAGGCGACGTTGTCGATGCCGACCTCGAAGCCCGCGGGATCGGGGTACTGCACCAGGGTGCCGCCCACGGTGTCGGCGGGCTGCTCGGCCGCCTTGGTGTCCAGGGGTTTCCGACAGAGGTCCGATGCCGCCTTCTTGAGGGCGGCATCGGTCTTGTACGCGCCTTCCAGTTCGGTGACCGTCACGACCTCGGCGTCGTGCGCCCCGTCGCACGAGCGCTTCACCGCCTGGCCCGGACGGCTGTCGTCGACGTCGAAGCAGTCACCGGTGCGCAGCATGTAGTAGGGCACTTCGTCGCTCGCGAGCGACGGGAGCAGCGATTCCAGACCACTGGGCACCTCGGACGGCACTCCCGACGGCAGGGAGGGCAGTTCGCTCGGCAGCTGCGACGGCAGGCTCAGTGAGGGCGACGGCAGCCGTCCCGTGGCGGAACTGCTCTCCGCCGGCGGCTTCTTGTCCGACGAGCCGTCGCCTCCGGTGGCCACGAGCACGACGGCGGAGATCACGCCGATCGCCAGGATCACGCCCAGCAGGAGCAGGAGCGTCCTGCGGCCCCCGCCCGGACCGCCCCGTGATCCGGGTGGCGGCGGAGGCGGCGGGGGTGGTGGTTGCCCGCCACCCCCGCCGTACCACGGCGGACCGTCGCCTCCAGGAGGTGGACCGTAACCGTCGGGAGGGGGCCCGAAGCCTCCGGGCGGCGGACCGTACCCACCGCCGCCGTACGGCGGTGTGTTGTCCGGCGGCCGAGGAGGCTGGGGCGGTAAAGGCGGCGTGGCCATACCGTCAAGAGTCGCCTCGAACCGGTCACGACGCGACCCCTGCGCGGAACTTGATACGGACTCATGGCATGGATCGCATGATTCCGGACGCCGCAGCGCAGGGGACGCTCTCCGTCGTGGTCTGGCCTTGCCCGGCCTTCCTCGGCGGCCTTGCCGGGGTCGGCCCCGGTCAGCCGCGGGCGCCCAGCAGGTGGTCCATGGCCAGCTGGTCGAGATACTCGAACGCCATCCCGCGCTCGGCGGCCGCTTCGGCGTCGAAGTCCTCGAAGGAGGCACGGTCCGCGAGCAGTGCCTGGAGGCCGTCCGAGGCGGTGGGCTGGGCGAGTTGGTCCAGGCGCGAGGCGCGCAGGGCCGCCTGGACCTCGGGGTCGGCCCGGAAGGCGGCCGTCCGCTCGCGCAGGATCAGGTAGTTGCGCATGCAGCCCGCGGCCGAGGCCCACACACCGTCGTAGTCCTCGGTCCGCGGCGGCTTGAAGTCGAAGTGCTTCGAGCCCGCGTAACCGGCCGTCTCCAGGAGGTCCACCAGCCAGAAGGCGGACCGCAGATCCCCCGCTCCGAAGCGCAGGTCCTGGTCGTACTTGATGCCGGACTGACCGTTGAGGTCGAGGTGGAAGAGCTTGCCCGCCCACAGCGCCTGGGCGATGCCGTGCGTGAAGTTCAGCCCGGCCATCTGCTCGTGGCCGACCTCGGGGTTGACGCCGTACAGCTCCGGCCGCTCCAGCCGCTCGATGAAGGCCAACGCGTGACCGACCGTCGGCAGGAGGATGTCGCCGCGGGGCTCGTTCGGCTTCGGCTCGATCGCGAAGCGCAGGTCGTAACCCTGAGTGGTCACGTACTCGCCGAGGAGGTCGAATGCCTCCTTCATACGGTCCAGCGCGACGCGTACGTCCTTCGCGGCGCCCGACTCGGCACCCTCACGGCCGCCCCACGCCACATAGATCTCCGCGCCCAGCTCGACCGCCAGGTCGATGTTGCGGATCGTCTTGCGCAGGGCGTAGCGACGCACGTCCCGGTCGTTGGCGGTGAAGGCGCCGTCCTTGAAGACGGGGTGCGTGAACAGGTTCGTGGTGGCCATCGGCACCTTCATGCCGGTCGCGTCGAGGGCCTGCCGGAAGCGCTTGATGTGCGACTCGCGCTCGGTGTCCGAGGACCCGAAGGGGATCAGGTCGTCGTCGTGGAAGGTCACTCCGTGGGCGCCGAGTTCCGAAAGGCGCTGCACCGACTCGACCGGGTCCAGGGCGGCCCTGGTGGCGTCACCGAAGGGGTCCCTTCCCTGCCAGCCGACGGTCCACAAGCCGAAGGTGAACCTGTCCTCGGGGGTGGGCTGGTAGTTCATGCCGCGGCTCCTTGCTTGCTCCGACTATTTCGTCATGGCACTTAACAAATTAGTATGCGGATGCATCTCTGGGAAGAGAGAAGATGTCCCCAAGGAGGGGCAACGGGTGAAACCGGGGCTGTTCCGACCCGATGAACCCGGAAAAGAGCACGTCAGATCCCGCGGAGCCGCGGAAGAGGGAGAGCCCGATGTCAGCAGCCGAGGGTCCGCTCGTCGTCGGTGTGGACACATCCACCCAGTCCACCAAGGCCCTGGTCGTGGACGTGGCCACCGGAACAGTGGTCGCCAGCGGCCAGGCGCCGCACACCGTGTCCTCCGGCGCGGGCCGGGAGAGCGATCCGCGCCAGTGGTGGGACGCGCTGCGCGAGGCGCTGCACCAGTGCGGGGACGCGGCGCGCGAAGCCGCGGCGGTGTCGGTCGGCGGCCAGCAGCACGGGCTCGTCACACTCGACGCCCAGGGCGCTCCGGTGCGTCCCGCACTGCTGTGGAACGACGTACGGTCGGCGCCGCAGGCCCGCCGTCTCGTGGAGGAGCTGGGCGGCCCGAAGGCGTGGGCCGAGCGCACCGGCAGCGTGCCGGGCGCGTCCATCACGGTCACCAAGTGGGCCTGGCTCGCCGAGCACGAGCCGGAGTCGGTGCGCGCCACCGCTTCCGTGCGGCTGCCTCACGACTATCTGACCGGACTCCTCACGGGGCTCGGCACGACCGACCGGGGCGACGCCTCCGGTACGGGCTGGTGGGCGTCCGGCACGGAGCAGTACGACGAGGAGGTGCTCGGGCACGTGGGGCTCGACCCGGCGTTGCTGCCCAGGGTGGTCCGGCCCGGCGAGGTCGCCGGAACCGTACGCGCCCGCGACGGCCTGCCCTTCGCCGAGGGCACCCTGGTCGCTCCCGGCACCGGGGACAACGCCGCCGCCGCGCTGGGCCTCGGCCTGCGTCCGGGCACCGCGGTGCTCAGCCTCGGCACGTCGGGCACCGTGTACGCGGTATCGACACGGCGCCCCGCCGACCCCACCGGCACCGTGGCGGGCTTCGCCGACGCGCGGGGCGACTGGCTGCCGTTGGCCTGCACCCTCAACTGCACGCTCGCCGTGGACCGCGTCGCCGCACTCCTCGGCATCGACCGCGAGGCCGTCGAGCCCGGCACGGAGGTGACGCTGCTCCCCTACCTGGACGGCGAGCGCACCCCCAACCTGCCGCATGCCTCGGGCCTGCTGCACGGGCTGCGGCACGACACGACGCGGGGACAACTGCTCCAGGCCGCCTACGACGGGGCCGTGCACTCGCTGCTCGGCGCCCTGAACCTGGTCCTCGACGAGGACGCGGACCGTTCGGCGCCGCTCCTGCTCATCGGCGGGGGCGCGCGGGGAACCGCCTGGCAGGAGACCGTACGACGGCTGTCCGGACGCCCTGTTCAGGTGCCCGAGGCCAGGGAACTGGTCGCGCTCGGCGCCGCCGCACAGGCCGCGGGTGTGCTGACCGGGGAGGATCCCGCAGCGGTGGCGCGGCGCTGGAACACGGCACGCGGGCCGGTGCTCGCGGCCGGGGAACGGGACGAGGCCGCGCTCGCGCGGATAGCCGGGGTGATCTCCGACGCCGCCCCGCTGCTGGAGAGGGAGGCCGATCGGCGCTGACGGCTTCGCCTCCGGTCAGCAAGAACCGGAAGCCGGTTGTGGCCGGCTCCCGCTGACCGGAGGCGCCATCACGGACAGGACAACCCTCAGGGAAACCGGCCGGACGAGGACTGACTCAGGCATGACCGCACCGCTGCACGAGGCCCACCCCAGCAGTCCCGGCCGACGGCTGCCCGACACCCAGCAGGGCATGCGCCGCCGCAACCTGTCGCGGGTCCTGCACACCGTGAACGCCGACGGGCCGCTGTCCCGCGCGGCCGTGGCCTCGCGCATCGGACTGACCCGGGCGGCCGTCTCGACCCTCGTGGACGAGCTGATCCGCTCGGGGCTGCTGGAGGAGCTGGGCCCCGAGCGGCCTGCGCGGGTGGGCCGGCCCGGTTCGGCACTGGCCCTGAGCGGTCGCGGCCCGGCGGGAATCGGCGCGGAGGTGGGCGTCGACCACCTCGCCGTCTGCGCGGTCGATCTGCGCGGCCGGGTACGCGCGCGGGTCGTGCGGCACGGCACCAACCGCGGCCGTGCGCCCGAACCCGTACTGCGGGAACTCACCGCGCTCGTACGCCGGATCATCGCCGAGACGGATCGGGAGGGGCTGTGGCCGGCGGGCCTGGCCGTCGCCGTGCCCGGCCTGGTCGCGCGTGACGCGCGGACCGTGGTGCGAGCCCCCAACCTCGGCTGGCACGACACGGACCTGGGGCCGCTGCTGCCCGGCGAGCTGACGCTGACCGTCGACAACGAGGCGAACTTCGGCGGCCTGGCCGAACTCTGGCTCAACGAGCAGGCACCACGCGACTTCCTGCACGTCTCCGCGGAGATCGGTATCGGCGGGGCCGTGGTCGTGGACGGACGGCTGCTGCGCGGGACGCGTGGCTTCGCGGGCGAGCTGGGACACGTGCCGGTACGGCCCGAGGGCCCCGCGTGCGCCTGCGGGGGACGCGGCTGCCTCGAGCAGTACGCGGGCGAGGAGGCCGTACTGCGCGCGGCGGGCCTGGAACCGGGCGAGGACCGGGTCGGGCTGCTGGCCGAGCACGCCGCGGAAGGCGACAAGAACGTACGGCGGGCCCTGCGCGACGCCGGTACCGCGCTGGGCATCGCGCTGACGGGCGCCGTCAATCTGCTGGACCCGGAGGCCGTCGTGCTGGGCGGGGCCCTGGCCGGGCTCGCTCCCTGGCTGCTGCCTTCGCTGGAGCGGGAACTGGCCCGCAGGACGGCGGGTCCCGCCTGCGCGGTGTCGGTCTCCCGGCTCGGCCCGCAGGGCCCTCTGCTGGGCGCCGCGCATTCCGTCGTACGAGCCGTGCTCGATGATCCGGCGGCGGCGGTGGGAGCAGGCGGGGCGTAGGCGCCCTACCCCGCTCTCACCACTCCCGACCGCTGTCCCCCGGTCCTCGGCGCGTCCCTACTCCGTCCTCGCCCGCTCTCACCGCCTCACACCGCGCTCTCGGCAAGCTGTCGGCGCGCGGATCCGTCGCCGGCGACCGGTCTCTCGCCCGACGCCTCGTCAGCAACTTGCCGCTCACGGGCGCTCCGATCCCCCTTTCAGGTGACCGAGTTATCCACATTCACCGTGCTGTCCACGGACCCGGGCGGGCCTCTCCTCCCCAACCGGCAAGACCCGTAACGTGTTTCACGCGAGACGCCGCCGTCGGGTGAACGGAGGCGCATGGCCCGTGTGTTCCGTCCTGCCGAGCAGGTCACCGCCCCCGAAAGGAAACCGCCGTGGACCGAGCCAAGTCCCTGTCCGCCTCCCTGCCCAGCAGGCGGCGCCTGCTGCAGAGCGCGGCCCTCGCCACGCTCTCGACCGCGCTGCTCCCCAGCACACGGGCGGGCGCGGAGCCGCAGGGCTACGACTACCCGCCGTCCGAATGGGTCCCGGCGAACACGTCCAACTACACGGTGGCCGGCCGCCCCACGAGCCACCCCGTCGACTTCGTCGTCATCCACGTGACGCAGGCGACCTACTCGGACACCCTCGCCATCTTCCAGAACCCGAAGAAGCAGGTGTCCGCGCACTACGTCGTCCGGTCCGCCGACGGCCACATCGCGCAGATGGTGCGCGAGCGCGACATCGCCTGGCACGCGGGCAACTGGGACTACAACACCCGCAGCATCGGTATCGAGCACGAGGGCTGGGTGGACAAGCCCGCCTACTTCACCGACGCCCTGTACGAGGAGTCGGCGAAACTCACCGCGTCGATCTGCGCCGCGTACGCGATCCCCAAGGACCGCTCGCACATCCTCGCGCACTACGAGGTGCCGGGCAGCGACCACACCGATCCGGGTCCCCACTGGGACTGGACGCGCTATATGAGACTCGTCGACTTCGCCTGACCGGCCGAGATCCGGGCCGGAGCGCCACGGGACGCGGCCGACGTGTCCGGATCGGCCGCGACGCTTGTCCGCGTCCGCCGGCGGAGTGACGATGGCACCAGCCGCGCAGTGTCCGGAGCGACCGGACCCACGTCCAGATCGGAGCATCCAGACCCAACCCGCGTACGGACACGTCTCGTCCAGACCCCTTCCGTCCCGCCGCGACACCGCCGGGGAGGCCGAATTGACCGATCCATGGGTGGCCCTGAACCCGGGTGCCGATCCCGTCGAGCGGGTTCGTGTACTGCGTCGCGCCCACGAGGCGTTCACCGAGGCGGGCACGGTACCTCGTCCGGTACGGGCCGTGGTCGCCGAATCATGGCGGCGTTCGGCACGGGCCGGAGTCCGGCCGGAAGGTTCCGCGTCTGTGGACCTCACCGGCGGGGACCTCGGGTCGTACCGGGCGGAACATCCGTTGGCACTGGTGATGCCGCTGTTCCGGGAGCTCATGGGCACGTTCGCGTCCGACGGCGAGCACCTCCTCGCGGTGTGCGACGCGCAGGGCAGACTTCTGTGGGTGGAGGGACATCCCGCCACGCGCCAGAAGGCGGACAGCATGAACTTCGTGCCGGGCGCACGATGGGCGGAGTCCGCGATGGGGACGAACGCTCCGGGAACTGCGGTCGCGCTCGACCGGCCGGTGCAGGTCTTCGCGGCAGAACACTTCATCCGGCGGGTCCAGCCATGGACGTGTGCGGCGGCTCCGGTACACGACCCTCGCACGGGTCGGCTGCTCGGCGCTGTCGACATCACCGGCGGGGACGGGCTCGCGCATCCGCACAGCCTGGGCTTCGTGCAGGCCGTGGCACGCGCCGCCGAGTCCCAACTGGCACTGCTCTCCCCGGCACCGGCCGCCACCGACGCCCTGCAGTTGACGGCGCTCGGCCGGGACGAGGCACTGCTCGTGGCGGACGGCCGCAAGCTGCGCCTGAGCCGCAGACACAGCGAGCTCGTGGTGCTGCTCTCCCGGCATCCGGACGGTCTGACGGGCGACGAGCTGCTGTGCGCGCTGTACGCCGACGAGTCGGTGACGCCGGTGACGTTGCGGGCCGAGCTGGCCCGGCTGCGCCGGCTGCTCGGGGCCGAGGTCCTCGGATCACGTCCCTATCGGCTCGCGGTTCCGGTCGAGTCCGACGTCGCCGTCGTGGAGCGCAGACTCGGCGTCGGAGCGGTCACGGCGGCCATGGCGGCGTACGCCGGTCCGTTGCTGCCCGGTTCGCAGGCCCCGGCGGTGGTGCGGCTGCGCCGACGGCTCGCGGACGGGCTGCGTGCCGCTCTCGTCTCCGCCCGTGACCCCGACCTGCTCGCGCAATGGGCCCAGGCCTCGTGGGGCGAGGACGACCTCGACGTCTGGAGGGCGCTGGCCGTCACGCGCCCGACAGCTCCGGTACGGGCACGGCTTGCCGAACTGGAAGCCGAACAGTCGGCGTCCCCCGGGTGGGCACACCACTGACGACCACGGGTACGTCCACCCGACATCGGCACACCGACTCCCCCGCCCGCGCCACCCCACCCCGTCCCCGTGCCGCCGTGCCGCCGTGCCGCCGTGCCGCCGTGCCGCCGTGCCGCGCAACGTACCTGCAACCTTTCCGTCCCTACTCTCGCGGCGAGAGCTGTCCAACGGCGGGCGGCCCTTCCTCGGGAGGCAGAGCACATGACCCGTTACGCAGCGCCCGGCACCGAAGGCGCGATCGTCTCCTACCAGTCGCGGTACGACCACTTCATCGGCGGCGAGTACGTGGAGCCCGCCCGTGGGCAGTACTTCGAGAACCCGAGTCCGGTGAACGGGCAGCCGTTCACGGAGATCGCGCGAGGCACGGCCGAGGACGTGGAGCGCGCGCTGGACGCGGCACACGCCGCCGCCCCCGCCTGGGGCCGCACATCGGTGACCGCACGGGCCGACATCCTCCTCAAGGTCGCCGACCGCATGGAGGCGAACCTGGAGAAGCTCGCGGTCGCGGAGAGCTGGGAGAACGGCAAGCCGATCCGCGAGACCCTGGCCGCCGACATCCCCCTCGCCATCGACCACTTCCGCTACTTCGCGGGAGCGGTCCGGGCCCAGGAGGGGTCGCTCGGCGAGATCGACGACGACACGGTGGCGTACCACTTCCACGAGCCGCTGGGCGTCGTGGCGCAGATCATCCCGTGGAACTTCCCGATCCTGATGGCGGTGTGGAAGCTGGCGCCCGCGCTCGCGGCGGGCAACGCTGTCGTGATCAAGCCCGCCGAGCAGACCCCGGCGTCCATCCACTACTGGATGAGCCTGGTCGCGGACCTGCTGCCGCCGGGCGTCGTGAACATCGTCAACGGCTTCGGTGTCGAGGCGGGCAAGCCCCTGGCGTCCAGCGCGCGGGTGGCGAAGGTGGCGTTCACCGGCGAGACCACGACGGGGCGGCTGATCATGCAGTACGCCTCCGAGAACATCAAGCCGGTCACGCTCGAACTCGGTGGCAAGTCACCGAACATCTTCTTCGACGACGTGTGGGCGCAGGACGACGACTTCCGGGACAAGGCGCTCGAAGGCTTCACGATGTTCGCGCTGAACCAGGGCGAGGTGTGCACCTGCCCGTCCCGCGCGCTCGTCCAGCAGGGCCACTACAACGAGTTCCTCGACGCGGCGGTCGCCCGTACCGAGGCGATCAAGCCCGGCCATCCGCTCGACACCGACACGATGATCGGCGCCCAGGCCTCCAACGACCAGTTGGAGAAGATCCTCTCCTACCTGGACATCGGCCAGCAGGAGGGCGCCAAGGTACTGACGGGCGGTCACCGTATCGACTACGACGGCGAGCTGGCCGGCGGGTACTACGTACAGCCGACGATCTTCCAGGGCGACAACAGGATGCGGGTCTTCCAGGAGGAGATCTTCGGTCCCGTCGTGTCCGTCACGTCGTTCTCGGACTTCGACGACGCCATCAAGATCGCCAACGACACCCTCTACGGCCTCGGCGCCGGCGTGTGGACGCGCGACCTCAACACGGCGTACCGCGCGGGTCGCTCGATCCAGGCGGGCCGGGTGTGGACGAACTGCTACCACGCGTACCCGGCGCACGCGGCGTTCGGCGGCTACAAGCAGTCGGGCATCGGCCGCGAGAACCACAAGATGATGCTGGACCACTACCAGCAGACGAAGAACCTCCTCGTGTCGTACTCGCCGAAGAAACTGGGCTTCTTCTAGACGCCAAAAAGGGCGCCTGCCCAGGCAATTCACCTGACAGGCGCCCTTCCCCGCGTGCGTCTAAGCGGTCGGCGTCGTAAGTCCTCCGGGGGCTGATCAAGCTGCCGGTGCGGCGGAGGATTCCTCCTGGTGATCGGCGGTGTGCCGGTCGAGTCTGGCCAGCAGATCGTCCAGGTCGGAGGTAGTGAACTTCCACTGGAACGACTGTGCTGTGGCGTTGTAGCGGTATTCGAATGCTCGGAGCCGGTCCCCGACCTGGGTGAGGTCGGTGCAGTCGTTGGGCGAGACGGCCTTGCGCTGCACGACGGAGACGTAGATCTCCTCCTGGTTCAACCAGGAGGCGTGGACCGGGGTGTGCACCAGTACCGCGTTCTGGGAAGGCGGCGGCAAGCCGGTCGGCGGCCTTCTTGCCCCGGTGGGAGGAGCCGTTGTCGACGACCCAGAACACGCCCTTGGCGCTGGCGTAGGGCTCCTGGGTGATGACCTGGGCGACCAGGGCCATGAACGGATCGATGCCGGTGGTCGGCTCGCAACGGCCGAAAACCTTCGCGCGGTGGACGTCGTAGGCGGCCAGGCAGGCCAGCGCGCCGCCGCGCCCGTAGGTGCGGTTCACCCGCATCGTTCGGGCCTGGCCGGGGGCCAGGGTGGGGTGGCAGCGGCAGCGGGCCTGGATGGAGGTCTTCTCATCCGCGGAGATGACGTATTCGTCTCTCCGAGCGGGGTGCCATCGAAGATGCGCGCGTACAGGTCCAGGACCTGTTGAGCGGTGGCGCGGAAGTTCGGGTCGCGGATGAAGATCCAGGAACGGTGCTGCCAGGGCTTGAGTGCGTCGTCCCTGAGCCAGCGGCCCACAGTGGAGGCGGAGATCGTGTCGGCGACGGCCCGGGTGACGGCCTCGCGCGCAAGCTCGGGGCATGACCAGCGCGAGAGCGGGGCTCCGGACTCGGTGGGCAACCGGCAGGCCAGTGTCTTGACTTCGGCGATCTGCAGCGCGGTGAACGTCGGAGGCCGCCCCGACCGCTTGCGGTCGGCCAGGGCGGGCACCCGGCCGGCCGCGAATCGGCCGCGCCAGCGGCGCACGGTGCCCACGTGCAGGTCGATTTCAGCGGCGATCTGGGCGTTGTTGCGGCCTCGTGCGGCCAGGAGGACGATCATCCGCCCGCTGGCGTGCCTGGTGCGGCGTCTTGCGGCCGTAGGCCATCTTCTTGAGCCGGTGGCGCTCGGCAGCTGTCAGTTCCAAGGGCACGGCGGAGCACACGGGCAGGGAAGGTGGGCGGCCCATCTATCCGTGGTGGAGAACGAAGTGGCGGGGCCGGCTTCCCGCACGGGCCGTCGGCTCGCCGGGGCCACAGCCTGAGCATCGACCCCGGTGAACCTTCCAGGTCAGAGCCAAATCACTCGTCAGGCGTTGGAGTGAACACCGATGCCGCCGGAGACGGTGAGGTTGTCGCCGGTGATGTAGCCGGCGGCGTCTGAGGCGAGGAAGGCCACGGCTTCGGCGATGTCGGCGGGAGCGCCGACGCGGCCGAGCGGGACGTCCCGGGCCCAGGAGTCGATCATTTCCTGGGAGACACCCATCTTGCTGTAGGCGGGGGTGTCGATCAGTCCTGGGCTGACGGCGTTGACGCGGATGCGGCGGGGGGCGAGTTCGAGCGCGAGGGACCGCATGAAGGGCAACAGTGCGCCCTTGGCGGCTGTCATGGCGGCTCCGAGACCTTCGGCGGCGCCCACGGTGAACACGACGGAGGCGCCCTCATTCAGGAGCGGGAGCGCTTTTTGCAGCGTGAAGAAGTTGCCCTTGACGTTGATGTCGAACAGGGCGTCGAAGGCGGCTTCGTCGGTTGATTCGATCGGGCCGGGGCGGGAGACGCCCGCGTTGAGGAAGAGCAGGTCGAGGGAGCCGAGTTGCCGGCGCGCCTGATCCATCGCCTGGTCGATGTCCGGCAGGGACCGTGCGTCGGCCCGGACAGCCGTGATGCCTTCGGGAAGCCCGGCGTCGGCGACATTGCCGAGGCCAGTGACCATGACGCGGTAGCCGCGGGAGTGGAGTAGTTCGGCGGTCGCCTTGCCGATGCCGCTGGTTCCACCAGTGATCAAAGCTGTGGGTGCAGGCATGATGCGCTCCTTTGCGTACTTCTGGGAAGGGGATGAGCGGCTCTGTCCGTGGGGCAGTGTGCTGTGCCGCGACCCTTCTGGCAGCGTATGCCAGATTGGCGGTCACTGCCACTTGGGAAGTGTATGCCGGTCTGGCAGCGCTGGGTAATCTGGTGGTATGCAACAGGACGCCAAGGCAGCGACGACTCCGGCCACGCTGCGGGACCGGACACGACAGATGGCCTCCCGAGAGATCCTCGAAACGGCTCTGCGCTTGTTCACCGAGCAGGGCTACGACGAGACGACCATCGCCCAAATCGCCCGGGAGGCCGGCGTTTCCCAGCGCACCCTCTTCCGCTACTTCGGCACCAAGGAGGACCTTCTCGGCGGCAACCAGGACCGCTTCGGGCAGGTCCTGACAGACGCGATCAGCGAACTGCCGGCCGAGGTCGACGTCTGGGAAGCCCTGCGCGCAGGGGTTGCTGCCGTACTGAGCCTGCATGACAGCCGCGAACAGGCCCTGGAGCGGTTCCGTCTCCTGCACAACACCGCCTCGCTGCGTGCCGGTTGGCTCGAAAAGCGATTGCGATTCCAGGAGGATCTGCTGCCGCTCGTCGAGACCCGCATGGACGCAGCTACCGACAACAAAGGCGCGAAGGCCCACGCGGTGATCGCGACGGCGTTCGCGTGCCTGGATGCCGCATCGATGACGTGGGTCGCCAACGACGGCAAGAGCGACATCATGGACCTTTACGACGAGTGTCTGGCTGTGGTGCGCGGCTGACGGCAGCGACCCACCAGCCCGGAATCCGTGGACGAGAACTGGGCATATCCGCTGCCGCAGACCGGGTCCAGATCCGGATCTCCCGGCTGGCTACAGATGGGCCACGCTGGCGTCATGCGCAATGACACCGGTGGCACGTCCACTCCGCTGACTGGACGCCACAAGACGAGCGCTCAAGTCAACCCCCGAAGGACTTCCGCAGCCGACCACTAAGCCACGGGGTGACGCGCAGAGCAACTCTGGATATGTCCCACTGCCATCCCACCTCTGACCAGCTGTTCCGGGGCATTTCCGGGCCAAGGTTCGGCTCACGCGCGTCCTCTGCGCTGCTGTCCTGCCCCTCCCACCTTCGCATCGGCTCCTCGATCAGGCTGTTGGCACGGTTCCGCGCCTCGACCAGAAATCTGGCGTAGTAACGGAAGAGAACCTGGATGCTTTTCCGGCGCGGCGCGCACACTCTGCCGGGTCGACACCGGAGGCAAGCCAGAACGAGATGCGCGGCGGCCAACGCTGCTCGATGTACTCCTGCGCCGACACCGGCTCCGGCTGCGTCCGAGATCAGAGCCGGCGAGAAACTGCACGCCGGCCGCGCGCAGCGTGCACTTCTTCTCCATGCTGCCTGGCTGGTGGTGTACCCGCGTTCCATCAGGAGCGGTACGAGGGCGACGACGCTGCGCACCACCGGGGCCGCGCCTGCGGCGGCTTGCGCAGGACTGGATGGGCGTCCGGCAAGGACGCTCGCAGCGCGAGGGCGTGGGCGGGGACGGTGACTGCGGTGAGGATCCCGGCCAGGACGAGGTAGGTGTGCCGCCAGGACAGGTGGTCGGCGAGCAGGGCCGCCAGGGGTGCGAAGACGGTGGAGGCCAGACCGCCGGCGAGGGGGACGATCGTCAGGGCCCGGACATGTCCGGGCCACCAGTGGACGAGGGCAGCGGACGCGGGCTGGTAGAACGTGGCGGCCAGCGCCCAACCGGCGGAGAACATAGGCAGGTTGGAGGTCGTGGCCAGCACGAGCAGGCTGGCGGCGCCAGGGGCTGGCCTGCCGTCATGACGGTGCACGGGCCACGCCGGTCGAGCGTCCTTCCCGCCCGAATACCGGCGAGCGCGGAAACGGCCAGGCCGAGCGAGAACGCCGCGGTGGTCGCTCCTGCCGGCCCTGACAGGACCCCCGTCCCGGTCACGGCCCCGTTGGTGTCGATGTCGGTCATCGGCGGTCAGCAGCAGCCGCCCGCAGAGACCGGTTCCTGCGTGCCGGTGTCGGCCTCGGCGATGCCGCCGCAGCAGGTACTGCCCTGCTGCTTGGCCAGGGAGTCGGCGTCGGCCTTGACGACGTACACCTCCCAGGATTCCTGGCCGGGCCCGTGGACCCAGACCTTGTCCTGGAGGGCGTAGCAGCAGGTGGTGTCGTTCTCCACGTCTGTCGCCAGGCCGGCCTCGCCCAGGCGAGCGGTGGCGCCGTGGACGGCCTCGGTGCTCTCGACCTCGACGCCGAGGTGGTCCATGCGCGTCGCCTCGTCCACAGTGCCTTCGATCAGGACGAGCTTGAGCGAAGGCTCGGTGATGGCGAAGTTGGCGTAGCCGTCACGGAGCTTGGCGGGCTCGGCGCCGAACAGCTTCGTGTAGAAGGCCACGGATGCGCCGAGGTCGGGGACGCGGAGGGCGAGCTGTACACGGGACGTCATGGCGAACCTCCTGGGGTGGGTGGGGAGTTCAGCAGCCGCCGGAGGTGGTGGCCGGGGCGCCGATGCCGATCTGGAGGGTGCCGGGCGCGGCGCAGCATCCGCCGCCCTCGCCGCTCTGGGCGGCGTCGGGGTCGTCGAACAGGCCCGCGCCGCCGCATACACCGGTCTCCGGCAGGGTCAGCTCGACGCGCTCGGCGGCCTCCTGGTCGCCGGCGAGCGCGGCGGCGATGGAGCGGACCTGCTCGTAACCGGTCATCGCGAGGAACGTGGGCGCGCGGCCGTAGGACTTCATGCCTGCCAGGTAGACGTCCTTCTCCGGGTGGGAGAGCTCGTTCACGCCGTGCGGGTAGACCGTGCCACAGGAATGCACGTTCGGGTCGATCAGCGGGGCCAGCGCGGTGGGGGCCTGGAGGCGCTCGTCGAGGCCGAGGCGGACCTCAGAGAGGAAGGACAGGTCGGGTCGGAAGCCGGTCAGGACGATGGCCTCGTCGACCGGGTCCAGACGGCGGCCGTCCTCGGCAACGAGGACGAGCCGGTCACCCTCCCGCGCCACAGCCTGTGTACGGAAACCGGTGACCGCGCTCGCGTGGCCGGCCTCGACGGCCGCCTTGGCACGCAGGCCCAGCGCACCGCGCGCGGGCAGCTCGTCCGCCTCGCCACCGCCGTAGGTGCTCGAGCCGATGCCGCGGCGCAGGATCCACGCGGCGTGGGTGCCGTCCTCCTCCCTGGCCAGGTCGGCGAGGTGGGCGAGGGCGGTGAAGGCGGAGGCACCGGAGCCGATCACGGCGGTGCGCTTGCCCGCGTACCGGGCGCGTACGGCCGGGTCGCCCAAGTCGGGGACCTGGTAGGAGATGCGGTCGGCGACTGCCTTCTCGCCGAGGGCGGGCAGGCCGTCGGCGCCCATCGGGCTGGGGGTGGACCAGGTGCCGGAGGCGTCGATGACGGCGCGGGCGGCAAGAAGCTCCTCGCGGCCGTCGGTGAGCTGGATGTGCACGGTGAAGGGCTGCTCGTCGCGGCCGGAGTCGACGATGCGGTCCCGGCCCGCGCGGGCGACACCGGTGACTGTGACGTCGTAGCGGACCTTGTCGCCGAGAATGTCGGCGAGCGGCTGCAAGTAGCGCTCGGCCCAGTCGCCGCCGGTGGGGTAGGCGGTGCCGTCGGGGCGAACCCAGCCGGTCGGGGCGAGGAGCTTTTCCGCGGCCGGGTCGCTGACCTCGGCCCAGGGGGAGAACAACCTCACGTGCGACCAGGCCCGTACGGCGGTGCCGGCTGACGGCCCGGCCTCCAGGACGAGCGGTTCGAGGCCGCGCTCGATGAGGCGGGCAGCGGCGGCCAGACCGATCGGGCCGGCGCCGACGACCGCGACGGGCAGCTGGTCGGTGGTGGGCGCGTTCACGAGATTCCCCTTTGCTTCGACATTCGTCGATGGCTTGCGCGACTCAGCATGGCACCTGTATTGATGAGCGTCAACATAGACATTCATCGAATTCACGGGATCGTGGAACAGGTCGATGTCGCGGCGATCGGTGGCGGCTGCGCTACTACGACAGCCTCACCTCTCGCCGGCCCGGGACAGCTCCCTGCTCGGCCTGCCGTTCGACGGGGACCCGGACCGCTATCCGCACCGCGCCGAGGTCGCCGCCCATCTGCTGCACTGCACCGACAGGCCGGACGCCGACATTCGTACCCGGACACGGGTACGGATGTCGCCTCCAGGGCGGCGCGTTCACGCTGGACCGCGCCGCGAGCGTCACCCGAGCCCACCCGGCGAGCTCGGCGCTGCCGGGCACCCTCGCCGTCGTGAGGGGGTGTCACTGACGCGTCCGGGGCCGGCGCACGTCCGGCCGGAGTGGCAGCGCAGCCTGTCGTCGAACTCCCTGCGCGGGGCCGGAAGGGATGCCGCCCGGGCTGCGCAGCGCATCGCCTCCCACCTGAACCGCGCCTGGGACCGTCCACCCCTCACCCCACTGGTTCGACATGTGTCAACATAGATGTATGTCGAATACGAAGGTGCTGCCGCTGCTGGACCCCGGCCCCCGCGAGGCTGCGGCGCCGTGCTGCCCGCCGCTCACCGAGCGCCCGTTCACGGCGGAGGAGGCCGAGACTGCCGCGCGGATGTTCAAGGCGCTCGGCGACCCGGTACGACTGCGACTGTTCTCCGCCGTGGCCTCGCACGAGGGCGGTGAGGCGTGCGTGTGCGACATCTCCGACGTCGGTGTCTCGCAGCCGACCGTTTCCCATCACCTGAAGAAGCTCAAGGAGGCCGGGCTGCTCACCTCCGAGCGGCGCGGCACCTGGGTCTACTACCGCGTCGAGCCGTCCGTGCTGGCCGCGATGGGCAAGCTGCTGACCATTACGCCAGCCGCAGCCTGACCGCCGCGAACAGCACAGGGACGGAAGTGGGCAGCTTGAGCGACCCTGCTCGTCGGCGGCGATCTGCGCGCCGGAGTTGCCGCCGCCGACCACGACGGTCCGCTGTCCCGCGAAGTCGAGCGGGCTGCGGTACTCCACGGTGTGCAGCCGGCGCCCGCGGAAGCCCGCTCGGCCGGCGACGGCGGGCAGAAAGGGGCGCCACCGGGTGCCGGTGGCGCTGATGACGACCCGGGCTTGCCAGGCGCCCACATCCGTCTCGACACGCAGGAACTCGCCGTCCCGGTGGACCCCGGTGACGCGTACGGGGCGGTGCAGTACCTCTGTCCCGCCTGTAGCGGCATCGAACGACCCGGCAGTGAGGAGTTGGCGGCCGGGGAGAACGGGTGCGGGGAGTCCCAGGCGTGCCGCCAGGCGCCGCCCGGTGTGGACTGGGCGTCGAGGATGACGAAGTCCACACCGGGGCGGCGCAGGTGGTAGCCGGCGGTGAGCCCGGCCTGGCCGCCGCCGATCACCCCACCCGCGTCCGACCGCAGTCGGTCACGGGGTCCGGACGGTGTTGGCGACCTGGGGCAACAAGGTGGCGTGTGCCTGATGGGCGGCGGAGCACGTCCGGCACAGCAGCCGTCGTACGGGTGGATCGATGGCGACCGCGCGGTTGATCGGCTTGGTGCAGGTCGGGGACTGCTGCCCCGCGCCGGCGGCCGACGCCGATCGCCGGTGCCTGCCGTCCACCGCTGTAGCAGTCCAGGCAGTGCATCAGCCCTCCTGCTGTACCGGTGTGAGCGTCTGGGCGGCGCTGAACTTCCGTCGCCAGGCCAGGGAGACGTACACCAGCGCCACCAGGACCGGAACCTCGATGAGCGGGCCGACGACGCCGGACAGGGCCTGGCCGGAGGTGACGCCGAAGGTGGCGATGGCGACCGCGATGGCCAGTTCGAAGTTGTTGCCGGCCGCGGTGAAGGCGAGGGTGGCGGTGCGGTCGTAGGCGAGGCCGATGACCTTGCCGAGGGCGAAGGTGCCGAACCACATGATCGCGAAGTACACGAGCAGTGGCAGCGCGATACGGGCCACGTCGAGGGGCTGCGAGGTGATCGTCTTCCCCTGCAGGGCGAAGAGGATGACGATCGTGAAGAGCAGTCCGTACAGGGCCCAGGGGGCGATCTTCGGAAGGAAGTCGGACTCGTACTTCTCCTGGCCGAGCTCCTTCTCGCCGATGCGGCGGGTGAGGAACCCGGCCAGCAGCGGGATGCCGAGGAAGATGACGACGTTCAGGGCGATCTTCCACATGGAGATGTCGAGGTGCTCGCCGTCGCCCAGGTTGAGCCAGCCGGGCAGGATGTCGAGGTAGAACCAGCCGAGCAGGCCGAACGTCAGGACCTGGAAGACCGAGTTCAGCGCGACCAGGACGGCCGCGGCCTCGCGGTCTCCGCAGGCGAGGTCGTTCCAGATGATGACCATGGCGATACAGCGGGCGAGACCGACGATGATCAGGCCGGTGCGGTACTCGGGCAGGTCCGGCAGGAAGATCCAGGCCAGTGCGAACATCACCGCCGGGCCGACGATCCAGTTGATGACCAGCGACGAGACCATGAGCTTGCGGTCGCCGGTGACGGCGTCGAGCTTGTCGTAACGGACCTTGGCCAGGACCGGATACATCATGATCAGCAGTCCGACGGCGATCGGCAGGGAGATGCCTCCGATCTCGACCTTGGCGAGGGCGTCGTTCAAGCCGGGGATGAGCCTGCCGAGGCCGAGGCCGAGGGCCATGGCGAGCAGGATCCATACGGCGAGGAAGCGGTCGAGCGTCGACAGCCTCGCGACGACCGAGGACTCCCCGGTCGTCGCGGCTGTTTCGGTGGGGGTCACGGACAGGCCCTCTTGTTCTCGGCGGCATCGCGAGCGGATTCGGCCAGGTCGGCGAACTGACCTGCGAGCTGGGCGATGACGTCCGGGCGCAGCCGGTAGTACATGTACCGGCCGCACGGTTCTGTCTCGACGACCCCGGCCTCGCGCAGCACCCTCAGGTGGTTGGAGACGTTGGTCTGCTTCGCACCGGTCTCTTCGATCAGGTGCGTGGAGCAGAGCGTCTCCTTGGCAAGGAGGGAGACGATCTGGAGGCGGAGCGGGTCGGCGAGGACTCGCATCAGATCAGCGTCGACTGACGTCATCATGGGCTGATACTCTCACATCAGTGGCGACTGACACCACTGGGCGCTGAAGTCATTCGTGCCTGATGCCGTCGTGAGACAAGGGAGAGCTCCTGATGTCCGACAAGCCCTCCGTGCTCTTCGTCTGTGTCCACAACGCCGGCCGTTCCCAGATGGCCGCCGCGTGGCTGACCCATCTGGCCGGGGACCGCGTCGAGGTCCGTTCCGCCGGCTCCGACCCGGGCGCCGGTGTCAACCCGGCCGCGGTCGAGGCCATGGCCGAGGTCGGCATCGACATCTCCGCCGAGATGCCGAAGATGCTCACCGTGGACGCGGTGAAGGAATCTGACGTCTGCATCACGATGGGTTGCGGCGACACCTGTCCGGTCTTTCCCGGCAAGCGGTACCTGGACTGGCAGCTGGAGGACCCGGCGGGCCAGGGTGTCGAGGCCGTGCGTCCGATCCGGGACGAGATCAAGTTGCTCACCGAGGGCTTGATCAAGGAGATCGCGCCGGAGCCAACCTCATGAGCACGAGCACGGACGTCCGCGAGGCCATCGTCATGGGCTCCGGGCCCGCCGGATACACCGCCGCCGCCCTCTAAACCGCCCGCGCCGAACTCAAGCCGCTCGTCTTCGGCGGCGCGGCCTTCGCCGGCGGGGCCCTGGCCACGACCAGCGAGGTCGAGAACTTCCCCGGTTTCCCCGAGGGCGTCGACGGCCCGGCCCTCATGCAGGACCTGCAGGCCCAGGCCGAACGCGGCGGCGCCGAGACGGTCGAGGTCGACCTGACCGGGGACGTCAAGACCGGCACGGACACCGCGGGCACGGTCCACCGCGCCAAGGCCGTGATCGTCGCGACCGGGCCCGACTACCGCAAGCGGCCCACCCATGGAGGACGAGCTGGCCGAAACAGTACGGGCGCACGTCGGGGACTGAAACGTCGCCTTCACCAAAGGTCCGCTGCGCCCCACCTCACACCGGCCCACGCCCGCGGCTCGACCACGCGTCCGCGACGCCGGCGACCGACTGCCCAAACCTGACTGTCCAAACCCTTCACCGAGCGCCCTTGGGTATGACAGAGCGTCATGTCCGGTGTGCCACCGTGGCGCGTACCCTGATCGCGATCCGGAATCGCACGGCCACTTCATCACCGGTGTCGATTAAGAGTCAGCGCTGGTCGATCGCGAGCCCGCGTGCCGCGAGCTCGATCAGGACGGGATCGCGTCGGCCTTGCAGTATCTCTGCGTTCATCTGCAGTGACTTGTTGAGCCGTCGCAACGACTTCATCTTGAGCAGGGGGCCGAACTCGGTGAGGGCGTGGAGGCCGCCGAGGATGAGTTCGGAGAGATCGGGCAGGTCGGCGAGCGTACCGATGTCCGCCACTTCGTCCATGTAGCCCATGCGCAGGTACTGGAGCGACGTGAGTCCGGCCAGGGGCGACAGGTCCCCCCAGGGCAGGCGGGAGAGGTAGAGCCGGGTCAGGGAGCGAACGGCGGGGAAGCCGGTCAGCTGCGGGACGCGTTCCACGCTCAGTACGCGTAGGTCGGGGCAGGCCTCCAGGACGCCGAGCGAGTCGAGGCTCGTGAGGCCGTCGAGTGTCAGGTCGGTGACCGGGGTGCCGCCCAGGCCGCTGACGTCCGTCAGCGAACGACAGTCCCGCACACTGACCTTGGCGAGCGCGGTCAGGCCGTCGAGGCGACCGAGGCCGGTGAGCGAGGGAAGACCGCTGAACCCGAGTTCGCGCAGGGTCGGCAGATCGCCCAGGTCACCGGGGTCGCTCAGGCCGTCGGCACGGCTGACGGACAGTTCCTCCAGCGCGCGATGGGCGCCGAGGCCGGTGAGGTCCAGCAGTCCGGGACACCTGTCGAGGCTGAGTCCGCGGAGGCCGGAGAGGGATGCGAACGGGGCGAGGTCCCGGAGCAGGCCCAGCCCGTCCAGGTGAAGCCGGAACCCGGCGGCGAGGCCGGCCAGGTCCGCGAAGTCCGCCAGCGCGGGGCAGTTCTCGAAGGTCACCTTCTCCAGGGAAGGCAGGTACCCGACTCCCCTGACGGAGGCGAACCGTTCGCCGTCCACGATCCGCAGCTCCGTCAAGTGCGTCAGCGCGGAGACTCCGCGCAGGTCGAGCAGGTCCGGACAGCCCTTGACCTCCAGCGTCGTCAGACGGGGATGGTGGCCGAAACCGCGGAAGGACTGGAACCGGGGGCAGTCCTCGATGACCAGCTCGGAGAGGTTCGCTGCCGCGGCGATGCCGGTCAGGTCACGAAGCTGCTTGCAGCTCGCCAGGCGCAGGGAGGCGAGTGCGGGCACGTTCGTCAGGCCGGTCAGGTCGCGGACTGCCGTCCAGCCCAGGTCGAGGTGGGTGAGGCCGGTCAGGCCGGAGAGCTGCGCGGGGGATCTGAAGGACCGGCAGCCGCGCAGGTTCAGGTGCTCAAGCTGGGGCAACGCCACCGCGAAGTCAGTCACTGAGTCGACCCGTGTGATGCTCAGGTCGAGGTGTCGCAGTCGGCTGAGGGACATCAGCGGCTTGACGTCGGACACCGGACGGCAGCGGTGCAGGCTCAGCCAGGTGAGCTGGGTGAGACCGCTGAGGGGGGTCAGGTCCTCGACTCCCGCGCAGCCGTTCAGGTCGAGGTGGCGCAGCTCGGTGAGCGTGCCGAGCTCCGTGAGGTCGGTTATCTCCTTGCAGCGATCCACCGTCAGTGTGCGCAGCATGGTGAGGTGCCGCAGGCCCGACAGCGAGTTCACACGCTTCAGTGTCAACTCCGTACGGCCCGCACGGCGGAAGGCCGGCGCCAGCAGGGCCGCGGCGAAGCCGTCCGGGTCGCCTGCCGTCGGCCACAGCCGCAGCAGCGTGTCCAGGGCGAGGTCCGCGACCGGTGCGAAGCGGGCGGCCAGCTTCAGCGCGGCACCGTCGTCGGTGACCACCACCAGCTCTCGCACCGCCTTGCGGGCCTGAGCCGGCTTCGCCGTTTCGAGTAGGCCGGAGTAGGCCACCACGAGTTCGTCCGGGTTTTCGCCATCGCTGATCGAAGCCATAGCCCGGAACACTACAACTACGTTCCTGACGCCCCTTGAACAGCCAAGCTCCGCACCCTGGCGGCCCCTTGGCCCTCACCGCCGCCCGGGGCGGACCGCGCGCCGAGGCCCTGGCGATGGCCGATGAGGCAGCCCGCCACGCACCGCCGGCTTCCACGGAATGCCCCGCCACTCCGCCTGTTCCCGATCAGCTCCGGAACCACACCAAGCGCGGAACACACCAAGGGCGGAACCTCACCCCATAAGGCGTTGCGCGCCTCTTGACTCCCGTCAGAGAGCCCGTCAAGACTGATGCGTCAAAGACTTGACAACGTTGTCAGGCGTACCCGCGGTGTACGCCACACCGGTGGGGGCATCATGCGATCGCAGTCCGTGCGGAGAAATCACTACCGCCCGCATTCCAGATTCACGGTCGGTCTCCTCGGGCTGGTCCTCGTCGCCGGCCCGGCTGCCGGCAGTGCGAACGCCGACTCGTCGGCCTCCGCGGCCCCCGCGGCATCGGGGGCATCGGGGGCATCGGGGGCATCGGGGGCATCGGGGGCATCGGGGGCATCGGGGGCATCGGGGGCATCGGCGAAGCAGACCGGCACCTGGCAGACGTCGTTCGAGCCGGGCGACGCTCCTTCGGACGGAAGTCCCGCCACCGGCCCCGACGGTGAACCCGACATCTCCGGGGTCGCGCACCCCGGATCCGACGAGCCAGGGCTGAGCGCCGTCGTGGACGACGGACCGGACCGGGCCTATGCGGCCAGGACCGATGTCGGATTCACCGGCCGGAACGCGCTGCACTACTCCGCCCGGCACACGGCCGACGCCGCCGCCCGCGCGAGCGCCGTGGTGGCCGATGTGAACGTACTCCTCGGTGCGCACAGCCAGTTGTCGTACCTGCTGTTCCCCGACTTCGACGAGAAGAAGGCCGACTACGCCGGCACCTACGTGGCCGTCGACCTGGAGTTCACCGACGGCTCGCGGCTCAGCGCGCTCGACACCCGCGACCAGAACGGCGACCGGCTGACCGCCCGCGCCCAGGGCGACGCCAAGACCGTGTCACCCCTGCAGTGGAACCGCCGTGCGGCGGACGTCGGCGACGTGGCGGCGGGCCGGACCGTGGACCGCATCCTGATCACGTACGACGGTCCGGACGGGACGGTCGACGTCGGGGGCTGGATCGACGACATCTCCCTCGACGACAGCCCGCCGAAGCCCCGGCACACCTCCCCCGCGGACCAGGTCCTCACCACGCGCGGAACCCAGTCCAGTGGCGACTACTCGCGCGGCAACAACTTCCCCGCGACCGCCGTCCCCAACGGCTTCAACTTCTGGACCCCGATGACCGATGCGGGGTCCCTGGGCACGCTGTACAGCTATCACCAGCAGAACAACGCGCAGAACCTTCCCGAGATCCAGGCCTTCGCCGCCAGCCACGAGACCAGCATCTGGATGGGCGACCGGCAGACCTTCCAGGTGATGCCGTCGACCGCCGAGGGCACACCGGACGCCGGGCGCGCGGCACGGGCCCTGGCATTTCGGCACGAGGACGAGACCGCCCTGCCCCACCACTACGGCGTCACGTTCACCAACGGACTGCGCGCCGACATGGCACCCGCCGACCACGCGGCGATCCTGCGTTTCACGTTTCCCGGGAAGGGCGGGCGGAAGCTGGTCTTCGACAACGTCGACGACCGGGCGGGCCTGACGATCGACCAGAAGGCGGGTACGGTCTCCGGCTGGTCGGAGACGCGTACGATCTCGGCGGGCATGAGCCGTATGTACATGTACGGTACGTTCGATCGCCCGGTGACCGGCAGCGGCATGCTGACGGCGGGAAACCGTCCCTCGACCGGCTACGTCGCCTTCGACGGCAGCGGCAAGAAGCGCGGCGACACCGTCACCCTGCGCATCGCCACCTCCCTCATCGGCGTGGACCAGGCCAAGCGGAACCTGGGGTTGGAGATCGGGGCCAGGGACTCCCTGGAGAAGGTCGCCGCACGGGCCGAAGCGGCCTGGAACGAGCGGCTCGGTGTGGTGAGCGTCGAGGGTGCGAGCCAGGACCAACTGACGACCCTCTACTCGAACCTCTACCGGATGAGTCTGTATCCCAACTCGGGTCACGAGAACACGGGCTCGAAGTCCAGGCCCCGCTACCGGCACGCCGTTCAGTCCTCCGGCTCATGGACGCCCCCGGCCAGCAGCCCTACGCAGACCGGTGCGAGGATCGCCGACGGCAAGGTGTACATCAACACCGGTTTCTGGGACACCTTCCGAGCCGCCTGGCCCGCGTACTCCCTGCTGTGGCCGAAGGTCGCGGGCGAGTTGGTGGACGGCTTCGTCCAGCAGTACCGGGACGGCGGCTGGATCTCGCCCTGGTCCTCCCCCGGCTACGCCCGCGTGATGACCGGGACCAACTCCGACGCGGCCTTCGCGGACGCCTACACCAAGGGCGTACCGGGGATCGACGCCGAGGACACGTACGCCGCCGCGCTCAAGAACGCCACGGTCCGGCCACCCGACAGCAGTGTCGGACGCGACAGCCTGGACCGCTCGACCTTCCTCGGACACGTCCCCAACGACGTCGGTGCCGGCTTCTCCTGGTCCCTGGACGGCTACGTCAACGACGACGCGATCGCCGAGATGGCCGAGAAGATGGCGAAGAGGTCCGGCACCTCGGCGAAGGAACGGAGGCGTCTGCGCGAGGAGGCGGAGTACTTCCGCGGCCGCTCGGCCGGGTACGCCGACCTGTACGACCCGTCGATCGACTTCTTCCAGGGCAAGTCGACCGACGGCGCGTGGACCACGGCCGAGGACGCGTACGACCCGCTCACCTGGGGCAACAACCACGACTACACCGAGGCCGACGGCTGGAACGAGGCGTTCCCCGCGCCGCACGACGGTCAGGGCCTGGCCGAGTTGTACGGCGGCAGGAAGGGGCTGGCGGACAAGCTCGACGCGTTCTTCGCCACGCCGGAGAAGGCCGACCGTCCCGGTTCCTACGGTTCCGTCATTCACGAGATGCGCGAGACGAGGGACCTGAGACTGGGGCAGTGGAGCATTCCCAACCAGGTCTCCCACCACATTCCGTGGATGTACTCCTACACGCAACAGCCCTGGAAGGGGCAGCGGCTCGTCCGGCAGGCGTTGGACCGGGGCTGGCTCGGCTCCGACATCGGGCAGGGCTACCCCGGCGACGAGGACAACGGCGCCACCTCGGCCTGGTGGGTGCTCAGTGCCCTGGGCCTCTATCCCCTGCAGACGTCGAGCGGTGAGTACGCCCTCGGCTCCCCGCTGTTCGAGAAGGCGACCCTCCACCTCCCCGCCGGCAAGCTCGTGATCGACGCCCCCGGTACCAGCGAGGGCGACATCTATGTGCGGGACCTGAGTGTCGACGGCAAGCGCCACGGTTCCACGACGGTCTCGCACCGCGAGATCGCCGACGGCGGCCGCCTGCGCTTCAGCATGGCGTCCGAGCCGTCCTCCTGGGGTACCGGCAGGAACGAGGTCCCCGACTCGCCGACCCCGGCCGGCGAGCGGCCGCGCCCGCTGCACGACGTCACAGGGGCGGACCGTGGCACGGCGTCGGCCTCGGGGGGCGGTGACGTCGCCGCGCTGTTCGACGACACCTCCCGGACGGCCGCCGTCCTCACCGGTGACGATCCCGAGGTCGGTTACCGCGTCAGCGCGGGCAAGGACACCGAGGTCACCTCCTACACGCTCACCTCCTCGGCGGACACCGCCGACCAGGATCCGCGTCAATGGGTACTGGAGGGCTCCGACGACGGGAAGCGCTGGACGGAACTGGACCGCCGCAGTGGGGAGGAGTTCCGGTGGCGCAACCAGACCCGGCCGTTCCGCGCCGCGCACCCGGCGAGCATGCGGGAGTACCGGCTGCGGATCGTGACGGCCGAGGGACAGCAGAAGGTGTCGCTCGCCGAGCTGGAACTGCTGACGCTGGACACCGTTCCGAAGGCGCCGGTCAAGGTGAGCGTCGGTGATGTCGCGCTGCGGGCCGGAGCGACGGCGTCCCTCGACGTGAGGCTGACCAACAGCGGGGACACCGCGGTGACCCCCGAGGTCACCGTCACCGCGCCGACCGGCTGGACCGTCGACCCCGAGCGCGCTCAGGTCGGCGAGCTGGGCGCCGGCGGTTCGGCCACGGTCGCCGTCCGCGTCACCGCCTCGGAGGGCGCTGCCCCGGGCACACAGCGGATCCGGGCCACGGCCGGCTGGGACGACTGGTCCGTGACCGGGCAGGGCACCGCACGGGTGGTCGGCGACGTCACGGAGATCGAACCGGGTACGGAGTCCGAGCACGACGTCCTGGTCGCGGACGACCGTTCCCAGACCACCGGGGACGGCTCCGACGGGCAGGCCCGCTACGCCGACGGGGACCGGTCCTTCACGTACCGTCTGCCCGTGCCCGAGGACAGCCGTGGCACCGTGACGCTCGACCTCGCCAACCAGTTCCTCGTCGAGGTGTCCGCCGACGGCACCGACTGGAAGACCGTGCTGCGCGAGCCGAACGCGGTGATCTTCCAGTCCAATCGCGAGCAGCGCACCCTGGATCTGGCCGATCTGCGCAGCCGGGCGGGTGGCGACGGCCTCTACCTGCGCTTCTCCGACAGCCGTCCCGAGGACGGCTGGGGCAGCTGGCTGGCCGGCCTCCGCGTGGAGACCTCCGGCTGACCGGCGCGGTGGCCGGCTCCTCCCCGAGGGCCGGCCACCGCCCTGGTCGCCTTCACTCTCGGCTCCCGCATCCCGGTCGTCCTCTCCCCACGTCCGTTTCCCCCACTCCTCACCCGAAACTGAACCATCTCTCAGGGAGTACACATGCGCGACGACCAAGCAGGCGCCGCCGTACCACAGTCGGAACCGCTGTCGGAGCACTCGCGCCGCACGTTCCTCACCGCATCCGCCACCGTGCTCGCCAGTGTGAGCCTGACGGCGGCGCTGCCGGACCGCGCCGTCGCCGCCACGACCGCCCCGGTGGCTGACGCGGCGGCGACCGGTACCGACCTCGCGCTCTACCGGCCCGTACAGGCGTCCTCGACCGCGTACGCACCCACCCCTGCCCACTTCGTCACGGACCGCATGGGACGCGCGGGCGTCACGGGCAGCGGCTGGCGGGCGGCCGACACCGACGGCCCTCAGTGGGTGGCGGTCGATCTGGAGGCCACCTGCCGGGTCACCGCCGTCGTGCTCGTCTTCGAGGCAACCGAGGGCGACACCGTCTACAAGCCCTCGGACGGCGTCAACCCCCGTACCAACACCACCGGTTGGGAGGTCCTGTCCAGCTATGCCACGACCTTCCGGATCGAGGTGTCACCGGACGGGAAGACCTGGAAGAAGGTGCACGAGAGCTCCACGGACAAGGGCGGCACCGTCACCGTGACCTTGGCCGAGCCGGTGGACACCCGCTGGGTCCGCATGGTCGGCACCGGTCTGTCCAACGACAACCCGCTCGGCCTGAACTCCCTCCAGGTGCACGGCACCGCGCCGTCCCGCCGCCCCGAGGCGACAGGGTGGACTCAGTGGACCAGCGGCGCTCGCCCCGTACCCACGCTGAAGCTCGCCGACGACGGAACCGTACCGATCGAGTCGGGCTGGAACGTGACGCTCGACGAGTTCGCCGGCACCGGCGGCGGGGCGCGGCTGTCCTCGCCCGGGGTCGACACCGATCGCTGGCTGCGCGCCCGGGTACCGGGGACGATCCTCGCCTCGCTGGTCGCCGAGGGACACCTGCCGGACCCGGTGAAGGGCATGGACAACCTCCAGGTGCCCGAGGCGCTCGGCAAGTCCGCCTGGTGGTACCGGCGTACGTTCTCCGTACCGCGCGGGCTGGTCTCCCGCGGACGGGAGCGCCTCTGGTTGGAGCTGGACGGCATCAACCACGCGGCCGAGATCTGGCTCGACGGCACGAAGGTGGGCGAGATGTCCCACCCCACCGCCCGCGCCGCCCTGGACGTGTCCGAACAGCTCGGCGAGGGCGGCGAGCATGTGCTGGCAGTCCGGATCGATCACATGCCCTACCCCGGCAGTCCGGGTGACCGCGGCTCGGACGGCGTGTCCTACGCCGACGCGGGCTCGGACATGATGATGCGCAACGGCCCCTCCTACCTCGCGGTGTCCGGCTGGGACTGGATGCCCGCCGTACGCGACCGGGTGATGGGCATCTGGAACCACGTCCGGCTGCGTGCCACCGGTGACGCCGTCCTCGGGGACGCGCGCGTCGACACCGTGCTGCCTGACCTGCCGGACCTCTCGCGCGCCGAGGTCACCGTCACCGTCCCGGTCCGCAACGCGGCGGCGGACGCCCGAGACGTGACGGTCCAGGCCCGGCTGGGCGGCGTACGGGTCACCAAGGACGTACGGATCGACGGCGGCGCGAGCACGGACGTGGTGTTCACGCCCGAGGACCACTCCGCCCTACGTCTGAGAGAGCCGGAGCTGTGGTGGCCGAACGGCTACGGCGAGCCCGCCCTGCACGACCTGCGTCTCACCGCGTCCGTCGGGAGGCAGGAGAGCGACGAGCGGACGATCCGTGTGGGGCTTCGCCAGTTCGACTACGCCTCCGAGAACCCGGTCGTCTTCCCGCCCGGCGCCAACCGCTACGAGCAGACCGTCGACACCGAGCGGCAGCACGCTCGCTGGGTCCGTATCCTCACCGGGCGCCGCGCCACCGGTTACGGCGCCTCACTGTGGCGTCTGTCGGTGACCGACAGCGGTACGCCGGACACCGACCTCGCGCTGCGCGCCACCGCCTCCGCCTCGTCCACCGACAACGCGGCCAACACCGCGGCGGCGGCGGTCGACGGCGACGACGACACGCGCTGGTCGTCCGCCTACTCCGACGACCAGTGGATCCGCGTCGACCTCGGCGCGGCGAGGGACTTCGACCGGATCACCCTCCTGTGGGAGTCGGCGTACGCCCTCACCTTCACCGTGCAGGTCTCCGACGACGGTGAGGAGTGGGCGGACGTGACGTCCGTCGACAACCGGCCGCACCAGCTCCAGATCAGCGTCAACGGCGTGAGGGTGCTGTGCCGCGGCGGCAACTGGGGCTGGGACGAGCTGCTGCGCCGCATGGGCGACGGCCGTATGGAGGCCGCCGTCGAGATGCACCGCGACATGAACTTCACGATGATCCGCAACTGGCTCGGCAGCAGCAACCGCGAGGAGTTCTACGCCCGTTGCGACGAGAACGGGCTGCTGGTGTGGAACGACTTCTGGAACGCCTGGTTCCTCGACCCGCCGAACCACTCCCTCTACCTCGACCACGTGCGGGACACGATCCGCCGCTACCGCTCGCACCCCTGCATCGTCGTGTGGTGCGGCGCCAACGAGGGCACCCCGTCCGGGGAGATCGACGAGGGCGCCCGTAAGGCCGTCGCCCAGGAGCACCCCGGCGTCGAGTACATCAGCAACTCGGCGGCGGGTGTGGTCAGCGGCAGCGGACCGTACGCCTGGGTCGACCCGAAGCGGTACTACTCCCCCGACCTGTACGCGCACGGCACCTTCGGCTTCCACACGGAGATCGGCATCCCGACGGTGTCGGTGGCGGAGAGCATGCGCAATCTCGTGGGGGACGAGAAGGAGTGGCCCATCGGCCTGGTGTGGAACCACCACGACTGGCTGGAACGCGGCGGACAGAACCCGCAGAGCTACCGGGCCGCCATCGACGAACGGCTGGGCGCGTCCTCTTCGTTGCAGGAGTTCAGCGCGAAGGCGCAGTTCGTCAACTTCGAGTCGATGCGGGCCATCTTCGAGGCGTGGAACGCCAATCTGTGGAACGACGCCGGCGGGCTGCTGCTGTGGATGTCCAACCCCGCGTGGCACAGCACCGTGTGGCAGACGTACGACTACGACCTGGACGTGAACGGCACCTACTACGGAGCCCGTTCCGGTTGTGAGGCCCATCATGTGCAGGCCGACCCGGTCGACTGGAAGGTCCTCGCGGTCAACCACACCGGGGAGAGGCTGCGCGGCGCGGAGGTCCGCGCCGAGGTACTGGACCTGTCCGGACGCCGCCTGGCCGATCCGCAGCGGCGGACGGTCGACGTCGCCGCCTCCGCGACGACGCGGGCGTTCGCGGTGCCCCGGCCCGCCGGCGACCACCCCGTGCATCTGGTGCGGCTGCGTCTGACACACGCCGACGGACGGACGCTGTCCCGGAACACGTACTGGCGTTACGAGCGGCCCGAGGACCTGCGGACTCTCAACGACCTCACCGGCGCCCGGCTGCAGATCTCCGGAACCCGAACGGTCCGGCGCGACGGCCGGCTCAGCCTCTCCGTCACCGTACGCAACAGGGGCCGTGTCGTCGCGCCCATGGTGCGCCTCGCGCTGCGCGACCACCGCTCGGGGAACCGGGTCCTGCCCGCACGCTACTCCGACAACTACCTGTGGCTGCTGCCCGGTGAGGAGCGCGACATCACGGTGTCCTGCCCCCTCGGCAGCCACGACCACGGCGATCTGGAGGTGACCGCGCAGGGCTACCGCACGTCCAGGGTCTCCACGCGCGACCGGCGCTGAGTCGCTGCCGTCATTCGGCACACCGTGGTTCCGTCTCTGCGGTTCCCGTCTCTGTGGTTCCCCTGTCCCCATCTGCACAGTGAGGGCGCGTCGCAGGCCACGTTCCGTACGGGTCCGCGGCGCGCACGGGTCTCGCAGAGCGGCCGGCGCAGCGGTGAGCCGCCAGTTCGTCCGGGCAGCGGACGGACTCAGCCATGCCGCTCATGGGAGGATGCTCGCCGCGAAGTGACCGAGGTCGCCGAGGTCGCCGAGGTGGCCGCCTGGCTGCTCAGCGACCGTGCCTCGATGGTGACCGGCGCGATGGTGCCGGTCGAAAGAGAAGTCATCTTTCAGAACCTCCTTCTGAAAGATCAGTCAGTACGGCGACCTGAGCACGTCGTCAGCGTCTCTCCGAGCCGCCTCGGCGAAGTCCTCGAAGCTCAGGTTGTCGATGAACAATTGCCCATGGACGTCTTGCACCGCACCCGGTTCCAGACGAAACGACGGGCTGAGTGGGACCCCCTCCTCCGAGTGGGTCGACGAGTTCCCCTGCTCCCCGTCGGCCACCTTGACGGCGAGCAGGGCGTAGTGAGAATGCTGCATCGCAGTGGAGTCCGCGAGGAAGACGACACTGATCAACCTGTCAGCGGCACGTACGGCGGCTTGTACTTCATCCGGCGTCGCGCCGGTCCACGCCGGATCGTCCACGAAGTGCACGTAGGCCTGGTACTCCTCGTCCACGCCCCACGGCTGCGTCAGCTCGACGGCTATGGCCCGCCACGTGCCCTCGTCACCGTAGTCGGTTCGTACGACAAGTGCGGCGTTCGCGTCACGACCGCCGATGACCGGGAGTGTCCTCATCGTGGCACCTTCTCCCGTGGCGAACGCCATCTGCAACTGCACGCCCCCACAGGTCAGTTGCAGCCGCCTACGAGTGCGCGGTGGTGCCGTCCTGTCGGGCGATGCAGATGCTGTCGCCGTGTTCGAGGTTCGCCAGATCGAAGAAGACGGCGCGGCTGCCGCTCCATATGTCAGCCCCGCCTGGAGGTGCGGGTTCCTGTTTGCCTGCGACCTCCCCGACCTGCGGCAGAAGGCTTCCTGCCCACTCCGATCAGCCGCTGGCCGCCGCGGCGGCCGCGTTCTGGCGCTGCTGCAGTGACAAGACCACCAAGCCCGCGAAGACCTGAAGAGGGAGCGGCACGTCGGTGAGGTCGGCCATCAGTCCGCTGCCGAACCGGCCCCGCCGGAATTCGCCAAGGACGCTCTTGCCCCGGACCAGCTGCCGCTTTCCACGCAGGGCCGACGGGCGGGTCAGCTCGTACTCGGACTCCCCGTCAGTGATGTACCACCGCCGGCCGGAACGGTGCGCCTCGGCTCGGACCGGCCCTCCCGCTTCTCCCGCGAGCATGCGGAAGGAGCGTCCCCAGTTGGAAGAGCGCAGCTCGAAGACTTCGCCCGCCAGCTCGACGTGACCGCCCGACTTCCAGGCACGGGCGGACCATCGCGCGACCGGCACGCCTTCCGACAAGATCTGGTAAGTGCGTCCGAAGGCGCGTTCCCGTTTGATCTCAAGCATGAAGCACTCCCTGGCCAACAGATAGGAAAGACCCTGAACAAGCATCCGTCGCCTTCCCTCGGGAAGCCCGTCGATGCCCGGCAGCGGCCTTTGTCCGACCGCTCAGAGGGACTTGACGTCGACGATCAAGTCGGTGCCGGGGCTGTCGCTCCTCAGGACCGCGATCCGATTCCCCGAAGGGAGCGCCACGCCGACGAGGCGGTTCTGACTACTCGCGCCATTTCGAACCCCGGGCCTCGCACAGCAACGTGGAGTGCGCCGGTTCCTACGGAGCTGTCCTGGCCCGGTTCCTGAGCCGGAAAAATATGCAGGTCGTCGAGGTCAACCAGCCCGATCGCGCCACGCGGCGCAAGCGCGGCGAGTCCGATGCCGTCGATGCGGATGCCGCCCGCCCGGCCCTGAAGACCGGCCGGCCATCGGGCGGCTCGGAAAGTTGCGGCATTCCCTCGCACGTTCCGCCCAACGTCAGGCTGGGGCGGTGAGTCCGGATTCCAGCAGTTGGGCTGCTTGCCGGATGTCGGTGACGATTTGCCTCACGCGGGTCGCGGGAGTACGAGAGCGTCAGGTGGAAGGAGTAGACCGTCGCGACCGGTCTCGCAGGTCTGCTCCCCCGGCTCAGCGGCCGTCGAAGCCCTCAGAAGGTCAAGTCGTCGAACACGCTCAAGGGCGCGCCGCGGCGGCGGCTGCGGGCCTCGTCGGATGGTGCTCTAACGTCAACGGCGCGGCCTGCTTCCGCTGACCGCGACACGCGACAGCGTCCCCGTCGGTATCGCGACGATGAAGGTCATCCAGGAGATCGGCCTCGGCCCCGAGGCCAACGAGTTCACCACGCCGAGAGCGTGTTGGAGCCGCCGTCCGGTGTCGGTCGGGGTGGTAGTTCATGGCCCCACCCGGTCCCAGCCGCGGCGCGGGGCGCGGGCGCCGAGTTGGGTGTCGCGGCTGCGGTAGACGATGTAGGGGCGGGTCAGGTAGCCGAGTGGTGCGGTGAGCATGTGCACGAGCCGGGTGAAGGGCCAGGCCGCGAACAGCAGGAGGGCGCTGATCGCGTGCAGCCGGAAGAGCACCGGGGCTCCGGTCATCAGGGCGGGGTCGGGTCGGAGGTAGAAGACGGAGCGGAACCAGGGGGAGATGGTCTCGCGGTAGTCGTATCCCCCGCCGACGATGTTCGCGGCCACGGTGGCGGCCAGTCCGAGCGCGATGGTCACCGTCAGGAGAACGTACATGGCCTTGTCGTTGCGCGTGGTGGCGGAGAAGACGGAGCCGACGGTACGGCGCCGGTAGATCAGGATGGCGAGTCCGCCGAGCGTGGCGACGCCCGCGACGGTGCCGAGGGTGACCGCGCCGACGTGGTAGATGTGCTCGCTGATCCCGACCGCCTCGGTCCAGCTCTTGGGGACGACCAGGCCGCCGATGTGGCCGAGGAGGACGACGAGGACGCCGAAGTGGAACAGCGGGCTGCCGATGCGCAGCAGGCGGCGTTCGTAGAGCTGGGAGGAGCGGGTGGTCCAGCCGAACTTGTCGTAGCGGTAGCGCCAGATGTGACCGAGGACGAACACCGCGAGCACGACATAGGGCAGCACGACCCACAGCAGGAGGCCGCCGGTGCCCGCCTCCGCCGCCAGGGGGACGTACGGCGCGGGTGCGCTCATCGAGGGCCTCCTACGACGGGGTCGGGCAGGAACACGGGGGCCGCGTACGGGTCGAGACCGACCTGTTCCTCGGGCGGGCCCTGGGCGGCCAGGCGCAGGACGGCTTCGCGGTCGTCGCCGGCGAGGGTGGGCAGGGTCGCGGAGACGGAGTGCAGGACGTGGGCCCAGGGCGAACCGTCGTCGTTCAGGGCCAGGCGCAGGAGTTCCAGGCCGGCCCGGTGTTCGGTGAGCAGGCGCGCGCCGGTGGCGGGGTCGGCGGCGGCGAATTCGAGGACGACAGCCAGGTGATCCGGCAGTTCGTCGTCGCCCAGGCGCCATCCGGCCGCCGCGTAGGTCTGCTTCAGCCTCAGCAGACCGACGCCGCGCTTTCTGGTGTCACCGTGCGCGTAGTACGTCAGGTAGAGGCAGCAGCGTCTGCGGTGGTCGAAGGTGGCCACGTAGGCGGCTGCCAGGTCCGCGGGGGCGGTCTGCCCGGCGTGGGCGGTGAAGCGGAGCAGGGGGCGGGCGACCGGGTCCGGCAAGGTGGCGGCGACCCGGCCGGCCAGGGCCAGGGTCCGCTCGAACTCCTCGTCGGGATAGGTGAGCAACAGGGACTGTGCCTGCCAGGCGCTGGGGAGCCAGGGCTCCGCTCGTCGAGTCGTGCGTGTCGTTTTCCTCTTCATGACTTCGGCTCGGCCTCCCCGCCGCTGTCCGTGCCGGCGCCGTCGCTCGACGGTCTGTCCGGGAACAGGCCGGGCGGAGAGCCTTTGCCGTCCCAGTTGAGGAGGTTGACCCGGGTGGACTTGTCGCCGGGCGTGGCCGGGGTGTCGGCGGTCTGCCGGTCACGCAGGGCGTGGAAGTTCTCCACCGCGATGGGTACGGCGCCGCCGGAGGTCTCCCCGAAGGGGCCGGAGCCACCCATACCGGGGCCGCCCTCCTGGTCGAGGCTGCACTCGGTGGCCAACTCTTCGAGTCGGTGGGCCTGTTCGGCGTGAGCGGGCGGGATGACGTACCGCTCGTCGTACTTGGCCAGGGCCAGCAGCCGGTACATGTCGTACATCTGCTCCTCGTCCATGCCCACGGCCTTCGGGATCGCGGCACGGGGCTCACGGCCGAGGTTGATGTCGCGCATGTACGCCCGCATCGCCGCCAGTCGGCGCAGGACCGCGTCGACCGGTGCCGGGTCGCCCGCGGTGAACAGCTGGGCGAGGTAGTCGACGGGGATCCGGAGGGACTCGACGGCCGCGAACAGGTTGTGGTGGTCCTCGGCGTCGCGGCCGGTGTCGCGTACGGCGTCGACCACCGGCGACAGCGGCGGGATGTACCAGACCATGGGCAGCGTCCGGTACTCCGGGTGCAGAGGCAGGGCCACCCGGTAGGTGTTGATCAACGAGTGGACCGGGGAGCGCTGGGCGGCCTCGACCCAGTCGCGTGGGATACCCGCCTTCTCGGCCGCGGCGACGACCTGAGGGTCGTGCGGGTCGAGGAAGACCTGCCGCTGTGCCTCGTACAGGCCGGTGTCGTCGTGCGTGGAAGCTGCTTCCAGGACACGGTCGGCGTCGTAGAGGACCAGGCCGATGTAGCGCAGCCGGCCGACACAGGTCTCGGAACAGACGGTGGGCAGGCCGACCTCGATGCGGGGGAAGCAGAAGGTGCACTTCTCGGCCTTGCCGGTGCGGTGGTTGAAGTACACCTTCTTGTACGGGCATCCTGTGACGCACATCCGCCAGCCGCGGCAGCGGTCCTGGTCGACCAGGACGATGCCGTCCTCCTCCCGCTTGTAGATCGCGCCGGAGGGGCAGGAGGCCACGCAGGACGGGTTGAGGCAGTGCTCGCAGATCCGCGGCAGATAGAACATGAAGGTCTGCTCGAACTCGAACTTGATCTTCTCGGAGACCTCGTTCAGCAGGACGTCCCGCTCGCTGGTCGCCGCCGAGCCGCCGAGGTCGTCGTCCCAGTTCGCCGACCAGGTGATCTTCATGTCCTTGCCTGAGATCAGGGACTTGGGGCGGGCGACGGGGGTGTGCTCCTGGAGCGGGGCGTTGGTCAGCGTCTCGTAGTCGTACGTCCAGGGCTCGTAGTAGTCGTCGAGGGACGGCAGCACGGGATTGGAGAAGATCTGGATCAGCTTCGTGAACCGACCTCCCGCCTTCAGCGTCAGGCGGCCTCGCTTGTTGAGTTCCCAGCCGCCCTTCCAGGTGTCCTGGTCCTCGTAGCGGCGCGGGTAGCCCTGGCCTGGGCGGGTCTCGACGTTGTTGAACCACACGTACTCGACCCCCGTGCGGTTGGTCCACGCCTGTTTGCAGGTGACCGAGCAGGTGTGGCAGCCGATGCACTTGTCGAGGTTCATCACCATCGCCATCTGGGCCATCACGCGTCCGATGGGTGCTTCGTCACGGGCCATCAGTACGTCACCTCCTGGTTCGTACGGCGGCGGATGACGGTGACCTCGTCCCGCTGGTTGCCGGTGGGACCGAGGTAGTTGAAGGCGTAGGTGAGCTGGGCGTAGCCGCCGATGAGGTGGCTGGGCTTGATCAGCAGGCGGGTCAGGGAGTTGTGGATGCCGCCGCGCCGGCCCGTGGTCTCGGTGCGGGGCACGTCGATCAGGCGGTCCTGGGCGTGGTGCATGTAGACGGTGCCCTCGGGCATGCGGTGGGAGACGACCGCGCGGGCGGCGACCACGCCGTTGCGGTTGACCGCCTCCACCCAGTCGTTGTCCTTCACTCCTGTCTTGGCCGCGTCCTGCGTGCTCATCCAGATCGTCGGGCCGCCCCGGGACAGCGAGAGCATGAAGAGGTTGTCCTGGTACTCGGAGTGGATGGACCACTTGTTGTGCGGGGTCAAGTAGCGGACGGTGACGCCGAGTTCGCCGGTGTCCCCGATCCGCGGCTCGTCGAACAGGGCCGTCATGTCCAACGGTGGTCGGTAGACGGGGAGTTGCTCACCGAGGGCCGTCATCCAGTCGTGGTCGAGGTAGAAGTGCTGGCGGCCGGTGAGGGTGTGCCAGGGCTTGAGCCGCTCCACGTTGATGGTGAACGGGGAGTAGCGGCGGCCGCCGGTCTCCGAGCCGGACCACTCCGGGGAGGTGATGACCGGGACGGGGGCGGCCTGGGTGTCGGCGAAGGTGATCTGCTTGCCCTCGTGCTCGGCGGCCAGGTCCGCGAGCCGCGTACCGGTGCGGGCTTCGAGAGTGCGGAAGCCCTGGGTGGCGAGGTGGCCGTTGGTGGTGCCGGACAGGGCAAGGATCGCCTCGCAGGCGTGCGTGTCCCGGGCGATGGAGGGCCGTCCGTCGGCCGCTCCGCCGCGCACGGTGCCGTTCTTGTGGCGCAGGTATTCCAGCTCCCGTTCCACTGTGAAGGTGACGCCCTTGGTGGTGGCGCCCAGGCTGTCCAGCAGAGGGCCGAGAGCGGCCATCTTGTCGGCGACGGCCGCGTAGTCGCGTTCCACCGTCACCAGTTTCGGCATCGTGCGGCCGGGGACCGGCTCGCACTCCCCCGCCTGCCAGTCGAGCACCCGGCCGTGCGGGGTGGCCAGCTCGTCCGGAGTGTCGTGCTGCAGCGCGGCGGCCACCACGTCCGTGCGGACGCCCAGGTGTTCGGCGGCCTGGCGGCTGAACTCCGCGGCGATCGTGTGGAAGGCGTCCCAGTCGGTGCGGGTCTGCCACGGCGGGGCGATGGCCGGGTTGAAGGCGTGCACGAAGGGGTGCATGTCGGTGCTGGACAGGTCGTGCTTCTCGTACCAGGTGGCGGCGGGCAGGACGATGTCGGAGAAGACGGTCGTGCTGGTCATGCGGAAGTCCAGGGTGAGCAGCAGGTCGAGCTTGCCCTCGGGTGCCTCCTCCCGCCACACCACCTCCCTGGGGCGGGCGTCCGGCGGTGCCTCGGTGGCACGTACGGAGGAGTCGGTGCCCAGCAGGTGCTTGAGGAAGTACTCGTTGCCCTTCGCCGACGAGCCCAGCAGATTGGCCCGCCATACGGTCAGTACGCGGGGGTGGTTCTCGGGGGCGTCCGGGTCCTGGCCGGCGAACCGCAGCCGTCCCGCCTTGAGTTCGTCCACGATGTGCTCGGCGACCGGGCGGCCCGCTGCGGCGGCCTCGTCGGCGAGGTCGAGGGGGTTGCGGTCGAAGGTCGGGTACGACGGCATCCAGCCCATCCGTGCGGACTGGGCGATGACGTCGGCGGTGGTCTTCCCGGCGAACGGGCCGCCCTCGCCCGCCGCCGCGAGGGTGTCGGCGGAGAACGGGTCGTAGCGGAACTGGTCGCTGTGCAGGTACCAGTAGGCGGTCTGGATCATCTGCCGGGCCGGCCGGTTCCAGTCGGCCGCGGTCGCGATCGCCGAGTAGCCGGTGATCGGACGGACCTTCTCCTGGCCGACGTAGTGGGCCCAGCCGCCACCGTTGACGCCCTGGCAGCCGGTCAGCGTGGTCAGCGTGAGGAACGCGCGGTAGATGGTGTCGGAGTGGAACCAGTGGTTGGTCCCCGCCCCCATGATGATCATCGAGCGGCCGCCGGACTCCTCGGCGTTGGTGGCGAACTCCCGCGCGATCCGCGCCGCCTTCTGCGCGTCCACTCCGGTGATCGCCGCCTGCCAGCCCGGCGTGTACGGCTCCTCCGTGTCTTCGTACGAGGACGGCCATCGGCCGGGCAGGCCGTCGCGAGCGACCCCGTACTGGGCGAGCATGAGGTCGTACACCGTGGTCACCAGTCGCCCGGCGACCCGCTGCACCGGTACGCCGCGCCGAAGTCGCGCCGCGCTGCCGTCGGGGGCGTCGAAGCGCGGCAGGTCGACGGCGACCGGCGCCTCGTCACCACCCTCGGTGGACAGCAGCGGCCGGGTGTCGCCGAGGTCCAGGTTCCACTTCCCGGCGCCTGCCTCGCCGTAGCGGTCGCCGAGCGTGCCGTTCGGCACCACCGGCCGCCGTGTGTCCGCGTCCAGCAGCACGGTCCGGAAGTCGGCGTGCTCGGCCTGGGCGTACTCGCCACCGAGATCCGCGGCGGTGAGGAACTTGCCCGGCGTGAAGGTGCCCGGTTCGTCCTCCCGCTCGTCCAGGGCGACCAGAAAGGGCAGGTCGGTGTAGCTCTTGACGTAGTCGGTGAAGCGCGGCGCGGCCCGATCGACGAAGAACTCCTTGAGGATCACGTGTCCCATCGCCATGGCGAGGGCCCCGTCGGTGCCCGGCTGGACGGCGAGCCATTCGTCGGCGAACTTCACGTTGTCCGCGTAGTCCGGAGAGACGGCGACGACCTTCTGGCCGCGGTAACGGGCCTCCGCCATCCAGTGCGCGTCGGGCGTGCGGGTCACCGGCAGGTTGGAGCCCCACATGATCAGGTAGCCGGCGTCCCACCAGTCCCCGGACTCCGGTACGTCGGTCTGGTCGCCGAAGACCTGGGGAGAGGCGACCGGCAGGTCCGCGTACCAGTCGTAGAACGAGAGCATCGCGCCGCCGAGCAACGAGTAGAAACGGGCTCCGGCGGCGTGCGAGACCATCGACATCGCCGGGATCGGCGAGAAGCCGGCCAGCCGGTCCGGACCGTACTCCTTGGTCGTGTGCACGTGGGCGGCGGCGATCATCTCGACCGCCTCGTCCCAGCTCGCCCGCACCAGGCCGCCCTTGCCCCGTGCCCGCTTGTAGCGGCGCGCACGTTCCGGGTCGGAGACGACGTCCGCCCAGGCGGCCACCGGGTCGCCGAGGCGGGCCTTGGCCTCGCGGTACATCTGGAGCAGCACGGCGCGGACGTACGGGTAGCGCACGCGGGTGGGCGAGTAGGTGTACCAGGAGAAGGCGGCGCCGCGCGGGCAGCCACGTGGTTCGTACTCGGGACGGTCGGGGCCGACCGAGGGGTAGTCGGTCTGCTGGGCCTCCCAGGTGATGATGCCGTCCTTGACGTACACCTTCCACGAACACGAACCCGTGCAGTTCACCCCGTGCGTCGAGCGCACCACCTTGTCATGCGACCAGCGGTCCCGGTAGAACGTGTCCGCCTGACGGCCGCCCTTGCGGTGCAGGGTACGCAGGTCGTCGGAGACCTCCGCCTTCGTGAAGAAGCGGCGGCTGCGCACCAGCGCCTCCGCCAACTCGCCGTCCAGGCCTGTCCGTGCCCGCTCGGGGCTTGCCTCCGTGCTCACCGTGCCACTCCGCCCCGGGCACCACGGCCCCGTTCGAATTGTGATCGGTCCAGCCGCACACGACTCTACGGCCGCCGTCCCCTCAAAGGTCAACAGCCACACCACGACCAACTCGGCGTGTGGCCAAGGTTGTTGGGCGCGGTGGCGGCACTGTGTCCGTCTGCGAACGCCCTGCCGCCGCTCGTTCCGGGCGGGGTGCGGTCCCGCTCGGTGTGCTCCCGGCAGGGCGAGAGCACGGCCCGGTCAGGCAGTGGGCCGGGACAGTGCGCCGCCCACCTCCGCGCGCACCGCCTCGACCGCTTCCCACTCCTCGGTGCTCAGGTTGGCGAGCGCGGCCGGGAAGACCCCGTCCTGCTCCTTGAGGATGTGATCGCGCAGCAGGGCCGTCGTCGCGATGAACCGGTCCGGCCACGTCGGGTCCGAGGGCGTCAGGCCGTCGGCGGCCTCGGCCAGCACCGCCCCGATGCGGAGGTGCTCGGCCTCCAGGGCGGCGATCTGCTCGGGGAAGTCCCCGGCCAGCGCGGGGAACAGCCCGTGCTCCTCGACCCGGGTGTGCGGGTCGAGCACGGTGGTGATCTCGCGGGCGATCCGGGCCATCCGGGCCACGTCTGTGTCCTGGCGGGCGGGGCGGAGGTGGCTGATCAGACGGACGACCTCGTCGTGCTCGCGGGTCAGCTCGTCGATCGACGCCAGCGATTGGCAGCCGCAGTACTCGCACACCGGTCTTCTCCCTGCTTTGCTCTGCGTTGTGGTCGTCTAGTCCGCTCCGCGTTGCGGTCGTTCTTGAACCGCTCGGACCTACGCGGTGGTATCGGCGGTGCGGTGCCCTCGCCGACCGCCGGTGCGCGGCTTCCTCTCGCCGCCGTCGGCCGCCACGCGGACACCGGTGAGGGTGAAGGCCAGCGCCGCGGCGGCCACGATCGCGAGCAGGATCAGACCGATCGCGTACGACTCGTACGCTCCGTACAGCGAGCCCATCACCAGCGGCGGCAGGAACCCACCCAGACCGCCCGCGGCACCGACCACGCCGGTGACCGAGCCGACCTGGTCGGCCAGGGTGCGCAGGGCCACCAGTGCGAAGGTCGCTCCGCTGCCCGCACCGAGCGCGGCGGCCATGGCCAGGAGTGCGATGGTGCCCACCGGCGCCAGGGCGGGGGTGAACGACTGCACGACCGCCCCGGCCACGACCACGGCCAGCGACCCGGCCAGCACCCGGACCGGGCCGATCCGGTCGGACAGCCAGCCGCCCATCGGGCGCATCGCCACCGCGAGGAGGACGAACCCGGCCATGCGGTTCGCGGCGTCGGCCTGGGTCAGGCCGTAGCCGGTCTTGAGGTAGGTGGGCAGGTAGACGGAGAAGGCGACATAGCCACCGAACGCGACCGCGTACAGCGCGGATGCCTGCCAGGTGACGGGCAGCCGAAGAGTGGCGACCAGGCGACGGGCCAGCGGCTCGGTCGGTACGGTGCGGCCCGGGGCGTCGCGCAACAGCAGCACGGCAGCGACGGCGTACACGGCCAGGACCGCCGCGGTGATCAGGAACGGTGTCGCCATGCCGTTCGCGTCGACCAGCTTCACCGTGGTCAGGGCACTGACGGCGGTGCCACCCATGCCTGCGCCGAAGACACCGATGGCAAGGCCGCGCCGCTCGGGCGGGAACCAGGCATTGACGAGCGGCACACCGACGGCGAAGGCGGTGCCGCCGATGCCGAGGAAGAACCCGCCGGCCAGCAGGGCGGCGAGGGAGGAGTGCCCGGCCAGTCCTAGGTAGAGCACCGGCACGATGGTGGCCGCCGAAACGATCGGGAACATGACCCGGCCACCGAACCGGTCGGTCAGCGCGCCGACCGGGATCCGGCCCAGCGAACCGACCACGACCGGCACCGCCACCAGCAGCGACTGCTCGAACGACGACAGGTCGAGGCCGTCCTTGAACCGGGGGCCGAGCGGGCTGAGCAGCGCCCACGCCCAGAAGTTCACGGCGAACCCGACCGTGGCCAGAGCCAGCATCAGCCACGCCCGGCCGGATGGCGACCCGGCTGACGGTGAGCTGCCGCGCTTCGACTCCAACGGCTGGACCATGTCGTCCGTCCCCTCTCTGCTTCGTGGTTGATACCGCGTGGTTGATACCGCGCCCCGGCAACACACGCGCGCCGCAGGCCCCTCGCCTGTGGAACGGCGTCACGTCATTACTGTCCGCATCAGGACGCACCGGGGGCATGGGCCGACAGTCCCTACCGGCGGACAGACGTCCCCGCGTCGGTCCCGGGTGTGGCTCCGGAAGCGACCGGCCCCCGACGCGGTGGGCAGCTCCTGGCGGCCGTCGTCCGTGAGGCCGCTCGGGCCCTCAGCCGTGCGGGACGACGGCGACCGGGGCGTCGGCGTGGTGCAGGACGGCATGGGCGACCGGCCCGATGCGCATACCGAGAGCGGGCCGGTGCACCCTGCGGCCGACCACGACGAGTCCGGCCTGCGCGGCGGCCCGCAGTACGACGGTGGACGGGCGGGCGAGATCGACCGTGTGGGAGACCGGGAGCTGCGGGTACTTCTCCCGCCATGGCTTGAGCGCCTCGGACAGGGCCTTCTCCGCCTGGCCGGTGATTCCGCCTTCCTTGCCGGCCAGCTGTCCCACGATCGGGCCATGTCCGTACAGCGGCGGCAGGCTCGGCGCGTGCACCGCACGCAGCTGCGTCCTGCGAGCGGCGGCCGTGCCGAAGGCGAATTCCAGCAGTGACGCCGCCGGGTCGCCCAGGTCGTCGAGCCCGACCACGACCTGCCCGCGGTCATGCTTGGCGGCCGAGCGGGCGTTCGCCCGCACCATGACCACCGGGCTGCCGGCCCGAGCCAGCACCTGCTGCCCCACGGAACCGAGCATGAACCCTGCGATGGCGCCGTGGCCGCTGGAGCCCAACACCAGCGTCTCGGCCTTCTCCGCCTGGCTCAGCAGTACCTCGGCCGCGGTCTCGGACAACTGCTCGGTACTGACAGTCAGCTCCGGATGCCGCCCGCGCAGTTCCTCCTCGGCCTTCCGCAGAATACGCAGAGCCCAGTGCTTCTGTGTGTCCGGATCCTGCACGGCGGGCACGTCGTGCGGCTGCCAGCTCCAGGCGTGCACCAGATGCAGCGGCAGCTCGCGGCGCTGTGCCTCGCGGGCCGCCCAGTCGGCGGCTGCCAGGCTTTCGGGTGAGCCGTCCAGGCCGACGGTGATGGGGCGAATCATGGGAAAGCGACCTCCCGATACGGGACCGGCGGGCCGCGGACGACGACGTCGGCCCTCGCCCCTGAGCCTGATGAGAGGACGGCCGCGGTTCCAGGGGCCGATGGTCCCCACTCGGACGGCATGGGCCCCAACGGTGAAGACCCACCCGGGCCTCCTCGGCGGTCGGCACCGTTCCGGCGCCGGGTAGGCGGTCAGGACCGGTCGGCGGCGAACTCGCCCGCACGCGCCGCAGATCGCACAGCGCCGCGAACGCCGCGAGACGCTCGACCGGTACCTCTCAGGCACATGGCCCTCGTCGGCCTCGGCAGCCGGCCCCATGGCTCCACGGCTCCACGGCTCCGCCAATGGCGACTCGAACCTGTTGGCGGCTCGCCCGTCCTGCCCGAAGGCGCCTCACCCGCGATGATCCGCGCGCCAACTCCCTTCGCGGGGCGGCGCCGTCGAGGTGCGCACCACCAGTTCGGTGGCGAGTTCGATGTGGTGGGACTCGACCTTCTCGCCGTTGGCCAGTCGCAGGGCGGTGCGCAGGGCGGCGCCACCCATCTCCCGGAGCGGCTGGCGCACGGTGGTCAGGGGCGGTGAGGCCATCTGCGCGAGGCTCGTGTCGTCGAAGCCGACGACACTCAGGTCTTCGGGGATGCGCAGGCCGCGGCTGCGGGCGGTCTCGATGACGCCGAGGGCTATCTCGTCGTTGCCTGCGAAGATCGCCGTCGGCGGCTCCGGCAGATCCAGCAGCGCCGTGGCGCCGAGCAGCCCGGTCTCGAACGTGAACTCTCCGGGCCGGACATAGGCGGCCGGTACCTGCGCCCCCTCCGCCTCCATGGCGGCGCGGTAGCCGTGCATACGTGCCTGGTTGCATACGGCCATGGCCGGTCCGCCGAGATAGGCCACGCGGCGGTGGCCCAGGGAGAGCAGGTGCCGGGTCGCGGCCAGGCCGCCGGCGAAGTTGGTCGCCCCGACGCTGTTGACCCGGCTGTCCGGCAGGTGCAGGGGGTCCAGCACGACCAACGGCAGCCCGGACCGGGCCAGTTCGTTCAGGTGCGCCGTGGTGTACACGCTGGTGATCGCGATGACGGCGCGGCGTCCGGCCGAGACCAGGTCGCGGGCCCAGTGCGGGGCACGGGACGCCTTGCTGATCACCACCGCGGCCCCCGATTCGGCGGCGGAGTCGATGATGCCTTCCAGGGTCTCGGCCACGTACGACTTGAGGCCGCCCTTGAACTGCACCTCGATGGTCGGGCTCTGGACGGACTCCGTGTGGCGGAACACGGGCGCGAGGTAGTCGTGTTGATGCAGCAGTTCCTGCACGCGGGTGCGCGTGTGCGCCGCCACGTCGCCGCGACCGTTGACCACTTTGGACACGGTCGCGATGGAGACGCCGGCCGCCTGGGCGATGTCCGCCAAAGTGGTGCGCCTGCCGTTCGGTCGCATCGGTTCCTCTCCGCCGTCCGTCCACCGATGTGTCGAGCCGCCGGTCGGGCCGACGACGCGGGTGGAACCGGTCAACCGTACGGCAGCCGGGCACCGGGCTCGTCCGGGGAAGGTGCCGACGAGCCCCTCGGCTCCGGCATGTTCGACGATCCGCGTGAGATCGCGGCCGGTGGACCCGGTCCGATCGGGACGCACGCCGACCCGCGGCTGAACCCGTGCCCGTACCCGTACCCGCGTACCTGAACCTGTCCCTGACACCTGTACCGGTGCACGTGCGCTTGCGTACGGCTCCGGTCGTACCTGGACGCGGGGGCCGACTGCCGGCCGTCCGAGCCGTCCGGGATGGGCGGCACCGGGGCCCGCCGCCGCGGCATGACCTGCACCGACAGCGCGTCAGCCGACTGCCGTCGCCTCACCCTCAGCACCCAGCCGTCCTCATTTCGAAACAGTTTCGGTCTCTGCCGGAGCTTCTCAAGGGCCACCCTCCCCCGGATACTACGCAGCTGTCCGTGACCCGACAAGACGCCTGCACACGTCTTGACAGGGCATCAGCTCGAAACCTAATTTTCTCAATCAGAGTTCAGAGAAGGCCATTTCGAAAACCTTTCACCATGACTCACGAGAAGCCGGTGGCTCTCGAGTGCGGAGAAAAGACATGGCGAACCCCCTCTCTCGACGTACCCTCCTGGGCCTGGCAGCCAGCGTGCCGGTCTCGGCGGCACTGGCGGCCTGCGGCTCGTCCGGTCCCGGCAAGGGTGATGACGGAGCCACCTACTGGTACCTGAACGGCCAGCCGCAGGAAGGCGTCAGAGCCGGCGCGGTGGACGCGTTCAACAAGGCGCACCCCAAGGAGCAGATCAAGGACACCACCTTCCAGAACGACGCGTACAAGACGAAGATCAAGACCGCCATCGGTGCCGGGCAGGCGCCCACCCTCATCTGGGGCTGGGGCGGCGGGACCCTGCGCACCTACGTGGAGGCGGGCCAGGTCGAGGACCTCACCTCGTGGTTCGACGAGCACTCCGAGGTCAAGAAGCGGCTGTTCCCGTCCTCGTTCGGCGCGGCGACCGTCGACGGCAAGATCTACGCGATGCCGGGCGAGGTCGTGCAGCCGATCATCCTCTACTACAACAAGAAGGTGTTCGACCAGGTCGGTGTGGAACCACCGAAGTCCTGGGACGACATCATGGCGCTGGTGCCCAAGTTCAACGCGAAGAACATCGCACCGTTCGCCCTAGGTGGTCAGTCCCGGTGGACGAACATGATGTGGCTGGAGTTCCTGTTCGACCGCATCGGCGGTCCCGAGCTGTTCGATGCCGTCATCGCGGGCGAGAAGAACGCCTGGTCCGCCCCACCGGCCATCGACGCGCTGACCAAGGTGCAGGATCTGGTCAAGGCCGACGGGTTCATCAGGGGCTTCTCCTCGATCACCGCGGACTCCAACGCCGACCAGGCGCTGCTGTACACCGGCAAGGCCGCGATGATGCTGCACGGCGCCTGGTCGTACGGCATCCAGCAGGACCGGGGCGGGGACTTCGTCTCCAGCGGCTCGCTGGGCTACATGACCTTCCCGCCCGTCGAAGGCGGCAAGGGCGACCCGAGCAACACCGTCGGCAACCCCGCCCAGTACCTGTCCATCTCCTCGAAGGCCGACGCCGATCAGAAGAAGATCGCCAAGGACTTCCTCGCCACCGGCGTCCTCCAGGACGAGGAGGTGAAGAAGTGGATCGACAACGGGTCGGTGCCGATCCTGCTGGGCACCGAGAAGCTGCTGGCCGCCTCCAAGAACGCCGACTTCCTGCAGTTCACCTATGACATCGCCAGCAAGGCCAAGGTGTTCGGCCAGTCCTGGGACCAGGCCCTCAGCCCCACGGCAGCCGAGACCCTGCTGGACAACATCGTCAAGTTGTTCCAACTCTCCGTCTCACCCAAGCAGTTCGCCGGCAACCTCAACGCGGTCATCGGCACATGAGCTCACTCACCGGCCGGCCGGCCGGGCGCCCACCCCGCAGCATCCTGCCGTGGCTGGCGGCGCCGGCGCTGGTGGTCTTCGTCGGCTTCGCCGTGGTTCCGCTCGTCGGCGTCTTCGCGCTGAGCTTCACCACGTGGGACGGGATCGGCGCCATCCACGTGTCGGGGCTGACCAGTTGGCGTGCGGTGCTCACCGATCCCGGGCTGCCGCACGCCCTGTGGGTGACGTTCCTGGTGATGGCCGTGTCCTGGGCCGTCCAGACCCCGCTGAGCATTCTGCTCGGCACGTTCCTGGCCGGCCGCCAGCGCTACCGTGCGGTGCTGGGCGTGGTGTACTTCATCCCGCTGATGCTCAGCTCCGCGGCGATCGCGATCGCGTACAAGGCCCTGCTGGACCCCAACTTCGGGCTCGGTGCCGGCCTGAAGATCCCGCTGCTCAGCCAGGACTGGCTGGGGCGTCCCGGGCTCGCGTTCGGGGTCGTCATCTTCGTCGTCTCCTGGCAGTTCCTGCCGTTCCACTCCCTGATCTACCAAGGTGGTGTGCAGCAGATCCCGAAGTCCCTCTACGAGGCGGCGCAGTTGGACGGCGCCGGACGGATCCGGCAGTTCTTCAGCATCACGCTGCCCCAGCTGAAATACACCATCATCACCTCGTCCACGCTGATGGTGGTCGGGTCGCTGACCTTCTTCGACCTCATCTTCATATTGACCGAGGGCGGTCCCGGCGACGCCACCCGGGTCCTCGCCCTGGACATGTACAAGCGGGGTTTCCAGGCCAGCCTGATGGGACCGGCCAGCGCCATCGCGGTCATCCTGGTCCTGGTGGGCCTGGCCCTCGCCCTGCTGCTGCGCCGGCTCGGCGGCCGGGACGCCGGCGCGAGCCAACTCGAGGGGGCCTGACGTGTCCACCACGACCACGCTGACCGAGTCGCGACGACCGCAGAAGGACACCCACCGGGAGCGGCAACGCCACTCCCGCCGGACGGCCCGCCGGCGCAACTGGGCCGGCGGCCTGGCCGGATGGCTCTGGCTCGTCGTCGTCGCCGTACCCCTGTACTGGACCCTCATCACCAGTCTCAAGGCCCAGAACCGCTACTACGGGAGCAACCCGCTGGCGCCCACGGGCGAACCCACGCTGGACAACTACCGGCTGGTCATCGAGTCCGACTTCCTTCGCTACCTCTTGAACAGCGTCCTGGTCACCGCCGGCGCCGTGGTGCCCGCGGTCCTGTTCTCCTTCATGGCCGCCTACGCGATCGTGCGCGGCTGGCGCATGCGGGTGCTCCGCGCGATGAACGGGCTGTTCCTCATGGGCCTGGCCATCCCGTTGCAGGCGACGGTGATCCCGGTCTATCTGATCATCATCAAACTGCAGCTGTACGACACCCTGCTGGCGCTGATCCTCCCGTCGATCGCCTTCGCCGTCCCACTGTCCGTACTGGTGCTCTCCAACTTCATCCGCGACGTGCCCAACGAGCTGTTCGACTCGATGAGGGTCGACGGCGCCACCGAATGGACGACCCTGTGGCGGCTGGCGGCACCGCTCACCCGGCCGGCCATCCTGACCGTGACCATCTTCAACGCGCTGACCATCTGGAACGGATTCCTGCTGCCGCTGATCCTCACCCAGAGCCCCGACCGCCGGACCCTGCCGCTCGCGCTGTGGACCTTCCAGGGCCAGTACGGGGTCAATGTGCCCGCCGTTCTCGCCGCCGTCGTCCTCACCACACTGCCCGTCCTGGTGCTGTACGCGTTCGGCCGCCGCCAGCTCCTGAGCGGCCTGACCGCCGGATTCAGCCGTTGACCGACGCCGCCCCACCGCTGGTCCCGCTCGTCTACCTGATCGCCCGTGCCACCCGTCGCGCCCTGGTCGAGGGCCTGCCGGGTGGAGGAGGAAAGTGAACGCCAACGTGGCTGTAGAGAACACCTCCGGAATCTTCCTCTGGAACGACCCCAGCGTTTCCGTCGCCGCTCGCGTGGACGCCCTGATCGACGCGATGACCCTTCAGGAGAAGACCGCCCAGCTGTACGGAGTGTGGGTGGGCGCCTCCGATCAGGGCGGTGAAGTCGCCCCCCACCAGCACGACATGGAGGAGGCCGTCGATCTCGACGCACTCCTGCCCACCGGTCTCGGCCAGCTGACCCGGCCCTTCGGCACGGTCCCGGTCGACCCCGCCCTGGGTGCGCTCTCGCTCGCCCGCACCCAGACCCGTATCGCCGCCACGAACCGGTTCGGCATCCCCGCTCTCGCGCACGACGAGTGCCTGGCCGGCTTCGCCGCCTGGGGGGCCACGGCCTACCCCGTTCCGCTGTCCTGGGGCGCCACCTTCGATCCGGACACCGTGCGGCGCATGGCCGCCGCCATCGGCCGCGACATGCGTGCCGTCGGCGTCCACCAGGGACTCGCACCCGTCCTGGACGTGGTGCGCGACGCCCGTTGGGGCCGGGTCGAGGAGACCATCGGCGAGGACCCGTACCTCGTGGGCACCATCGGGACGGCGTACGTGCAGGGCCTGGAGTCCGCCGGGATCGTCGCCACCCTCAAGCACTTCGTCGGTTACTCGGCCTCGCGCGCCGGCCGCAACCTCGCCCCCTCCTCCGTCGGCCCGCGTGAACGCGCCGACGTTCTGCTGCCGCCCTTCGAGATGGCGATCCGTGAAGGCGGCGCCCGGTCGGTGATGAACGCCTACACCGACACCGACGGCATGCCCTCCGCGGCCGACGAGGATCTGCTCACCGGGCTGCTGCGCGACACCTGGGGTTTCGACGGCACCGTCGTCGCCGACTACTTCGCCATCGGCTTCCTGAAGACCCTGCACGGCGTCGCAGCCGACTGGGCGGACGCCGCCGGCACGGCGCTGCGCGCGGGCATCGACGTCGAACTGCCCAACGTCAAGACCTACGGCGCGCCCCTGACCGAGGCCGTCACCGACGGCCGTGTACCGGAGACACTGGTCGATCGCGCCCTGCGCCGGATCCTCACCCAGAAGGCGCTGCTCGGCCTGCTCGACGCGGACTGGAACCCCGTGCCGGCCGCGCTCGAAGGGGCGGACCTGGACGCCCCCGCCGACCTGCGCGGCCGGATCGACCTGGACGGGCCGCAGAACCGCGCGCTGGCCCGCACGGTCGCCGAGAAGGCGGTCGTGCTGCTGAGCAACGACGGCACCCTGCCGCTCAAGAGGCCGCGCAGGATCGCCCTGCTCGGTCCCAACGCCGACGAACCCGTCGCCGTACTGGGCTGCTACTCCTTCCCCCAGCACATCGGCGTCCGCCATCCCGGTACCCCGCTCGGCATCGAGCTGCCCACGCTGCGCGACACGCTCGCCGCCGAGTTCCCCGACGCCGAGATCACGGTCGCCCGCGGCACCGGGATCGACGACGGAGATCTCTCCGGCATCGGCGAGGCCGCCCGGGTGGCACGCGAGGCCGACGTCGCCCTGGTGGTGCTCGGCGACCGCGCCGGGCTCTTCGGGCGGGGCACCAGCGGCGAGGGATGCGACGTCGAGGAGTTGCGGCTGCCCGGCGCCCAGCAACAGCTCCTCGACACCCTGCTCGACCTGGAGACCCCCGTGGTCACCGTGCTGCTCGCGGGACGACCGTACGCCGTCGGCCGCGCCGTGCGGGAGTCCGCCGCCATCGTGCAGTCCTTCTTCCCGGGGGAGGAGGGCACTCACGCGATCGCCGGGGTGCTCAGCGGCCGTACCAACCCCTCAGGGCGTCTTCCGGTCAGCGTGCCGCGCGGGCCCGGCTCCCAGCCGGCCACGTACCTCGGGGCGCGGCTCGCTCACGCCAGCGAGGTGTCCAGCATCGATCCGACGCCGGCGTTCGCCTTCGGGCACGGCCTGTCCTACACGCGGTTCGACTGGACGGACCTGGCCATGGACGTCCGGGAGGTCCCGACGGACGGCGAGTTCACCCTCTCCTTCACCGTCCGCAACACGGGCGGGCGCTCCGGAACCGAGGTGGTGCAGCTCTATCTGCACGACCCGGTCGCCTCCGTCGTCCAGCCGGTACAGCGCCTCGTCGCCTACACCCGGGTCGAGCTGGAGCCGGACGAGGCCCGGCGTCTGCGCGTCACGGTCCCGGCCGACCTGGCCTCCTTCACCGGACGCGACGGCCGGCGCGTCGTCGAACCGGGCGAGCTGGAGGTGCGGTTGGCCGCCTCCAGCGCGGATCCGCGCCTGACGGCCAGGGTCACGCTGACCGGGGCCGAGCGCCACGTGGACCACACGCGGCGGCTGCACGCCACGATCGGGCAGGAGGCGGTCGCCCGGGAATGAACCGGGCGGGCACAACAGTCACAACAGGAACAAAGGGCACAGCGGACGCGGCACGAGCGACCCGGCGCGGTCTCACAGCACGCCGCGCCGGGCGAGGCTGCGCATCAGCTCTCGTACGCCGAACGTCCACGGCGCGGCCTGCTCGCTGGGGACGACGGTGTTGACCAGGGCGCCCAGAGGCGGGCTGGAGATCCGCACGACGTCGCCGTACTCGTGGGTGAAGCCCGCGCCGGGTGCCTGGCGGTCCTCGGTGGGCGCGAACAGTGTTCCGGTGAACAGCACGAAGCCGTCCGGGTACTGGTGGTGCGGACCGCGCGTGGCGGCCACCAGGTCCAGTACGTCGCGGCTGATCTCGCGCATGGAACTGCTGCCGTGCAGTACGTAGCCGTCCGTACCGTCGATCCGCAGGCCGATGTCGAGCTCGCGTACGGAGTCGAGGGCGAAGCCCTCGTCGAGCAGGCGGACGAACGGGCCGATCGCGCACGAGGCGTTGTTGTCCTTCGCGCGGGACAGCAGCAGGGCGCTGCGTCCCTCGATGTCGCGGAGGTTGACGTCGTTGCCGAGCGTCGCGCCGCGTACCCGGCCGCGCGAGTCCACGACCAGGACGGCCTCGGGCTCGGGGTTGTTCCACACCGAGGCGCCGAGCACTCCGATGTCGGCGCCGGTGCCGACCGCGGACAGTACCGGGGCCTTGGTGAACACTTCCGGGTCCGGTCCGATCCCGACCTCCAGGTACTGCGACCACAGCCCTTCGGAGACGAGCAGTTCCTTGGCCTTGTCCGCCTCCGGCGATCCGGGACGGATGCCGTCGAGGGTGCCGCCCACCAACTCCCCGACGCGGGCCCGTACCCGTGCGGCCTGCGCCGGGTCGCCGCCCGTGCGCTCCTCGATGACGCGTTCCAGCAGGCTCCGGGTGAAGGTGACGCCCGCCGCCTTGATCACTTGCAGGTCGACGGGGGCGAGCAGACGCGGAACGTCACGGCGGTCGGCCGGTGCCTTCAGCAGGTCGTCCAGGCGCCAGGTGCGCCCGCCGGCGGCCTCGCGGACGAGGGCCGCAGCGTCGTCGCGTTCCATGAGGTCGGAGACGGTCGGTGCGACGGCCGTCAGGTCGACGACCTGCTCGCCGCGGACCGCGGCCACACAGGGTCCGTCCCGGTCCGGGTCGTGGACGCGCGCGACGAGGGCGGCCCGGTCGGCGTCCTCGGGCAGGACGGAGCCGGGGGTGAGGACCGGACGAGGGCGCGCTGCTGCCGATTCCACGATCGATGCTCTCCTGGATTCGAGGGGTTGCGGTGGCCCGGGGACGGACTCGGTGGAAGTCCGGGCTCAGTGGGAGTCGCGGGGGACCTCGTGTCCGCGGCTGCCGCGCAGGAAACCGAAGTCGGCGCCCTGGTCGGCCTGTTCCACGTGCTGGGTGTAGAGCCAGGCGTACCCGCTGGTGTGCCGCTCGGCGGGTGCCTTCCAGGCCTGTCGGCGCCGGGCGAGCTCGGCGTCGTCCACGTCCACGCGCAGGGTGCGGTTCGGGACGTCGAGGACGACGGGGTCCCCGTCGTGCACCAGGGCGAGGGGGCCGCCGACGGCGGCCTCGGGTGCCACGTGCAGGACCACCGTCCCGTACCCGGTGCCGCTCATCCGGCCGTCGCAGACGCGCACCATGTCCGTGACGCCGGCCTTCAACAGCTTGGCGGGCAGCGGGACGTTGGAGACCTCGGGCATGCCCGGGTAGCCCTTGGGGCCGGCGTTGCGGATGACGATGACGGTGTTCTCGTCGACGTCGAGTTCCGGGTCGTCGGCCACCTCGTGGTAGGCCTCGGGAGAGTCGAAGACGCGCGCCGGGCCGCGGTGGGTGAGCAGGTGCGGCGACGCGGCGGACTGCTTGATCACAGCGCCGTCGGGGCACAGGTTGCCGCGGAGGACGGCGATACCGGTGCCGGCCGGCTGGAAGGGGGCGTCGAGGCCGGTGATGACGTCGGAGCCGACACGTTCGGCGTTCTCACCGCTCTCGGCATTCTCAGCGACGGTGCGTCCGGTGACCGTGATCGGTCCGCCGTGCAGCAGCCTGCCGCCGAGCAGCTCGGTCATGACGGCGGGCAGGCCGCCCGCGTAGCAGAAGTCCTCCATGAGGTACGTGCCGCTGGGCATCAGGTTGACCAGGGTCGGCACCGCGCGGACCAGTTCGTCGAAGTCCTCCAGGTTCAGCTCGACGCCGACGCGTCCGGCGATGGCGATGAGGTGGATGACGGCGTTCGTGGAGCCGCCGATGGCCGCGTTGACCCGGACGGCGTTCTCGAACGCCTCCCTCGTCAGGATCCGCGAGGGGCGCAGCTCCTCCCCCACCATCCCTACGATGCGCTGCCCCGCCGCCTGCGCGACCTCCATCCGCCGGGAGTCGACCGCGGGCCAGGCCGCCGAGCCCGGCAGCTGCATGCCGAGCGCCTCGGCCAGGCAGGCCATCGTCGAGGCGGTGCCCATCGTCATGCAGTGCCCGTTGGAACGGGCCATGCACCCCTCCGCGAAGAAGCACTCCTCCTCGGTCATCCGGCCGGTCTTCAGGTCCTCCTCGAACTTCCACACGTGGGTGCCGGATCCCACGTCCTGGCCCCGGTACTTGCCGTTGAGCATCGGGCCGCCGGTGACCATGACGGCGGGCACGTCGACACTGGCGGCGCCCATGAGCATGGCGGGGGTCGTCTTGTCGCAGCCGGACAGCAGCACGACACCGTCGAGGGGATTGGCCCGGATCAGCTCCTCGACCTCCATGGCCATGAGGTTGCGGTACAGCATGGCGGTGGGGCGCATCAGGGTCTCGCCGGTGGCCATGGTGGGGAACTGGAGCGGGAAGCCGCCCGCCTGCCACACGCCCCGCTTGACGGCTTCGGCCACGCGCGTCAGATGGGCGTTGCACGGGGCGAGTTCGGAGGCACTGGTCGCGATGCCGATGACGGGACGCCCGTCGAACACCTCGTGCCCGAATCCCTGGTTGCGCATCCAGGAGCGGTACACCATCCCGCTGCGGCCCTGTGCGCCGAACCAGGCCTGGCTGCGGCTCGTCTTGTGACCTTCGGTCATGTAGGCACTCCCGTGGCTCTGGCGTCGTCCGCTTCGCGATGGAGCGTTGTGGGATGTCGTCGGGGTTGTCGGGCGAGGGCCCACAAGCCGTACCCTGGAGCACAATCATTAGATGATTCGATGAATGACGTCCAGAGGGCGAACGGAGATTGTGGTGCGTTTCCTGACCATGCAACAGCGCGTGGTCGACGAACTCGGGCGGCGCATCGTGGGGGGCGCGTGGGAGCCGGGGGATCCGTTGCCGGTCGAGGACAGCCTCGCGGCCGAGATCGGCGTGAGCCGAGGGGTGGTGCGGGAAGCGGTCAAGGCGCTGGTGGCCAAGGGGATGCTGCACGTGCGCCCACGCACGGGCACCCGCGTGCTGCCCCCGGAGGACTGGAACCACCTGGACCATGACGTGCTGCGCTGGAAACAGGCCGGGGACGCCACGGCCCTGCTGCGTGACACGGGTGAGCTGCGCAGGATCGTCGAGCCCGAGGCGGCCCGGCTCGCCGCCGAACGGGCCGGCCCCGACGACGTACGCGTCCTGTACGACTGTCTCGCGGCCATGGAGGCCGCTGCGGCGCGACCGGGCCGCAGCGGTTACGTCGAGGCCGACATCGCCTTCCACCGGGCCCTGCTCGACGCCGGCGGCAACCGGCTCCTCGGCTCACTGGGCCGCGCCGTCGACATCGCGCTGGAACACAGCTTCTCCGTCAGCATCCAGACCCCCGGCTCGGTGGAGGCCTCGCTGCCGGGTCACCGTGCCGTCGTACGAGCCGTCGAGGCCCGCGATCCCGCGGCCGCGGCGGCCGCCGTACTGGCCATCGTCGAAGCCGCCGAACGAGAGATCGCCCGATCGCCCGGACTGCCGAGCGATCCCGTGTGAGCCGTCACCGCCGCGCCCCCGCAGTGCCCCCGGCTCCCCAACTCCCGTGCACACCACATCAGACCGGCCCGAGGCGACCGGATACAGTGCGCGAGTACCGCAGCCTGGTCGAGGAGGGGAAGCGTGACCGACACCAGTAACACCCGGCCCGCCGACAGTGAGACGCACGCGCCGCGGCAGGGCGCACTGCACCGGCTGACGCGGTACCTCCCTCTGATCGCCCCCGTCCTGCTGTGGGCCGTGCCCTACGCGGTGCTCCTGCACACCGGCCAGCACTGGCCCCTTCCTGCCACGCTGGCCTGCACCGCGCTGTTCGTCCTCGGCCTCGTCGCCATGCCGCTCGCGATGGCTCGCGGCCACGGCCGGCGCCAGCAGGACCGGGCGGCGATCGTCGGTGACACCCTGCTGGGCTTCAGCTGGATCCTGTTCACCTGGTCCGTGCTGCTCGGCATCCTCCTGCGGCTCGCCCTGACCGTGGCGGGCGTCGGCGAGAGCCAGGACCGGGCCCGTGTCGTCACCTGGGCCGTCCTCGGCGTCACCGCCGTACTGCTCGTCTGGGGCTATATCGAGGCCCGCCGCGTGCCCCGCGTGCGCAGCCTCGACGTGCGACTCCCACGCCTGGGAGCCGGGTTGGACGGCACCCGCGTCGCCCTCATCACCGACACCCACTACGGCCCGCTCGACCGCGCCCGCTGGTCGGCACGGGTGTGCGAGACGGTGAACACCCTGGAAGCCGACCTGGTCTGCCACACCGGCGACATCGCGGACGGCACGGCCGAACGCCGCCGCGCCCAGGCCGCCCCGCTCGCCACCGTGCGGGCCACCAAGGCCCGGGTCTACGTCACCGGCAACCACGAGTACTACAGCGAGGCCCAGGGCTGGGTCGACCTGATGGACGAGCTGGGCTGGGAGCCGCTGCGCAACCGCCATCTGCTGCTCGAACGCGGCGGCGACACCCTCGTGGTGGCCGGTGTCGACGACGTCACCGCCGAGTCCTCCGGGCTGGCCGGCCACCGCGCCCACCTCGACGGAGCCCTGACCGGCGCCGACCCCGACCTGCCCGTCCTGCTCCTGGCCCACCAGCCCAAGTTCGTCGACCGGGCCGCGGCGGCCGGCGTCGACCTCCAGCTCTCCGGCCACACCCACGGCGGCCAGATCTGGCCCTTCCACCACCTCGTCCGCCTCGACCAGCCCGCCCTCGCCGGCCTCAGCCGGCACGGGGCCCGCACCCTCCTCTACACCAGCCGCGGCACCGGCTTCTGGGGCCCGCCGTTCCGCGTCTTCGCCCCCAGCGAGATCACCCTGCTCGTACTCCGCTCGCAGCAGCCGCCCGCTTCGGCGTAGCGCCGGGCGGCAGCCCGTACGGGCCGAGCACAGCCCCGCCGACAAGCCCCGTGGGGTCCGCCGCCGCGTCGCTGTGGCGACCCTGAGGTACTGATCCTCGGCTTGCCGGTCGTCGGCCGGCCCCGTCAGCCCTGGGCCAGGCGTGCCACCGGCTGCCACTTCTCCCAGGTCGCCAGGCGGCTCTCGTAGTCGGCCTTGGCGATGTCCAGCGGGCCCGCGCCGAAGAAGCAGCGCAGCGGTGGCTCGGCGGCGTCCACGATCTCCATCAGGGCCGCGGCGGAGGCGTTCGGGTCGCCGGGCGTGCCGATGCGCTTGCGGCGCTCCTCCTGCACCCGCTCGTGCAGCTCCGCGTACGCCGGAAGGGGCTCGGACGTGCTCGACGAGGAGCCGGCCCAGTCGGTGGCGAAGCCCCCGGGCTCGATCAGGGTCACCTTGATCCCGAACGGCGCGACCTCCTGGGCGAGCGCCTGGCTGATCCCCTCCAGCGCCCACTTCGACGCGTGGTAGATGCCGACCAGCGGGAACGCGCTGATCCCGCCGATCGACGAGACCTGCAGGATGTGGCCGCCGCGCTGCTCGCGCAGGAACGGCAGGGCGGCCTGGGTGACCCAGAGCGCCCCGAACAGGTTGGTCTCCACCTGCGCGCGGGCCTCCGACTCGGAGATCTCCTCCACGAAGCCGAAGTGGCCGTAGCCGGCGTTGTTCACCACCACGTCGAGGCGGCCGAACCGCTCGTGCGCCTGCCGCACCGCGGCGAAGTCGGCCTCGCGGTCCGTGACGTCGAGCCGCAGGGGCAGGAACCGTTCACCGTAGGTCGCGACCAGGTCGTCCAACGTGGACAGGTCACGTGCCGTCGCGGCCACGCTGTCGCCGCGTTCCAGCGCGGCGATCGCCCACTCCCGCCCGAAGCCGCGGGACGCGCCGGTGATGAACCAGAACTTCTGTGCCATGGCGTGCTCCTCAGGGAACTCCTCGCCCGCTCCGTCATGCGGTACCGCATGACGGAGCGGAGCCTATGGACTCCAGCACACACCTTCGAGTGCGCTCCAAGGCAAGTCGAGGCCCCCTGAAGAGGCCGTTCAGCGGAGGGAAACCCTCAGTCGTAGAACCTGACGTGGTCGAACTCCGCGGTCACCCCTTCGCCGGCCAGGGAGACCAGGCCGATCCGTGGATCGTCGCCGGCCGGCAGACTCCAGACGCCGCCCCAGATGTACTTCTTCCCGTCGCGGCTGGTCGCCGCCTGGTACATGTGCTCACCGGTCCGCGGATCGACGGTGTGCCGCATACGCAGCCACATGGTGTCGGCCGACGGGCCGATCTGCATCTCCGGCCACGAGTCCCGGTCGCGGCCGATCCACAGGAACACCTGGCGGGAGGGCCCGGTGCGGGTCGGTGCCAGGTGGACGGAGTCCGCGGGGCTGCGGAAGGCGATGAGCCCCGCCTGACTCCGGCCGTCGGGAGCGTCGGTGATCGGGAAGCGCAGCTTGGCCTCCGCGGTGTAGGTCCCCTTCGGGGCGTCACGGAGCAGGGCGGAGGCCATCGTCCCGGTGCCGGAGAAGTCGGCGTCCTGGGTGGGCCACACGTACTTCCCGTCGGCCACCTGTCCGTCGGACGGCCCGAACCACTCCCAGCCGTCCAGTGTGTCGTCCGTGAAGTCCTCCCGGTAGGACGTCAGCTCCTTGCCGACCTTCGGGTCGGGCTTCTTCCTCGTCACCGGGGTGTAGAGCCGGGTGACCCCGACGTTGTCGACCTCTCCCGAGCCGTGGCGCGACGCCGTGCCGCCACGGCGCCATGTGTCGGGGACGTCCACCTCGATCTCCGCCAGCGGCATCCCGAGCATCGCCGAGCTGATCTCCACCCGGGCCCGGCCGTCGCGGATCTCGGCGTTCAGCGAGTGCCAGGTCCGTACGTCGACACCGGGGTGCAGTCGCTCCGTCCAGGTCTTCCGCACCTTGCCGCCACGGGTCAGCTCGACCGTGAGGGCCCGATCGGAGTCCACCCAGGCGATCAGGTGGTCCCGGGCTCCCCCGGCTGCGAGGACCAGCCCGACACCGCCGCGGTCGTCACGCAGCCGTACGTCGGCCTCCAGCCGCACGTCCCCCTTCGGGGCGCGGCTCGGGATCAGCAGCTGCGGGGCCGAGCGGGCGCCGGTGGCTCGCGCGGCCTGCTGGGCTCGCGGAGCTTGCGCGTAACGGCCCGAGTCCGGGTCGGTCCCCTCCTTCCAGGCACCCGTGCCCAGGGTCCGGAAGCCGCCGAGTCCGGCCTCGAAGTCGCTGCCCTCGTCCCACCGCGCGACCGGCGCGGTCTGTACGCCCTCACTGGTCCAGGCCCCGGCGCGTACGGTCGGCCATCCGTCGATCCAGTCGAGGCGGTCCATGACCGTGGGGCGCCCGCCCCAGTCCGGGTCCGTCTCGAAGCGGTCGAAGCCGTTGGTGAGGATCCACTCCTGGCCCGACTTGTCCACCACGTCGGCCGAGTGCCCGGTGGCCACCCACTTGTTGCCGTTGGGCGAGTTGACGATCGTCCCGCCCGGGTGCAGGTCGGCCAGACCCACGTTCTCGGCGTCGACGAACGGTCCCGTCGGGCTCTTCGACCGCCCGACGAACACGGGGTACGCGCCCTTGTCCCGGGCGCAGCAGCCCAGCCCGGAGTAGAAGAGGTAGTACCAGCCGTCGCGCTTCGTCACGTACGCCGCCTCGCCGCGGCGGGCGCCGACCACCTGGACCGGTTCGCCGGCCGGCGCCGTGCCCTCGGCGTCGAGCCGTACCGCCTGGATGCCCCCGTCGCGGAACGAGCCGTAGTAGAGGTACTTCTCCCCGTCCGTGTCGACGAACACCGACGGGTCGATCTGATTGACCTGCTTGCCGTACGGCAGGACCGGGCGGCCGATGTCCTTCCACGGTCCGGCGGGGTGGTCGGCGGTGGCCAGGGCGATGGTGTTGTCGTCGTTCCCGGCGACCGAGTAGTACAGGTAGTACTTGCCGTTGATGTAGCGGATGTCGGGCGCCCAGTAGTAGGTGCTCCCGAAGTCGCGCCACTCCGGATGGTTGGCCGGGCTGAACACGTCGCCGACGTACGTCCAGTTCACCAGGTCCGACGAGCGGGTGATCGGCATGAAGCGCTGGGAGTTCCAGGGGCCGCCGGCGTTCTCCCTGGTCATGGACGTCTGGCTCGCGTAGGCGTACCAGTAGCCGTCCTTCCCGCGGATGATCGACGGGTCGGAGTAGGCGTCGGCGATGTCGTCCATGACGTGGTTCGTGTACGTCCCGGGACGGTCGTCCGGGTCTGCGGCGGCCGGCGGCGCGCCGGATCCCATCAGGCCGATCGCCATGACCGTCGCGACCGGTCCCGAGACCGGCCCCCTGACCCGTCTGCGCCGTTCCCTCGTCACCGTCTCCGAGTCGGTCGTCGGTCGTGCCATGTGTGGTGATCTCCTTACGCGAACTGAGGGACTCGAGTTACGGGGCACACGTCACGCTCGGACGACCACCACGGCGCCGATCCGCCACAGGCCGTTCAACTTCGAACCCGTGATGTCCAGTTCGGCGGTGCGGCCGGACGCGCCGCCGTCCAACCCGAAGGAGAACCAGCGGAAGACGCGCGCGGGCAGGGTGGCGGCACCGGAGCTCGCCAGGACGGTGCCGTTCTCGGAGATGGTGGTGATCGCGGACTCGGCCACCATGTCTCCGGTCAGGACCCACACGGTGTGCTCGCCGGCCGGCACCCGCAGGCCGATCGCGAAGTCCTTGATCTTCTGGGTGACGAAGTCGCGCCGCAGGGCGTCGCCCGTGCCCCGGTCGCGGTTGTCGGGGCGCTCCTTGGTCCAGCCGTAGCCGCGCTCGTCGTCGTACCGGTCCTCGGCGGTGAGCCGGGTCCAGCCGGGGACGAGGGGGCTGCCGTCCGGTCCCGCGTCGAGTGCCAGTACGGCGTCGTCCGCGTGCGGGGCGGTCGCCACCGGCACCGACCGGCCGCGCTCGACCGGCTCGTCCCCGCTGTCGACGCGGATGCCCACGGTGGCGAACCCGGGTGTCGGTTCCGGGGTCGCGGTGACCGTCAGCTCCGCCTCCGCGCCCGCCGCCACGGTCACGGTGCGCGGGGTGGTCTCCCAGCCGTCCGGGACGGTGAGTTCGGCGGTGACCTCGCGGGGCGTGTCACCGGTGTTGCGGACCAGCAGTGTGACCTCGCCCGGCCGGCCGGTCCACCAGACCTGTTCGGTGGTCGCCTTCAGCACCAGCAGGGACGGCTCCGGCAGTGACTCGTCGGGAAGGGCCAGCGCGTTCAGCCGCCAGGGCCCGCCCGCGCCGGTGAAGGTCAGGTCCTGGGTGCGCCCCGAAACGCCGCCGTCCAGCGGCAGTTCCAGCCAGGTGAACGTACCGCCGGTCTGGCGTGGGCTGGTCGCGACCGTCGTACCGTCCACCGCGACCCCGGTGGGCGAGGCGGTCGCGTCGGTGTCGCCGACGAGCGCGTACGCGATGTGCCGGCCTGCGGGCACGGCGACGCGCAGCACCCGGGAACGGTCGTGGTGGAGCATGTCGCGGATCAGCGGTTCGCCGCCGCGGTCCCGTCCGGTGGGCCGCTCCCCCACCCAGCCGAAGCCGGCCTGCGCCGACCAGGCGGACGACGGCTTCAGGGGGGTGTACCCGGGCATCGGCACACCGTCGTCCGGTCCGGCGTTCAGGGCCAGTCGGCAGCGGGCGCCGTCCGGCGCGACCACCAGGTCGGGGACCGCTCCGTCCAGGCGGGTGAGGTTCGGTGACACGTCGATGTCCGACGGTACGACGGTGCCGGTCAGCGGCGGGGCGACCGGCAGTTCGAGTGCGGCGGTCGCGGTGCCTGCGGCCTCGCCCGTGGCGGGCTCGGAGGTCCACCGCCCGTTCGGTGGGCTCAGCCGCACCGTCAGCCGGTGCCGGTCCGGCGAGGCGTTGGTGACGGTGACCGGCAGCAGGTTCGGCCTGCCGCCGAGCAGCACGCGCTGTGCGCCCAGGGCGACCTGGAACCACGTACGCCGTTCGTCGACGCGTCGGCTGTAGTCGAAGAAGAAGCCGACGACGGTGTCCCGCCACAGCCGGGCGTGCTCCACCTGCGCCGTGAAGGAGGCTTCGATGTCGTCGTGGCGCCGCCCGTCCACGCGTCCGGCGAGCGTGCGCCAGGCGAGGAGGAACCGCTCGGCCTCCTCGACGCCCCGGAAGTGGGTGTCGTAGATGTGCTGGACGACCGTGGAGCCGGAGCGCAGGCGGTGGTCGTAGCGGACCCGGTGCATGAACAGCAGCAGCTCGTCCGGGCAGGTGTCCGGGGATTCGTAGACGTCCTGCCAGGCTTTCGGGTACAGCCCGGCGAAGCCGCTTCCGGTGGCCGCGGTGCGGTCGAAGCCGGTGCCCTCGGGGGTGGTGTGGTGGGACTGGAAGAGCGTCGCCTTCGGGTTCGGCTCGAAGTGGTCGCCGCCGGGGTTGGTGAAGTACCCGAGTCCCAGCGGGGAGGAGTACGCCTCGTACGCCTCCCTGGAACCGGCCAGGATGTCGACGACGACGCCGGTCACCTTCGGGTCGGTGCCGAAGGTCAGGCGCACCCATTCCGCGGCCAGGTCCCGGGGGTCGGCGTCGGTGTCCCAGCACATGCGGCCGAAGGCGTAGGTGTTGGCCGCCCCCAGTTGGTAGCCGGTCCAGTCGCGGTCGGCGCCGAAGTTGCTGACGCCCGCGATGCCGGTACTCGGCTCACCTTCCCGCAGCGACCCCGCCGAGAGGATCTCCGCCACGGTCGGTCCGGTGGCCGGTCCCTGGGTCGGGAAGCTCAGGACCTCGCGCCACATCGGCGCCAGGTAGTCGGTGTGCACGGCGTGGCCGGTGTACTCCTGGGTCAGCTGGAGTTCGGCCATCTGGTGGGTGCGCCGCATCCGTCCGAACAGCGGGTGCACCGGTTCGCGGACCTGGAAGTCGATGGGCCCGTATTTCGTCTGCAGGACGACGTTGTCGTCGAAGGCGCCGTCCAGGGGCGCGAAGGTCCGGTACTGGTACTCCGCCCAGTCGCTGAAGTCCTCGTGGACGAAGCTGCGCCAGACGATCTTCCCGCCGTACGGACGGACCGCTCTGGCCAGCATGTTGGCGCCCTCGGCATGGGTACGGCCGTAGTCCAGCGGGCCGGGTCTGCCCTCGGAGTTCGCCTTGACCAGGAACCCGCCGAACCCGTCCAGCTTGGAGAAGATCTCGTCGGCCTTCGCGCTCCACCACCGCTGGACGCGTGGATCGGCGGGGTCGGCCGTCGTGATCGGGTCCTCGTCGCCGGCGGTCAGCACGAGGGGGCTCGCGTAGTTCACCGAGAGCCACAGGGAGATGCCCCACGAGTGGAAGAGGGCCGCCAGGGGGGCCAGCTTGTCCAGCATGCCGCCGGTGACGAAGTCCGCGTCGGCGTTCACGTTGTTGATGACCGAGGCGTTGATGCCGATGGAGGCCATCGCCCGCGCGTAGTCGACGTGCCGGTCGGAGATCTCGGGCAGGTCGTCCCAGCCGAAGACCGTCGTACCGGCGTATCCGCGCTCGATCGAACCGTCGCGGTTGTCCCAGTGGTTCATCATCCGCAGCCCGACGGCCGGGTTCTGCCGGCTCGACACCTTCGCCAGCGGTGTCCCGAGCTGCACCTGCCGGATGAAGTGGAACACCCCGCTGAGCACTCCGCGTTCGGTGCGCCCCGCGATGAGGATCCGCCGGCGTCCGTCGCGCGCCCGCACCGACTTGACCACGAACCCCTGCTCGCTGAGCCGGAAGTCCCGGTCCTCGTCCACGTGGGAGCGCAGCAGCGACGAGTCCCGCACCAGGCCGACGACGATCGCGGCCCTGGCCGGGCGGGCACCGGCGGGAGCCGCACCGGTGAGTCCTTCGACCGCCCGCCGCAGTTCGGACTCGGCGTTCTCCAGCACCGGGCCGTCGCCGAGCCGGGCGATGCTCGTCAGACTCCGCCGGTACTCCGCGAGGCGGCCGGGATCGGCCACGAGCGGGTAGCGCAGCCACAGTTCGTAGCCGTCCTCGTCGACCAGCCGCGCGGCCGAAGGAGCCGAAGTGGCCGAAGAGCGCGAGGCTGCCGTGGCGGCGGACGCGGTGGGAGCGGCCCACGGGGTGGCCGCCGCGGCGAACGCCAGAGCCGAGGCCTGCAACAGACGTCTCCGCCCGAGTGGATGCTGCACCATCGCAGTGGGCCTCCTCCGTCGGTGATTCCAACGTTTACCGCGGCAGAGCTTCCACGCCGCACCGCCTCACTGTCAACGGAACGTGCAGCAACTCGTGTTGTCGTGTTCGGGCGCGGATCCACGCCCCGGACCTCTGGGCCCGCCCAGGACGGCGAGGAGGGACTGCACGGGAGGAGCATCCGGGCGACCCGCCCTACCTGCGGTTATCCGTTCACACGGAGGTGACGTGGGCACCGTGGGGCGGCACACCGGAAATCCGGCCGACGCCGGTCCTCGGCGCCCCCGCGCGACACTTCTGTCCGCCGAAGGGTTGACGTGCACAGAAAGCGGTTGTTACAACGTTGGACTTACGGGCAACGGCACCCGGTGCGGCAGACCGCGCGTCGACGTTCCGCCCTGCCCGACTCCTGAAGGGGGCGCGGAGCACGACGCCGGCGCGAGGGCGGCGCCCAGTACTGCAGCCAACCACCCGTGATGGAGCGTGACATGACCCCTGTCCCCAACCGCCGTGCCGTCCTCGGCGCCACCGCCGGCGCCGTCCTCACCGGGGCCCTCGCGGCACCCGCCGCCGCGTCCGCCGGCTCAGCTGCGTCCGCCGGCTCCGCCGCGCCGCCCGGCCACGTCACGATCGCCTCGCCGGACGGCCGGCTGCGGATGACCGTGCGGGTGACGGACGGACGGCTGCGTTACGAGGTCGCACGACGCGGCAAGGTCCTGGTGTCGTCCTCGGGGCTCGGGCTCGACCTGGCGGACCGGCCCCCGCTCACCGGCGGACTGGTGCTGGAGTCCGTGCGGCGCAGAACCGTGGACGAGAGATGGCGGCCGGTGTGGGGGCCCGACGCGGTCGTCCGCAACCACGCGCGGGAAGCCGTACTGCGGACCGTGCAACCGGCGACCGGACTACGGCTCGACCTGATCGTGCGGGTCTTCGACGACGGCGTCGGCTTCCGCTACCGCCTGCCGGCCCAGGCCGGGCTCGACAGCTACACCGTGACCGCCGAGCGGACCGAGTTCGCCCTGCCGCCGACCGCCACGAGCTGGTCGCTGGCGGCGGGCACCGACTGGAACGCCGACGAGAAGCACTACCGGCGGCTCGCGCTGGCGGACGTGAAGACCGCGCAGACCCCGCTGTCGCTGGCCACCGCGGACGGCGCGTACGTCGTGGTGCACGAGGCCGCGCTGATCGACTACCCGAGCATGACCCTCGCCGCCGACAGCGGCAGGCCCGGCACCCTCACCAGTGAGCTGATCAGCCTTCCCGACGGCGCGAAGGCCCACCTCGAAGGCGAATTCGCCACCCCGTGGCGCACCTTGGTCATCGGCGGCCGGCCCGGTGAACTCGCCGAATCGCATCTCATCGAGAACCTCAACGAGCCGTGCGCGCTCTCCGACACGTCGTGGGTCTCACCCGGCACGTACGTCGGTGTCTGGTGGGAACTGCAGCGCCGGCACACGACCTGGACCGAAGGCCCCAAGCACGGCGCCACGACGGAGCGGGTCAAGCGCTACATCGACCTCGCCAGGGAGGCGGGCGCGACGTCCGTACTCGCCGAGGGCTGGAACACCAACTCCGGTGGCAGCTGGACCGGTCAGGACTTCCTCACCCCGCGCGCCGACTTCGACCTGCCCGAGGTCCTGCGCTACGCACGGGCCAACGGTGTCGGGTTCACCGCGCACAACGAGACACGAGGCTTCGTCGACTACTACGAGCAGAACCTGGAGACGATCTTCTCGCGGTACGCGGAGCTGGGCATCCACTCCGTCAAGACCGGCTACGCCACCAAGTTCGTGCTGGGCGGGGTGAACCGCAGCCACTTCGACCAGGAGGCGGTGCGTCACTACCAGCGGGTCGTCGAGACGGCCGCCCGTCACCAGATCATGATCGTCGCGCACGAGGCCATCAAGCCGACCGGTCTCGGCCGCACCTTCCCGAACATGATGACCGGCGAGGGCGTCGCCGGCATGGAACAGCAGAACTACATGGGCAAGCTCGGCAACCCGCCGGAGCAGGCCACCGTTCTGCCGTTCACCAGGTTCATGGGCGGGCCCGCCGACTACACCCCGGGGGTGCTCGCCGTGACCTGGGACCCGGCCGGGCTCGGGACCCGGGTGCAGACGACGTCGGCCGCGCAACTCGCCCTGTACTCGGTGTTCTTCAGCCCGTTGCAGATGCTGGCCGACACCCCGGAGAACTACCACGCCCACCCCGGGTTCGCCTATCTCAAGGACATGCCCGCCAGCTGGGACGAGACCCGCTTCCTGGACTGCGTGATCGGCGACTACACGGTGGCGGCCCGCCGCAAGGGCCACACCTGGTACCTCGGCGCCATCACCGACGAGAACGACCGGACGCTGCGGCTGCCGCTGCGGTTCCTGGGCCGGGGCCGGTACACGGCCGAGATCTACAGCGACGCCGCGGACACCAGCTGGCACGACAATCCCCTGCCGATCGACATCCGGACCGAGACGGTGCGCGCGTCCACCGTGCTGAAGCTGAGGCTGCCCGCGGGCGGGGGCACCGCGATCCGCTTCCGCCCCGGGGTGCGCTGACCGCCTGCGACCGGTCGACCGCCTGGGCCCGGTCTACTGCCCGTGCACCATCGGCTGCCCGCGCTCCGTCGACTGCCCGTGCTCCGTCGGGCGTCGGGCTCGCCGTTCCCGGGCCGACAACCCAAGAACTGCGCGTCGGGGCGTCGGGGCGTCGGGGCGTCGGGGCGTCGGGGCGTCGGGGCGTCGGGGCGTCGGGGCGTCGGGGCGTCGGGGCGTCGGGGCGTCGGGGCGTCGGGGCGTCGGGGCCAGCGGACACCCGGCGCCGACGGATCGTCAAGTCGCGGTCGCCGGCGGCGGTGCGGCCGTGGGGCGGCGCGGGTGTGCGCGACGGCTTCCGGTCGCCGCCGTGGCGGGTCCCGGACGCGACCAGTACGACGACGGCGGCACCCCGCCGGAGCGGGCTCCGCCGCTCACCGGGACAGGCGCCGCCGCACCCCGTCCGTGGACTCCCGCACCTCCAGCCAGTGCGGAGCCTTGTACACCTCGAACGACGTCCGCTCCTCCGAACGGATGCGGGCCGCCAGGCACTTCACGGCCAAGGAGGCGATCGCGGCCTTGTCGGGGACCACGGAGGTGAGGGAGGGCGTGCTGTAGAGCGCCTCCTCGGAGCCGTCCACGCCCGCCACGGCGACATCGCCGGGAACGCTCAAGCCCGCTTCGTACAAGGCGTGCTGGGCACCGACGGCCAGCATGTCGCTGAAGCAGAAGACCGCGTCGGGCCGCTCCTCGGCCGGCAGCGTGAGAAGGCTGCGCATCGCCAGCAGTCCGTTGCTGCGGTCGAACTCCTTGACCCGTGCCGCGAGACGCGGGTCGTAGGTCAGCCCGGCCTCGTGCAGCCCCTGCTGGAAGCCCTCCAGCCGCTGCCGGCTGGTCGCCGACTGCGGCTGGTCCACGCCGATGGCGCCGATCCGCGTACGGCCCAGGCCGGCCAGGTGCGCGGCGACGTCACGGGCCGCGGCGACGTTGTCGATGAGGACGTGGTCGGCCACGACGTGATCGTGCTCGTAGCTGCGCTCGCCGAGCAGGACCAGCGGGAACTCGTCGGCGACGGGCGCGAGGTCGGTGGGCGACACATGCAGGGGCGAGAGGATCACGCCGTCCAGCAGCGACGCGTGGACGCCGGTCGCCAGCCGCAGTTCCTCCCTGGCGTCCCCCAGCGTCTCCTCGATCAGCACCGTGAAGCCCTGGGCCGACGCCTCCGCCCCCACGTGGTGCGCCAGCTCGGCGAAGTAGGGCGTGGCGAGGTCCGGGACCGCGAGGGCGATCAGACCGCTGCGGCCGGTCCGCAGCCGGCGCGCCGAGGGGTTCGGCCGGTAGCCGAGCTCGGTCACTGCCTGCATCACGCGTGTCCGGGTGCTGTCGGACACCCGCGGGGCGCCGCGTACAACGTTGGAAACGGTCTTCATCGACACCCCCGCGCGTTGCGCCACTTCCTTGAGTGTCACTGCCGCCACCGACGAGCCCCCATAAGCATAGTTTTCCTCGATTATGCACGCCCCTGCCCCGCGTGTCAGCACCGACCCCGTCGAGAAAGCGCTCTCTTCCAAGGGGTTGACCTCGGGGATACGCGGCGGTTACAACGTTGGAACCGACCGATCAGAACCGGCCGCGCCACACACCGGGGCCGGCCGCCGCACATCGAGGCCGTCCGCGCTGCCCGCGGTGGGGCCCGTCCGCCCGCCCGCCCGACTGTCCATCTGTCGTCTGTCTGTCTGTCTCTTGAGAGGGTCCGCATGTCCGCGAACCGTTCGTACACCCCGCTGCGCACCGCCGTGGTCGGCACGGGAGGCATCGCGCGTTCCAGCCACCTCCCCGCGCTGCGGACCCTGGCCGACGAGGGCGCGGTGGAGATCGTGGCAGCGGTCGACGTCGACCCGGTCGCGGCACGCGCCCTCGCCGACGAGACGGGGATCGCGTACACGTCCACGGATCTCGGCGCGATGCTCGCCGAGATCCGGCCGGACCTGGTGGTGCTGTGCACGCCGCCCGCCGTGCACCGGGAGCAGACCGTGGCGGCGCTCACGGCCGGGGCCTGGGTGTGGAGCGAGAAACCGCCGTGCCCGTCGCTGGCGGACTTCGACGCCATGGAGGCCGCGGAGAAGGGCGGCGACGCGGATCCGTACGCCTCCATCGTCTTCCAGCACCGCTTCGGCTCCGGCGCGCGGCACATCCGCGGTCTGCTGCGGGCGGGCGCGTTCGGCCGGCGGCTGGTCGCCCACTGCCAGACGACCTGGTACCGGGACCGCGCCTACTACGCCGTGCCGTGGCGGGGCCGCTGGGCGACCGAGGGCGGCGGCCCCGCGATGGGGCACGGCATCCACCAGACCGACCTGCTCCTCGACCTGATGGGCCCGTGGGCCGAGGTGCGCGGCATGGCCGCCCGGCTCGTGCACGACGTGGAGACCGAGGACGTGTCCACCGCGCAGGTCCGCTTCGCCGACGGGGCCGTCGCCACCGTCGTCAACAGCGTGCTGAGCCCGGACGAGGTCAGCCGTATCCGCATCGACTGCGAGCTGGCCACCATCGAGCTGACCCACCTGTACGGCTACCGCAACGCGGACTGGCGCATCACCCCCGCGCCCGGGGTTCCCGAGGAGACGGTGGCGGCCTGGCGCGACTTCGGCACCGACCTGCCCAGCTCGCACCTGGCCCAACTGCGCGTCCTGGTCGACGACATCAGGAACGGCCGGCGCCACGCGACCAGCGGCTCGGGCGGCCGGCAGACGCTGGAGTTCATCACCGCCGTGTACAAGTCCGCGTTCACCGACACGACCGTACGGGCCGGCGACATCGGTCCCGGTGACCCGTACTACACCGAGCTGCACGGCGGCGCCCCAGGCTGGGCGCCGGCCGGCCCGCGCAAGGAAGAGGATCACGCATGACGCTCTCGCTGACCCACGCCCACGGTGACCGCATCACCGTGGCCCACGAGGCGACCGGTACCGAGCTGTTCTCCTACGTGTACCGTCCGGAAGCCGCCTGGGAGGCACCCAAGCCGTACCTGCACCCGATCCGGACCCTGTCCGGCGGGCTCGTCACCGACTACCGCCCCAACGACCACCGGTGGCACAAGGGGCTGCAGCTGACGGCGTCCCATCTGTCGGGGCAGAACCTGTGGGGCGGCAACACCTATGTGCACGGCGAGGGGTACCTCCCGCTGGCCGAGAAGGTCGGCTCGATGGCCCATGTGGGCTTCGAGGAGGTCACGGCCTCCGAGGACCGCGTCGTCATCGCCGAGCGGCTGACCTGGCACCCGCACGACGGCACGCTGTGGGCCGAGGAGGAGCGCCGCATCGAGGTGACCGACGTCGACCCCGAGGCCGGCAGCTGGGCCTTCACCTGGACGTCGGCGGTGACCAACCGGCGTACCGAGCCGCTGCGGTTCGGCAGCCCCACCACCCATGGCCGCCCCGCCGCCGGTTACACCGGGCTGTTCTGGCGCGGCCCGCGCGCCTTCCGCGACGGCCAGGTCTTCATCTCGGAAGCAGCCGAAGCAGCCGAGTCCGCCGAGTCCGCCGTCGAGGGTGACCTGATGGGCAGCCAGGCCCCCTGGCTGGCGTACGTCGGTGAGCACGACGGACGGGACGGCCACGCCACCCTCGTCTTCGAGCACGCGCCGGCCAACGACCACGCGGGCGAGAAGGGGACGCACCCGGCGCACTGGTTCGTACGCAGCGACCCGTTCGCCGCGGTCGCGCCGTCCTGGGCGTTCCACGAGGAGCTGGTCCTCTCCCCCGGCGACACCCTCGCCCGGAGCTACCGCGTCCTCGTCGCCGACGGCGCCTGGGACCGCGAGCGGATCGCCGCGCACCTGGCGGGGCTGGCATGGTGAGCGTGGCGAGCGGAACGTACGGCGGCTTCCCGGCGGCGGTCGGCGTGTCCCGGCTGACCGTGTACGACTGGCCGACCGTCGAGGGCCTGCCCGGCGGCGGCACCCCGCACCTTCACCTCACGTGCAGCGAGGGGTACGTGGTGACGGCGGGCCGGGGCGCGGTGCAGACCCTCACCGCCTCGGGCTGTCAGGAGACGGCGCTGGAACCTGGCACCGTGGCCTGGTTCACGCCGGGCACGATCCATCGGCTGATCAACGACGGGGGCCTGGAGATCACCGTCGTGATGCAGAACAGCGGTCTGCCCGAGGCGGGCGACGCGGTGCTCACCCTGCCGCCGGACCGCCTCGTCGACGCGGACACGTACGCCGAGGCGATCCGTATCCCGTCCGACGTCCCCGAGGCCGAGCAGGTACGGATCGCGCGCGCCCGCCGCGACCTGGCGACCCGGCGCTTCCTGGAGCTGCGCGAGGCCTTCGAGGCCGGTGATCCGGAGCCGCTCGCGGCGTTCCGGCGGGCCGCCGCCGAGTTGGTGCGGCCCCGCCTCGACGACTGGGAGCAGCGGTGGCGCGACGGTGCGCACGCCGCCGCGGAGGCGACCCGCGCGCAGTTCGACGCGCTGCGCGGCAAGGACGAGGCCGCCTATCTGGCCGAGGCCGGGGTGGCCGCGACCGGACCCACCGCACGCGGCCGTTTCGGCATGTGCGGCCGGCTGGCCGTCTACCCGGGCATCTGACTCCCCTCGGTGGATGCCGGATCCGGGCCTGGATCCGGCATCCACCGCCACCGCCACCGCCGACGCCGACCCCGCCCATGTCCATGTCCATGTCCATGTCCATGTCCATTGTCTCTTCCCATCTCTGGAAGGCCCCCATGCCCGAGCCCCGAAGCAGTGGCCGGCGCCGACACCCAGGCCGCCGGGCCGTCCTGGCAGCGGCCGCCGTCGGTCTCAGCACCGCTCTGACGGCCTCGCTCTCCGCGTGTTCCGCCGAGAGCGGCACCGCGTCAGGCGGCGTCACCCTCACCTTCACCTGGTGGGGCAACGACGACCGTGCCGAGCGCACCAAAGAGGCCGTACGGCTCTTCGAGAAGGAACACCCCGGCATCACCGTCCGCACCTCCAACGCGGACTTCGGCTCGTACATGCAGAAGCTCGCCACCCAGGCCGCGGGCGGTGGCATTCCCGACGTGGCCCAGCTGGACTACCGGCAGATCTCCCAGTACTCGGGAGGCGGCGCGCTCCTGCCGCTGGGCGACGCCGTCGCGGACGGCTCGATCCGCACGTCCGAGATCGACAAGGACTTCCTGCACACCGGCACCTACCAGGGCGAGCAGTACGCGGTGCCGATGGGCCGCGGGATCACCGGATACGCGTACGACGCCGCCGTCTACAAGAAGGCGGGCATCGCCACGCCCCGGCCCGACTGGACCTGGGACGACTGGGCGGACGCCAACCGGAAGATCGCCGACCTGGGTCTGAAGTCCCCGGACGGACGCCCCAAGGCGGGCGCCAACGACAACGGGGTCAACGAGGACATCTTCGAGGACTGGCTGCGCAGCCGCGGCGGGCAGCTCTACGCGAGCCAGACGAAGCTCGGCTTCACCGAGGACGACCTCACCGAGTTCTGGACGTTCAGCGACAAGCTCCGCAGGGAGGGCGCCACCGCGCAGGCCAAGGACACGTCGCAGGCGATCACCACGGAGACCAGCCCCATGGGCCGCGGGCTCGCCGCCGCCGACTTCACCTGGGACGCGCCCTTCCCCGGCTACACGGCGCTCATGGGCGACCAGATCCACTACGCGCCGGTCCCCACGACCGACGGGAAGCAGGGCGCGTACTTCAAGCCCTCGATGCTGGTGGGCGTCGGGGCCAACACGCCGCACCCCGAGGAGGCGACCGCGCTGGTCGACTTCCTCGTCAACGACCCACGGGCCGGCGCCGTCCTCGGCTTCAGCCGGTCGACACCGCCGAACCGGAAGATCGCCGCCACCGTCGCCAAGACCCTCGAAGGAGCGGAGCGGGAGATCTACGAGTACTCGCTGACGATGGAGAAGTACGGCCTGGACGCCCCGCCGACCGCACCCCCGCGGGGCGATGTCGCGATCCAGACCGCCTTCAAGCGTGCGTACCAGCGCGTCATGTACGACCTGGCCTCTCCGCGGCAGGCGGCGCGCGAACTCATCGACGAGGCCAAGAGGGAGCTGCGGTCATGAGCACAGTGTCGACCAGGGCGCCCGCGAGCGCCCGGCGCGCGACGACATCGGAAGCGCCGGCCGGGCGCCGGCGCCCGCGGCGTGAACAGCAGTGGCCCGCCTTCGTGTTCCTCACGCCGTGGATGCTCGGCGCGATCGTGCTCACGCTGGTGCCGATGGCCGTGTCGCTGTACCTGTCGTTCACGGACTACAACCTGTTCGACCCGCCGCAGTGGGTGGGGCTGCGCAACTACAAGGAGATGCTGACCGAGGACCCCCGGTTCTGGCGGTCGGTGGGCACCACGCTGCTGTACGTCGTTCTCGCCGTGCCGCTCAAGCTGCTGCTCGCGCTCGGGGCGGCGATGCTGCTGAAGAACCTCGGCCGCGGCCGTGCCTTCTACCGCTCCGCCTTCTACGCGCCCTCGCTGCTCGGGGCGAGCATGACGATCGCCCTGGTGTGGCGGGCGCTGTTCAACGACGGCGGCACCGTCCCCGATCTGCTGAGCACCCTCGGCATCGGCGGCGGCGCAGGCTGGATCGGCAACCCCGACCTGTCGGTGTTCGTGGTCGTCCTGCTGACGGTGTGGCAGTTCGGCGCCCCCATGGTGATCTTCCTCGCGGGGCTGATGCAGATCTCGCCCGACCTCTACGAGGCGGCGGCGCTGGACGGCGCGGGCCGCTGGCGGCAGTTCGTCTCCGTCACGGTGCCGATGCTGTCCCCGGTCGTCTTCTTCAACCTGGTGCTGGAGATGATCCAGTCCTTCCAGGTGTTCACCCCGGCCTACGCGATCAGCGGCGGTGACGGCGGCCCCGCCGACTCGACGATGTTCTACACGCTGTACCTGTACGAGCGCGGCTTCACCGCCTCCCACATGGGCTACGCGGCGGCCATGGCCTGGCTGCTGCTGATCGCCATCGGCGTCATCACGCTGATCCTGTTCAGGACGTCCCGGTCCTGGGTCTTCTACGCGGACGAGGAGGGACGATGAACCTGACTGCCAAGCGATGGCTGCCGCACACGATCGCGGTCGTGGGCCTGCTCGTCCTGCTGTACCCCCTGGCGTGGCTGCTCGCCACGTCGCTCAAGCCGGCCGACCAGGTGGTGACCAGCCTCGACCTGTGGCCGAGCCATCTGGAGTGGTCCAACTACACGACCGCGATGGACGGCGTCTCGGACGTCTCGGTGACCCGGCTCCTCTGGAACACCGTGCTGATCGCGGGCGGCGCCGTCATCGGCAACGTCCTGTCGTGCTCCCTGGCCGCCTACGCGTTCGCCCGGCTGCGCTTCCGGATGAGCAAGGTGATGTTCGCCTTCATGGTGGCCACGCTGATGCTGCCGCACCATGTGGTGCTGATCCCGCAGTACATCATCTTCAACCAGCTCGGCATGGTGGACACGTACTGGCCGCTGATCCTGCCCAAGTTCCTCGCCACGGAGGCGTTCTTCGTCTTCCTCATCGTGCAGTTCATGCGGGGGCTGCCGCGTGAGCTGGAGGAGTCGGCCCGTATCGACGGCTGCGGCCCGTTCCGTACGTACTGGGCCATCACGCTGCCGCTGACCCGGCCGGCGCTGATCACCACGGCGATCTTCACGTTCATCTGGACGTGGAACGACTTCTTCACGCAGATGATCTATCTGTTCGCGCCGGAGAAGTTCACCATCACGGTGGCCCTGCGCAGCTTCGTCGACCAGTCCAGCACCTCCGCGTACGGGCCCATGTTCGCGATGTCGGTGATCTCGGTGCTGCCGATCGTGCTGTTCTTCTTCGTGTTCCAGCGCTATCTGGTGCAGGGCATGGCGACCTCCGGACTGAAGGGCTGAGGCGGCGACATGGCACACGCACCCACGCTGCCGCCCAGCGACCGCCGGGAACCCGGCGAGGTCTTCGGATCCGGCTTCACCCTCTTCGCCGACATGCTGCTCGTCGGCCTGCTCACGGGTGTCGCCTGTCTGCCCGTCGTCACGATTCCGGCCGCCTTCTCCGCCGCGTCGGCGACCCTCCGGGACACGGCGGGCGACGGCGCACAGGCCGGCGCCCGGGTGTACCTCGGCCACCTGCGGGCCCACCTGACGGTACGGGCGCTGGCCGCGGGGCTGGTCCCGCCGCTGCTCGTCGTCGTCCTGCTGGTCGACGCCGCGCTGGTGCGCAGCGCACTGCCGGGCGCGGCCGTGATGGCACCCGCCCTAACCCTGACGACCCTGGGCGCCATGGTCGTGGGGCTGCGTGCCACGGCACTGGACGCCCCGTACCGGCTGTCGGCCCGCGAGGCTCTGGTCCGGTCGGTGGCCGACCGGCGCGGCACGCTCCTCCTGGCCGGCGCGATCGTCCTGGCCGTGCTGCTGGCCTGGTCGATACCGCTGCTCCTGCCGCTGCTGCCGGGGCCGTTGGCGTTCGCCGCGACGGTGGTGGACCTCCGCGGCACGGCGGTCGACCTCCCCGGCGCGGGGGACCGCCCACCGCCCGGCTGACCCCGTCACTCGCCCCGGCCTCCTTCCCTCTCCCTCCCCCCACTTGTTCACGCCCCGTCCCCACCCCCACCCCCTATGCACGCCCCACCGGAGATCTCGCATGCCCCACACCCATCTGGACGCCGCAGGCCACCCGAGGCCGCAGATCGTCCGGGATCCCGACTGGCACGACCTGAGCGGTCCGTGGCGGTTCGCCCACGACGACGAGGATCGCGGCCGGTCCGACCGCTGGATGGATCCGCGCACCACCGAGCCCTTCGCCTCGACCATCACGGTCCCGTATCCCCCGGAGTCGGCGGCCTCGGGCATCGGGGACACCGGGTTCCACCCCGTGCTCTGGTACCGGCGCACGATCGACGTGACCGCGCCGGCTGCGGGCCGGCGTCTCCTGCTGCACTTCGGGGCGGTCGACCACCGGGCCGACGTCTGGCTGAACGGTCATCCGGTCGGCCGTCACGAGGGCGGCCACACGGGCTTCACCTGCGATCTCACCGACGCCGTCACGCGGGATGGGGAACAGGTGCTCGTCGTCCGGGTCGAGGACCAGCCGCTCGACGCCACACAGCCCCGCGGCAAGCAGGACTGGCGCCGGGACCCGCACGCCATCTGGTACCACCGCACCTCCGGCATCTGGCAGCCGGTGTGGTGGGAGGAGGTGCCCGAGCAGCATGTGGCGTCGCTGCACTGGACACCCGACGTCGCCCATGCCCGGGTCCGCTGCGAGGTGCGCCTCGCCACGTGGCCGCGGCGGCCTCTCGCGGTGACGGTGCGCCTGGCTCTGGCGGACCGGGTGCTCGCCGAGCAGCGGGTACTGGCCGACGGTCAGGAGACGGTGTTCGACATCTCGGTGCCGGCGCTGCGTCACGGGCAGGCCCTGGAGGAGCTGCTCTGGAGCCCGGAGCACCCGCATCTGGTGGACGCGACGGTGGTACTGAGCGACGCGGCGGACGACGACGGCGGTGCAGGCACGGCGGTGGTCGGCGGTGCCGGCACTCCGGTGGTCGACCGTGTCACGTCCTACCTGGGACTGCGCGACGTCGGCTGGGACAGCGGACGCTTCCTGCTCAACCACAAGCCGTACTTCCTGCGGTTCGCGCTGCAGCAGGGGTACTGGCCCGGGTCCCACCTGTCCGCGTCCGCCGACGAGTTGCGCCGCGACGCCGAACTCGCCAAGGAGGCCGGGCTCAACGGGCTGCGCATCCACCAGAAGCTGGAGGACCCCCGCTTCCTCTACTGGGCCGACCGGCTCGGCCTGCTGCTGTGGGAGGAGATGCCCTCGGCCTACACGTTCGGCACGACGACGGTGCGGCGGGTGGTCGCCGAGTGGACCGAGGCGATCTCCCGCGACCTCAGCCATCCCTCGATCGTCGCCTGGGTGCCGGTCAACGAGTCCTGGTCCGTCCCGAACCCCGCGCTCGTCCCCGAACAGCGCCACTTCATGGATGCCCTGTACCACCTGACCAAGACCCTGGACCCGTCCCGCCCCGCGGTCTCCAACGACGGGTGGGAGATATCCGCGGCCGACATCTGGGGCGTCCACGACTACACGCAGCGCGCGGAGGTGCTGCGCGAACGCTACGGCCACGCCTCGCTGCGCCGCGGCGAACTCACCGATCCGTGGCCCGGCGCGAAACGGCTCCTCCTGGACGGCGTACGTCACCAGGGCCAGCCGGTCGTGCTCAGCGAGTTCGGCGGGGCCACCTTCGAACCGGCCGAGGGCGCCGAGTGGTTCGGCTACGACACCGTCGCCACGAAGGAGGAGTTCACCGACCGGCTGGCCGACCTGGTGGGCGCCGCGGTGGACTCCGGCCTCGCGGGCTTCTGCTTCACCCAGTTCACGGACACGGAGCAGGAGATCAACGGCCTGTTCACGGCGGACCGCAGGCCCAAGATCCCGGTGGCGGAGATGCGGGCCATTCTCGGGCGGGTTCAGCGGGGGTGAGTGGGGTGAGTGAGGTGTGATCCGGCGGAGGTCGGGTCTCATGCCGCCCAGCCGGGGAATCCCTGGGCGGCCCAGCCCGTGGCCCACCGCGTGGCGAGCGGAGCCCGGCCCGTCCTGGGACGGTCCACCGGCCTGGCGCGTGCCAGCAGGACCGTGAGCAGGGCCGACAGTTCGGCGTCGGTGGGGTGGCCCCGTACCACCCGGACGGTGTGGCCGGCGGGGCTCACTGCGGCGGGTTCCCGTGCTTGCGTGACGGGTGCGTCACGTGCTTGCGGCGCAGCATCCGCAGAGCGCCGATGAGGCGGGAGCGAGTCTCGGCAGGGTCGATCACGTCGTCGACGAGGCCACGTTCCGCCGCGTAGTAGGGGTGCATGAGTTCACTGCGGTACTCCTTGACGAGCCGTTCGCGGGTGGCCCCCGGATCGTCGGAGGCGGCGATCTCCCGGCGGAAGACCACGTTGGCCGCGCCTTCGGCACCCATGACCGCGATCTCGTTGGCAGGCCAGGCGAACGACATGTCGCAGCCGATGGAGCGGGAGTCCATGACGATGTACGCGCCGCCGTACGCCTTGCGCAGGATGAGCTGTACCCGGGGCACGGTGGCGTCGCAGTAGGCGTACAGCAACTTCGCGCCGTGCCGGATGATCCCGCCGTGCTCCTGGTCGACACCCGGCAGGAAGCCGGGGACGTCGACGAGTGTGACGAGCGGAATGTTGAACGCGTCGCAGAACCGTACGAACCGGGCCGCCTTCTCGGAGGCGTGGATGTCGAGCACCCCGGCCTGCGTCGTGGGCTGGTTGGCGACGACACCGGTGACCTCACCGCCGAGCCGAGCCAGTCCGCACACCATGTTGGCCGCCCAGTGCTCGTGGACCTCGAACAGGTTGCCGTCGTCGACGATCTCCTCGATCACGGCGCGCATGTCGTACGAGGCACGGGAGTCGGCCGGCACGAGGTCCAGCAGCGGCTCGGTGCGGCGGTCCGCCGGGTCCGACTCGGGCAGCGCGGGCGGGAGTTCGCGGTTGTTGGCGGGCAGGAACGACAGCAGGAACCCGACGTGCTCCAGGCACTCCTCCTCGTCGTCGAAGACCGCGTGGGCCACGCCCGAGGTCATGGCGTGCGGATCGGCGCCACCGAGCTGTTCCATGGTGATCTCCTCGCCGGTCACCGCCTGGACGACATCGGGCCCGGTGATGAACATCTGTGACGTGCCGCGCACCATGAAGACGAAGTCGGTGAGCGCGGGAGAGTAGGCGGCACCCCCGGCACAGGGGCCCATGACGACACTGATCTGGGGGATCACCCCGGAGTTGCGGACGTTGCGGGCGAAGATTCCGCCGTAGCCCGCGAGCGCGGTGACACCTTCCTGGATGCGGGCGCCCGCACCGTCGCACAGACCGATGAGCGGGGCACCCGTCGCCGAAGCCAGATCCATCAGTTTGTGGATCTTCTGCGCGTGCGCCTCGCCCAACGCTCCGCCGAAGATCCGGAAGTCGTGTGCGTAGGCGAAGACCGTACGGCCGTGCACCGTCCCCCAGCCGGTCACCACCCCGTCGGTGTGCGGGCGCCGGCCCTCCATCCCGAAACCGGCGGCACGATGCCTGCGAAGGCCCTCGGTCTCGGTGAACGTGCCCTTGTCGAAGAGGATGTCGAGTCGCTCGCGCGCGGTCAGCTTCCCTTTCGCGTGCTGCGCCCGTGTCGCCCGTCCGTCCGGACCGCGGCGCACCGCCTCACGCAACTCGTGGAGTTCGGCCGTGCGTTCCCGGAGCGGAAGTGGGTGAAGGTCCATGTGATCCCTTTCTCGGTGCGTCGGCCCCAGGGTGCGCAGTGGGGCTGGAGCGGCGCTGGAAACCGGCTCACGCGCGCCTCGTGCGCCCCCGGCCGGATGCACCGCTTCTTGACCGCCCCTCAAGCACTCGTACCGAAGCTGCAACGGCCGCGATTCCCGAGCGAGGAAGTTGAGGACCGGTGACTGCTGCCTCATCACCCACCGCAGACCCTCCGACGAAAGCGACCACCCCCACGCGCACCGAGCGCCGGCCCCGAGCGGTCATCCGGTTCGCGGGGGACTCGGGTGACGGTATGCAACTCACCGGAGACCGTTTCACCTCCGAGACGGCGTCGTTCGGGAACGACCTTTCGACACTGCCGAACTTCCCCGCCGAGATCCGCGCGCCCGCAGGAACCCTGCCGGGCGTTTCGTCTTTCCAGCTGCATTTCGCCGACCACGACATCCTCACCCCGGGCGACGCACCCGACGTCCTGGTCGCCATGAACCCGGCAGCGCTCAAGGCCAACCTCTCCGACCTGCCACGCGGCGCGCAGATCATCGTGAACACGGACGAGTTCACAAAACGGGCGACGCGGAAGGCGGGGTATGCGACCTCGCCGCTGGAAGACGGTCTCCTCGACGGTTACCGCCTTCATCCGGTGCCGCTGACCACGCTGACCGTCGAGGCGCTCAAGGAGTTCGGGCTCTCCCGCAAGGAGGCGGAGCGCAGTAAGAACATGTTCGCGTTGGGGTTGTTGTCGTGGATGTATCACCGGCCGACGGAGGGGACCGAGTCGTTCTTGTCGGCGA